>CAJULU010000006.1:0-19530 GCA_910587575.1 uncultured Dorea sp.
AAAATTGCTATGCCACAGCCTTGGCAGGCCATCGCGCAGCGATTTTGTTCAATTCGGATTTGTTGTGGAGGGATGCTGCAGGAACCAGACACTTTTAGACGGAAAGTATTATGACCTCTATATTATGGGGATGATGCTGCCGCAGGAAAAGTAATGGGAGGAGCGGGAAGGCTGGAGACAAGGCTGTCTGCTGGGGAAGTACGGTTCTTTTGCCCGGCTTGCGGCAGGACGGCAGGCAGAATAAAAATTTTCTAAATATCTGGCGCTCATGCAAAGTCTGGCGTATCAATAAATAAAGGTAAACAAAGGGCAGGAAATATGGAAGAAAAACTTGTACGATTATTGGATTACCAACGCTTCCAGAAAAACAGCAGATTAGAGGAACTGCTGCAGGAGCTGGAGCACAGGTATGGAGAGGAACTGCCGGAAGACAGCCTTTCAATGGTCAGCGCCGCCGGTGAGGCGTGGCTTTCCAGAAGACAGAAAAATGGGCTTATGGAGGATTGGAATGAAGAATGAGTTGTTCCAGGAGCTTTATCAAGGGTTTTCTGGCAAAGTAGAAAGTTATATCAGAAGCAGAGTGGCAGACCCTCTGGACGTGGAGGATCTGGTGTCACAGGTATTTTTGAAAATCTGTCAGAATATAGACAGTTTTTCAGAGGAAAAAGCAGTGCACTCTACCTGGATTTATACCATTACACATAATGTGGTCATTGATTACTACAGGAAAAGGGGCAGGGATGCCGCCATGGAGTTTCTGGGGGAACTGCCGGAGCTGCCGGAAAGAGACCAGAGCCTTGAAAGGCTTCTGAGGGAAGAGAGCCTGGCCGCTCTTGCCGATGCCCTGGGGAAGCTTAAAGAGCGGGAGCGGGACCTGGTGCTTCTGCATTATTACAAGAATAAGAGTCTGAAAGAAATTGCGGTAATGATGGGGATGTCTTACAGTAATACCCGGCTGGTACATAAAAAGGCGCTTGGCAGGATGAAGGAATGGCTGGCCATGGATGAAATCGGATGAGAAACAGATGACTGCCTGAGAAAGGAGACGGCAATTTATGAAGAGATTGTTGGAAGAACTGGAAAAAAATATGGAATTGAAAGCCAGAAGTCTGGAGCTGGATCCAGATCCTGCCGGTACTCCGAAGGAAGATTCAAAGGCGGCAGCGGAATGTGGGACTGGGATGACGCAAGAAGCTGTTCATGGAGATGAGTAAGCCATGGGATACTATTGTTTAAAGAAGCCGTACGCTCTGCGGGGATGGCCGGAAATCCTCCGGCCGTTTTATCTGGACCGTAGGGCGTACTGAGGAAGTGGTCAGCGCATATCCTCCTAAGGAGTTGACTGCGTTTCCGTGCTATTGGCCATTGTGCTGTCCGTTTCGTCATCCTGATCCTCTTCTTCTGTCGGAGTCTTCTTATTATTTTCGTCAATCTCTTCCGCAATCTCTGCCATCCGTGAACCGATCTCGGAGGCAAGTTGAGAAGACTTTTTCTTCAGTTCAGATAACTCTTCCTTCTTGAATTCGGAAGCCCCCAGACGACCGGTATCAAGTGAAATCTCGGATTCAAGTATCTTGATTCTGCCGTCTACCTTAGTCTTTACAGAATCCAGCATATCTACATTATGCACATCCCCCGAGAGAGTCACAACATCGGTCAGACGTTCATTCTGAAGTTCTTCCCTTGTCTTCGGTTCGGTGTCCTCCTTCTCTTTGTCTTCTTTGTTCTCCAGTTCTCTTGCCATGGCCTGGGAGATCTGAAGGTCAATATTCTCGATCTGCTGGTCATATTCTTCTAACTGAGACTTTATGGATTCCATGGAAGAACCCTTTTCTATGGTAGAGGCAATCAGAGAATTCTTGCGGTCAGTAATCTCCATCTTCTGCTTCATAAGGCTGTTGATCATATTCGCGGCCCCGCCTCCTGCGGACAGGGTAAAAGTATCCCGCCGTTCTTCGCTGGAGGAACCGGTACTGCCCACACCTGGTTTGTTCGCAGCGCTCCTGTTAATCTGAAATGACTGGAAAGCATTATGAATCTGCAGTGACGGTGTAAAATTTAATCTCATCTTTTCATCCTCCTTATTTGATGCCCGGTATGCTGTAATACATGTTCTCTGGGCGGGCAGACTTTATACGTCATATTTAATATATCGGAAGAACCGGAAGAAACTTTAAGAGTGTTGGGAAGTTTAGTTGACTGGATTTTAAGTATTTGTTAGAATAAGCAAAGGGAAAAGTTTTGGTTTACCTGGAAACAAAAGAGTTTACAATAGATTGGCAAAAGTCTGATTCAGTCAAGGAGGACGAGCAATGCAGGATTTAACGTTTGGAGAGCAGGTCAAGATTATCTTGAGCCGTAAGGATATGACGATAAAAGAACTTGCGAAGAAGATTGAGGTACGTACCGGAAAAAAGATGTCGCGCCAGAATCTGACCCAGAGGCTTGGAAGGGATAATTTCCAGGAGCGTGATATGAGGATGATTGCAGAGATCCTGGGATGTCCCTTTCAGTTGAATATTCTGGATGAGAGAACTATAACGGAGAGTGAGGCGCAGGCAGGGCAGAGCCTGAAAGTGACCGCTGCGCCCAGGACGGCCGTTGCTGCAAAGGAGATAGAAGCGCCGCAGGATGCGGCCAGAGAACGGGAGGCAGATGACGGCAGGGCTGAAGGCAAAGAGGCGGCAGCAAAAGAACCGGATGGAATGAAAGAGAAACAGTCTTGCGTATCTGCACATGAGAGAGATATTACGATAGGGGAACTGGTGGATATCCACGAAGAGCTGGATGCACTGATGGAACAGACGGCGGGAAAACATCTGACAGGGAAGGAACTGGAAGCAAAGTTAAATGGGCTGCATAAAGGGGAGGAACCTGTACAGACAGAAGAAATACAAAAAGCGCCATCCGATAACGGAGAAGAAAGAGTACAGCCGGATGCAACAGATCACTCAGACGGAAACAACTTATTGGACGGAGTCCGCCCGCCAGAAGGACAGATTTCACAGAGGGCAGACGGGGATACGGAAGGAAGCGTGGAAGATCATCTGAACCAGCAGGAGCAGGGGGACATGCCTGATGTCTTAACTAAGCATATGTCTGGAACTGAGGCCGGAGAGCAGGGCGGCTATAAGAAGGAAGATATGCTGGCTGACCCAGGCGGAGTCAGGCAGGAGGATGTGCCGGGTGATCCATATGAACATGAACAGAGAGAGGTTATAGATCATATGTCTGGACAGGCCGGGAGCAATCTGTCAGATGATCCTGCTGATTCATTTCAAAGAGATACTGGATCCGCAGAAAAACCAGAGAAAATGGAAACGGCACAGGAGGAGAAGCCTCACGGATGGAGGGCGTATCTGAAACAGCGGCTTAAGAAGTTCGGAAGAGATCAGAGTCATCCGGAGAAAGATCCGGAGGCTGACGGGTCTGGTGACAGGGCAGCGTACCCGGCTTTGGAATCCGGAGACGGAGACGGCTATGCGGACAGAGCAGAAGGGGAGATGGACGGCTTTATGCCGTACAATAACGGATATGAAGATGGTTACCCTGAAGAGGACTATCCCGCAGGAGAGTATGAAGATTTTCAGATAGAAGGAGAATACGCAGCCGAAGCATATGAAGGCGGTTATTCAGAGATGGAATATGCAGACGGAATCTATGGAGAAGAGTACCAGGCCGTCGAATATTCTGAGGAAGCATATCTGGAGGGACTGCCGGGGGATGAGGACATCGGAGAGATCAATCCTTACACCGGAAAAGAATATGAATCCAACAGCGTCCGTATGCATCCGTCCCGCATTGGCTATGTACAGGTGTACGACAGGATGAACCACCAGTGGACTGATATGACGGAGTGGGCGTTCCTGGGATACCAGGAGCGCAAGAAGCAGCTTCTCGGAAAGGATTACGATCCGCCGATTTATCTGGATTAGGGGTGAGACAGTGAACTGGGAACAATTATTGTCAACGAAGAGAAGCCGTAGAAACCGCAGGCATCAGGACGGTCAGAATGTGGATCTGCGCAGTGAGTTCGAGAAGGATTACCACCGTATCATTGGCAGTGCGTCCTTCCGGCGTCTGCAGGATAAGACACAGGTGTTCCCGCTGGACCGCAGTGACTTTGTCCGCACGAGACTCACCCACTCCATGGAGGTATCTTCTTTTGCCAAATCCCTGGGACAGAATATCGGGGAAAATATTTTAGTACATAAGAAAGATATTAGTTTCACCCCCAGGATGAAAGAAGATATCTGCAATATCCTTCAGTGTGCAGGACTGATTCATGACATCGGCAATCCGCCCTTCGGACATTTCGGAGAGGATGCGATCCGGGACTGGTTTGTCAGGAATCTTCCGGTAATGGAGTACCATGGGAAGACCATAGACCAGGTTCTGACAGCGCAGATGAGGGAGGATTTCTATCATTTTGAGGGAAATGCACAGGCTTTGAGGCTGGTAAGCAAATTGCATTTTCTTGTGGATGAAAATGGAATGAATCTCACTTACGGACTTCTCGGCACGATAATCAAATATCCTGTGTCGTCTGTGGAGATGAACGGATCTTCCGATGACGTCAAGGATAAGAAGATGGGATACTATTTTGCTGACAGAGACATTTTTAAGGAGGTGTCCAGGGAAACAGGAACGAACGGAAAGAGGCATCCGCTGGCATTTATTCTGGAGGCGGCGGATGATATTGCCTATAAGACGGCAGATATCGAGGACGCATTTGTGAAGGGCTTCCTAAGCTATCATAAGCTTCTGGAAGAACTTTCGGGTCTTGAGGCGGCTTTTGAGGGCGACGATATGGAAGGGTTCCATCCGGCAGAGAAGTTGAAAGAGCTGTATCTGTCCGGGAAGGAAAAACGGGTGGAAGAACCGGAGGAATATGCGGTCAAGAACTGGATTGTCAGAGTCCAGGGGTTTCTGATCGGCTGTGCGACTCACGGGTTTACAGAGAATTATGAGGCAATCATGGAAGGAAACTACCGGCATGATCTGTTTTATCAGACATTTGCCTGGCAGTTGATGGAACTGCTTGGCAATCTGGCGTTTCGGGAGGTATTTACGTCAGATACCATCTACCGTCTGGAAGTGTCAGAAGGCGCCATGCTTAATTTCCTTATGGATCTGTTCATGAATGCGGTGGTTAAATATGACGACAGCGCCCAGGAAATGGATTCTGTCAGCGAGCGTATGATTTCGTTTATCTCGAGCAATTATAAGAGGGCATACCACTACCATGCCCAGGGGAAACCGGAGGCGGAGAGGCTCTATCTGCGGCTGCTCCTGGCGACGGATTATATCTGCGGGATGACGGACAGTTATGCAAAACGTCTGTATCAGGAATTGAAAGCAATTTTGTAAGGAATGGTATTTTTTCTGATCCTGGAGAATAGATTGTGATAAAAAGACCAGGATTGGAAGTGGAGGATTGAAGCGTTTTATTCGTTATCTGTATGAATATGAACAGGGAAAAAGACTGCGTAACGTAGGATTCGTTAAAGTAGAACAGCAGGATAAGGACTGTACGCTGAATATTCATGGCAAAGGGCTGCATATGAAGGGCGAACAGAAGCTTGACCTGTACCTGTTTTTCGAAGATGGCGGCGATTGCATTGGTATTCTGCAGGGAACGGTGGACAATGTGAACCCTGCCATTAATTACAGGCTGTATTTTACGGAGGAGGATGTGATTGCGCCGGAGAATTTTCAGAGGGTCAACGGGATTATTCTGGAAAGTGAGATGGGGCGCAAGTATGCCGCAGTATGGAATGACGGGGCGATTGACGTAAGCCGGATGCGGGTACTCAGGCCAGAGGCAGTCCGAAAGGAAGAACCCCGGGACGAAAATGCCGGGATGAGGGAAGAAACAAAGAGGCAGGAAGAGGCAGGGAATGCAGAAGAAGTACAGATAGGTGAAGAAACTGCGGCAAAACGGGAGGCTGTTCGCCAGGAAATGCCTGTGCAGGGTCAGGAGGCCGCAGGGAGTGAAGGACTAAGGCGGGAAGAAGGGATGATGGAAGCAGTGATTCCAGGCCCGGAAGATATGAGCCGTGAAACTTTGCCGCCAGGGCAGGAAAGTATGAGTCCGGGAAGCGGGCTGCCAGGGCGGGAAAGCAGGAGTCCGGGAAGCGGGCTGCCAGGGCAGGAAAATATGAGTCCGGGAAGCGAGCCGCCAGGGCAGGAAAGTATGAGTCGTGAAGCTTTGCCGCCAGGGCAGGAAAGTATGAGTCGTGAAACTTCGCCGCCGGGGCAGGAAAGCAGGAGTCCGGGAAGCGAGCCGCCAGGCCAGGGAGAAATGCAGCAGGAAACAGTGAGGCCAGGCTGGGGAGCAAGGGGAGAAGAAGTATTGCCGGTTCAGGAAGCTGTGCCGGGATCCGCAGGGTCAGAAAGCACCATGGAGCAAAGACCGCAATTGCGGCCGGGAGGAACTGCCGTGCAGGAAGAGAGAATGCTGCAAAACAGTCATTCCATGCACGCAGGGGTACCTGTCCGCCGGGAGGAGCCAGGTCGGGAGACCCGGCCCGGAAGGGAGGTGCCGCTGCCGGAAGAAGGTGCGGGGCGAAAGCCCGGGCCTGCGACGTCGGACCGGAATCCCAGGCAAAGTGTAAATCAGCAGCATGAAGTATTTCCGAATACGGACGCAGATCTGGAAATGAGCCAGGAACTGACGGCACAGCCGGTCGAAAGTATTTGCGCAGATGCAGAAGAACCAGAGCCGGAAGAACGTTTCCGCTGTACGAAGATTCAGCGAAATGACATCGCCAGACTTCCGAGATGTGAATGGAAGTGGGCGAATAACAGTTTCCTGCTCCATGGATACTATAATTATCATCACCTTGCCATTATTCATGACGGAGAGAAATACAGACTCGGAGTGCCGGGAATTTATCACCCCCAGGAGGCAAAGGCAGCCAATTCGTTCGGGTTCTCAGAATTTATTCCCTACCAGGATATGGATATGGACCTGACGGATGATGAGAAGAGCAGCCAGGAGCGGTTTGGATACTGGTGCAGGCCGATCAGAAGAATGCTTAAGACGTAATTTCCAGGCGGTATCTGGTTAGGCTGCCGCAGGAATATGCCAAGTTGAAAATGGAACGCTGCGCCAGTGCAGATGGAGAATGATATGCAGAAAATGACGACAGATGAAAAATATATGAAAGAAGCAGTCCGGCAGGCAAAAAAGGCGTATGCAATCGGTGAGGTCCCTATCGGATGCGTGATTGTGTATGAAGGAAAGGTGATTGGCCGGGGATATAACAGGAGAACGATTGATAAGAATACGCTGGCTCATGCGGAACTGATCGCCATCAGAAAGGCAAGTAAGAAGATGGGGGACTGGAGGCTTCAGGGGTGTACGATGTATGTGACCCTGGAACCCTGCCAGATGTGTTCCGGCGCCATTGTACAGTCCAGGATGTCAAGGGTTGTTGTCGGCTGTATGAATCCTAAGGCAGGATGTGCGGGTTCCATATTGAATCTGCTTCAGATGGAGGAGTTCAACCACCAGGCAGAACTTGAGACAGGGGTGCTGGAGGAAGAGTGCAGCCAGCTGATGAAATGTTTTTTCAGAGAATTAAGAGCATCTAAGAAGTCTGCCGCCGGCAGTATTCAAGGATGTGAGGATAATAAAGAAGGCAGATGAATTAATTCATCTGCCTGTTAACATTCCGTAAATGGATCTGTTCCTTTTTTTGTGCATTGCGCTTCGAACGCAGATTCCCAGACGTTACCTTGACAGTTAACTCAGCCCAGGCACCCTTACGGCACCCGGAAGGTTCTGCTTAGTGCTGCTTCGTTCCCGACCTGACACGGTTCACAGATTCCCGTCGCGTAAGACCCAGGCCTCATCGCCACTTATCAAGGGCAGCTCCACAAACCTGTGCCCTCTGCGCAATATCACCCCTGCTATAGCGGATTGCAGGTACAAGGTACCGCTGACACCCCGGCTGCACAGTTATCAATTTTACTGTATATTGGGGAAAATGTCAACAGGGGAAAGGTGTTTTCCGACAGTTCTTTTTCTGATTGCGTTGTGTCTCTGTATACTATATGATTATTGTAGCAGTGCAAAAGAGCCTGCCCTGACTGCTTCTGAGCAGGGATGGCGGATAAAAAATAGAAATGAGGACAAACAGAATGAAGATTTTACTGGTGGCTGTCAATGCCAGATATATACATTCAAATCTGGCTGTGTATAGTCTGAAAGCTTATGCAGAAGCGAAGTTACAGGAAACGGCGGATGTCCGGGATGAGAAAACGCACGGATTGGCGGGAATTCACATCGAACTGGCAGAATATACGATTAATCAGCCTTTAGATGACATTCTGATGGATATTTACAGAAGAAAACCAGACATCCTCTGTTTTTCCTGTTATATCTGGAATATAGAGTATATCGAAGCTCTTGCCAGGGAACTGGGCAAATTAAAGCCTGGTATGCCCATCTGGTTAGGAGGCCCGGAGGTATCATACGATGCAGAGGATGTGCTGGGCCGCCTGCCCATGGTCAAAGGAGTGATGAAAGGCGAGGGTGAGGAGACGTTTGCGGGATTATGCAGGATTTACCAGGACATATACGGAAAGCAGGCGGTGAGGTCTGAGGAGACCAGGAGAGAAGAGACACTGCAGTCGTTAGAAGGGATTGCTTTCCGGACGGCGGGCGGTGAAGTCCGGGACAATTCGTGGCGGCAGGAGCTGGATCTTAACCAGGTTCCGTTTGTTTACGCCCAAGGGCACACCGTCACACACGACTTTCAGAATAAGATTATCTATTATGAGAGCAGCAGGGGATGTCCGTTTTCCTGCAGTTACTGTCTGTCGTCCATAGACAGGAGGTTAAGATTCCGGGATCCTGACGTGGTGAGAAAGGATCTGCAGTTTTTTATTGACCATGAAGTGCCGCAGGTGAAGTTTGTGGACAGGACATTTAACTGCAGACACGAACATGCAGAGGCGGTCTGGCGTTATATAGCAGGCCACGACAAGGGGATCACGAATTTTCATTTTGAGGTGGCGGCGGATCTGCTGAGTGAGGAGGAGATTACGCTGCTTACGAATATGCGCCCTGGGCTTGTCCAGCTGGAGATTGGCGTACAGTCCACAAATCCCGATACCATCCGTGAGATCCGAAGGACTATGGATTTTGAGAGGGTAAGAAGAGCGGTAAGCGCAGTCAGGAATTGCGGTAACATTCATCAGCATCTGGACCTGATTGCCGGCCTGCCCTATGAGGACTTCGGTAGTTTTGCAAAATCTTTTGATGACGTCTACGCTCTGAAACCGGAACAGCTTCAACTGGGATTTCTGAAGGTGCTGAAGGGGTCTTATATGGAGGCGCATAAGGAGGAGTATGGACTGGTGTATCAGAGCCGCCCGCCCTATGAAGTATTGTATACAAGGTGGCTGTCCTACGAGGATGTGATACGTCTGAAAGGCGTGGAAGAGATGGTGGAGGTCTATTATAACAGCAGACAGTTTACTTATACACTGGAAATGCTGGAGAAGAGATTTTCCTCTGCATTTACTATGTATGACGAACTGCAATGGTTTTATGAAACACATGGATATGGCGGTGTGCAGCATAAGCGAAGCGCACGGTATGAGATTCTGCTTGAATTCATTGCGGTGAAGTGTAAGGAAGAGACAGAGTATTTCCGGGAGATTCTGACGTATGATTATTATTTGCGTGAAAATGCAAAGACAAGGCCGGAATTTGCGGGGGAGTACCGGATTTCCAGAGACAGGCTGCGGGCATTTTATGAGAAAGAGGAAAAGATGCGGGAATATCTTACGGAATACGGAGCATATGACCGGAATCAGATGAGGAAAATGACACATCTGGAATATTTCGGACAGTTGGGGAAATGTGTTCTGTTTGATTATCGGGAGAGGAATGCGTTAAGCCGGGAGGCAAGGACCTGCGTGGTGGAGTTCCATCCCTGAATCAGCTAAAGCTGCCCGTGCAATGTTATAAAAGTAATTATCTCTTGCAAAAAGGGTTCAAAAAGGATAGAATATAAAAAATATTGATGAATGAAAAAGAAGGTAGGAAAATGAATTTTAATGATAAGAAGACGAAAAGAATGATCGCAATTGTAACGATGGTAGTTATTGTGGCTATGATTGCTACCTCAGTCATCCCGTATCTGATGGGATAAGGGCGGGCAGTGTATGGAGTTTCAGACAGAAGCGGGGCGGTTTGCGGCCGCAGATGGCACAGCATATGGCAATGCAGGAGAAACCGGTACATATGCCCTGGCAGCGGCAGTCAATGGGCTGGCGGCCAGAGGTGTTTCCTGTACCGGCGTGGAAGGACAGATTCAGATTCCGCTGGAGGCGGAGTTTTCAAAAGCGTATTCTATGGAGAAGATTCTGCGTAAGGCATGCTGCAAGAGAGGGATTGAACGGGTGGAAACGAAGATCCGACGTAATCCTTTTTTGAAAGTACCGGCAGTAACGGTATCTGCACTGGGGCACGATTTGGGAGAACCGGTTTTACAGGGCGGGATACGTCCGGCTGAAGGGAGTACGGCAGTACAGACAGAAAAGGGAGAAAGTATGGCGGCAGGCCATGAGATTGTCCTGGTCAAATGGATTGGCATGGAAGGAATGCTGCGCATTGCCGGTGAGAAAGAGGAGGAATTAAGGAGAAGGTTCGCCCCGGTTTTCGTTAGGCAGATACAGTCATACAGAAAGGATCTGTTTGCCGGAAAGGAACTTGAGATTGCCAGGAACGCCGGTGTATCGGAAGTGCGCCAGATCACCGAAGGGGGGATTCTTGCTGCGCTGTGGGAGCTGGCTAAGGAGTCCGGGAGAGGGCTTGATCTGGATATGAAACGGATGTCCATTCTGCAGGAGACCATAGAGGTCTGCGAGCAGTATCGTGTGAATCCCTATCAGCTGACATCCGCAGGCAGCTTTCTGATGGTGACGAAAGAGGGAAAGAAGCTGACGGATGCGCTGCGCAGGAACCATATTCAGGCATCCATAATCGGAAGAATGACGGCAGGGAATGACAAGATCATTCATAATGGCGGGGATGTGCGGTATCTTGACCGCCCGGCGCCGGATGAGCTCTATAAGATACTGCTATAAATGCAGAGGGCAGTCCGTCTGCCTGGCGGATTACTGAAAAATCAGGAGGTAAAAGCAATGGAAGAGATGAGAAGGCAGATACTGAAATATCTGGAGAAAAACAGCAGGGCAGACCTGGGGGAACTGGCGGTGATCCTGGATTCGGACCAGGTGTCAGTGGCGAATGAGATTGCACAGATGGAGAAGGAGAAGGTTATCTGCGGTTATCATACCTTGATTGACTGGGACAAGGCCGGTGAGGAACGGGTGAATGCCTTAATTGAGGTCAGTGTCAAACCCCAGAGAGACAAAGGATTTGATAAGACGGCTGAAAGGATCTGCAATTATCCGGAGGTGACGGCAGTCTACCTGTTATCCGGAGGGTACGATCTGATTGTGACGGTGGAAGGGAAGACGCTGATGGAGGTTTCACGGTTTGTTTCTGGCAAACTGTCTCCCATCGAGGACGTCATCAGCACCACGACCCATTTTATATTGAAGAAATACAAAGATCACGGAACGCTGATGTTCCAGAAGAATAAGACGGAAAGGATGCCGGTGACGCCATAATGAGAGATCCATTATCAAAGAAAATTGTTGAAATTGAACCCTCGGGAATCCGTAAATTTTTCGACATGGTGAGTGAGATGCCGGATGCCATCTCTCTGGGGGTGGGGGAACCGGATTTTGACACGCCATGGAGGATCAGAGAGGAAGGAATCTACTCTCTGGAGAGAGGAAGAACGTTCTATACATCCAATGCGGGACTGAAAGAACTGAAAGAGGAGATCAGCAGATATTTACAGAGGAAGATACAGGTAACGTATGACCCGGGAAGCGAGATTATCGTGACGGTTGGCGGAAGCGAAGGGATTGATATTGCGCTGCGTGCCATGCTGGATCCGGGGGATGAGGTGCTGCTTCCCCAGCCAAGCTATGTCTCCTATCTGCCCTGTACCATTCTGGCGGACGGGGTTCCGGTGGTGATTCCGCTTAAGGAGGAACACGAATTCAAGCTGACGGCAGAAGAACTGGAGGCAGCGGTTACTCCAAAGTCCAAGATTCTGGTGCTGCCGTATCCCAATAATCCCACAGGGGCAATCATGACGCGGGAGGATTTAGAGCCCATTGCAGAAGTGGTGAAGAAGCACGACCTGTATGTGCTGTCGGATGAGATTTATTCGGAACTGACCTATAAGGATGACCACGTATCCATGGCATCCCTGCCGGATATGCGTGACCGGACGCTGGTCATCAATGGATTTTCCAAGGGGTTTGCCATGACGGGATGGAGGCTGGGGTATATCTGTGCACAGAGCCGGATTGCGGAGCAGATGCTTAAGATCCATCAGTTTGCAATCATGTGTGCGCCGACCAACAGCCAGTATGCGGCGGTTGAGGGGCTTCGGAACTGTGAGGATGAAGTACAGGAGATGCGTACCGCATATAATCAGAGGAGAAGATATCTGCTTCATGAGTTTAAACGGATGGGGATTAGGTGCTTCGAACCTTTCGGGGCTTTCTATGTCTTCCCATGTATCAAAGAGTTCGGGATGACGTCGGAGGAATTTGCCACCAGGCTGCTGGACGAAGAGAAGGTGGCGGCGGTGCCTGGGACGGCGTTCGGGGCGTGCGGGGAAGGGTTTCTGCGGGTGTCTTATGCTTATTCCCTGGATGATCTGAAAGAGGCAATTGGAAGGCTTGGCAGATTTGTGGAGAGGCTTAGGGCATAAGGCTTGCAGGACAGCGGCTGAGCATCCAGGAAGCATGGTTTTATGACATTGGAGTTCCTGCCTTCGCAGCCTGCTGAAATCAGATGACTGGGAGAAAAGATATGCTGAATATTGTGCTGCATGAGCCGGAGATTCCGGCGAATACGGGAAATATCGGACGGACGTGTGTGGCTGCGGGTGTGCGGCTGCACCTGATTGAGCCGTTAGGCTTCCGCCTGAATGAGAAGAATCTGAAGCGGGCGGGGATGGACTACTGGGATCAGCTTCAGGTGACGACTTATATCAATTATGAAGATTTCCTGGAGCGTAATCCTGGAGCAAGGATTTATATGGCTACCACGAAAGCGCCGAAGGTTTATACGGAAGTCCGGTATGAGCCGGACTGTTATATGATGTTCGGAAAAGAAAGTGCGGGAATACCGGAAGAGATTCTGGTGAATCATAAAGAGGAATGTGTGCGCATACCTATGTTGGGAGGCATCCGGTCTCTGAACCTGGGCAATTCCGTGGCGGTGATTCTGTACGAGGCGCTCCGTCAGAATGGATTCACAGACCTGGAACCTGCCGGGCAGCTTCATGAGTTATCCTGGAATTGAAGAGAATCTGGCTACAATTGTTAGAAAATAGATAAAAATTTTTTCTTTTTTGGGGTATATATGGAAAATCACCCAAAAAAGGCCATAATATTGTGGACTTTTGGGAAATATTATATTATAATTTTTTGTGATGATAATATTTAAGCTGGTGGCAGTGTCACCAGCGGCAATTTACAGAGAGGTGGTGAACAGATGGTAGAAGAAACCATTAGGACCATCAAGGAGACGGAGAATGAGGCAGAAGGAATCATAAAAAAAGCAGATGCGGCATGTACCGAGATCCTTGAGAAGGCTAAAGCCGAAGCTGCCGAGATGGTAGGGCGGGCCGAGGCAGATGCGAAAGCGAAAGCAGCAGCGGACCTTGAAGCGGCGAAAGAAGCCGGAAGAAAGTCAGAGCAGGAAGCAATGGACAGTGTAGACAGAGAGATTGCAGCACTGAAAAAAGATGCGCTGGCGAAAGAGTCTGAAGTGGTATCAGCAGTAATCGCAGAGCTGGTATAGTTTTTGCATGGCCAGACACACAAGAGAATAACAGTAAAGGAGGGATGTGGCTATGGCTGTACTGCAGATGCAAAGAATTAGTATCTGCGCGCTGAAAAAAGACCGTAAAGCTATCCTGGAGAAGATTCAGTCCATGGGTGTGATCGAGATGAACCAGATTGCCGAAGAGGAAGATGGCTTTGAGAAGATGGACACTCAGGGCGCCAGACAGAGTTTTGAGAAGCAGGCGCAGGTTTCCGAACAGGCGCTGGCTGTGCTGGAAGCATATGCACCGGAGAAGCGTTCCATGCTGGCAATTCTGGAAGGCAAGAAGCTGGTTGATAAGAAAAAGTTCGATGAAATTGCCGAGGGCAAGGGAGAACTGATTTCCAAGGCTAACCGGCTGGTGTCATTGAACAAAGAGATAGCTGAGAACAAGGCGAATATTTTAAAACTGGAGAATCAGATTGAGTCGCTTCGTCCATGGCTTGCGTTGGATGTGCCGATGAATTTTAAGGGCACGGACAAAGTGTCAATGCTGTTAGGGACAATGCCGGGAGAGACAACGCCTGAGTCAGTGTATGAACTGGTTGCAAGGCGCGAGCCCCAGGTGGAAGCTTTTGATGTGAAGATCATCAACAGTGACAAGGATGCGGCCTATCTGAGCGTTTTTTGTCTTAGGGAGGATGAGACAAAGGTTGAGGATGCCTTAAGGTCCGGAGGGTTTGCCAGACCTTCGCAAGTGACAGGTAAGGTTCCTTCTGTAAAGAAGGAAAAACTGGAAGCTAAGATTAAAGAACTGAATAATGAGATTGGAAAGATTGAAGAAGAGATTAAGGGATATGGTGCAGACCGGGAAGACCTTCAGATGATTGGGGATTATTTCCGTATGAGGGCGGACAAATACGAAGTCCTTGGAACTCTTCCGCAGTCACAGAGGACGTTCGTGATCAGCGGATATGCGGCTGCCAAGGCTGTTCCGGCAGTGCAGAAGGCAATCGGAGAGTCGTTTGACTGTGTGATTGACGTGGAAGAACTGAAAGAGGAGGAGGAACCACCGGTAATCCTTGAGAACAATGGGTTCTCATCAAGCGTGGAGGGTGTACTCGGTTCCTACGGACTGCCCCACAAGGGAGAGTTTGACCCGACGACAATCATGTCGTTCTTCTATGTGTTCTTCTTCGGAATGATGTTGTCAGATGCCGCATACGGCGCAATCATAGCGATTGCCTGTTTTGTGGTATTGAAGAAATTTCCGCGTATGGAAGCGGGCCTCAGGAAGTCCATGAAGATGTTCATGTACTGCGGGGTATCTACGCTGGTATGGGGAATCCTGTTCGGCGGATATTTTGGAAACGTGGTAGATATTGTGTCGGAAGTATTCTTCGGCAAGGCGGTTACCGTGCCGGCGCTCTGGTTTATTCCGCTGAATGATCCAATGCGTCTTCTGGTCTACTCCCTGGCATTCGGAGTTGTCCATCTGTTTGTGGGACTCGGGATCAAGGGCTATATGGAACTGAAAGACGGCAGGGTGCTGGATTTCTTCTGTGACGTTGTACTGTGGTTTGCATTTCTGATCGGACTGCTTCTTCTGCTGATTCCGTCAGATATCTTTGCGTCCATTGCACAGGCAAAGATTGTATTTCCGCCGGTTCTGAATATGCTTGCCAAGGTTCTGGCAATCGGCGGTGCGGTAGGACTGCTTCTGATGTCCGGGCGTGAAAGCAAGAATCCGGTGCTTCGGATTGCGCTTGGCGCATATGACATTTACAATATTACAGGATGGCTCAGCGATGTGTTATCTTACTCACGTCTGCTGGCTCTGGGGCTTGCTACGGGTGTTATCGCCTCTGTAGTAAACCAGATGGGAAGTATGTTTGGTAAAGGAATTGTAGGTGTGATCGGGTTTATTGCCGTGTTTATTGTGGGACACGTGCTGAACCTGGCGATCAACCTGCTTGGTGCATATGTACACACAAACCGTCTGCAGTTCGTGGAATTCTTTGGCAAGTTCTATGAGGGCGGCGGAAAACCATTTGAACCATTCAAATCAGATACAAAATATGTAGATATTAAGGAGGAAACTTTATCATGAGTATTTGGAGTAATTTAGGTCTTGTTTATGCGTTACTTGGCGCAGCAGTAGCAGTTTTTCTCGCAGGAGCAGGTTCAGCGATCGGAGTTGGTGTCGCAGGTCAGGCGGCAGCAGGAGTTGTAACAGAGGATCCAAGCAAGTTTGCAAAGGTTCTGATCATGCAGCTTCTTCCTGGTACACAGGGTATCTATGGTCTGCTGGTTGGATTCATTACCTTGTCTAAGGTCGGACTTCTTGGCGGCGGTGCTGCTACATTATCCCCGGAGACGGGACTTCTGATTCTTGCAGCATGTATGCCGATCGGTATCGTAGGTCTGATTTCCGGTAAATACCAGGGAATGACATCAGCGGCTTCTATCGGTATCGTAGCAAAGAAACCAGATCAGTTCGGTAAAGCTATGCTGTTCCCGGCGATGGTTGAGACCTACGCTATCCTTGCACTTCTGATTTCTATCCTGGCTGTAAACGCAGTGCAGATTTAATATAGGAAGAGAGTCAAGGATGTATCATGCCACCAGGGATCGAAAGAGCCCCGATAAGTGGTAAGTATAGGAGGAGCAGATAGCTATGGCTGGATTAGATAAGATGAAAAGTCAGATCCTGAATGAAGCAAAGGCAGCAGCGGACGAAAAGACAGCAAAAGCGAATGCCGAAGCAGAAGAAATCATCAGTCAGGCGAAGGCGGAAGCCGGGAAAAGACAGAGCAGCATCTCCCAGAAATCAGCAGCAGAAGTGGCTAATTATAAGGAACGTATCGCATCGTCTGTTGATCTGCAGCACAGAACCAAGATTCTCGGTGCAAAGCAGGAGATGATAGCGGCAGTTCTTGATAAGGCATATGAGACTGTTACAAATCTGAATGACAAGGAATATTTTGATATGATCCTTAAGCTGCTTGACAGGTATGCGCTGCCGCAGGAGGGAGAGATTTTCTTCTCCGCTGCCGATCTGAAGAGAATGCCGACAGGATTTGAACAGGATGCCCAGAAGAGTGCAAAAGCGAAGGGCGGAAGTCTCAAGGTATCCAGACAGGGAAAGAATATTGAGAATGGTTTTGTCCTTGTCTATGGCGGTATTGAAGAGAACTGTACATTGAGGGCAATATTTGATGCAAAGAGAGATGAATTGTCAGACAAGGTTCATCGTATGTTATTTTCGTAGGAGGCGCTGATGAGTGAACAATATACCTACGCGGTTGCGCGCATACGTGCTTTGGAGGTGTCTCTGTTCTCGAACGCTGTCATTGACCAGCTGATTGCCTGCCAGGACTACGGGCAGTGCCTGCAGTTCTTAGAGGAGCGCGGATGGGGCGACAGTGAGACTACGGGAAATGCGGAGGCGATACTGACAAGGGAAGAGGAGAAGATCTGGGAGGTCGTTAAGGAGCTGTCTATTGATATGGAGAATTTTGCAGTCCTCTCTTATCCGAAGCTTTTCCACAACCTGAAAGCCGCAATCAAGGAAGTGTGTACCAGTGACAACGGACTCCATATCTTCTATGACGATGTTGCCATCTCTGGAAAAGAGATGCTGGGAATCATCGAAGAGAAGAATTTTGGAAAGCTTCCGGCGAATATGCAGCATGCGGCGGAGGAAGCGTATGAGTCGCTTCTTCATACCAGGGACGGGCAGTTGTGCGATGTGATCATTGATAAGGCAGCACTTGATGCGGTCTATGCGGCCGGGAAGGCGTCTAAGGCGCCGATCATCCGCGACTATGCGGAGTCTACGGTCGCAGTTGCGGACATCAAGATTGCCGTTCGTTCACAGAAAACTGCGAAATCAATAGAATTCATGAAGCGGGCGATGGCGGAATGCAGCAGCGTCAGTGTAGATCAGTTATCCAAGGCGGCATTAAGCGGCATGGATGCGATCCGCGAGTATCTGATGGGAACCGCTTATGCAGAAGGGGCGGAGGCGCTTGCCGATTCTCCGTCAGCATTCGAGCGGTGGTGCGACAACCGTATCATTCAGACAATCAGTCCGCAGAAATATAACGCATTTACCATAGGGCCGGTGGTTGCCTATGTAATTGCGAGACAGAATGAGATTAAAACGGTACGAATCATACTTTCCGGGAAATTGAACGATTTGCCGGATGATTCAATCCGGGAAAGGGTAAGGGAAATGTATGTATAGGATTGCAGTATTAGGCGACTATGACAGCATCTATGGCTTCGCAACACTGGGTCTTGACACATTCCCAGTAAGTACCCGGGAAGAAGCAGCAGAAAAGCTTTCACGGCTTGCTTCCGGCAAATATGGGATTATCTATATTACGGAGAGCTGGGCTGACGAGCTGAAACATGAGATTGCCAGATATCAGGAGCAGATCACTCCTGCGATCATCCAGATTCCGGGTATTGCGGGCAATACCGGCGCAGGAGTCGCAGGCGTCAAGAAGTCGGTAGAGATTGCGGTCGGCTCAGATATCGTATTTTCACAACAGTAATGAAGAAAGAGGTGATTCGTTCCAATGAGTAGTACAGGTACGATTAAAAAAGTAGCAGGACCGCTGGTCATTGCGTCGGGTATGCGCGATGCGAATATGTCTGACGTTGTACGTGTCAGTGAGCGGCGTCTGATTGGAGAGATCATCGAGATGCATGGAGATGAGGCATCCATCCAGGTATATGAGGAGACATCGGGTCTTGGACCTGGCGAGCCGGTAGAATCTACGGGCGCACCTATGTCCGTAGAACTTGGACCTGGCCTTATCACAAGTATTTATGACGGAATTCAGCGTCCTCTTGATGATATTATGAAGATTTCGGGAAATAACCTGCAGCGTGGTGTTGAGGTTGCTTCTCTGAAGAGAGATAAGAAATGGACATTCGTTCCGGTTGCAAAGGCCGGGGATGAAGTAGAAGCAGGCGACGTCCTGGGAACGGTACAGGAGACAGCCGTTGTGGAACAGAAGATCATGGTTCCTTACGGAATTTCCGGTAAGGTAAAGGAAATCAAGTCCGGTGAGTTCACAGTCGAGGAAGTTGTGGCAGTCGTCACAACCAGAGACGGTGACAAAGAGCTTACCATGATGCAGAAGTGGCCGGTTCGAAAGGGACGTCCTTATGTGAAGAAGCTTCCCCTGGATGCTCCTCTTGTAACAGGACAGAGAGTCGTTGATATGTTCTTCCCGATTGCCAAGGGCGGTGTGGCTGCCGTTCCGGGACCATTCGGAAGCGGTAAGACGGTAATCCAGCATCAGCTTGCGAAGTGGGCTGAGGCTGACATTGTCGTATATATCGGCTGCGGCGAGCGCGGAAATGAGATGACGGACGTTCTGAACGAGTTCCCGGAACTGAAAGACCCGAAGACGGGCCGTTCTCTGATGGAAAGAACCGTTCTGATTGCCAATACTTCGGATATGCCTTTCGCAGCACGTGAGGCATCTATTTACACGGGTATCACGATTGCAGAGTATTTCCGTGATATGGGATATTCTGTGGCTCTGATGGCGGACTCTACGTCACGCTGGGCTGAGGCGCTCCGTGAGATGTCCGGACGTCTGGAGGAGATGCCTGGTGAGGAAGGTTATCCT
>CAJULU010000006.1:19540-84509 GCA_910587575.1 uncultured Dorea sp.
ACGAGAGAGCCGGACGTGTGGTATCCCTTGGCAAAGACGCAAGAGAAGGTGCGCTGTCTGTAATCGGTGCAGTATCCCCTCCGGGTGGTGATACATCTGAGCCGGTATCCCAGGCAACCCTCCGTATCGTTAAGGTATTCTGGGGTCTGGATGCGGCGCTGGCCTATAAGAGACATTTCCCGGCAATCAACTGGCTGACCAGCTATTCTCTGTATCTGGACAATATGCAGGGATGGTTCAACGGCACGGTAGCCGAGGACTGGATGGAAGGCCGCCAGAAGATGATGAGCCTTCTGACAGAAGAGGCCGCACTGGAAGAAATCGTACAGATGGTAGGTATGGACGCACTGTCACCTGGCGACCGTCTGAAGATGGAAGCTGCCCGCTCTATTCGTGAGGACTTCCTGCATCAGAACTCCTTCCATGAGGTAGATACCTATACACCGCTTCGGAAGCAGTATCTGATGATGAAGCTGGTTCTTGCGTTCTATGAGCAGGCTACGGAAGCCCTGGGTAAGGGAGCATCGATGAAGGTTCTCCTTGGAATGGACGTAAGAGAGCGTATCGGCCGTTATAAATATACGACTGCTGAGAATATTGAGGCAGAATACGAGAAGATTATGAATGAATTAAGCGCAGAGGTTGCAGGTGCGTTTGGGAAGGAGGACTTCTAAATTATGCCAAAAGAGTATAGAACCATACAGGAAGTTGCCGGACCGCTTATGATGGTAAAGGGCGTGGATGGCGTCGCATTCGATGAGCTTGGTGAGATCGAGCTTGCCAGCGGCGAGAAGCGTCGTTGTAAGGTACTGGAAGTAGACGGAAGAGATGTTGTCGTACAGCTCTATGAGAATGCTGCCGGTATCAACTTAAGTAACAGTAAAGTCCGTTTCCTTGGACGAAGCATGGAGCTTGGAGTTTCCGGAGATATGCTGGGACGTGTCTTCGATGGACTGGGACGCCCGATTGATGACGGCCCGGAGATTCTTCCTGAGGAAAGAAGAGATATTAACGGCCTTCCAATGAACCCGGCGGCCCGTGTATATCCCGAAGAGTTTATCCAGACCGGTGTATCCGCCATTGACGGGCTGAATACGCTGGTACGTGGACAGAAGCTGCCTATTTTCTCCTGTTCCGGTCTGCCGCACTCACAGCTTGCTGCTCAGATTGCAAGACAGGCGAAGGTTCGCGGAACGGACGAGAATTTCGCCGTTGTATTTGCTGCCATGGGTATTACCTTCGAGGAGTCCAACTACTTCATCGAGTCCTTTAAGGAGACGGGGGCCATTGACAGGACCGTCCTGTTTATCAACCTGGCCAATGACCCGGCGGTAGAACGTATTTCTACGCCTCGTATGGCGCTGACCGCAGCTGAATACCTGGCATTTGAGAAGGATATGCACGTACTGGTTATCTTGACGGATATTACCAATTATGCGGACGCTCTCCGTGAGATTTCCGCTGCTAAGAAAGAGGTTCCCGGCCGCCGCGGATATCCTGGATATATGTACACGGACCTGGCCACCATGTATGAGAGAGCCGGACGTCAGAGAGGAAAGAACGGAAGTATCACCATGATTCCGATCTTAACCATGCCGGAAGACGATAAGACGCACCCGATTCCAGACCTTACCGGATACATCACCGAGGGACAGGTAATCTTAAGCCGTGAACTGTACCGGAAAGGTCTTCAGCCTCCGATTGACGTACTGCCTTCACTTTCACGTCTGAAAGATAAAGGTATCGGCGAGGGCAAGACAAGGGCAGACCATGCGAATACCATGAACCAGTTGTTTGCAGCGTACTCCCGCGGTAAGGATGCGAAAGAACTGATGACCATTCTTGGTGAGGCGGCCCTTACCGAGATTGATTTAAAATATGCGGAATTTGCCGAGGCATTCGAGAAAGAGTATGTGTCTCAGGGATATACGAACGACAGGTCTATTGAGGAAACCCTGTCAATCGGCTGGAAGTTATTGTCCATGCTGCCAAGGGCAGAGCTGAAACGTATTGATGATAAGTTCTTAGACGAGTATTATGGAAAGCAGTAAGCCATGCGGAATCGAGCTGGCATGGCGGGAATTTTGATATAAGGGGGACCTATTAAATGGCATCTAAACAGATTACTCCTACCCGTATGGAACTGACCAAGACCAAGAGGAAACTCGTCACAGCCCGAAGAGGACATAAACTCTTGAAGGACAAACGTGATGAGCTGATGCGTCAGTTTCTGGATCTGGTCAAGGAGAACATGGCGCTTCGCCAGAAAGTAGAAGCCGGAATCCTCTCTGCAAATAAGAACTTTGTCATAGCCAAGGCCGGAATGGACGAGGCGACACTGAATACAGCACTTATGACACCGAAGCAGGAAGTCAATCTTGAGGTGGGACAGAAGAACGTCATGAGCGTTAATATTCCTGTCTTCGAGACTAAGACAAGGACTGCGGATGCGAATGATATCTATTCCTATGGGTTTGCATTTACGTCCAGTGACCTGGATGGTGCCGTAAAATCTCTGGCGGATATTCTGCCGGATATGCTGAAACTTGCGGAGACAGAGAAAGCGTGTCAGCTGATGGCGGCTGAGATTGAGAAGACCAGACGCCGTGTAAATGCACTGGAGCACGTGACAATCCCGGAAGCTCAGGCAACGATCAAGTATATCACGATGAAGCTGGATGAGAACGAGAGAAGTTCACAGATTCGTCTGATGAAAGTAAAAGATATGATGCTGGAAGAAGCACATCATTACAGCGAGAAAGAATAAGACAGAATGCTCTGGTTCCTTTGGGGACTGGGGCATTTTTGTATGTTTATTATCTTTGGTATTGTAATTTCTTCATCATTTGTTCTGCCAGATCTGAGTTAACTAAGGATCTTTTTGACAAGATCTTCTTCGATATTGTACTTGCTTACAATGTCAGCAGGAGAAGTGCCGTTCTGGGAAAGCCTGAGAACTGTTTTGGTCAGTTCGATGCCTTGACTAATGCCCTGACTAATGCCCTGATTAATGCCTTGACTAATGCCTTGCTTAATACCTTGCTTTTCGCCAATCATCATACTTCGTTCTTCCAGTTTTTTTATTTGATCACCAAAAAATTCCTCTAAAACAGGGTTCATATGTTCTTCCTCCTTTAATAGATTTTCGTTTGCACGCAAGATAAGAGTGACGACAGCCTGATAATAAGGAGAATTCATCCTTGGCCCATAATGTTTTAATAAATCCTGAACAGTTGCCTTTTGCTTCAGATTATTCCGAAGATGTGACAGCCAGTAATTTTGCTGGGATGATAATCGGCTGGTAACCAGCAATTGCACTTTGAAAAATGTTCCCTCTAAATAGTAAATCAGACTGGAAGAAACAGGCATATCCGTAAGCTTTATAAAAGTGATTAATACTAAGGGAAACACCGGGAGGCTTATATTCGATTACGTTATAAGTGCGGAAGATCTGCCCGATATTTTTGCGGATATGCACGTCCGGATCCTTCTTGATAATGAGGATATCCATCCGCATAGGCTGGGTGCCAAGGGGATATTCCTCATGAAAGTGCAGGTGTTCCAGATCATCTTCAAATTCAATGTGCAGTGCGGCGCTAAAGGCAGGATGCCAAGGTAATTTTCCGTCTTGCGTGTTCAATAGCTGTTGCTCCTTTCAGTATAATATAAGAGGTATGCCAGTTGCAATAAAAATCCAGGTAAAATGTCGAAAATTGACATATGAAGGATGATCCGAAGATAATCCATGCATAGATTTCTAAGACTAAGGAATTGTGAATAAAGATGGCTCGTCAGAATGAAATCCGACAAAGTTTATATAAAATGTCTGATGAAACAGACTGTTAGATTAAAATAACTATACAAAATCAATAATGAAAAGTCAACGCATTTCGTTCGACAAGAAACGACAAATTCTATGAATGCAGGTATCGCACAAATCTTTATTTCATGCATATGATAGGGTATATACTTATCTTAGGAGTGGAGATTCCATGGACAATAGATTACCTTTTTATATGACACACCCAATGCCGCTGCTGTATGAAGATGAGAGGATGATGAGGCGGGATCTGGACTACATGAAGAGCATTTATCCACAGGCCGCAAAACGGCTGCTTCCTTACGTGGAGGAAGAATGTGACCGGATGGAGTACGATGGGAGTATGATGTACGATGAATATCCAGACCAGCTCCAGCTTCGACTGATGTGCCGGCGGATCTATGACCGGATGGCAGAAGATGAGGAAGCGGTGGGAGAATGGCTGATGGAACTGATTCAGGTGATGACATACCATGAATTGTGCCAGAGAAGGTGCGAGTACAGAAACTGCCGGAAAAGATTTTATTAGGCTTGTCTCTGCTCCTGGTATCTTCGGGAAAACGGCCAGGGGTGGACGAATCGGAAAAGATGTGGTAGAATAGTGAAAAATTGTATAAATAGCAATAGATAAGGGAGGAAGGCGGATGGATAATATTATATTCATTGGCATGCCTGCAGTTGGAAAAAGTACAGTGGGAGTCATTGCTGCGAAACAATTAGGGTATGGTTTCCTGGATACCGATCTGCTGATACAGGAGAAAGAGGGCAGGTTACTGAAGGATATTATCGGAGAAAAAGGCATTGAGGGGTTTCTGAGGGTGGAGGACCGTGTGAATGCGAATGTGAATACAAGGAAGACCATCATCTCACCAGGCGGAAGTGTCATCTATTGTGAGAATGCGATGAAACATTACAAAGAGATCGGGAAGATAGTATATTTACAGGCTTCCTTTGAAACAATAAATAAAAGGCTGAAGGACGCAAAGAACAGGGGTGTTGTACTGCGCAAAGGCCAGACGCTAAGGGAACTGTATGACGAGAGAGTACGGCTCTTCGAGAAATATGCGGATATCACCATCTGCGAAGACGGGCAGAGTCTGGAGGATACGGTGAATTCGGTTCTTGTAAATCTGGCTGATTCATGAGAAATATTACGAATAAGTTACGTGTTTATTAAAAAATATTTTACAAATCCGGAATTTATGGTATAATATCCACGCAGGCTACCTGCACCCAGGATAAATTATCAGGATAACCAGAGATTTCCGAGGTTATTATATTTGAAAATACGGATAATAGAATATAGATGAAACATGAGAGTAATAAATTTTAGACATTGAGGTGCAACACATGGAACAATATATCATAAAAGGAGGCCATCCGCTTGTAGGAGAAGTGGAGATTGGGGGAGCCAAGAATGCAGCGCTTGCCATTCTTGCCGCATCCATTATGACCGATGATACTGTGTTAGTTGATAATCTTCCGGATGTGAATGATATCAATGTATTACTGGATGCGATTACAGGGATTGGTGCGAGTGTCCGCAGGGTTGACCGCCATACGGTGAAGATTAATGGGAAGAATATTAACAGTGTTGACATAGAGTATGACTATATCAAAAAGATACGGGCATCATACTATCTGTTAGGCGCACTGCTTGGGAAATATAAACATGCAGAGGTGGCGCTTCCAGGCGGGTGCAATATCGGCAGCAGACCGATTGACCAGCATCTCAAGGGTTTCCGTGCCCTGGGTGCGGACGTGGAGATTGAACACGGGAAGATTATTGCAGAAGCAGACCGTCTGATCGGAAAACATATTTATTTTGACGTGGTCAGTGTGGGTGCAACCATCAATGTAATGATGGCCGCAACCATGGCGGAAGGACTTACGATTATGGAGAACGTGGCCAAGGAGCCTCATGTGGTTGACGTTGCGAATTTCCTCAACAGTATGGGGGCGAATATCAGAGGTGCAGGAACGGACGTGATTAAGATACGGGGCGTGCAGCATCTGCACCGCACCGAGTATTCTGTGATTCCGGATCAGATAGAAGCAGGTACGTTTATGTTTGCGGCAGCGGCGACCAGAGGAGATGTGACGGTACTGAACGTGATTCCCAAACATCTTGAGGCGACCATTGCCAAACTGATTGAGATAGGATGTGAGGTGGAGGAATTTGACGATGCGGTGCGGGTTGTTTCCAAAGGAGATCTGACAAGCACACACGTCAAGACACTTCCGTATCCTGGATTCCCGACGGATATGCAGCCGCAGATCGGTGTTACTCTGGCTCTGTGCAAAGGGACAAGTACGATTACAGAGAGTATTTTTGAGAATCGATTTAAATATCTGGATGAACTGGCACGGATGGGAGCCTGCATCAAGGTGGAAGGGAATTCTGCGACGATTGAAGGAATCCGGCGTTTCTCGGGAGCAAGGGTGAGCGCACCGGATCTTAGGGCAGGGGCGGCTCTGTGTATTGCCGGTCTTGCAACGGACGGGATTACCATTGTGGATGATATCGTGTATATCCAGAGGGGATATGAGAGATTTGACGAGAAGCTTCGTGGAATTGGTGCGATTATTGAAAAGGTCGGATCTGAGAAAGAGGTTCAGAAGTTTCGGTTGAAGATGATTGGGTAGATGATGAGAGTCTGTCTGGAAATAAGCATGTTCCGGCAGACTTTTTCATTGTTATATGCAGTTTAAATAGCGGGAATAGGTGTGCCCTTGGATATAGATTCAGGAAGAATTACATATCGGGAAGGGATATCAATCAGAAAATCCATGAGAATGAAGGGATGTAGAGGGATGAAGTACGGGAAAGGATTGGTCTGGATCCTGGCGGCGGCAGTTCTGTGTGTGGGATGCAGCAGGGAGAAGACGGAAGAACCTGAAAAGGAAAAGAAGACGGTGCAGGAAGAAGTTCAGAAGGACACGGAACCCAGGGAACTGGTGGTTGAGGAAGAAGAACCGGAGAGCAAAGATGTGTCAATGGACGGAGAAGGGCAGACTGCAAAGGCAGAGGGAGAGGAAGAGACGGCTGATAAAGAGGCGGAAGAAGATGTGGCTGGGAATGACAGAAGCGGTTATCTGGTTGCCATTGATGCGGGACATCAGAGCCGGGGGAACAGCGAACAGGAGCCGGTGGGGCCGGGAGCGGCAGAGACAAAGGCGAAAGTGGCGGGAGGAACCAGCGGAGTTTCTACCGGGCTTTCGGAGTATGAACTGACACTGCAGGTTTCACTGAAGCTGCGTGATGAACTTCAGAAGAGAGGGTATGAGGTGCTGATGATCCGCGAGACCAATGAGGTTGACATTTCCAATGCGGAACGTGCCCAGGTGGCTAACCAGGCAGGGGCGGATGCATTTGTGAGGATCCATGCCAATGGATCTGAGAACAGCGGCGCCAGCGGGATGATGACCATCTGTCAGACGCCGGGGAATCCTTATAACGGGGGACTTTATGCAAAGAGCAGGGCGCTTTCGGACTGTGTGCTGAACAGCACGGTTGCGGCTACCGGAGCCCGCCTGGAACGGGTGTGGGAGACGGATACCATGAGCGGGATTAACTGGGCACAGGTTCCGACGACGATTCTGGAGATGGGGTATATGACGAATCCGCAGGAGGATCAGCTGATGGCATCGGAAGAGTATCAGTATCAGATTGTGGCGGGGATTGCGGATGGGATTGACCAGTATCTGCTTTGGTGAGAAGGAGCGCTATGCTTCCTTCATCCCAAAGACTATCCGCTATACCACGGCTTCAATCAATACCGCTCAGCATATATCCCTTTTTCAGATGATAATGCTCCAGATAATCTATCAACTGCTTTTCTCCGCATTCATTATATGCATTTCCCCTCCATATCTTCAATTCAATTACCATTTTCTCCCCACGATAATCCACAGTCACATCTGTGCGTTCCATATTACGGGTTCTGGATTCCACGTAATAATTCCCTGTTATGCGTGAAGCAATGTTTATTTACTTTCAACCAGGCAGCTCTTCTTATAAAATGCTATCCCCAGCTGTACAATCTTACCATATCCGGCCCGTTCCACCCTCCTTGCATACTGCCTTTCTTCAATCTGCGCCAGTGCCTCTTCGCATTCTGCGGAAAGCAGTTCTTCCTTCTTTGCCACTTTCGCTTCTATAACAACCGCCCTTCGCCTGGCCCGGTCCTTGATTACAAGATCCGACCGGCCGAGCCCGTTTTCGTAATTAGATTCTACAGCATATTCAGTCCCGGAAAACAGCCCGGTGAGAAATGCATGATAAAAATGTTCAGAATAGTCATGATAGATAATGGTATCAAACAGCAGATCAGATAACTGACGGCTTAAGTCTTCCGTATCCGCCGTCCAGAGGCTTTGCCATAATTTCCCGTAATCACAGGAAGCTGACTTGCTGCTGAACCACTGGTCAATACTATTCTTAAAGATCTCTTTCACTTCGGCATTGGGAATCTTCAATGCGGTCTGTCCATTGACAGGGGTATCCCATGGATCCATTTCTTCCGGCAGCGCCCGGGTCAGATAACCAGTCAGATAGAGAAGACTCCATACATTGTCCTCCGAGGATTTCAACACATCATAAGTAAGATTTCCGGTAATCGTTTCCTTAATATATCCGCCGGACATCAGAACTTCCATCTTCTCCTTGATTGCGCCTGTATCACGGGAAAGAAAAGTGCCGATAATGGCATTATCACTGGTATGTTCCCAGAAGCTTTCCGGTTCCGTAATGTGATTTGTCCTGACCTTGTTCACATAATTCAATACATCCCATGGACAATAGATATCGAAGTTACCGAAGCGATATCCGTCGTACCACGCTTTTACCCGCCCGGCATATTCTGTACAACCAGTATCTTTCAAGATCTTTCTGACCTCTGTTTCAGTAAATCCAAAATATTCATTCAACCGTGTGTCTGAAAGAGTATCGGATATAAAATTATTAGTACCTGTAAAGATACTTTCTTTCGCAATCCGAAGACAGCCTGTGAGAACGGCAAATTTTAACGACGGATTATCTTTAAATGCCTGTAGGAGTCCCTTCATCATGTCTAACATCTGTGGATAGTAATTCTTTTCACTGGCCTTTGCTAAGGGAACATCATATTCATCAATCAAAAGAATGACAGGTTTGTCATAATAAGTTGCCAATATTTTTGAAAGTTCCAGAAGACTGTTTTTGATATCAGTCTTTGAGGCTGTTTTGTCGGCAATCTGGTCAAAGAATCTTTTGTCATATGAGTTAATCTTTTCATTGGTTATAAGATAAAGGTGGTTTTTGTAAAGTTCAGCGATAACCGCAACAAGCTGTGAATAGGCATCTTCAAATGTCAGTCCGTCAATAGACTTGAAGGAAACAAAGACCGTTGGATACTGGTTCATCCATTGTTCGCAAAGTTCATGATGATCAGAAATGTTCAGCCCTTCGAACAATTTCTGACTGTTTCTCCGGATATCGAAAAATGATTCCAGCATAGACATTGCCAGCGTCTTCCCAAAACGGTGCGGACGGGTAATTAAAGTGACTTGTGTTCCATGAGTTCTGAGTATCTCTTCAATTAAGCCGGTTTTGTCAATATAGTAATAATTATTCTCACGGATATCCTCGAATCCAGACCTTCCTATAGGAAGAATTACAGAGTTCATATGTGTCAGCCTCCTTTCGTTAAGCTCTTTGATCTGACAGAGCGGGCTGCCTTAGAGCGTGTTTGAAAATTTATTTCCGCCATCTGCTGGCGTATTGTTTCGGATAAACCGGTTATGTACCAGATCAGAAAAGGTTTATGTGGATTTTATCACAAAAATGGCGTGTTTACAACTTACACCTGTTGACAAATCACGGGATTTTTGTTATATTTTGTACAATGATCGTACGGAATCTGCAGACAAAGATTCATATGCGATTGCTGATGTCATATTCTGTTTCTAAAAGAGATCATGGGTATTATTCATTTTTATTCCAACCGTTTCCCGCAATTACTATAATATAAAAGTATATAAAAATATTGAAATCATGAATAAAAAGTAAAGAGATCTCTGATTCAAAAAGGGGGATTACAGATGAATGCAGCAGATATTTTAAAAAAATATTTCGGATACGACTCCTTTCGAACCGGCCAGGAGGACATCATCCGGTCCATCCTGTCCGGCCGGGACGTTCTGGCCATTATGCCCACAGGAGCAGGAAAGTCTATCTGTTACCAGGTTCCGGCTCTGCTGCTTCCTGGCATTACACTGGTAATCTCGCCGCTTATCTCTCTTATGCAGGATCAGGTCAAGTCCTTGAATGAGGCCGGAATTCATGCCGCATTCATTAACTCTTCGCTGACAGAGACGCAGATATCGAAGGCCCTCGACCTGGCGGCGAAGGGAATCTACAAGATCATTTACGTGGCTCCGGAGCGGCTGGAAAGCGAGAGGTTCCTTAGATTTGCCTTAAACGGGGAAATCTCCATGGTCACGGTGGACGAAGCCCACTGTATCTCCCAATGGGGGCAGGATTTCCGCCCGAGTTATCTGAAGATTGTTGAATTTATCGGGCGTCTGCCCGTGCGCCCGATTGTGGGTGCATTTACCGCAACGGCAACCGTAGAAGTAAAGACGGATATTGAGTGCATCTTAAAACTGAACCATCCCAATATTACCATAACCGGATTCGACAGAGAGAACCTTTACTACCGTGTAGAGCATTTAGCAGGTAAGAAGAAGGATGATTTCGTGGTGGATTATATCAGTCAGCATCCTGGCGAGAGCGGCATCATATACTGTGCAACGAGAAAAAACGTGGATTCCCTGTACGAGAACCTGTTCAAGAGGGGCGTTCCCGTGACCAGTTATCATGCGGGAATCGACAATCAGATGCGAAAGAACAACCAGGATGACTTTATCTACGACAGGGCCATGGTGGTGGTGGCTACCAATGCCTTTGGAATGGGAATCGATAAATCCAACGTAAGGTTCGTGATTCACTACAATATGCCCCAGAGCATGGAGAACTACTACCAGGAAGCCGGACGGGCAGGGCGGGACGGGGAGAACTCCCAGTGTATCCTTCTGTTCTCGGCCCAGGACGTGATGATTAACAAGTTTCTTCTTGAAAAGAAGGGATTCGAAGAAATGGATGCCGATGATATCGAACTGATCCGCCAGAGGGATGCCCACAGGCTTAAGGTTATGGAAGGCTACTGCAAGACTACATCCTGCCTTCGGAATTACATTCTGGAATATTTCGGTGAGAAGACGAATGTTCCCTGTGATAACTGTGGGAACTGCCACCGGGATTATTCGGAAGCAGACATGACCGCCGAGGCAAAGTGGGTGGTCAACTGTGTGGCGGAGACGAAGGGCAGGTATGGGCAGAGCATTGTGACCGGAACCCTGCTCGGAGCAAACCGGGCAAGACTCAGGGAAGTGGGCGCCACTTCCTACAGATCCTATGGTGTATTGAAGCATGTGAAGGAGAAGGATCTTCATCTGCTGATAGACCAGATGTTAAGGGAAGGTTATCTCACTTTAAGCGACGGGGAATACCCGGTTTTGAAGATGGGAGACATCACTGGTCTTAAGAACGAAGATACCCGGGTGATGATTCGCAAGCCTGAAGAAAAGGAATCTGAGGCTGTTGATAGGAAGAGGGCGAGAAGCACGGATTCCCTGACCAGCGCCGGGTATCAGCTTTTTGAAGAACTTCGTCAGTTACGGCTTAGGATTGCGAAAGAAGAGGGAATGCCGCCTTACATTATCTTCAATGACAGGACATTGATTGAGATGTGCGTCAGAATGCCCGTAAACAGGCAGGAAATGATGGAAGTGTCCGGAGTCGGTGAGAATAAATTCCAGAAGTATGGACAGCGTTTTATTGACGCAGTCACGGCATTTTCAGTGTCACATCCCGATTCAGCTACCGCATCGAAACTGGAGGAAGAGGATGTGCCGGATCGTTCCAATCCGTTGCAGAGCCGCAAATGGAATGGGCGGAAGGAACCGTTCTATATACAGCCGCAGGATGCGAAACGGTTTGTGTACGCAGAATATTATACCATCAGTGAGATGAAGGACGGACTGAATCAGATCACCAGCGCAGAAAATATAAAGAAGGCGACAACCACGGTCATCTGGGATTATCTGGCCGCAGAAGGGCTGGTGGCAGAAGAGGAGCAGGAGGGAAGATTTGTGAAGTTCCCCACAGAGCAGGGATGGGAGAGAGGTATAAAGGCGGTGGACAAGGTAAGCCAGCGGGGAATGGCGTACCAGATTCTGATGTATCCCAGGGATGTCCAGAAGATGATTGTGGAATATTTCATCGGTTCCAGGGGGATTGGAAGTGATGAGGCTGCGGATATGGGCGGGCAGGCCAACGCAAGGGCAGCGTGGAGCAAAGAAGAGGATGAACGGCTGGCAGATGAATTCAAGGCAGGTATGAAGATGTCTGAGATTGCAAAAAAGCATGGAAGAACCAACGGTGCAATCAGAGCGAGGCTTCAGAAGTATGGGCTTGTGAAATAAAATCCGCCGGATCCGCAGCCGGACAGACAAGGCTTGACAATAGGGAATTCAGCACATTACAATGAAAGAAAAGAATCGGAGGAGATTTTTGAGATGAACAGATTGAAAGACAAAGTTGCGGTTGTCACTGGCTCCAGCAGCGGAATCGGCCTTGGCATCGCCCAGGCTTATGCTGCCGAGGGCGCTAAAATCGTAGTCAGCGGTTATCATGTGAAAAAGAGATGGAGACAGATGGTGATAGAGTCTGTCCGTAAAAAGGGCGGCGAAGCGGTCTTTTGCGATATGGATATTGCCGATCCTTCCAGTATCGAAAGCCTGATTGCGGATACGATCGAAAAATATGGAAGAATCGACATACTGGTTAATAATGCGGCCAATGTCGGTCTGCCCGACGGCAGGGTGGATGAACTGACGATTGAAATGTGGGACAACATTCTTCAGGGGGATCTGCGGGGGGTTTTCTATACCATCAAGTGCGCCCTGCCCCATATGCTGAAAAACGGCGGCGGTTCTATTATCAATATCGGCTCTATGGCTTCCTGCGGCGGGGATCTTGGATCAACGGCTTATTCCTGCGCAAAGGCCGGTGTGAACATGCTTACCCAGTCGGTTGCGCTGCAATACGGGAAAAGTAATATCCGCTGTAACTGCGTGCGTCCGGGCTTGATCGTGACCCCTCAGAACGACCGGTATATTCCGCAGGACATGAAAGACGTTTTCCTGGACAATATCATGGTCAACCGTTATGGCTGCCCGGAAGATATTGCCCATGCCTGCGTCTACTTAGGTTCCGATGAAAGTACATACGTGACAGGACAGATTATAACGGTAGACGGCGGCCTGAATTCACATATTCCTACAGTGGCCCAGTTCCGGTCTCTCAGTTCCCGCACGTGGTAAGGAATGCCGCATTTTCTGGGACTGGAAGTCAGCACAAGGAGAGCATTGATACCTGGCTTTTTTTCTGCTATGATGAGTGGGACAGCATAAGTAACGCCGGGGAGACCGGCGGCAGAAGGGAGATCGGGCTGGTTTGGAAGCGAAATACCATATGACCCAGGAAGAGAATATATTTGTTGCAAAACGGAATATCGTAGATTATATCTGGAAGAGTGTCAGGCTGGAGGGACTGGCAGTCACTTATCCGGATACAGAGGCAATCTACAATGGAATGAGCGTGCAAGGCGTTAAGGTGTCGGATATTGTGGCTGTCAATAATTTGAAACATGCATGGCAGTTTGTGTTAGATACGCTTTACTATCCCATGGATTACCCGTTTGTCTGTAAGATTAATCAGTATGTAGGCGGTGATAATCTGATTATCCGGGCGGGATATCTGCTTAATGTACCGGTGAGTATTGGCGGTACAACCTGGAAATCGGATATGCCCATTGAATCGCAGATCAAAGCGGAAATGGCAGAAATCTGTGAAATAGACAGTCCGACGGACAAGGCTCTTACCATGATGTTATATCTTGTGCGGAAACAGATGTTTCTGGATGGGAATAAGAGGACATCTATGCTGGCAGGAAACCACATCATGATTTCAAATGGTTGTGGAATCATTTCTGTGCCGATTGAATTACAGCCCATGTTTACAAAACTGTTGATTGAATTCTATGAATCCAATGACATGAAAGAGATGAAGCAGTTTCTATATGAGAATTGTATTGATGGAATTGAATTTAAGTAACTTCTGTGAGTTTAAATATCGTTTTCGGTCAGAATCCTGAATCCATATTGACAACCGCCCCCAAATCGGTTATAGTCATATATGAAAACAAATAATTGAATCATGAAGACTTTCTCTTATTCAGAGCAGTGGAGATACAAAGGATCTGTGAAGCTGCGGCAACCCCCGGGATGGGAAGGTGCCAACCTGAGCGAGTAATCGAACAATAAGAGGATTGGTTTATGAGATATATAAAGCAGTCCGATTATACCGGGCTGTTTTTTATATGCCATGTATGCTGGAAAATCGATCTTATATACCACTCAGATACTGATGTGCTGTAAAATAACGGTGCGTCCGGTCATTGACGAAGAGAAAGTACACTATTTTGAAGAAAAGGAGTGGAACAAGAATGGAAAGACATTTATTCACATCAGAATCAGTTACAGAGGGACATCCGGATAAGATGTGCGACCAGATTTCAGATGCGATCTTAGATGCATTGATGGAACAGGATCCTATGAGCCGTGTGGCCTGCGAGACCAGCACCACCACAGGAATTGTCCTTGTCATGGGTGAGATTACCACCAAGGCATATGTAGACATCCAGAAGATTGTAAGGGACACCATTAAGGAGATTGGCTACGTGCGCGGGAAATACGGATTTGACGCAGAGACCTGCGGGGTGCTTACGGCCATTGACGAGCAGTCCGGCGATATTGCAATGGGCGTAGATAAGGCCCTGGAAGCGAAGAATAACCAGATGTCAGAGGAAGAGATTGCGGCCATCGGCGCAGGAGACCAGGGGATGATGTTTGGGTATGCGTCTGACGAGACTCCGGAGCTTATGCCTTATCCCATCGCCCTGGCCCACAAGCTGTCCAGAAAGCTTGCGGAAGTAAGAAAGGACGGCACGCTGCCTTATTTAAGGCCAGACGGAAAGTCCCAGGTAACGGTAGAGTATAACGAGGAAGGAATCCCGGTACGTCTGGACGCAGTGGTATTATCGACACAGCATGACCCGGAGGTTACACAGGAGCAGATTCACGAGGACATCCGCAAATACGTCTTTGACGCAGTCATTCCGGCAGACATGGTGGATGGCGAGACGAAATTCTTCATCAATCCTACCGGACGGTTTGTCATCGGCGGACCTCACGGGGACAGCGGGCTTACGGGACGGAAGATTATCGTAGACACCTACGGCGGAATGGCCCGTCACGGCGGCGGTGCATTTTCCGGAAAGGACTGTACGAAGGTGGACCGCTCGGCAGCCTATGCGGCCCGTTATGTGGCCAAGAATATTGTGGCAGCCGGTCTGGCGAAGAAGTGTGAGATTCAGCTGTCCTATGCGATCGGTGTTGCCCATCCCACGTCCATCATGGTGGATACCTTTGGAACCGGCAAGATCAGCAATGAGAAACTGGTGGATATGATTCGTGAGAATTTCGACCTGCGTCCGGCAGGCATTATAAAGATGCTTGACCTTAGAAGACCGATTTACAAGCAGACGGCGGCATACGGGCACTTTGGGCGTACCGACCTGGATCTTCCATGGGAGAAGACGGATAAGGTGGAGATTCTGAAGAAATATCTGTAGATCTTCTGACGTTTTCAGACGATTAATAAAAATTTTATAATATTTTATGGACGCTTTGCTGTGAAGCGTCCTTTTTCATGCTATACTTTACTTATTATTGTACTGGTGCAGGAATGTGTGCCTTGGGGGGTCACATTTGCAGGAGGCATGACGATGAAGTTAAAGACAAGGTTGATCATAGCATTTCTGACGGTAATTCTGATTCCGATTCTTCTGACGGCCACCATTGCGTGCCTGTTTGGAAAATATCAGATGAGCGCAATTGAGAAGACTTACGAGATTACCGGGATGACCACGGAGAGTCTGTCTAATTCCGTAACGCTGATGTCCAGGCTTACGGAAAAATTTTACAATGAGCTGGACCAGATGGTGGAAGAGAACCCGGGCAAGATGGAGGATGCAACGTTTCTGGAGGAATTTAACCAGAAGCTTAGAAAGAAGAATGCGTATCTGCTGGTGCGCAAAGGCAGTATGCTGATCTATGTAGGTACGGACATGGAAGAAGCAGAGCCGGTGATCCTGCGGCTTCCGGGATATGGAGACTCGGAACTGGAATCTGAGAACGGCCTGTATCTCGGCGGAGAGGCGCAGGCGCTGGTGAAGCAGGTGGATTTCCTCTACCCGGATGAAAAGAAAGGCAGCGCATTCGTTGTGGTAGACGTCCGGGGCGTGATTCCGGAGGTAGAACGTCTCTATATTGATGTGGTCGTGGGAATTATCGTGGTGCTGATCCTGACGGCGGCAGTGCTGATTCTCTGGATCTACCGGGGAGTCATGAGACCCCTTGGAAAGATGCAGACTGCAGCCCAGAAGATCAAGGAGGGGAATTTAGATTTCGAGCTTGAGGCAGAAGCGGATGACGAACTGGGAAAGCTCTGCCAGAGTCTTGAGGATATGCGCCGGCGGCTTCAGGATAATGCGGAGGAGAAGTTAAGATTTGATAAGGAGAATAAAGAGCTGATCAGTAACATTTCCCATGACTTGAAGACTCCTGTCACAGCCATCAAGGGCTATGCGGAGGGGATTATGGACGGGGTGGCAGACACGCCGGAGAAGATGGAGCGGTATATCCGTACGATTTACAACAAGGCCAGCGAGATGGACACGCTGATTAACGAACTGACGCTGTATACCAAGATTGACACCAACCGGATTCCCTATAATTTTAATACGTTGTCAGTGGATGCCTATTTTGAGGACTGTGCTGAGGATCTGTCTCTGGAACTGGAATCACGGGGCGTGGAGTTCGGTTATTTTAATTATGTGGAAGCAGGCGTGAAGGTGATTGCGGATGCCGAGCAGATCAAGCGTGTGGTTCATAATATTGTGAATAATTCCATGAAATACATGGATAAGCCCAAGGGGAAGATCAATCTGCGGGTGAAAGATGTGGGTGATTTTGTCCAGGTGGAACTGGAAGATAACGGCAGAGGCATTGCGGCCAAGGATCTGCCCAATATATTTGACCGTTTCTACCGCACGGACGCTTCCCGGAATTCTTCCAAGGGAGGAAGCGGGATCGGGCTTTCTATCGTGAAGAAGATTATCGAGGAGCATGGAGGCAAGATCTGGGCAACCAGCAGGGAGGAGACAGGAACAACGATGTATTTTGTCCTTAGAAAATATCAGGAGGTACCAGTGTATGAGTAAGATATTGATTGTGGAAGATGAAGAGGCCATTGCAGATCTGGAGAAGGATTATCTGGAACTGAGCGGGTTTAAGGTGGAGGTTGCCAATGACGGGGAGACGGGTCTTTCCAAGGCGCTGAACGAGGATTATGATATGTATATCCTGGATTTGATGCTGCCGGGAATTGACGGGTTCGATATCTGCCGCCAGATAAGGGACGTGAAGAATACGCCGATCATCATGGTTTCGGCCAAGAAGGATGATATTGACAAGATCCGGGGGCTTGGCCTGGGGGCGGATGATTATATGACAAAGCCCTTCAGCCCCAGCGAACTGGTGGCCCGGGTGAAGGCACACCTGGCCAGATACGACCGCCTGACCGGAAGTGCGGTGGAGGCCAACAAGGTCATTGAGATCCGGGGGCTTAAGATCGACACCACGGCGAGAAGAGTATGGATTAACGGGGAGGAGAGGACGTTTACGACCAAGGAATTCGACCTTCTGACCTTCCTTGCAAGCCATCCGAACCATGTGTACACGAAGGAGGAGCTGTTCCGGGAGATCTGGGATATGGAATCTATCGGGGATATTGCGACTGTGACGGTGCATATCAAGAAGATCCGGGAGAAGGTGGAGATGGATACCTCGAATCCGCAGTATATTGAGACGATATGGGGAGTCGGGTACCGGTTCAAGGTGTAGGACGGTGTGAAAGTGTGCGAAAGTAAAGGAGCGGCGGCGGACAGGTTATTTTCTCAGTAATCCTGTCCGCCGCCGCTCCTTATTTATATGGCTTACCCAAGTTCGTTAAACATGATGTAAGAAGGATCATTCTCTTTCGTCTTCCCGCGGCCATTGTTATAGTCATCGGTATATGAAGGATTGAGCATGAATGAGTTGTCACCCGCAACAATGCGTTTCACGATGACCCATCTGCCGTCGCGTTTCTCCCATTTGTCAATGTCACGGCAGTGGGCCAGCACCGTAAAGGTGGGTTTCTTCGCCTTGTTGCGGTATTTACATGCGGCATGCATATAGGTCTCGCTGACAGCCGTTGTGCCATCCTCGCTTAATTTGATCAGGACGTTGGTCATCATGTGGTGGGTGGAGATCATCATCTTTGTATGCATCTTCAGCATCATATCAATGAAGCCTCTGCCGGTTCCCTTGTAGGTGGGACCATAGTCCACTTCCGAATCCTCGGCAAAAATCGTATATCCCAGATCAAAATCAATCCTGTCCAATGCACGGCAGTAAGTATAAATCTGGTCACGTATTTTATCCTTCTCGATTAAAATTTCCAAATCAGTCATATTTTCACCTTCTTAACTGTCTGTAAATAGGAATTTATTTCTTCTTCGGCGGATATTCAAGACCGATACGTTTTGCCTGTCTCTCCGGATCCCAGAAGAATCCCCATTCCACAAACAGTTTCTTCTTCGCCGTATCAGCAGGAGTCCAGGTAACAAGATCCTTGTTCTTATACAGCTTGTCAATCTCTTCCTCGGTGTATCCAAAGCTCTCAAGCACTTCACGGTTATGCTCGCCGAAGCAGGGAGCAGAAGCAACAATCTGAGAAGGATTCTTCTTGAAGATATTGGTTATGCCGATTCCTTTCATCTTGCCGAAGCACTGATCTTCCCATTCAACCAGGTTCTCACGGGCTTCAAACTGCGGATCCTTCTCAATATCTGCAGGACCATAAGCTCTCTGGCAGGGAACGCCGGCTTTACCGAAGATTTCCTCCAGTTCATCACAGGTGTGGGAAGCACAGAACTCTTCACACAGCTGCTCTGCCTTCTTTCCGCGGGGATCGTAAAGCGGTAATCCGGTGCAGTCCTTCGGAATATCAGAACCCGGAGCGCCTGGCTTGCCCATGCCGATAATCGGATATCCGCGGGTAACAGGTCCCTGGCCGGTAATGGCAACAAACATGGAACCGCCGTCTTTGGTATCATAGAAGGAGAAGCAGGCTGCCATATCACTCTTGTTACCGGTACGGTACGGAACAGGCTCGCCCTGTTTCGGATAGCCATTATTGAACCACTTAGCCGGGTAGTTGTCAAGCAGACGGAACATGGTATCGTACTGTGCAACGTCACAGGAATCGCCTTCGCCGGTACGCAGAGCGTGAATGTAACCGGAAAGAGCAACCATGCAGGCGTTATATGCAGTCACATAATCTGACAGGTATGGATTCACCTTCAGCGGGCTGGAGGTAGGCGTCTCGCCGTTCAGATACATATAGCCGCCCATTGCCTGGCCGGATACGTCGTAGGACGGTTTGTCCTTGGAAGGACCGAACTGGCCGTAACCGGATACATGCACGATAGACAGAGCCTTATTGCGCTCCCAGCAGGATTCATCCGTAATACCGCGCTTCTCGTAGGAACCAGGTCTTCCGGCTTCAATCCAGATATCCGCCCATTCAATACACTTATAGAAAATCTTCCGTCCGGAAGGTTTTGCGGTGTTGATGGTAATGGAAAATTCATTACGGTGATTCTGGGACCATGAAAGAGTTCCGCGGGTCTGGCAGGCGATGGTGGGAGCCTCAGCCTGAAGAACTTTTGCACCCATCTCAGCCATCAGACTGCCTGCGAATGGTCCGGCAATGTTCGTACCGGAGATGAATACTTTTACGCCCTGCAGAACGCCGAAATCAGGGTATTCATTGAACTTCTGGGTTAATTTGTTGTTGATTTCTTTCATAGTAGTTTTCCTTTCTTTATGTTATTTAATAAGTTCTGATTTATTCATCCCCCTGGGGATATTTTGCCTGCAGTTTCTCTCCGCCGCTGATTGCTCCGGATACGGCAAGGAACAGGAGAACGGCGATTACCATGTAGAAAATCCATGTAACGCCATAGCCTGCGATTCCCTGGATAATGGAGGTCAGTACGGAACCGAATGCTGCGCCGATCAGGAAGAACAGGTTTGCAAAAGCGTAAATGCCTGCGTAATCCTTTGTACCGAATACCTTGGACATCAATACCGCCGGAAGAACCTTTGGAAGGAACATTGCAATGGCGAAGAAGATGGAATATCCAAAAACAAGCATGGTCGTGCCGGTTACAGAGTAAGCATAAAGGCTTGCCAGACCGATGATGACCAGTACCGCCGCACCGAGAACGGTCTTGCGGATACCCATCTTATCCATCAGAGCGCCGCCGCCCACCATACCTACGATGGAGACAACGGAGTAGACAGAAAGTACGGTTCCCTGGAGTTTTCCGCCGTCATCTGCGATGGATGTAACAAAGTTCGGAACATGGGTGGTAACGCCTGCGGAGAGGATACCGATACAGAGAACAACCCCAAGTACACAGAACCATGCGCTGGACTTTGTAGCGACTTTCTTGGATACGCCAATCCATGCATTGGACTGTGCCTGCTTACTGTCCGCCGAATCCTCTTTCCTGCCGGTACGGTATGGTTCTGTGCCATACTCTGCCGGAGAACGCTTTACCAGGAAAAGTGACGTAATTACCATCACTACGCCTACAGCGCCTGCAGAGAATAACATGGCTGTCTTCCATCCGGTCTCGCCGGAAGAGATGAAGCTGGAAATAACCGGTGACCATACGGCGCCGCCCAGTCCGCCGCCGGCATAGGCGATTGACATCATGGTTGCGCGCTTATCCTCAAACCATGCGGTAACAAGCATGGAGATCGGGAGCTGTGTCAGACCTGCCAGGAAGACGTTGGCAATACCGAAGATCAGATAGAACTGCCAGATTGCCGTACAGAAAGTGGCAACTACCCAGCACACACAGGTTCCAATGCTCATGATGAGCATCATAATCTTCATATTTTTTTTCTGATATAACCCGGCAATTACCATGGCGCCGATTGCGCTGGCAAAGGAGGCGATCAGATTCACCAGTGACCATGCCGTAATATCAAATCCCAGGTTTTTACAAACCGGAGCCATATACAGTGAGAAGCAGTTGCCCATGATTCCGGTCGGTATAAATGACAGGATAAATGCTGCAGCAAGAACCCCCCAGCCTTTAAACTTTTTACTCTCCATTTTTTTCTCCTTTCAGATATGAACTGTTGTTTAAATGTTGCTCTACGAGTTTACTGCGGACGATCTTGCCGTTTTCATTGCGTGGAATTTCATCCACGAACTCAAAAGATTTCGGTATTTTATAAGGAGGCAGGTAATTCAGTGCAAATTTGATCAGCGTCTTCTCCTGAATGGGGCCGTCTGCTTCAATCACGGCATGGATGCGATGTCCCCACTCCGGGTCGGGAAGTCCGATCACAACTGCCTCTACCACCTTTTTTGATTTTTTTAACACCGTTTCAATCTCCGCGGCAAATACGTTCTCACCGCCGGTAACGATCATTCCGCTGCGTCTGTCTGTAAAGTACAGATAGCCTTCCTCGTCTACATATCCGACATCGCCCACGCTTTTGAAGCCATTCTCATCGCTTTCGAGAGGGGGGACATTGATGTATTTGATCCTGGGGGCATTCCCGTTCCAGGACATATAGATATTGCCGATCTCTCCGGCCGGAAGTTCCTGACCTTCCTCGTCACGGATCGAGATTGAGCCGCAGGGCATTCTGCCAATGCTGCCTTCGTGAGTGAGCCATTCATCCCCTCGTATATAGGTAATTCCCACACATTCGGTCATGGAATAGATCTCATATACCTTTTCCGGCGGAATGATACGGAACCATTCCCGTTTCAGGTCGGCAGAGCAGACGCCGCCGGTATGGCAGAGCACCTTAAGGCTGGCCAGGTCTTCCGGATGAAAATCCGGCAGCTTGATGATCCGCTGCATCAGCGTAGGAACTAACTGTACATACTCGATCTGGTATCTCTTTATTAATGCCACGATTGATTTTGCATCAAGACACGAAGGCATATAAAGAGTATTTCCGCAGTAAAGTCCGTTAAAAGTTACGGAATGGGGCGCACCATGAAAGAGCGGGCCGGCAAGCAGCTGCCGCATCTCAAAATTCATGCCGGAAAGTGTGAACCAGGTCTGAAGGCCTTCGTCACTTTCGCCGGCCGGCATATCCTGCTGAACGACTTTGGTTTTCCCGGTGGTGCCGCCGGTGCAGTTAGCCAGATTGGGGACTGCAAGGACATCCGGCGGCATCTCTTCCGGATAAGTCCTGCATAACTCTTTCAGCTCATTTGAACTCAGAGCCGTATAACCTGTAGGCTTCCAACGGTTTGTCACCACAAGGGAAGGTGAAACACACTCACATATCTCAAGAAGGTTACGCCGTGGAACTCTGTCAGATATGGGAACGTAACAGGCGCCCGCTTTCCAGATGCCAAAAGCAAGAGCAATATGGGTAGGAATGTTGGGAAGAGCGACAATGACACTCTTCCCGGCCCCGATACCCTGTTCCAGAAGATACCACGCAATACGGTTGGAAAGCGTCTCAAGAGTCCGCCAGGTCATGACAGATTCGATATTTTTCGGTGAGACGTATACGATTGCGGGAGCGTCCGGTTTGACTCCTGCGATGTTGGCCAGCTGAGCTCCGGGAGTAAAAAAACTGTTCTCACTATGATTAAAAATATTAAAGTGTGACGTACGCACGGCGTTTAGCCCTCTCATTTCTCTCCCGTATTTCGGAGCATTTTTCTAAAATGTAATCTGATTAGCCTGCAACGTTGGCCGGTCTGTATCCGCCGTCTACCGGAAGTGTAACTCCTGTGATATAGGAAGCTGCACTGGAGGAGAGGAAGAGGATCGCATCAGCGATTACCTGCGGATCACCAATCTTACGAAGCGGGATTCCTGCTGCAAGGTTCTTCTTGGCAAACGGAGGAACCGTAGCAAGAAGCTGTGTATCAATGACGCCAGGTGCAACCGCATTCACGCGGATTCCGGCATATGCCTGCTCCCATGCCATAGACTGTGTGAATGCAATCACGCCGGCCTTGGATACCGGGTACGGGCAGCCGCAGCCTGCTCCGTAGATACCTGCTACGGAAGCGGTGTTCACGATACAGCCCTTGGTCTTCTTGAGCATCTTGATGGCATACTTGGTCATGTTGAACGTACCCTTGATGTTGGTATCCATGACATAATCCCACTGGGACTGTTTCATCTTGTGGATCGGAATGCTGCTGTCCACGCCGGCATTGTTTACAAGAACGTCAAGCTGTCCCCACATCTCTTCGATCTCGGCATAAAGCTCCTGGGCTGCCTTGTAATCTGTAAGAGTGATTGCTTTGTGCTTGAATTCATAGTCAGGATTGATGGACTTTAATTCTTCAAGCTGCTTGGAAACATCCTCGCCCTCTTTTCCTAAGAAATATACCTTGGCGCCTGCTGCAAGAAATGACTTAACTGTAGCATATCCGATCCCTGTAGTTCCTCCGGTAACTAATACCACTTTTCCCTTAAATTCGTTTTCAAACATGATTGAATCTCCTTTCGTTTTTGGTTTCCGGAGCATTCCCGTTGCCCCGGAAGATCATCACCGATACGTTAGTTCAATGAATGGTAATATTTTAACATTTTTTTTGCGGGTTCAGTAAATGGATAATTGTATTTTTATACAAATCAAATAGACAAAAAGTGAGATTCTATAGTCGAAATGACGGACAAATGAAAATGTAAAAAAAGAAAGCTTCTGTGATAAGAACAATTTTCACAAAAGCCTTCCGTTTATTTTGTTTTTTTTTCGACGGGCGTAAAATACTCTTTTGACATCTCGTCCGTAATAATGCCCAGAAAATTCATCATGTAACAGAAGCAGAGCTGGATGCTGTCTCCGGCTTTGCTCTTTGCCTCATCTAACAATCCGTTCATAGAGTCGTTGGCAATCTGGGCCAGCAGTCCCTTTAAGTATACCACCGGGGGCTGTGACGGAATGGAAAAATTCTCGTATTTGAGATATGGATTAGCAATCATATACATATAAGTTCCGCTGTTCATACGTGCTTCCGCAATTTCAAGCTCCGACCGTCTGGCCGGCAGCAGCCGGTAACGGTGGAAGGGTCCCAGATTAATCAGAGTATTGGGACGTAACCTGTATTCCAGACCGTTCACGCTTAATGTCCCTGTGCCGCTGCGTATCAGAAAAAAAGTCTGATCCCGGTTATTGGCATAGGACATGGGATTCTTGATACAACGGAGTTCTGCGTGGACGCTCTCCGGCAGCACGTTATTGGCAAAATAATCGTGGGCGCCGGAGAAAACCGTGCGGTTATTATTTTCTTTCTGCATGATACTCCTCTGCTTTCTAAGTAATCTGACTGTCTGTTCCCTGTGTGTCCTGTTCTGCCTTGCGACGCTGCTTTCGGAATTCCCCTGGCGAGAGACCGTTGATGCTGAAGAATACCCGTGCCATGGTGCGGTCTGATCCGAATCCGGATTCAATGGCAATATCCATGATCGGAAGATTCGTTGTCGTCAGAAGAGACTCCGCATAACGGACACGCAGCAGGGACAGGATCTCTTTGTAACTGGAATTGAGTCGGGTCTTGAACTGAATGCGCAGGATGTTCTTTGAGGTATAAAGATCCCGGGTTACGCTCTTGGAGTCAATGGGCTCGGTCATATTCTCATACAGATAGCTGACGGCAGAAATCAGCGTCTCGCTCATGATGGTTCCGCGGTAGATCCGTCCGTCCTTTCCGTCGCTGACCATCTGGTTCAGATAGGTCTGAGGCGTCATGCCTGTCATGGTCTTAAAGCGGCGGAAGAAAGTAATCTCTTCATTAAAGCCGGATATTGACGAAATATAGTCAAAAGATAGGCTGTCGTAGAGAAAGTAAGCCATTGCATGGGCCAGTCGCATACGGTTCAGGTAATGGTTGAAATTCAGTCCGGTAGCCACAAGAAGCGCATGATTAAGTGAAGATTCATCGGAAGTCGGACAGACCACCTTTACAACGTCCGAAATCGTCAGAGGCGCAGTACTGTGTGCGGCGATATAAAGGCTCGCTTTTCTGCTCAGAGGAAAGGAGTCAAATCTGTATGTCGTCTTTTTGCTTTTGGCAAATCGGTTATATAGAAGTTCAATCTGCCGCAGAAATGAACTGCGGATTACGGTCGAACCATAAGTATTCTTTTTGCTTAACTTATGAAACTGCTCAAACAGACGCACAATCTGTTCCACTTCTGCACCCTCGGGTCCGATGACGGGAAGATTGTTGACAACCTCCAGTTCCATAGTCGGGGAAATCTTGTTAAATGAATAATAGTTCAGCAGCTGATAATCATAAGAGCACACCCACAGATAAAGCTGGCTGCCGAAATCCGGGCAGATGGTAAGCACCTGCGAGCACTGGATCCATGACACACAACCAGGCTGGACTGAAAATTCTTCTCCATTTATTATAAAATTACCATGTCCTTTTCTCACAAGAATGAAATAACTGTCGAATTCCATGACAGGGAACATCTCATCGCTTACCGTGTGCTTCTGCAGCTTAAGATACTTGTCCGGGCCGCAGAAAATCCCGTTCCTCGGGAGTTCGCACAAAGGACGGATCTTTCTTTTCAAAATACTGTGTCACTCCTTTAAAATCCATTGTAAAAATGTCGAAAATTATCGTTTCTGCTTATATAAGAGATTATCATATAATAGGGGTGAAATCAATGAATTGTCCAAAAAAAAAATATGATTTTCCTGCCAGATGAAAAAAACAGAAATAAAAAAAGACCGCAGAAGCCTGTGAAAGACTGCGGTCTTAAGCATATTCTGTGTTATCTGAAATCAGTCTGGTTTTCCAGCAGAGGCTCCCATTCCTCCGGCTCCCAGCCCTTAGGCGGAAGCGGATTGCGGTACTCTCCGTTCGTCTGGTACTGGTACATGCGCATGGTCTGGATATGCCAGCATCCACTCTCGTCCTTTACAAAATCGTCACAGTAGATGACCCGTGTCTCCACCGTGTAACCGTCTTCCATATACACATGATGATCCTCGTACTGGAATACACCCCGCGCATGCCCCTCGTCCATGATCCAGACAAGAGGCTGGTGTCCCATATGGGACGTTACCATGGGAAGATTGCTCCACTTGGCATGTTTTGCCTGGGTCAGAGGGCTTTTTGCCGCAAGCTGGCCGTTGTGGAAACAGCGGAAATCCTTCGTGAAAAGTTCCACGGCATACTCTTCTTTCTTTAAATCCATGAGCCACCAGTAATAATACTTCGTCTCAATGATCTTATGGAACTCGCAGAGAAGTTCGGGTGTATACTGCTGTCTGCGGGCGTTTAAGACTACTTCCAGAATCCGGTCCCGTTCCTTCGGTTTCAGATTTCTTACCTTGAATGCCATCTGCCTGTACCTCCTGTCTTTGTTATAACTGATATGCGGTCTCGAATCCTTCCCACATAGCGAAGCTTGCCTGGCGGGCCCTTACCGCATCGCCCACTGCGTATACTTCCGGGATGAATGTCTTAAGCTCTTCTGAGAGCGGGTCATAATTCCTGGAACCAAGTCCGAAGAGCACATAGTCAAAGCCTCGCAGCCATTCCTCGGTGCCGTCTTTGCGCTGTACCTTTACATCATGGTCTGTCACTTCCAGAATCTTGGTGTTGACGTTGATGTTGACGCCTCTGCTTTTAAGCTTGCGGATCAGAGGAGCACGGTTTGGAGCGCAGACATTGGTCAGAAGCTGCGGAAGCATCTCGACCAGAGTCACTTCCACATCGCCGATGCTTGCGTCAAATGCCCGGTTATAGGAGTTGGGACGTGCGTTCTCAAGAACGACCTCCGCAGTCTCACAGGCAACGGCTCCGCCGCCGAGTACACAGACACGACCCTTCGGAATAACGAATTTACCTCTTAGGAAATCATGTGCAGTGCGTACCGGGTACTCTTTGGTTCCTTTGATCGGCGGAACTAATGGTTTTGCTCCGGTGGCAACGATGACTGCCTCGGGGGCAAACTCTCTGACTGCCTCTACGGTTCCTTCCTTGCCGAACTCAAAGGTAACGCCTGCTTTCTTGGCGCGGTAGTTCAGATGTACCATCCACTTGGTCATCTCCTGTTTGCCAGGTGCGACCACAGCCAGATTCAGCTGGCCGCCGATCTTCTTGTCTGCTTCCCACACGGTAACCTGGTGGCCTCTTTCCGCAGCCGTAACTGCCGCCATCATTCCGCCGGGGCCTGCGCCTACCACCAGAACCTTCTTGGACTTCTCGGCAGGAACATCCGGGAAATCGTATTCCCTTCCGATTCTCGGGTTGATATGGCATCTGCACTGTGGGATTGCCTCGGTACGGCTGATACAGCTTCCGCCGCAGCTTGCACAGGGCGTGATGTCGTCAAATCGGTTTTCGTATGCTTTCTTACACAGATCCGGGTCTGAAAGAAGAGGACGCCCAATCCCTACGCCGTCTACCAGGCCCCGCTCTACGATGTCTGCCGCATAACGGATGTCATTGATCTTGCCTACAACAAAGACCGGAATGTTCACAACCTTCTTAATCTCGGAGGCTTCGTGTACATTGACGCCGATGGTCTTATTCTGGCAGGGGATGATGTGCTCCAGTCCTTCGTACTGTGTACCGCCGGAGATCTCCAGCATATCGATTCCCGCAGCCTCAAACTTCGGAGCCAGGTACATCATATCTTCCAGAGAATTGCCGCCGATCTGGCGCTCATCGCCAGAGATGCGTAAGATTAACGGGAAGTCCGGGCTTACGTTTCTTCTGACTTCCTCAATCATCTCCAGGACGAATCTCGCACGGTTATCCAGACCGCCGCCGTATTCATCCATTCTCTTGTTGCGAAGCGGTGAAAGGAAAGAGCCGGGAAGCATGTATGCGTGCGCACAGTGAAGGGAAATGGCTCCGCAGCCGGCTTCTTCGGCTCTGCGGGCGGCCTGTCCGAACTGTTTAATGATTTTCTGGATCTCTTTAATAGAAATGGAACGGCTGACATGGCAGTTCGCATTCACATTGGCGGACGGACCTAAAGGTGCGATCTTGCGGTATCCGCAGACGGATTCCGGTCCCGGATGGATGATCTGGGGAACCAGCACGCTTCCGGCCTCTCTGACACGGTCTGCGAATTCCTTGAACTGGGGAACCAGACTGTCCTTGTCCAGTGCGGTCGTGTTGCCAAGATAAGGGTATTTGCGGTCAACGGTTACGGCGTCGATGACCACGTATCCGGTGCCCCCCTCAGCACGGCGGACAAAAATATCTGCCAGCTTTTTCGGAACGGTGCCATCGGCCGCCTCGTAATCCATGCTCATAGGAGCCATTGCTACACGGTTCTTCAGCGTAGTCTTTCCCAGTTTAAGAGGGCTGAAGAGTTTTGAATTTTTCATATCTGTTACCATATTATTTCCTCCTGACCTGTTATTGATGTTCATTATATACGAATCAGACAGGGGGGACGTCACATTTTTTTGTCAAATAATCTACATTTACAAAAGAAATCGTAAGAAAATACTTCTGGAAACAAGGACAAATTGTTAGATATTACTACAAAAATAAAGGAAGTAAAGAATGGGGATTGTTCAATAATGACATAAAAAGTTGATTTTTTGTACATTGTTTGTGCATTATAATTCACTTTTTATTCCTACATGATATGGGGGTTAGTGTTAAACTTTAGACAAGTTACAAACCGATACGTTCCAACATATTCCGACAGATAATTCCCGTATTTGCCAGAATATATTGTGGACAGATTCCACAATTGAAAATAAAAAAGAGAGGATGATTTTGCAAAATGAGTTATGATGCATTGTTTTCACCTATTAAATTAAGAGGGCTTGAGCTGAAGAACCGGGTTGTCCTGCCAGGTATGGCAACAAAGATGGCGAAAGGTAAGCATGATGTGGCTGAGGATCTGCCGGGATATCATGCAGCTATCGCAGCAGGGGGATGCGGACTGAATATTGTTGAGATTGCGTCAATCTGTCCGGAATGTCACGCAACCATCTATCTTGGGCTTTATAATGAACATCACAGAGAACAGCTTAAGAAGATTACGCAGGCGATTCATGACAACGGAGGAAAGGCTGCCGTACAGATCTGGCATGGGGGATTCGTTCCGGAAGAGTTCTTTGACAAGACGAATAAGGTAGAGACGCCGGACAATATTACGGTTGAACGTATTCATGAGATTATCAGACAGTTCGGAATATCCGCAAAGTATGCGGTAGAAGCAGGATTTGATGCATTAGAGTTCCATAGTGCACATACCTATCTGCCCCATGAGTTCATGAACGCATCTCTGAATAACCGTACCGATGAATATGGGAACCAGAGCCTTGAGAACCGCTGCCGTTTCAGCCTGGAAGTCATCCGCGAGATGCGTGCGAATATGCCGGAGGAAATGCCGCTGATTATGCGTCTGGATGCCATTGATGAGATGCTTCCAAAGAATACAACGGTGGAAGAGACCATCCAGTTTATTAACTGGGCACAGGAGGCCGGTGTAGATGCGGTCAACCTTTCCAGAGGAAATGCACGAAGCCTTGCAACCGTTTATGAGGTTCCGCCATATAACCTTGAGCCAGGCTTCAATATGGAAAATATTACTGCTATTAAGAAGGGTGTCAATGTTCCGGTGATCGGTGTCGGACGTGTGAATATGCCGTCTCTTGCAGATGAACTGATTCGTGAGGGCAAGGTTGACATGGTGGCAGTGGGCAGGGCACAGCTTGCTGATAATCAGTGGTGTACCAAGGCGAAAGAAGGCCGTGACGCTGAGATCCGCCGTTGTATCGGATGTTCCGAGGGATGTTACGATAAGGTCATCGACCCGAAGGCGACTCATATTACCTGTACACGGAATCCGCGTCTCTGTCTGGAATTTGAAGGAATGCCAAAGGCTGAGACCCCGAAGAACGTCATGGTTATCGGAGGCGGAATCGGCGGTCTGGTTACTGCTGAGATTCTTAAGGAACGCGGACATAACCCGACCGTTTACGAAGCAGCCGAGAGCGCAGGCGGAAGATTCGTAATGGCAGGCAAGGCTCCCAAGAAGCAGGGATTTACGGATGCCGTACTCTGGGAGATTGAGAACTGTAAGAGAATGGGCATCGAGATTAAGACCAATACTACTGTGACGCCGGAGCTGATCGCAGAAGTGAAGCCGGATCATGTTATCGTTGCAACAGGATCTGAATATGTGAAGCCGGAGATTCCGGGAATTGACGGAGCTGACGTTGTTTCCGCAGAGGATGTTCTGAACGGAAAGGTGGAAGCAAAGGGTGAAGTCCTGATTCTTGGCGGCGGCATGATCGGATGTGAGACAGCGCAGTATCTGATTGACAAGGGCGTTAAGGATGTCCGTGTGATGGATAAGAAGCGTGTAGGGAACAAGATGGGTATGCTGCGTACCATGTTCATGGATCTTGAGTATCCGGGCAAGACGATCCAGAAGAGTATCCGCAGTAATGTGACCGGTATCGGAGATCATGAGATTACCTACAAGTTTACAGATAAATCTAAGAAGACCAGCGAGAAGACACGCCACTTTGATACGCTTGTAATCGCTATTGGAACAACGTCCCGTCCGACAGAGGCGCTGACTGCAAAATGTGAAGAACTGGGAATCGCTTACGATGTGATTGGTGACGCAAAGAAGGTTGGCATGGGTATTGACGCTACGGCTGATGCATATGCAGTAGGAAGAGCCGTTTAATAGGGCAGAAAGGAATGAATCGTATGACTGTTGAAGAACGTCTGGAAGCATTAGAGAAAGAATTGCAGCAATTAAAAGATGTGCAGGCGATTAAAGAACTGAAGAGCAGATATTTGTATGCTATGGATACCAAAGACTGGGAGGCATTTGCAGCTACTATGGCGCCGGATATTGAGACGTCCTACTCCGATGGAAAGCTGAAATTCCATGGGCCGAAGGAGGTTACGGATTATATTTCCAGCACCATGCCTAAGACCGAGATTACACTGCACCAGGGACATAATCCGCAGATCTGGTTTGAGAGTGATACGGTTGCTTATGGCAAATGGTATCTCAGAGACGAACTGATCTTTGATAAGAACGACCCGTATGAAGGGCTGGAGATCAAAGGATCTGCAATCTATACAGATAAATATGTAAAGATTGACGGACAATGGCTGATTCAGGATACCGGTTATATCCGTGTTTATGAGGAGTCCTTCCAGCGCGACGCTACCCACCGTGTCCGCATCAGTATGTTCCGCCCGTCTACGAAGAAAAAGAAAATAGCCAAGAGAAAAACGACGAAAGACGAATAATACAGGCAGCAATAGATGCCGCTGTGCCAATCTGGTATGGCGGCATATTTTTGAAATAAGGTGAAGCCGGTCCGAAAGGCAGACTGGCCGCCGGTTCAGGGGGAAGTCAGGATGTTTCGCAAATACCGCAGGAAAATATACAAAAAAATCCGTTTTGAGACATGGTACCGCAAGGCAAGTTATTATCACCGCAAACGGGATGAGATGGACGGAATCATCGAGAAATATAAAGGGCCGGAAGTGTTTGAAGACCACAGGTATCTGCGGCGGCTGCGCCGGGATATGATCCGCAGCCTTTTCCGGTACGGTTCCTACTACAGTGAGTATTTTCTGTTCGGATATGAAGGGATGGATCCCCAGTACCGGGCATCTTTCATTACGGAAGGGATTCGTATGAGTTTCTACCCTCGTATGAACCAGAGAAAGAATACGGATCTTTTAGAGAATAAGTACAGGACTTATAAGAAATTCCAGGATATGTTCAAGCGTGAAGTCATCCGTATTAAGAAGAACGAAGAACCGGACGAAGAGAATCTGAAGAATCTGGAAGAATTTGCCGCCCGCCATGAAAATTATGTGGTAAAGCCGGTATATGCGGCTTTTGGCAATTCTGTGAGAATCGAAAATATGGCCATGTATGATTCCGTGGAAGCGGCCCATGCACGCTACCGGAAGAACGGCGTTGTGATAGAAGAACTGATTGAGCAGGGGGAAGCCATGGCGCGCATTCACCCGGGCTCTGTCAATACGCTGCGCATCCCGACGGTTATCATTAAGAATGAAGAGGGAGAGCCAGAGATCCGACTGTTCCATCCGTCCCTGCGGATGGGAAGAGATGGAAGTTTTGTAGATAATTTCAGCGCCGGAGGAGTCAGTGCGCTTATTGACCCGGATACCGGGATGATATATACTAATGGTGCAGACAAAAAAGGACATGAGTTTCTCTGCCATCCCGACAGCGGCATTGCGTTTCGGGGCTTTCAGATCCCGGAATGGGAAGAGGCGGTGGCAATGGTGAAGGAAGCGGCAATGATGATCCCGGATAATCATTACTGCGGCTGGGATCTGGCTTACAGTAAAGACCGGGGCTGGTGTATGGTAGAGGCCAACTGTACGGCGCAGATGGGTGCCATGCAGATGGTTGAGAAAAAAGGACGAAAGCATGAACTGGAAGCGCTGATTGCACAGATGTGAATATTGCTGACAGGGAAGAGGGAGAAAAGATGGGGCAGTTAGGCGATATCAAAAGAATGTTTACCTCAAGAAAGTACATACGGGAATATGCAGAGGAATATGCCGGGAAATACGGGAAGGATCCAAGGGATGTGGAACTGGACATTGTGAATGCGAAGAAGCTGAACCATATCTCCTTTGGAGAGTATGAATGGACCGGATATTATGAACTTGGACCAGAGCAGAAGAAGACCGTTTCCACCCTCTGGACCCGAATGGAATTCCGCAGAGCATTTACAGACAGACGTTATATCGGCATGCTGATGAATAAGTACATCTTTTCCAAAGTGTTTGCGGAGTTTTATGGACGCAGATGCGTCCAGGCCTCTGACGTGGATGCAGAACTGCTCAAAAGCATGGCCGGGCGAAACGGCTCTGTGGTCTATAAGCCAAACTGCAAGGGGATGGGGAAGGGGATCCGTATTCTGCCGGTGACGACAAAGGAAGAGACAGAGGAAGCGCTTGCGTGTATCCGCAGCGTGGGGAACGGAATCCTGGAGGAGTATATCTGCCAGAATGAGGTACTTAAGGAACTGTATCCCAAGGCTGTGAGTGTGATCCGGTTTTATTCGGTGTGTTCCCCTCTGGGAAGTCTTTTGTTCGCTCCGGTGCTTACGGTGGCCCATGAGAATGAGATTTCCAACGGCTGCCAGGATGCGCTGACCGCTATGGTGGATATAAGGACCGGGGAGGTTCTGACCCATGCGGTGGATCAGAATGAGATGGTGGATTATCCGACCCATCCTGTAACCGGCAAGGCGTTCCTTGGGGTAAAGATTCCTTACTGGGAAGAGACGATTGCAATGCTGCGCCGGGCGGTTCCGCTGGCCGGCAGGATTTCCAATGTGGGCTGGGACGTGGCCATTACCGGGGAGGGTCCGCTTCTGGTGGAGGCGAATACGATTCCGGGATTTACAACGGCACAGTATTCCGGATTCGGTCATCTGACGGACGGGTATGGTTATCAGCCTCTGTTTGATGCGGTGAACGACATCCGGTTTGAGGATGACGGGCGTTATGAGAAGGTGGTTCTGAGGCTTTCCTAAAATGGGTATTGCCGTGTCAGGAAGGAATCAGAGAAAAAGACAGAAATAAAAGGGGGATTCTGCAGGGTGGCTGGTCAGATAAAGGTTTATTATACCAGGCTTCACAATATGGGGGATCAGTTGAATGAACTGATTATTGAGAAATGCTTTGGTTATGAGGTTGTGCGCCGTTCTTTTCTGGACGGGGAACTGTGTGCAATCGGGAGCTGCCTGGGGATGTATACACTGCACGGAACCTTTCCCATGCGTATCCGTCAGAGGCTCAACGGGATGGTCAGACCCCATGTGTCCATATGGGGGACGGGATTTATCAATTACACGGACTGTGAGGGCAGATTCTTTAAGCGGGACATGGATTTCTGTGCGGTGCGCGGAGAACTGACAAGAAACCGGGTGGAGCAGATGACAGGGAGGAGACTGGATATTCCCACGGCTGATGCAGGGATCCTGGCGTCGGAACTGCTCAAAGAACTGCCGCCCAAGTGTTATGACGTGGGGATCGTGCCCCATCTGTGTGATCTGAAGGATCCAAAGGTACAGGAACTTCTGAAGGCTGATACATTATTGGGCAAAGTCCGGTTTATCAATGTAAAGGATGAGCCGCTTCAGGTGGTGAGAGAGATTGCCCAGTGCAGATACATTCTTTCCAGCAGCCTTCACGGACTGATTGTGGCGGACAGCCTGGGAATCCCGAATCTCCATGTGGTCTTCGGCGACAGGCTTCTGGGGGATGGGTATAAGTTTGACGACTATTATTCAGCTTACGGGCTTACACATTGTCCCTATGACCTTCGGTCGGAGAAGATTCCGGATCTGGCACAGATTGAAGAACGGTACCAGATCCGCCCCGGGGCGGTTGCAGAGAAGAAGAAAGCTTTAAAGGAAGTGTTTCCGTTTCCGGTTCAGGAATAAGGAGTTACAGCTATGGAACAAAAGATGATTTCGGTAGTCATTCCGACATACAACAGAAAAGAAAAGCTTCCCAGATGCATCGAGAGTGTTCTGGGGCAGAGTTACCGGAAGATCGAGGTCCTTGTGGTGGACGATGCATCCACAGACGGCACAGAAGAGCTTTTCCGGGAGATTTCGGATCCGAGGCTTCGCTATCTGCGGTATGAGGTCAACCAGGGAGCCTGCCATGCGAGGAACTATGGTGCACAGCAGGCCTGCGGGGAGCTTCTGGCATTCCAGGACAGTGATGATGCCTGGCATACGGATAAGCTGCAGAAGCAATACGACTATCTTCTCTCTGAGGGTGCGGATATGTGTTTCTGCGGAATGAACCGGATATCCGAAGGGGGAAGCCGTTTCTATTATCCGGTACATCCGTTCCACCCGGAACGTGCCCTGGAAGAATTTCTGGCCGAGAACCGGGCCAGCACCCAGACTATGCTGATGTATAAGGGCGTGTGGGAGCAGCTTCGGTTTGATGAGAAGATCCGGCGCTACCAGGACTGGGATTTTGGGATTCGTGCGTCCGAACGTTTTTCGCTCTGCTATCTGCCTGAGGCGCTGGTAGAATCAGCGGTGGGGGCTGACAGTATTTCTGCCAGGGTGACGTCTTATCCTCATCTTCGCCATCTCCATGACAAGCATGAAGAACTGTACCGCCGGTATCCGGGCAGTGAGGCTGTGATGAACAGGCGTCTGGGAAAGAGGGTACATCATACGGATCCGGCGCTGGCGGCAGCCCATTTTAAGAAAAGTTTTGGCTTAAGCCGCAGTTTCTATGATCTTGGTTACTGGCTGGCAGACAGTTTCCGGGCACTGGCCGGGAACGGAGGAAGGATGAACGAAAGGGAGAACGAAGGATGACGGCATTCGTGATACTGCATTACCGGGCCATCGATATGACCAGGATATGTGTGGACAGAATCCGGGCCCTGGACGGATGGAATCATATCGTGATCGTGGACAATGCTTCACCCAATGGTACGGGAGCGGTTCTGGCCAGGGAATATGCAGGGAATGGTCAGATTACCGTTCTGTTAAATAAAGAAAATGCCGGATTTGCCAGAGGAAACAACCTTGGGATTGCATGGATCCAGAAGAATCTGGCGGCGGATTTTGTGGTTGTGCTGAATAACGACGTAGAGATTCTGCAGAAGGATTTTGCAGTCAGGATCGGCCAGATCTACCGGGAGCATCCGTTTGATGTCCTGGGGCCGGACATCCTGTCTGTTTTTTCGGGAATCCACCAGAATCCCAAGAGCCTTAAGGGCTGTACGCTTCAGGCGGTAAGGAGTAAGCGGGCGAAGGTGAAGCGAAGCAGCAATCCCGTTCTGCTTCTTCTGAGCAGCGGAGAGAAGAACAGCCCTGCCATCTGGAAACGGGTGCAGCGGCGGCAGAGGGCGAAGCAGCAGATTGATTCTTCGGTTGCGGCAGAAGGAATCGTTCTTCACGGTTCCTGTGTGATTTTTTCCAGGCGTTATCTGGAAGGACATCCGGAACCCTTCTATCCCAGGACTTATATGTATTATGAAATGGAGATTCTGGAGTGGAGGTGCAGGCAGGAAGGGAACGTGGTCCGCTATGATCCGTCGGTTTCTGTCCTGCACTACCAGTATGTGGCTTCCAAACAGGAATACAGATCCATTGTCCGGCAGTCGAAATTTGTCATGGACTGTCTGATGGATTCGCTTACGGCGGCTGAGGAACTGATTCTTTCCACCGAAGGGGAGGAGGAAAGATGAAGAAAAAGAAAATCAGTAAAATGTCGCGAAGATTTTATGTTCTGATTTCTTATCTTTCCCCCCGTCTGAATACCAGGCTTCTGTTCCTTAAGAAATTCGGCCGGCTGCCGGACCTTAAGCACCCGGCCACCTTAAACGAGAAGCTTCTCAAATTAAAACTTGAGGATTACGGAAAGAATGAACTGGTCAGACAGTGTGCGGATAAATACCGTGTTCGCACATATGTGGAAGAATGCGGCCTTTCACACTGCCTCAATGAACTTCTGGCGGTGTATGACTCGGCGGGAGAGATTGACTGGGACGGTCTGCCAGAGCGTTTTGTAATGAAATGGAATTTTGGCTGCGGCTACAATCTGATCTGTCAGTCCAGGGAGAAGCTTGACCGCAGCGAAGCGCAGAAGCAGCTTAAGCGCTGGGGGCGGGAGCCCTTCTGGGCCTATTTCTCAGAACTGCAGTACCGGGGCGTTGACAAGAAGATCATTGTGGAAGAGTATATCGGAAGCAGGGAAGGCGTTTTGCCCGAAGATTATAAATTCTACTGCTTTCATGGCAGCGCCTATTGCGTGATGGTATGTGTGGGGCGGGAAGAAGGATGGCCCCGTTTTTACTTTTTTGACAGGGAATTTAAGCTGCTTCGGATTAACCGGGACTCGGTGGAAGCGCCCGGGGATTTTTCACTTCCAAAGCCTGCGGGGCTTGATGAGGCATTTGCGGCTGCCGACAGACTGAGCCGGGGATTCCCCTTTGTGCGGGTGGATCTGTATCTGACAGAACAGGGAGTGAGGTTTGGAGAAATGACGTTTACGCCTGCGGCGGCGTTGGATAATAAGAGGCTTCCCGAGACAGATCTGCTGTTCGGAAGTCTGATGTAGGAGAAGAGAAGGATGAAGATTGCAGTCTTAGGGGCGGGAAACAGTGGATGTGCACTGGCGGCGGACTATGCCTTCAGAGGGCATGAGGTGACGCTGGTGAAGACATCCCATTCCCTGCATGATGATAATTTCCGCCATCTGGAAGAGAATGGCGGAGTGATGGTGATGAATGAGTTTGGGCAGGAAAAGGTCTGCCGGATCAGCCATATGACCCGTGACCTGAGGGAAGTCCGTGGGAAGGCAGCCGTGCTTGTGTGCACCCAGACAGGGGTTCACAGGGATATACTGGAAAGGGTGGTTCCTTATCTGGAAGCCGGGCAGATTCTTCTGATCAATCCCGGGTATCTTTCCACAGCCTATGTCCTTGGCCTGGGGCTTAAGGACGGACTGACTGTAGCAGAGGCGCAGAGCAACTTTATAGACGGGCGTATCATAAGTCCGGGACAGTTCAAAGTGGGATTCCGCAATGTACGCAATCCCATAGGGGTCTATCCGGCGGACAGGACAGACGAGGCAGTCAGGGTTTTAGATCAGCTGGGAACGCCTTTTGTGTATCTGAAAAGCGTGGCAGAGGCGGCGCTGCATAATCCGAACATGATTGTCCATACGGTAGGAGCCGTCATGAGCATTCCCAGGATTGAGGCGACGGGGGGAGATTACTGTATGTACCATGAGGTCTTCACACCGTCGGTCTGGACGCTTCTGAATGCCCTGGACGCAGAAAAAATGAACATCCTGGAGGCGCTTGGTCTGGAACGTCTTTCCTATGCCGAGGCGTGTAAATTCCGCAACAGCCTGGACGAGAAGAGGGAAGGACGGGAAGTGTTCTTTGAATACGCTTCCATGCCCGAGAGAGCCAAAGGCCCCCAGAGCGTGAATTCACGTTATATCACCGAGGATGTTCCCCAGGGACTGGTGCTGATGGAATCCCTGGGAAAGGTTCTGGATATTCCGGTACCGGTGTGTACGTCACTGATTGAACTTGCATCGGCTGCTTTAAAGCGGGATTTCCGGAAAGAGGGACGTACTTTGCAGAGGCTTGGGGAAGAGAATGTCCGTAAGATCCTGCATCTATGAGGCATGACACTGTGCGGCATACCATAGCTTGAAGCAGAATTCTTCATATCAAACCACAATAAGGGATTTCTGTGCGGCAAAATAGCAAGAAAAGAGGCAGAGAAGAGAGATGTCACGCTTTAGCACCGGAAAAAAGATTTATCAGATGGCAAAGCAGCTTAAGATGCAGCGGGGCGGGTTCACCGCCGCCTATGTTCTGGATGCAGTGCGCTGCAGTTACCGGCACAAGGCTTCGCCGGAGAACTATCTCGTACTTCGCTTCTATGAACTGAGTGATGAGGAGCGGGCCGGTTATCTGACTTCCGGGCGGTCGGCCATGGCAGACCGGGAACTGAACCGGCGCATGACCGGGGAGAATGACCGGATCATGTCTCAGAAACATCTGTTTTATCAGAGGTTTTCCGGATTGATACAGCGGGAAAGTATTTATGTGCCAGAAGTTACATACGAGGAGTTTTCGGCATTTTTCGACAGGCATGAGACGGTGGTCTTAAAGCCGGACATAGGAATCATGGGGCGGGGGATTGAGAAGCTTCGTACGGCAGAGGTGAAAGACCGGAAAGCCCTGTTTGAAATATGCCAGGCTAAAAGGTTGCTGGCAGAACAGCTGATCTGCCAGCATGAAGCCTTAGAAGCCATCAGTTCCTGTGTGAATTCTGTGCGTATCAACGGAGCCCGTGACCGGAAAGGTATGGTACGGCTGGTTGGAGCCTGTCTGAAATGTGGAAGGCAGGGGGCTGCTGCCGATAACTTCCATTCGGGCGGTATCGCCTATCCGCTGGATCTGGAGACGGGAGTGGTCACGGGATCTGGGCGGAACAATACGGAAATCAGAGATTATGAACGCCATCCAGGGTCCGGGGTCTATATGCCGGGATTTCAGCTGCCCTGCTGGGAGGCGGTCAGAACCTGTGCGGTGCAGGCCATGGAACAGATGCCGGAACTGGGCTATGTGGGATGGGATATTGCGGTTACGCCAGAGGGGGCGGAACTGATTGAAGGCAACTGCCACTGGCCGGGCGGCAACATCATTCAGCTGGATAAGATCGGGAAGTACCCGCTGATAAAGGAGTGCTTAAAATGAGTATTTTAACGGAAAATTATCTTGTAAAGAACATAAGGGCCTATCCGGTTCTGAGGAAAAAATTTATGACCTATATTGAGGGGCTTGATCAGTTTCCGGAGGGGTTCCATAAGAATAAGCTGTTCCATGACTATCTCAAGGTCCGCAGGCACAATCCGGAGAAGAGAGTGTCCCAGTCCGAGTATATGATTTTCGGTTTCTGTCATCTGAGTACAGAGGAACAGAAAAAATACCTTACAGACGTGGAGGCAACACGTCTGATGCGTCCCTATAACAGTGAATCAGAGCCATATCTCAAAAGCAAGGTCCGGTTTCTTACGAATTTTTCCCGTTTTATACACAGGGGATGGCTGTATGTGCCGGAAGCGTCTTATGAGGAGTTCTGTGAATTTATTTACCGGTATCGCCAGATTGCCTTAAAGCCCCAGTTTTCCAGCTGGGGGATCGGGTTTCTGAAACTGACGGAAGAGGAATTCCGGGAAAAAGAGAATCCCCGGGAGTTCTATGAGAAGATGTGTGCAGGGAAATACCTTGCAGAAGAATTCGTAGAATCCTGTGAAGAACTGGCGGCGTTTCATCCTACATCCCTGAACACGCTGCGGGTGATTACCTTCCGGTGCGGGGAGCGGTTTGAAGTATTCGGCTGCGGGCTGCGAGTGGGAAATAACGGATTATGTGTGGACAATGCCCATGGGGGCGGGATTTTCTGCGAGATGGATCCGTTGGATGGAAGGATTGTGACCGACGGTATTGATGAGTGTTCTAACAGATATGAGGTTCACCCTATGAGCGGGGTAAGGTTCAAGGGAATGCAGATTCCTCATTGGAAAGAAGTGGTGGAACTGTGCCGGGAGGCATCAAAGGAACTGCCCTGTCTGCGCGTGGTGGGGTGGGACGTGGCCATCCTTTCGGACGGAACGCTGGAACTGATTGAAGGAAACCATAATCCGGGGATGAATATCGTGCAGGCTCCGGCGAAACATGGGGTACATGACAGATTTGCAGCCATGCTGCTGGATTATTACGGGGATCCGGCACAATATGCTGAGAAATAGCTGCCAAGGGGCTGTCGGAAAATGAGGTTTTCCAACAGCCCCGAGTCCTAATCGACTGCCCTTGTCTCGTCCGCCACATACTCGAAGAAATCAAAGTCCGCATAATGCCGGTGTCTCACCCGGTCCGCACAGGTAATTCCCACCATGGTTCCGGTAAATTCCCCGTAGCGGCAGTATTCATCCGAAAACCTGGTAGTGTCGAAGATGCGCCCGATCTTCTGGTAATGTTCATTGTCGTAACTCCACTCAAACCAGGACTTCCGGCCCTGAATGTAAAGCCGCAGAAAGACCGGCACATCATCCACCGGAATCCGTGTGTTCAGAAATTCTGTCTTCTCCCCGTTTTCCAGGTGAATAATGGAGATTGCGCTTCGTCCCAGGGTTTCGCTGTGGTATTTCCGGAGGTTGATGTAATTCATGTTATCGTAGTAAAGAATCAGCCCGGCGCTGTGCTGATGGACTTCCGGAATAAATTCCATCTTTGTGGTAATCCTTGCATAGACGCTGGTCAGTTTCCTCGCAAGGATGCTGACGCGGTTCAGAGACGTGCGGGATTCCTGTCCCCGGATTCTCACGTAACCCGGCCTTGCCTTCACGTCTGCAAATGACTGAGGCATAATCCGGGGTGCATAGTAATAATTCCCCAGTTCCTCCCCGTTGAAATCATCAAAATCCGGGATTTTCTGAAATGGCGTTTCCGGCAGGGAAGGTTCCGGAACTTCCAGCTTCGCCAGGTTGCTGCCGTCTGCCATCCTGAGCCATCCGTCGTCCGTCCACATCATTTTCTGGATGGCGGTCTCCCTTCCCAGGGTACACCGCAGTTCCGGGACAAAAGGCCTGGCGGTCAGATGCACCAGATAGACTTCGCCCGTGGGAAGGTCGATATAACTTCCATGGCCGGATTTCTGTAAGACCGAGTCCGGGTTATAATATCTGGGTTTCAGATGATCCGGGTCGTGCCGCTCATAAGATTCCCCGGGAACGCTGGTGACAATCGGATTCTTCGGATCCTTTTCATAAGGCCCCCATACATGCCTGGAGCGTCCCATGGTCACACAATGATTGTATCCCGTGCCGCCTTCGGCACACATGATGTAGTAATAGGCGCCCCGCTTCGTCAGATGGGGAGCCTCGCTGCAGCCCCGGTCCGTGCCGCCCTGCCACATCCGCCGGGGATAACCAAGGATCTCTTTCTTTTCCGGGGAATACTCCACCATACAGATGGCCCCGGGTTTCTCATAACCCTCCCGGGTCTCCCACTCCAGGGAAACGATGTATTTTTTCCCGTCATCATCGTGGAATATGGAGGCGTCAAACCCAGAGGAGTGTATATAGACAGGCTCGCTCCAGGGACCTTTCAGATCCTTTGCCGTAACCAGATAATTGTCTACGTCAAAATACCGGGCGTTCATGGAATTCATGACGCCGTACACCACATAGAACAGATCCTCTGCCTCGCAGTAAGTCAGACAAGGCGCCCAGATTCCTTTTGCACTTGGAAGCTTCTTTAAGTCAACTTCCGTATCGTCTGTCAGAACGTGTGCGTACAGTTCCCAGTTCTTCAGATCTTTTGAGTGATATATCGGAATTCCCGGGAACCACTCAAAGGTGGATACCGCAACATAATAATCGTCCCCCTTCCGGCAGATACAGGGATCCGGGTGAAAGCCCGGGAAAATGGGATTCTGGATCATGCGTGTTACCCCCTTTCCTTACAGGAAGAATCACAGCGGGGGAACCAGCCGAAATCCACGCATCTGCCCAGATCCCAGCTGTCCCATCCGATCCATCCTTTGTCGTTTACGGTATCGGTGAGCAGCTTATAACTCCAGTAGAAATATCCGCTGCCGGCATTCCAGGCATCAAGCTGCGCTCTGGCAATGGCCTGGTAAATGCGTTTCTTCTCCTCATCGTTTAAGGTTTCCTGGGCGCTTCCTTCCACGCCGTTGAGTACACTCTGTCCGCCCCTGGTGTCACAGCCGCAGGCCAGTGAGTTAAACAGGCACCATTCCCCGCAGATGACGGGAAAATACTTCTGCATTTCTTCCATATCTTTTTTGTAATTTGTTTCAATGTAATCCAGATAGGCGGAAAGTTCCTGGCGGCATCCTTGTGTCTCTGCCATCATCAGATACTGATGGGTATCAAGGACGACATTGACATACTTCTCTTCCTGCATGAAATCCTTCCACGCCAGAAACTCGAATCCGTCATGAATCACCACGTACTTTTCATCCGGCAGGAACCGGCGGAGTCTGTCGTATGCCCGCAGATAGAAGTCTCTTAAGAACGTAAGCGTGTTAGGAGCAGAGCCTTCGGCCATCCCGGGGTCTGCGGCGGGGTAACGGCCGGGAACGTCCATGGCTTTCCACATATTTTCTGTAACCGGCTCATTCAGAACTTCAATTCCCCACAGTCCGGTCCTGGTTCCATAGCGCTGTGCCAGCCTCTCCAGGACGGAGAGTACGAATTCCACCTCATCGGGACATTGAGACCATCTGCATACGCCGCAGATTCCGCCGTTGTCAAACCCGTTCTGTCCCATGGGAGCGGTGTGAAGGTCAATCAGAATCTGAAGTCCGTATTTTTCCGCCCAGTTAAATGCTTTGTCCAGTTCACAGATACAGCCGATGAAAGGCTCTCTGTCACCAAAGATAAAATAAGGAACCGGGATGCGGACCGTATCCAGTCCCATGGATCTGATCGTGACAAAATCCCGTTCTGAGATATATTCCGAGCGGTGGATCTTTATCCTTGCCTCGTATACTTCGCGGGAAAGCTGCCGGGGCAGATGATATTCATCTTCTGCCGTGGTGCCTTCAAATAAGGCCGGACTCATCCATTTCTCCAGAACCAGCCAGTTACCAAGATTGACGCCTTTTACATTCATAGCAATTCCTCCTGGGCTTTCGTGCCCTTATCGTATTTATGATAGTATCAGTCTATCATGGACGGAAGGAAAAGGATAGATGATATATTCTCTGAAATATAGGTCGATATTCTCTTTTTTCATTGAAAATATCTGACCGGAAGGATAGAATGGAGACAGCAGGATGAAATGAAGCAGCAAGGGAAACAAGGCAGATATGCTGGGAAATGGAGGGGATGAATTGGTGGCAGAGCAGCAGAAGGAAAATATTTACGAAATGATACGGGTGCCGGAGGCCATGGGAGTGCGGTTCTTTACACAGGAAGACACGGGAAGCTACTGCCCGGGCCACTGGCATGATGCCATTGAGCTTGTCTTTCTGGTGAAAGGGGAACTGGAAGTGAAGGTGGAATCCAATGAATTCCATGTAGAGGAGGGGCAGTGTTTTCTGGTGAATTCCTGCGTCATCCATTCTACCAGATGTACTTCGGCTAATACGGGGATCGTCCTTCAGATCCCGGTTGATTTTATGAAACTGTATCTTCCCCAGGTGGAGAAGCTGCAGTTTGTCTTAAGGGATCCCTGTGAGGAGCCGGTGGAACAGACAAAGCTTATGCGTCTGAAAGAGATCCTGTTACAGATGCAGGTGGTCAGTGAGATCAGACCGGAAGGATATATTCTACGTTTTAACAGTCTGCTTTTTGAAATTCTGTTTCAGCTTTATCATAACTTCAGCGTAAAGATTTTCCGGGCAGATCTAAGCCGCAGAGAGAAGGATCTGAGCCGTCTGAACCAGGTTCTGGAGTATATTGCCCGGAATTATGCCAGGCCCATACCGCTGAAGGAAATCGCACAGGTTGCGTTTCTGGAATCCGGGTATTTCTGCCGCTTTTTTAAAAAGCATATGGGGCTGACATTTCTGGAGTATCAGAATGAAGTGCGCCTGTCCCATATTTACCAGGATCTGATTACGACTGGGGATACGCTGCAAAGTATTCTGGAACGGCACGGATTTACCAATTATAAGCTGTTCCGCAGGATGTTTCTGGAACGGTTTCATGGGACGCCTTCCCAGATCCGCAAGTGAGGGCAAAGAGCCGGTTCTTCCAGTTCCGGCCTGCCTTACTTTGATCCGGTTACATTACGGTTGTATTCATGATCGGTATGGGATATAATAAAGCGTGCGGATATGCCAGGCTGAATTGGAGGAAAAGAGTATGGCTGGTTTCGTAATAAAGTTGTAAAAGAGAGATAAAGAGGGCAGCTATGAAGATGATAACGAGTACGTCCAATCCAAAGATTAAGCGGCTGGTGAGCCTTAGGAAAAAGAGGAAGGCAAGGGACGAAGAACGGGTATTTCTGGTGGAGGGACTTCGGATGTTCCGTGAGGCGCCGCCAGAGATCCTGCGGGAAATCTATCTGTCGGAGTCATTTTATAAAAAAGAGCGGGCTATGGCGGAACGGATTCTTACTGACAGCAGGAACAGGAAGATTACGGCTGAGATCTTGTCGGACACGGTGTCTGATTATGTGTCAGATACCAGGACGCCCCAGGGGATTCTGTGCGTGGCCGGGCAGTTCTGCCATACAAAGGATGGGACGGCACAGAGTGGGAACCCTCAGATACTGGTATTGAACCGTCTCCAGGATCCCGGCAATCTGGGAACTATTTTCAGAGCGGCAGAAGGGGCGGGGGTGACGGGTATTATCATGGACCGTGAGTGTGTGGACATCTATAATCCAAAGACCATCCGCTCTACGATGGGTTCTGTATACCGGATGCCCTTCTGGTACGCGGAGAATCTGGAGAATGCGGTGACGGATCTGAAACGGCAGGGGATTCGTACCTATGCGGCACATCTGGAAGGAAAAAGAGATTACGACCAGGAAGACTACCAAAGGCCCTGCGCTTTTCTGATCGGGAATGAGGGCAATGGACTGGACCAGGAGATTGCCAGTCTGGCTGACACTTATATCAAGATTCCCATGAAAGGGCAGGTAGAGTCGCTGAATGCGGCGGTTGCGGCCTCGCTTCTGGTTTTTGAGGCGGCAAGGCAGCGGCGGCTTCTTTCGGTTACGGCTGTAATTGAGAAATGAAAATGAAAGACAGAATGGATGTAAGAACGGGAAAGGTGTGAGGATATGGAACCTGTGATTGATCTGTCAAAGGAGTACGGCCTGGTGCTGGACGGCGGCGGTGCAAGGGGAGCATACCAGATTGGCGCATGGAAGGCGCTTATGGAGGCGGGCGTGAAGATTAACGCCGTGGCAGGTACTTCCGTGGGAGCGTTAAACGGAGCGCTGATCTGTATGGGAGACATTGAGAAGGCCGAGAATATATGGAGGGAGATGACGTTTTCCTCGGTCATGGACGTGGATGACGAATGGATGGAACGTCTGTTTGAAAAGCAGACAACCATAAAGGAATTCCTGAATGAAGGATGGAAGATGCTCAAAGACGGCGGTGTGGACGTCACACCCCTTCGCAGGCTGATTCATGAGACGGTGGATGAAGAGGCCATCCGCAGCTGCGGCAAGGAATTCTGTCTGCTTACCTTTTCCGTGTCGGAATTCAAGGAGCTGGATCTAAGCATTGACGATATCCCGGAAGGGCTTCTGGAAGACTTCCTGCTGGCAAGCGCTTATCTGATCGGATTTAAAAATGAAAGAATCCAGGGAAAGAAATATATTGACGGAGGCGTGGTGAATAATGTACCATTAAACTCGTTGGTGAAGAGAGGTTATGAGGACATTATTGCAGTGCGTATCTACGGACCCGGGCGGGAACCCCGCGTACGGATGCCCCGGGAAAGTGAAAAGTATGAGATTGCCCCAAGGGTGAAGCTTGGAAGCATCATAGAATTCTCGGGGAAACGCAGCCGTCAGAATCTTGTGATCGGATATTATGATGCGAAGCGGATGCTGTATGGTCTTGAGGGAACCATCTATTACCTTAAGCAGACCCATGATGAAGAATATTACGAAGACCTGCTGGAAGACCTGCGGGAGATTGAAAAAGCAGAGATTGCCTTTGTCCTGAAGCTGCCCCTGGGGTTTAAAGACAGGGATCTGTTCATGGGTATGCTGGAGGCTGCAGCCAAATTACTGCAGATTCCGAAGTACCAGATCTATACGGTTGATCAGTTATATGACATGGTGTATAAGAAATACGAAGCGTTGAGCGATCAGATGAACCTTCCGAGGTTTGTACACGTACTGACAGGATTAAGAGAGGGATTGGCGATGAACTTAAAAGGAAGAAGTTTTTTGACACTGAAGGATTACACGCCGGAGGAGATCACCTATCTGCTGGATCTTGCGGCGGATCTGAAGGAAAAGAAGAAGAACGGCGTGCCGGTTGACAAGTACAGGGGCATGAATGTTGCTTTGATTTTTGAGAAGACAAGCACCAGAACCAGATGTTCCTTCGAGGTGGCGGCCCATGATATGGGAATGGGTACCACTTATCTTGACCCCAGTGGTTCCCAGATTGGCAGGAAGGAGAGCATCGAGGATACGGCAAGGGTGCTGGGAAGGATGTATGACGGCATTGAATACCGTGGATTCGGGCAGGAGATCGTAGAAGACCTGGCCAGATATGCGGGGGTTCCGGTCTGGAACGGGCTGACCAATGAATACCACCCGACTCAGATGCTGGCTGATCTTCTGACGGTTCGGGAGCATTTCGGATATCTGAAAGGAATCAGGCTGGTTTACATGGGGGATGCAAGATATAATATGGGAAATTCCCTGATGATTGCCTGTGCGAAGATGGGAATGCACTTCGTGGCATGCACCACAGAGAATTATTTTCCAAATGAGGAATTGGTGGAGACCTGCCGGGGTTATGCGAAGGAGAGCGGCGGAACGGTCACACTGACGTCGGATGTGGCGGAAGGGACCAGGGATGCGGATGTGATCTACACGGATGTCTGGGTGTCCATGGGCGAACCGGACGAGGTATGGGAAGAGCGGATCCGGGAACTTACGCCGTATAAGGTGACGGCGGATGTGATGGCAAATGCGAAGGAGGAGGCAATCTTCCTGCACTGTCTCCCTGCGTTTCATGATCTGAAGACGAAGATTGGCAGGGACATTCATGAGCGGTTTGGTATTGAAGATATGGAAGTGACGGACGAGGTGTTCGAGTCGGTGCAGTCGAAGGTATTCGATGAGGCGGAGAACCGTATGCATACGATTAAGGCTGTGATGGCAGCGACACTTGGCGAAAGATGATGAAGTCGGAGATCTTACGGTTATTGAAGGAGAATCATGGTTATCTGTCCGGGCAGCAGATCTGCGATCATTTCCAGGTGTCCCGGACTGCGGTGTGGAAAGTGATGGAGCATTTGAAGAAGGAAGGGTATCAGATCGAGGCTGTGCGCAACAAGGGCTATCACCTGGTGGACAGCCCGGATGTGATGTCAAAGGCGGAGATTGAGAGTCTGGTGCATACGAAATGGGCGGGCGCCCGGGTGGTCTGTTATGAAGAAACGGACTCTACCAACATCCGGGCCAAAGAAGCCGGGGAAAAAGGGGAAGCCCACGGTACGCTCTTTGTGGCCGGGCGGCAGGAAGCGGGAAAGGGACGCAGAGGCAGGCGCTGGGAGTCACCGGCCGGGGTCAGCATCTATATGACCATCCTGCTGCGTCCGGAACTTGCCCCGGTGGAAGCGCCCCGGCTGACGCCGCTGATGGCAGTCGCCGTTGCAGAAGGAATCCGCCGGGTTACGGGGCTTGCCTGTCAGATCAAATGGCCGAACGATGTGATCATCGGGGGAAAGAAGATCTGTGGGATACTGACGGAGATGAGTGCGGAGATCGGACTGATTCATTATCTGGTCATCGGCGTAGGGATCAATGTGAATCAGAAATCATTTTCTGAGGAAATCCGGGAGAAAGCGACATCACTGAAACTGGAACTGGGCAGACACGTCCGGCGTTCGGAACTGATTGCGGCAGTGATGGAGGAATTTGAAGTGTGCTATGAGACCTTTCTTAAGACGGGAGATCTGTCCGGAGTCAGAGAAAAGTATAACCAGATGCTTGTGAACCGGGGGCGGGAAGTGAGGGTTCTGGAGCCTGGAAATGAGTATGAGGCTCATGCCCTTGGGATCAACAATGCAGGTGAACTGATCGTAAGGACAAAGGACGGGCAGGAACAGACAATCTATGCCGGTGAAGTGTCGGTGAGAGGAGTATATGGCTATGTATGATGGAAAGGTCGTGCTCTGCGGTGCGAATTCTTACGAGGAAAAATATTATCTGAACCCGGATTTCGAACAATTGCCAGGCAGTGTCAGGGACGAGCTTAAGATTATGTGCGTGCTTTATGTCAATGATGTGGGGGGGATTCTGACACTGGTGTATGAGGAGGACGGGGAACTGTGTTTTGAGGTTACGTCAGAGGAGTTCGACCCCATGTTTGACGAGATTGGCAGCAGGCTTAAGATAAAGCAGCTTCAGAGAGAGAAGCAGGATCTTTTGGAGGCTCTTCAGATGTATTACAAAGTGTTCTTTCTCGGGAACGCAACAGATATAGATCCAGGGTCTGTTTAGCGTATCCGTCAGGCTGCGGCAGCGGACTTCAGTCAAGGGTCATAGGAATGGAGGAAAAGATGTTATTAGTCATAGATGTAGGAAATACGAATATTACTTTAGGGGTATTCAAGGGAAAAGAACTGTCGGGTACATTCCGCATGACGACGAAGCTGCCAAGGACGTCGGATGAGTATGGGATCACGTTAAAAGAACTGGTAGAGCGGCAGGGCATTCACAGCGGAGATATCGATGCAGTCATCGTGGCTTCTGTGGTGCCGGATATCATGCATTCGCTTGGAAGTGCACTGATTAAGTATTTCGGAATCAAGCCGATGGTCGTGTCGGCCGGGATTAAGACGGGGATCCGGATCGTGACGGAGAACCCGAAACAGGTGGGGGCTGACCGGATCGTGGATGCGGTAGCTGCATACACCTTGTATGGCGGACCGGTGATTGTGATTGATTTTGGAACGGCTACAACGTATGATATTGTGGGCGTGGACGGAACTTTCGAAGGGGCCGTCATTGCGCCGGGAATCCGGATTTCGGCCCAGGCCATGACAGAACAGGCGGCCATGCTGCCGGCAATTGAGATTAAGAAGCCCGATTCCATCATTGCCAAGGAAACTGTTGCCAGTATGCAGGCAGGGCTGGTCTTCGGCCAGATCGGACAGACAGAGTATATTGTAAAGAAGATTAAGGAAGAGTCGGGCTATCATGACGCAAAGGTGGTAGCCAGCGGCGGCCTTGGGAAGATGATTGCGGCAGAGACGGACGTGATTGATATCTATGATTCACAGCTGACGCTGAAAGGTCTGCGGTTTATTTATGAGAAGAATAAACGATGACTGCTGCGGGTGAAGAAGGTAAAATAATGAAGCAGGGGACGTAGTAAAATGGAATTTTACTACGTCCCAAATTGGCATAAGGAGTGTATCTGATTGAAAATCGGAGCAATTCAACTTGAAAATCCATATATTCTCGCCCCCATGGCAGGAGTCACGGATCTTCCGTTCCGGCTGCTCTGTAAGGAGCAGGGGGCGGGGCTTTTATGTATGGAGATGATCAGCGCAAAAGCGCTGCAGTATAAAAATAAAAATACGAAAGCTCTGCTTTCGATCCACCCGGAAGAATATCCGGTCTCTCTGCAGCTTTTTGGCTCGGATCCGGTGATTATCAGCGAAATGGCAAAGGAGATCGAAGAACTGCCCTTTCAGATCTTAGATATCAACATGGGCTGTCCGGTTCTCAAGGTAGTGAAAAACGGGGAAGGATCTGCGCTCATGAAGGAACCGAAGCTGGTCTGGCAGATTGTCCGCCAGACGGTGCGGGCCATCCACAAGCCTGTTACCGTGAAGATCCGTAAGGGGTTCGACGATAACCATGTCAATGCGGTGGAGATTGCGAAGGCGGCAGAAGATGCCGGGGCAGCGGCGATAGCCGTCCACGGAAGAACCAGAGAGCAGTATTATTCCGGTAAGGCGGACTGGGAGATCATCCGGCAGGTGAAAGAGACGGTGTCAGTCCCGGTAATCGGAAATGGTGACGTAACTTCCGGGGAAACGGCATTGGCCATGAGAAGGCAGACCGGATGTGACGGCGTCATGATCGGCAGGGGGGCACAGGGGAATCCCTGGATCTTCCGCGAACTTGTGGAGTATGATCGGACAGGCCTGATGCCCGCACGGCCTTCCAGAGAGGAAATCAAGGCGGCCATGCTCAGACATGCCAGGCTGCAGATTGAGTTCAAAGGAGATTATCTGGGAATCCGTGAAATGCGCAAGCATGTGGCATGGTATACGAAAGGGATGGAAGGGGCTGCAAAGCTTAGGGATGCGATTAACCGTGTAGAGTCTTACGAGGAACTTGAGGAACTGCTGGATACCCATTTGTGAGATTACCCGTATGAAAGGACGGGATTGTGCATATACTGTAACGGTTTCGGATAAGGGAGCGGGATCCGTCTGAAATACGGTTGAAATTCAGCACCAAAATCATTGACATCACTTTATCATTTGGGTATAATAATGAAATTGCGAAAGTTTTACGATCAATGAGAACGTTTTATTATAAAGAAAGTAAATGTAAAGAAAGGAAGTAAGACACATGGAAGCAAAGAAAAGATTACTTACTTATGCAGGCCTGAAAGCGCTGGAGGACGAACTGGAGCATCTGAAGGTTGTGAAGCGTAAAGAGGTTGCCGGCAAGATCAAAGAGGCCAGGGAGCAGGGAGACCTTTCCGAGAATGCGGAGTACGATGCTGCAAAAGATGAACAGCGGGACATTGAGGCGCGTATCGAGGAACTGGAAGGAATCCTTAAGAATGCAGAAGTCGTGGTCGAGGACGAGGTGGATTTCGACAAGATTAACGTAGGATGTACGGTAAAGGTCTATGACAAGACCTTTGACGAGGAGATGGAGTTTAAACTGGTCGGTTCTACGGAGGCCAACAGTCTGGAAGGAAAGATTTCCAACGAGTCTCCTGTGGGACAGGCGCTGATCGGCTGTAAGGTGGGCGACCAGGTGGAAGTGGAGACTCAGGCAGGAATTATGGAATACGAGGTATTGCATATCAGCAGATCATTATAAATCAGAGATATTTTCAGGCTCCTCAACTATGGGGAGTCTGAATTTGAAAATGAGGAAGGAGAGGAAAACGTGGCTGAACAGCAGAAGAAGGTACAGGAACAGGATATTAATCAGTTAAGGAAGGTCCGCCGTGAGAAACTGGCAGATTTACAGAGCAGTGGCAAAAATCCCTTTGAGATTACGAAGTATGACGTAACCTGCCATGCCGCAGACATCAAGGAGCATTACGAGGAAATGGAAGGGAAGCAGGTTACTCTGGCCGGGAGAGTCATGCAGAAACGTGTCATGGGAAAGGCTTCCTTCTGTAATGTACTTGACCAGAGCGGTAATATCCAGTCCTATGTTGCAAGGGACAGTATCGGTGAAGAGGCTTATAAGGATTTCAAGAAGATGGATATCGGAGATATCGTCGGTGTAGAGGGAGAAGTATTTAAGACAAAGACGGGAGAGATCTCTGTTCACGCATCTTCTGTGAAATTATTATCAAAGAGTCTTCAGATACTTCCAGAGAAGTACCACGGGCTGACGAATACGGATATGCGTTACCGTCAGAGATATGTGGATCTGATTATGAATCCGGATGCAAGGGATACCTTTATCAAGCGTTCCAAGATCTTAAGTGCAATCCGGAGATATCTGGACGGGCAAGGCTTTCTCGAAGTGGAAACCCCCATGCTTGTGAGTAATGCGGGCGGTGCGGCTGCAAGACCGTTCGAGACGCATTTTAATGCATTGGATGAGGATTTCAAGCTGCGGATTTCTCTTGAGTTATATCTGAAGCGTCTGATTGTAGGCGGTCTGGAAAGAGTGTATGAGATTGGGCGTGTGTTCCGCAACGAGGGGCTGGATACCCGGCATAATCCGGAGTTTACCTTGATGGAACTGTACCAGGCGTATACGGATTATAACGGAATGATGGATCTGACGGAGAATCTGTACCGTCATGTGGCGCAGGAAGTTCTGGGGACGACGATCATTACTTACAATGGCGTGGAGATGGATCTTGGAAAGCCTTTTGAGCGGATTACGATGGTGGATGCGGTGAAGAAATACGCAGGCATTGACTGGAACGAGGTGGAGACGCTGGAGCAGGCAAGGGAGCTTGCCAGGGAGAAGAAGGTAGAGTTTGAGGACAGGCATAAGAAGGGGGATATCCTGAGTCTGTTCTTTGAGGAATTTGCGGAAGAGCATTTGATTCAGCCCACGTTTGTGATGGATCATCCCATAGAGATTTCGCCGCTGACGAAGAAGAAACCGGAGAATCCGGAGTATGTGGAGCGGTTTGAGTTCTTTATGAATGGCTGGGAGATGGCCAATGCTTATTCTGAGCTGAATGATCCGGTTGATCAGAGGGAGAGGTTTAAGGCACAGGAAGAATTGCTGGCCCAGGGAGATGAAGAGGCCAATACCACGGATGAGGATTTTCTGAATGCGCTGGAGATTGGAATGCCGCCTACCGGGGGGATCGGATTCGGGATTGACAGGATGTGTATGCTGCTGACGGATTCGGCGGCGATCCGGGATGTACTGCTGTTCCCGACAATGAAGTCCCTTGATAAGTAGACATCCGAAGAACCCAGTGTTTATAAGGGGGTGAGAGATTCCCAAAAGGCTTCAAAATACACATTTACATCAAACTTACATCATTTGATGTTGAAAGTTGTGTAGAGGTCAAAAAATCGCACATTTCGTATAGATATACGGATTGTAACAAATGAAATATACGAATTATAATTAAAAAGGGCTTGCAGAATTATCCAATCGGAGATTTTGCAAGCCTTCTTTTTGTTGCCATATATCCAGAGAAAATTAGCAGTGTAAAGTTTCAAGGGTGTTTACAATACTGTGAAAATGTGTGATAATTACATCGTAGTTTATTGCTCCGATATGAAAGATATTTCATATAAAGGAGGAACAACAATGAACTGCAAAAACAAGATAGACAAAAAGGCAACAGGGCATAGGCTCTATCGGTTAATTGAAGAATCTAAAATGACATATGCAGAAATTGCAGAATATTTAGATTTACAATCTCCGAGAGTTATATATGAGTGGGTTTCTGGAAAAAAGCTTCCATCAACCGAAAATTTATATAACCTTGCTGATTTGTTTCAAGTGAAAATGGAAGATATCCTCCGCGTTTGAGGGTGTCTTCTTTTTTTGAACCGTTGGTACATTGATAAATCGGCATAATCACGTATAATGAATTGTATAAGATTCACTTATGTGTTACAATCGAAACACATAAGAAATATTGGAACGCGTTATGTTCTAATTGGTGCCTATAAACAAAACGCTTGTTAGAGTGGTAAATATCTTATGCATTAGCTTAATAATCAATTAGGCGGGACACTCTCTTTTCAGGGAGTGTCTTTTTAGGAGGAGACATGAAAAAAGACAGAAGTAATCAAAAATTAACAAAAGCTGATTTCGAAAAATTTGCATATCATGATACTCGTTTTTATGGTTTGTTTTATACAAAGACGGATAATGGAATCAAAGTAAAAATTGACCCAAAACGAATGAAAAGTACTGTAGGCTGTACGTTATCTGATGAACAGACGAAAATCATCAATAGAAGACGGACACATTACTTTTATCCGAAGAAAAGTGAATATTATGATTATTGCTGTAATATGTTCGCAGATAGAGTAAGAGATATTCAAAACTATTGGGAAGAACATTATAAAAAACTGATAACTTATGCAAATAAAAGCATCAAGGAGCCAAAAGAATTAATACCGGGAAATAATATGCTGTTTATGCAGGGGATAGCGGAATATGATGAAGCGGTAATGATGTCAAATTGGGAAAATATGAAAAATCAGTATGAATATGCTGAGAAATGTTTTGAGGTGGTTGCAAGTCTGTACGCTTCTTTTATACATCAAATGGCATCACAGATTGAAGCGGTTACTGTTTTAGTTCTTTCAAAACAAAATGCAATGCACGACCGATTTGATAGGAATACGTTATATGCGACTGCTGTTGGAAGAGATAAAAAAGTTGATGAGCTACCTTCCTTTAAATATTATGATAAACTCTATTGTCTTTGGAATTTTATAAAGCATAACAGCATTTCGACTTACGAAAAATTGTGTTCAACATATCCAGAATTGATTTGTGAAAATAGAGAATATGAGCAAGGGCTTCCTGCTTTTCGTATTGTAAATTTTTCAGATGAGCTAATCTTGGAATTGTTAAGCGGCTGTGATTCATTTTTTAAGGAATACTGCGAGTTGGTATATAAGGAAAATTATGATGAAGCTCAATGGAATTACGGAAGATATTTTCTAAATATGGTTAAAGAGCAAATAGAAGTAATAACAAATCCTTTAGGATTGCCGTGGTATATATAATTAGAGGAGGAGCAATATGAGTAAGAGTTTTTTCGATTTCGATGATGATGACTTTGGAATGTCCATATCTGGCAATATGGCAGTTGATTCAGAGGGGAATTTTATGATGCGGATGTCGGACAATATGGCTATGGATATGGATACAGGAGACATTCATTTTATTTCGGGATGGTCTGATGATGAGGATGATTAAAATTAAGACATAAAAAGCGGAGTGTGGATAATCGCCGGTAGTGTAGCTGATGCTATGATTCAAGTGGAGCCGTGATGATTGCAAACTGTTTTTCTTAGAGGATATTTTTTATACTGTCTATAGAAGTACAGGAGGTTCAATATGGAGAATAGTTTAGCAGTTATGCGCCCAGAGATTGTAGATGAATGGTCAGAGAGGAATTTACCGCTTACACCCGATACAGTAACATATGGCTCAAATAGACAGGTATGGTGGAAAGGAGCCTGCGGGCATGAATGGCAAGCCAGTATCAAAAGCCGTTCTTCAGGTGAAAATTGTCCTATTTGTTCGGGAAAGAGGGTGGTCGAGGGTATTAACGGTTTGAATACCTTAGAGCCAGAGCTTGCACGGGAGTGTCCTGATAAAAATGGAATCTTAAAGCCAACTATGGTTGGGGCAGGCTCACACAAGAAAATTGTATGGAAAGGCAACTGTGGGCACGAGTGGACGGCAAGCGTGAAAAACCGGGTGAAAGGCAGCGGATGTCCGTATTGTTCCCACAATCTCGTGTTAGAGGGATTCAATGACCTTGCTTCAGAGTTTCCACAAATAGCCGCTGAATGGTCGGAAAGAAATCATCCGTTACGCCCGACTATGGTCGCAGCCTATTCTAATCGTAAAGTCTGGTGGAAATGCAGCAAGGGGCATGAATGGAATACATTGATTGCAACTCGTTCATATGGGAGCAAATGTCCTTATTGCAGTGGAAAGATTCTTCTTAAAGGATTCAATGACTTTGCGGCAAAACAGCCCAAACTCGCATCGGAATGGTCAAAGCGTAATCTGCCTTTGACGCCAGATATGATAAATGAGAAATCACGTAAAAATGTCTGGTGGAAATGCGGAAAATGCGGATATGAATGGAAAGCAGTGGTTCTTTCACGGGTGAAAGGGGCAGAATGCCCTGTATGTGCTGACCACGCTGTACTTTCTGGATATAATGACTTGGCGACAACCGACCCGAACCTGCTTGCCCAGTGGGATTATGATAAGAATACAGATGTTTTTCCTGAACATATATCAAGAAGCTCAATGCGAAAAGTTTGGTGGAAATGTGGATTTGGACATTCGTGGAGGGGAAAGATTTCAGAAAGAGCTATAGAGGGGAAAGGATGCCGGGAATGTGAAAAAGAATACCAAAGTGTATTTCCACAATTAGCAGTCAGTTATTATGCCGCAAAGAAAGGGTTAAAAGTGCTGTTAAATTCTGACGCGACTATCGGAATTCCAATGGAAATCTATATACCAGAAGAAAAAGTTGCCATAGAATCCTTTGCCGGGACACAGGAGATTGACAGCTTAAAAGAATATTTGTGCAGACAGAGAGGGATTAAATTTGTAAAAATTCTTTATAGAGCGAACGAAGGTGAAAAAGAGTATGCAATAAATATAAAGAAGCTATTTCGGAGTATACATATTTTTATTTCTTCGGATGTAGATGATGATGTGGCGTTTATAAGAAAGCGTTTTGATGAATGGAGAAAAAATAAATAAAAGCAGTAGATTATCAGCAGCCGTCTGTTCTTTCATTGGAACAGGCGGCTTTTTGTGTTTGCAAAGCAATTATAATGTGAGAAAAAATATTTTAGTTTTTTCAAAAAAGAGGGTGTCATTTAGTGTTTCAATTCCAAATAAGTGAAGAGGTTGATTTCTGGCAGCCGTCAGAAACACATCTTTGCTGTATCTTGAAAATTGAATAAGTCATTCGCTAAGACTTTATTTCTGATGATTAGCTATCTTAGCAGGTACGCCGGGACTTTCTGTTTTTATGAATGAGCGAGAATCCCTGCTATAAGTATCGGGCTGTTCCGATATGGCGATGACAGTCAGAAAGATAATGATACTCCTGTACGCAGCTCCGAGAGTTCCTCGGAGGGGTGAGATTCCCGTGAAGCAGATTAACAGCCTGCTGCTTAGCGATTTCCCAGAGCATATTGCTTTTACGCAGGGGATGTCGAGGACAAATACTGCGTTTGCATTTTAGCCGGGGATAGATAGAATCTGTTCCCGGCATACATACCATCATAGTATGCAAAATGATTACCATGCCGCTTGTTTGCACTGTTGAAGCTGACAGAATTTTTATAATACAATAGGACAAAGAAAGGAGGAAAAAATGAACGATAAAGAATTTAAAGAACTGGTGAAAATTGCGGCAGAGAAATTAAAAGATGAATCGGTATTTCTATTATTAAAAGCTGACGAGGGATATCAAAAGGACAGTAAGGATGAGGGAAACGCGGAAGACGCTTTTAACAGGCTTGATTTGACAGAAGAACAGAGAGCGGTGTGTCAGCGTCTTTTGGATTACAGGGACAAGCAGGATTTTGAGTATGGAACGTATGCGTATATTGCGGGATTAATTGATGCGTTTCACATTATGGCGGTATTATTCCCGGAGAAATGGGATACACAGAGGATAAGAGAAGCTTTATCAAAAACAAAATAAATTTTTACATAGTCGATTGGTAAAAAGCCAGTCGGCTTTTTCATTTTTGGCAGGTTGGGACATGTCCTCTGCTATTTTACATAGCCGCTTTGACAAAGCGGCTAAATTTATGCGAAAGGAGGACGTATCTATGTCAAATTGCAAAGTAATTGCCCTGACGAATCAGAAAGGCGGCGTTGGCAAGACTACTACGGCGGTGAATCTGGGCGTTAGTCTGGCGCAGCAAGGGAAAAAGGTGCTTCTGATTGACGCCGACGCACAGGCAAATCTTACAATGTCGCTTGGCTGCAACAGACCAGATGATTTATCCGAGACGCTATCAAGCATTATGCAGGATGTGGTAGACGATAATCCGCTTAACGTACAGAAAGCAATTCTGCACCATAAAGAGGGCGTAGACCTGCTTCCGTCCAACATTGAATTATCAGGTTTGGAAGTAAGGCTTATCAATGCTATCAGCCGGGAAAGCGTTCTGAAGACCTGTGTCAATGAAGTAAAGAAGCATTACGACATTGTATTGGTGGATTGTATGCCAAGTTTAGGAATGCTGACGATTAACGCTTTAGCTGCTGCTGACAGCGTGGTTATCCCGACACAGCCTCATTATCTTTCTGCAAAAGGTTTAGAGCTATTGCTTCGCTCTGTATCAAAGGTTAAGCGGCAGATAAATCCAAAGCTGCGGATAGACGGTATCTTAATGACAATGGTTATGCCGCGCACGAATATTTCAAAAGAGATTACTGCTACAGTAAAGAATGCTTATGGGCAGAGGATAAAAGTCTTTGATTCCCAAATACCACATTCTATCCGCGCTGTAGAGGCTACCGCAGAGGGTAAGAGCATATTTGCCTACGACAAAGGCGGTAAAGTAGCCGCAGCCTATGAGCAGTTCGCAAAGGAGGTGGCAGAGATTGGCGAGAAGCAGAGGAAGCAAAATCGAGCTGACTGCATACGATGACCTTTTTGAAACTGACGAAAGCCGTGCAGAAGCAAATCTGGGTAAGATAAGGGAGATTCCCTTATCTGAAATTGACGAGTTTCCAGACCATCCGTTTAAAGTACTTATAGACGAGGATATGGAACAGCTTATAGACAGTATTAAGCGGATTGGTGTAATGACTCCGGCAACTGTTCGTCAGAAAGAGGATGGACGCTATGAGGTAATCAGCGGTCATAGAAGAAAAAAGGCAAGCGAGCTTGCAGGATTTAAAACACTGAAATGTGAAGTTAAGGAATTAAGCCGCGATGAAGCAATCATTGTCATGGTAGAGAGTAATCTTCAACGTTCTGTGATTCTTCCTAGCGAGAAAGCATTTGCTTATAAGATGCGGCTTGAAGCGATGAAACGGCAAGGTCAGAGAAGTGATTTAACTTCGTCGCCACTGGCGACGAAGTTGCAGAATGGGCGGTCTGATATTGAACTGGGTGAACTTGTAGGAGAAAGTAAAGACCAGATACGACGTTTTATCCGTTTAACCGAGCTTGTACCTGAAATTTTGCAAATGGTTGATGAACGTCAGATTGCTTTCCGTCCTGCGGTAGAGATTTCTTATCTTTCCGAGGGGCAGCAGTACACACTTTTAGAAGCCATGAGCTACAACGATGCTACTCCCTCTCTTGCACAGGCTATCAAAATGAAGAAGTTCATGCAGGAGGGTAAACTGACAGATGAGGTTATCCAGTCCATTATGCAGGAGGAGAAGCCTAACCAGAAAGAAAAACCTGCGTTCAAGGACGAGCGGATAACCAAACTCATACCGAAAACCATTCCCAAAGGGCAGGAAACGGATTTTGTAGTAAAGGCGTTGGAGTTCTATAACCGTCATTTGCAGAGAAATAAATCCTTTGAACGGTAAAATAAGCAATAGGGGAGTAAATACTATCAATGCTATCCGAGAAAAGAATGATTAAGAGCTGTCCACACGGACGGCTTTTTTCGGTCGGTAATACAGTTCCTTATCAACATAAAAAAGAACAGGAGGTTGCGATGAAGATTCGTAAAATATTTAAGAGGGCTGCGGCGGCTGCTATGGCGGCGGTCACAGCATTGTCTGTAGTTCCTTCTTCAACCGCGTTAGCAGCGGGTGACATTGGGACGATTTCTTTTGCCAATGTCTATGATGGCGCAGGGAATGCCATGAGGTACAATTCCAGCGCAAATATCGGGGGTTATACCGCAGGCGGTACAGGGGAATATAAATATCGTATGTATGTGGACGACGAGAATGCGTTTTGTATTCAGCCGGGCGTACCGTTGAGGACGGGGAATACACTGGCAAAAGCATCATCTCATGCATGGAATAGTTTGTCTGCTAATCAAAGAAAGGCGGTAGGGCTTGCCCTGCTCTATGGTTATCAGGGCAACAGGAATAATTTATCCGGGAGCGACGATGAGAAATGGCTTGCTACGCAGACCCTTGTGTGGGAGTTTGTTACGGGCTGCCGTGAAGCAACTGGTTCTTATAATCAGTCAGACAGCACGATTTATAACCTGCATTTTGGTTCGAATTATTCTAACAGTGGGGCGAGAGCGGCTTATGAGCAGATTGTTGCCATGCTGACAAAACATAATAAGATTCCAAGTTTTATGTCGGGCAGTAAGGACGGCGTCACAAAAGAACTGTCTTATAAAGATGGGAAATACAGCATCACATTTACAGATGGAAACGGTGTTCTCTCGGAATATAATTTTATAAGCTCCGACAGCAATGTAAAGGTAGCAAAATCCGGGAATAAGCTGACCATCACATCTGTAAAGGCTGTGAAAGGTTCTGTCAGAATCACAGCTTCACGAAACAATACGCCGACGGTCAGCGGCAGTGCAAAAATGATTGCCTATGGCGACCCTAATTTGCAGGATTTGATTACAGGTGTGGAAAATGTAAGTAACGTGGCGGCGTATATCAATGTGGAAACGCCGACAGGCACGATTGCACTGAAAAAGACTTCCGAGGATGGAGTAGTTCAGGGGATTTCCTTTATTATTAAAGGGGATAATTTTAATAAGACGGTAAAAACCGATAAAGACGGGAATATGATAGTTGAAGATTTGTTTCCCGGTACTTATACTGTCACGGAACAGGTCATCGACCGTTACGAACCGCAGAAAACCCAGACAATAACGGTTATCGGTGGGAAAACGTCTACAGTCACATTCAGCAATACGTTGAAGCGGGGAAGTCTTGAAGTAGTGAAGACATCGGAGGATAACTTGGCAGAAGATGTGAAATTTCACCTTTACGGCACGTCTTTGAGTGGCTTGGCTGTCGATGAATATGCAGTGACAGATAAGGATGGATTGGCAAAATTTGAGAATATTCTAATCAGCGGTAATACTCCGTATGTGCTTGAAGAGGTGGATACGGCAATCCGATATATTGTTCCCGCTACCCAGACAGTACCGATTGAATGGAAGAAGGTTACGCATCGCAGTTTCCACAATATATTGAAGAAATTTAAGGTCACTGTAACTAAGACTGACGTGGAAACAGGAACGCCACAGGGAGCTGCCTCCCTTTCAGGTGCGGTTTATGGTCTTTATAAAGGCGAGGAACTGATGGATATTTATACGACAGATGAAAATGGTCAGTTTACAACAAAATATTATGTATGCGGAGATGATTTTAGCATCCGGGAAATCACACCGTCCGAGGGTTATCTTCTGGATACGACTATTCATCATGTAGGTGCAGAGCCGCAGCTTTATACGATTGAATATAATTCTGCAAAGAATGACGTGAATGAACAGGTGATGAAAGGAAACATCGCCATTATTAAGCATACGGACAATGGAGAAACTCAGATTGAAACGCCAGAAAAAGGCGCAGTGTTTGAAGTGTATCTGAAATCCGCAGGAAGCTATGAGAAAGCAAAAGATACAGAACGTGATATTCTTTCCTGTGATGAAAATGGGTTTGCCCAGACAAAGAATCTGCCTTATGGCATCTACACCGTGCATCAGACTTCCGGGTGGGACGGGCGTGAACGGATGAAGGACTTTGACGTATTTATCAGTACGCACAGCCAGACATACCGTTATCTTATCAACAATGCAAATTTTGAGAGCTATATCAAGATTGTCAAGAAAGATGCGGAAACAGGAAAGGCGATTCCGTATGCGGGCGCAGGCTTTCAGATTTATGACCCGGAGGGCAAACTTGTGTCTATGACATTCACTTATCCAGAAGTGACAACGATTGACACATTCTACACTGCCGCAGATGGAGGTCTGATTACGCCGCAGACATTGGAGTATGGAAAAGGTTATTCCCTTGTGGAGGTACAAGCTCCATATGGATATGTTTTGGATTCCAAGCCAGTCCCGTTTGATGTAGTACAGGAGGATTCAGAGAATGAAAGCGGCATCACCTTAATCAAGGTAGAACGCTCGAATATAGCGCAGAAAGGTACAATTACACTATCCAAGTCAGGTGAAATATTCAGCAGAGTATCAGGGAGCAAAGGATTGTATCAGCCGGTTTTTTCTGTAGAGTCTCTTGAGGGAGCTGTCTATGAGATTACCGCAGCCGAAGATATTATAACAACAGACGGAACAGTGAGAGCTAAGAAAGGCGAGATTGTAGATACTCTTACTACAGGGGAAGACGGCTTTGCAAAATCGAAAGAGCTGTATCTGGGGAAATATGAAGTTAAGGAGGCGACCGCTCCACATGGAATGGTGCGAAGCAGTGAAATCCATGCTGTTGAACTTGTTTATGCAGGACAGGAAATCGCCGTTACGGAAACCGCTACAGATTTTTATAACGAGCGTCAGCATGTGGCTGTCGACTTTGTAAAGACCCTTGAAACAGACGAAGCATATGGAGTAGGTAATAATGGTGAAGTTAAAGATGTTACCTTTGGTTTGTATGCGGCTGAGGAAGTGACTGCGGCAGATGGTTCTGTTATCCCGGCAGATGGATTAATAGAGGTTATTTCCTTTGACAGAGATGGACATGGAAAAGTTCTCAGCGACTTGCCAATGGGCAGTTATTATGTGCAGGAAATCAGTACAAATGCGGCTTATATTATTGACGATACAAAATACCCGATAGATTTTGAGTATGCGGGACAGGAATCATCTTCTGTTATCGTTACGATAAATGAGGGTAAAGAGATTGAAAATGAACTGATTTACGGTTCTGTCAGAGGTAAGAAATCCAATGAGGACGGCGAAGATTTGGGCGGCGCAGTTATCGGTATCTTCAAAACTGGTACAACTGAATATACAGAGGAAAATGCGATTGCGACTGCCACATCAGAAGATGACGGCAGTTTTTCTTTTGAAAAAGTACCATATGGCACATGGGTAATCCGTGAAATCGAAAGTCCCAAAGGGTACGTACTTTCCGAAGAAGAAATCAGTGTAACAATCAGCGAAGCCGATGAAGCTGTAGAGATTACGCTTGTCAATTCTTTTATTACAGGCAATATCGCTTTATCAAAGCTAGACAAAGACTACCCGGAAAACAGGCTTACAGGCGCAGTGTTTGAAGTTTATTTTGATACTGACGGTGATGGAAAGCTGGATAAGAAAGACGAACTGCTTGGCGAAATGAGCGAGGTAGAAAAAGGGGTGTATCAGATGGACGACCTGCGTTACGGCAAGTATCTTGTTCGTGAGAAAACAGCCCCGGCAGGTTTCGTGCCTGATGAGAGTGTTTATCCTGTATCTATTGAAGAAAACGGCAAGACCTATAATGTGGAGAATGAAGCAGGCAAAGGTTTTCAAAACGAAGCACAGAAAGGCTCGCTGAAAATCATCAAGACATCTTCTGACAATAAGGTGGAGGGATTCTCTTTCCGCATTATCGGGAATAACGGCTATGACCAGACATTCATGACAGACAAGAAAAGGGAGATGATGGTTGATGGACTGCGAATCGGTGAATATACAGTGTCTGAGGTAGATGACAAGGCATCCTCTGACTATATCCTGCCCGCCGACCAGAAAGTGACTATTAAGACGGGCGAAACAGTTACCATTACAATGCATAATGAGCTTCGTGAGACACCAAAAACAGGCGATGATTTTAGTCTTGGATTATGGATTAGCCTTGCAGCGGTATTTACAGTTGGAGCAGGAATCTTTGGAATGGTTGGATTTAAATGCAGGAAGAAAAAGGAGGATTAGGAAAAAAGGAAAGGGCGGTTTTTCAACCGCTTTTTCCAGTTATGGAGGTAACTATGGAAAATCTGAAAACGCTTGAGGGAAAAGTCAGAATTATCTTAGAAAAAAATAAAGATGCAAGAGATGACGATATGGTTTTATACCTTGCTCTTTGTAATGATTATCTGGCAAATGCAGGGGAGATACCGCTTGCAGAGATAATGGAACGGCACAAATCGCTTGGCTTGCCGGGGTTTGAGAGTGTGAGCAGGACGCGGCGCAGGCTGCAGGCGCGTTACCCTGAACTTATGAGCAGTATTTCTGTGCAGGCAAAACGGGCGGCAGGAGAGAAAGATTATCGGCGATATTCTAAGAGAAAGTGAGGAGGCACATGAGAAAAGAGATACGTTCCAATGGAGGCTATGAAATTATAGAAAGCTGCACGATTGGGAATACAGAGCTTGTTATCGGGCATCATCCGAAAGCTCCTAACCCGTATGTATGTTGGTATTGCAAAGGCGGTGACAATTATTATTGGGGTTATTATTGCAACACCCTTGAAGCCGCAAGGGAAAAGCTGAATGAACGTTATCAGTCAGAGTTCCAGATGCCATACAATCAGCCTGATAAAAGAGTGAAGAATCATGATGACCGTGAGCGGTGATGAAAGAAAGGAGGAGTGAGATATGGCAGTCAACCAGAAAGCCGTTAAGGTTTTAAATAAGATATTTGAAGCGGGCTATATCGAAGAAAAAGCTATTGTCGCCATGACTATGGACGATATTCTTTCCATGCAGGGCATCACGATAGCGGATATCACGCTCATTAATGAGCTGCAAAAGAGCATCAAGGGGAACAAGGTCATCTCTTTTCTGGGAGGTGGCACGGAATGAGTACCGAGCCTATGAGCGTGAGATGCGGGACAAGATGTATTCCGAAATCGCCGAGCGGTGCGGGGAATACGATAAAAAGCAGAAAAACAGAGATTTGGAACGACTAGGAGGTGTGAAGCCTATGGCTGCAAAGTACCAGCTTATTACGGAGCTGTACCGCCGCACAGGTGTGGCGGTCGCAAAGAATCCGCAGGCTTGGCAGGGCTTTCTATCCTCTGCCTGCCATAATTAAAAGTGCCGTTTTGACGAGCAGCTCTTGATTTATGCCCAACGCCCCGACGCCACTGCCGTAGCCGAGATTGGCACATGGAACAGGCTCTTTCAGCGTTGGGTGAACAAGGACAGCAAAGGGATTGCAGTTTTTGACCAAAAAGGGCGCAGGAACATGTTGAAATATTATTTTGACGTTTCCGACACCCATGAGGGCTACTACGGCAGCCGAGC
>CAJULU010000007.1:0-36138 GCA_910587575.1 uncultured Dorea sp.
AACAGAAACACACATCTATTTTATTCCCAAAATGGCGAAATCCTTTGATTTATTGAGCTTTTTTCGATAGAAGGCAGACTGTCTCCACGTGCACCGTATGCGGAAACTGATCCACCGCCCTCACTCTCTCCACCTCATACCCTTCCCCCCGCAGAAACTTCAGATCCCGCGCAAGCGTCGCCGGATCACAGCTCACATACACAATCCTCTCAGCCCCCATCTCCACAATCGTCCCAAGCAGTCCTTCATCGCACCCTTTCCTGGGCGGATCCACCACCACAACATCTGCATGATACCTCTCTCCCCCATGCTCCTCCTCATATCTCCTTCCAAACTCCGGCAGAACCTTCTCCGCCTTCCCCTCAAAAAACTCCACATTCCGGATCCCGTTCATCCCCGCATTATTCCTGGCATCCCGAACCGCCTGAGGCACAACCTCTACCCCATACACCTGCTTCGCCTTCCCCGCAAGAAACAGAGAAATCGTCCCAATCCCGCAGTACAGATCCCAGACCGTCTCCGTCCCCGTAAGTCCTGCATATTCCAGCGCAATCCCGTACAGATTCTCCGTCTGCACCGGATTCACCTGGTAAAAAGACAGAGGAGAGATCTGATACTTCACATCCCCGATTCTGTCCGTAATATACATCTGCCCCCATAAAGGACGGATCACATCCCCCATAATCACATTCGTCCTCTCCCGGTTCACACTAAAAGTCACACTGGTCATCCCTTCAATGGCAGAAAGCCGCTGTGCCAGCACTTCCCCATGAGGGAGCTCCTCCCCGTTTATCACCAGACAGACCATAATCTCTTTCGTCTGAAACCCATAACGAATGAGCACATGGCGGACCAGCCCCCTGTGTTCCCCCTCATCATACGAACTGATCCGGTATTCCTCCATAAAATCAATCACAATCCCAAGGATCCTCTCATTCACTTCCACCCCCAGCGCACACTTCCTGTTGGGAATAATACTGTGCGTCCTTCCCGCATAGAATCCGGCTACAATCCTTCCATTACGATCCGTTCCTATGGGAAACTGCGCCTTATTCCTGTATGCAAAAGGCTCCTCCATCCCCACAACCGGTTCCATCGCTCCCGAAAGAATCTCCCTGGGAATCCCGCCAATCCGCATCAGATTCTCTCTTACCTTGTCCTCCTTAAACTGTAACTGCCGTCCATATTCCATCTCCTGGATCTGACAGCCGCCGCAGCTTCTCACCACCTGACAGGCAGGATGTTCCACACGATATTCCGAAGGGGTGACAACGTTCAGCAACTTCGCATACGCATAATTTTTCTTCGCTTTCATAATCCTGGCTTCCACCACATCCCCAATGATGGAATCCTTAATAAACAGCGTATATCCGTCTATTTTCCCTATGCCTTCCCCACTGTTCCCTATATCCTCTATCTTTACTGTTACTACATCATTTTTCTGCATATTAATCCCCCTCATTTCTCACCAAAACTTGCTATTTCAAAAAACTTCTTATTTCAACAAGCTGGAATACAGCATAAGTGCCGACTTTCTAAAACTAATTATACAATCAGAATTCACGGATTCAGCCAGAATTCAATTGGGGACGTAGTAAAAGAACCTTACTACGTCCCTGCCTCTGTTTTTCAACGTATTCTGCTTTATCCCATCACTCTTCCTGTTTTCCATCCGCTTCCACGGAGTCCATCCACTCTTTCTCTATCCCTCCGCAGATCCGGTTCTCTCTTTCTCTGTCACTCCGCAAATCCAGTTCTCTCTTTCTCTGTCACTCCTCAGATCCAGTTCTCTCTTTCTCCATCCCTCTTCCTCCTCAGAACCGGTTCTCTCTTTCCCTGTCACTCTTCCTCCTCAGATCCGGTTCTCTCTTTCCCTGTCACTCTTCCTCCTCAGATCCGGTTCTCTCTTTCCTTGTCACTCTTCCGCCTCAGAACCAGTTCACTCTTTTTCTATCCCTCTTCCTCCTCAGAACCCAGTCCCTCTACTCTCCCATGGTCGTCTTCCTCAGATTCGATTCAAACAGCCGGTTATACCCCAGCCAGTCATGACTGTTCTTATCCTTAAAAATCTCCGTCAGCGTCTGCATCTTCGCATCCGCACAGTCCGCAAAATTAAGCGCCAGAGCCTCCGCCAGCGCAGGCTTCTTCGGCGATCCATACTCCAGTTCACCATGATGCGCCACGATACAGTGCTTCAGCTCGCTGGCAAGCCTCTCGGGAAATCCCTGAACATTCCTTACCGCCTCGCTTATCATCTCCACACCAATCACAATATGCCCCAGAAGCTGCCCGTCATCCGTATAATCATTCTCCGGAAACGCAGACAGTTCCTTTACCTTGCCAATATCATGGCAGATGGCCGCCGCACACAGAAGATCCCTGTTCAGAATGGGATAAGCCCCCGACATATATTCACAGAATCTGACCACACTCAGCGTATGCTCCAGAAGCCCTCCCGAGAATCCGTGATGTACACTCTTCGCCGCAGAATGCGCCTTAAAACGCCGGATGAACGCTTCGTCTTTCACAAAATAATATTCCAGCAGCTGACGCAGATAACTATTCCCAATCCGCCCCACATACCCCATGAGCTCCTGATACATCTTCTCCGTATTCTTATCACTGGTAGGCAGATAATCCGCCATGACATACTCGTGTTCCTGTGCCTTGCGGATCTGCTTAATGTTCAGCTGCAGATTATTATTGTAATTGATCACCTCGCCATACACTTCTATGAAATCCATCTCCTCATAATCCGCAATCCCTCCGGAATTCGGATCCCAGACCTTCCCGTCCAGAACTCCCGTCTTATCCTGTAGAATCAGATTGTCATAAGGTTTTCCGTTTCTTGTCTCCGCCGAACGCTTTCCTTTGCATAAATAAATGTTCCTGATTGTCTCACCCTCACGAAGAGTATTAATATATCTCATCTTTCTGCCTCTTTCCATTCTGTCTTTCATTTCATATGATTCCTACAGTTCCTTACTCCCCACCGTCACCGTAAAATCAATATCCACATATCCGTCCGCCCCCTGGCGCTGCCCCCTGACCACAATCTCGCTTCCCACCGCCTTTTCCATCAGCGTCACATGGTAAGTCCCATAAGAAGTAATCTCCACGTCATCCAGGCTGGTAATCACGTCGCCGTTCTGGATCCCCGCCGCCATGGCCGGGGAGTCCGCATCTACATTCTTCACATACAGTCCTTTGGGAATCCCCTGTTCTTCAATCTCCTCCGTAACGTCCACGCCCCAGATTCCCACATAGGGAACTCCCTGCCCGTTGGAGAGGCACTCGATTGCGTCTTTCACATCCGTAATCCCGTACCCGATGATCAGTTCCGTGCTCCCTTCCTCTGCAGCGCTCTGGTCAATCAGGGCAATAAATTCCCCCTTAAGGTTTACGATAAACCCGCTTCCGTTCTTAGATCCGGCAATATCCGTATTAATCAGGCGGCACTGCCCGTCTGCCAGATCCAGCATATTCTTCCCGGAAGCAATGGATCCGAACCCCATTGCCCCCGCATATCCGAAGGGCTTGCCAAGCACGATGGCCACGTCCCCCTTGGACACCGCATTGGAACTTCCAAGGACTGCCGTGTCAATCTGTGCCCACATAGAATCCGGAATATCCGTACGGCTCACGGCATAGACCGCAAACCCCAGATTCCCGTCACTCTTCTTAAGGACAGCGGGACATACCTGTCCGTTGTTAAAAACAACCTTGATTTCTTTCGCTTCTTTTGCAACCGAGGACTTTCCCAGAATCAGAAGTTCCCTTCCGTTATCCGCCACAATCAGGCCAGACACACTGTTCTTATAATCCTTCGACTCTTCTGTCCAGTCCTGCTGTGCCGACACACCCGCAATCTCCACCACTGAACGGTTCGCTTTCACCCCGATCGTGGTCAGAGACTGCTGCATCTGCCGGTAACTGTCCGCATCCAGAGGCTGCTGCACGGTCTCCTCCGCAGGCGGCTGTTCCGGTTCTTCCTCTTCCTTCGTCTCTTCCTCCGGCGGAATCGTCACTTTCTGCGGATCCTCCTGGAAAATACTGTCCATGGCCGGCTTCATGGCGCTGAAACTAAAACACGCAAATACACCGAATATCAGCCCCAGTCCTGCCATGCGCAGAAATCCCTTCCGTTCTCCTCTGCGGTCACGCTTGATCGTCTCCTGCAGGAAGGAATATTCCCCGGATTCCTCACCAGTATCTTCCTGTGGATGTAATTCTCCCCTTGGATCTTTCTGCTCTTCCATAGACCCGTCTTCTCCTTTTTCTATCCCTTACATGAACCTGTCCCGCTTTCCATTCACACTCTGGAACAACACCGTATTCATTCCCGGAGAATTCCGCACATACCCGCATATCACTGAAACAAGTCCATACATCTAAAATACATCCTGTCGGATATAGTATACTCCAAGAAAGGCGATTGTTCAATATTTATCCTTCCCTTTATGGCATAAATAGGTTAGAATAGGTCTAGGTGATTAAATATGAATAAAAAAACATTAAGCAAACTGGAATACAACAAAATCATTGAACTGCTGACAGACCAGGCTTCTTCCCTTAGCGGCAAGGAACGCTGCAGGAAACTCCGGCCCATGACTGTCCTGCCGGATATTACCCTGGCCCAGCAGCAGACAGCAGCAGCGTTTACCCGGATTGTCAGGAAAGGACGGCTTTCTTTCGGCGGATGCAATCCGGTGAATGACTCCTTAAAACGGCTGGAGGTAGGCGCAGCCCTTGGAAGCGGTGAACTTCTTCGCATCTGCAGACTCTTAGAAGCCGCCGGACGGGCCAAAGCATACGGAAGACACGACAATAACGATGAGGAGGAAGACTGTCTGGATCCGTTTTTCCATCAGTTAGAACCCGTGAGCATACTGACTGCCGAAATCCGCCGCTGTATCGTAGAAGAAGACGAAATCAGCGATGACGCAAGCGGCAGCCTAAAGCACATCCGCCGCTCCATCGGCCAGATGAACGACAAGGTGCATTCTACCCTGTCCGGTATGGTGAACGGTTCCCTGCGTACTTATCTGCAGGATCCCATCATTACCATGCGGGGCGACCGTTACTGCCTTCCGGTGAAGGCGGAATACCGCAGCCAGGTGTCCGGGCTGATCCATGACCAGTCCTCCACCGGTTCCACACTGTTTATCGAACCCATGGCAGTGGTAAAACTGAATAATGACCTGAAGGAACTCTACGGGAAGGAGCAGGAAGAGATCCAGGTCATCCTTGCCCGTCTGAGCGAAGAAACTGCACAATATATGGAAGAGATCCGCACCGATTACACGGTCCTTGGCGAACTGGATTTCATTTTCGCAAGAGGAAGCCTTGCCCTGGATATGAATGCATCCATGCCGCTGTTCAATACCCAGGGGCGCATACACATCCGTGAAGGCCGGCATCCCCTGCTGGATAAGCGGCAGGTGGTTCCCATCACCGTGACCCTTGGGGATTCCTTTGATCTGCTGATCGTAACCGGTCCTAACACCGGCGGCAAGACGGTTTCTTTAAAGACCGTGGGCCTGTTTACCCTCATGGGGCAGGCCGGGCTTCATATTCCTGCCCTTGACCGCTCGGAACTGGCTGTGTTTGAACAGGTTTATGCAGATATCGGGGATGAACAGAGCATTGAGCAGAGTCTCAGTACCTTTTCTTCCCATATGACGAATATCGTCTCCTTCCTCTCTCATGTGGACGAACACTCTCTCGTCCTCTTTGACGAACTGGGGGCAGGAACGGATCCCACGGAAGGAGCAGCCCTTGCAACAGCCATTTTAAGCCATCTGCATCAGAGAGGAATCCGCACCATGGCAACCACCCACTACAGTGAACTGAAGGTATACGCCCTGTCCACGCCGGGAGTGGAGAACGCCTGCTGCGAATTTGATCTGAATACCCTGCGCCCTACCTACCGCCTGCTCCTGGGAATCCCGGGAAAGAGCAATGCATTTGCCATTGCAGGAAAGCTTGGGCTGCCGGATTACATCATCGCAGAAGCCAAGACCCATCTGACAGAACAGGATGAGTCTTTTGAAGACCTGCTGACGGACCTTGAGACCAGCAAACGGACGATCCAGAAAGAGCAGGATGAGATTTCCGCCTACAAGCGTGAACTGGAACGGCTGAAAACAGAGGTGCGCCAGAAGCAGGAGAAATTAGAAGCCCAGAAGGAACGGATTATCCGGGAAGCCAACGAAAAGGCCCATGCCATTCTGGCAGATGCCAAGGAGACCGCTGACGAGACCATGCGCAATTTCCACAAATTCGGCAAAGAGAACATTTCCGCAGCCGAGATGGAGAAAGAGCGGGAAAAGCTGCGTAAGAAGATGTCCGCCGTCAGTTCAAAGCTGACCCTGGAAACCCAGAAGCCGAAGAAGCAGCACAAGCCTTCTGATTTCAGACTAGGGGAATCCGTCAAGGTTTTAAGCATGAATCTCAACGGCTCTGTCGTTTCCCTGCCCGACTCCAAGGGAAATGTCACCGTACAGATGGGCATCTTACGCTCCCAGGTTCCCATTTCCGACCTGGAGATCATCGAAGAGACGCCCTCCTACTCTGCAAAGCAGATGCATAAGACCTCCAAAGGCAAGATGAAGATGGGCAAATCCTTCTCTGTCAGCACCGAGATCAACCTGCTTGGCAAGACTGTTGACGAAGCCATTGCAGAACTGGACAAATACCTGGATGATGCAGCAATGGCCCACCTTTCCGCCGTCCGGGTCGTTCACGGCAAGGGAACCGGCGCACTGCGTTCTGGTATCCACACATATCTGAAACGCCAGAAGCACGTGAAATCCTTCCGTCTCGGAGCCTTCGGAGAAGGGGACGCAGGCGTTACCATCGTTGAACTGAAGTAGAATCAAACGGAGTTAGGAGATATGACATGGTAAATAAACAGAAAATATTAATCGTAGACGATGATGAGAACATCGCTGAACTGATTTCCTTGTACCTGACCAAGGAATGCTTTGACACAATGATGGTACACGATGGTGAGAAAGCCCTGATTGCCCACGAGACCTATCAGCCCAATCTGATTCTTTTAGACTTAATGCTTCCGGGCATAGACGGATACCAGGTGTGCAGGGAACTGCGCACCAGGTCTAACGTCCCGATTATCATGCTCTCGGCAAAAGGCGAAGTCTTCGACAAAGTGCTGGGGTTAGAACTGGGGGCGGACGACTACATCATGAAGCCCTTTGATTCCAAAGAGCTGGTGGCACGGGTGAAGGCCGTCCTGCGCCGCTACCAGACTGCGCCAAAACCGGAAGGACCGAAGGAAGACAAAGGTAAATGCGTGGATTACCCAGGCATTTCCATCAATCTCACCAACTACACCGTACTGGTCGACGGCAGGCGGGTGGATATGCCGCCGAAGGAACTGGAACTTCTCTACTTCCTGGCCTCCTCCCCGAACCAGGTATTTACCCGGGAGCAGCTTCTGGATCAGATCTGGGGCTATGAATACATTGGCGATACCCGTACCGTCGACGTACATATCAAACGCCTCAGAGAGAAGATCAAAGACCATGGTTCCTGGGGACTTGCCACAGTCTGGGGCATTGGTTATAAATTCGAAGTAAAATAAGGAGTCGAAATGCGCAGTACATTATATCTGAAATTCGTAATCGTATACGTCATATTCGGATTTCTCAGCATTTTCACTGTGGCTACCCTGACATTCAGTCTGACGGAAACCCCCCTGGAATCCGAGATGGGCACCTCTCTTTACCGGGAGGCCAATCTGGTTGCCAGCCGGTATCTCCCCTCCTATTTTTCAGAGGAACTTGACGACCCAGAGATACGCCTGCAGCTGTCAGGAATCGAGATTCAGCTGGAAGCTGCCGTCTGGTTCGTTGACAGGGAAGGAACCATGATCTCCTCTGCCACCTCCGAGGATTATCCTTCTGCTCCTCACCAGATTGAGGATTTTGATCCGGCAGAAAGCGGCGGCAGACAGTACCAGACCGGCGATTATCATGGGTATTTTGAAGAAGACGTGATTACCGTCATTGCTCCGGTGATTCATGGATATTCCCCCAGGGGATATCTGATGATCCACAAGTATGTTGCGGATTCCCGCAATAATCAGAAGATTCTTCTTAAGGCTTCGGTCATCACCGTATTTGTCATCTATCTACTGTCCTTCGTGGTGCTGCTTGCTTTCCAGTATTTCGTCTACCGGCCGCTGCGCACGATTACAGAGGCGGCCACCCAGTATGCATCGGGCAACCTGGAGTACGAGATTCCTGTAAACACGGAAGATGAGATGGGATACCTGTCCGCTTCCTTGAACTACATGTCGTCACATCTCAGGGACATGGAGGATTATCAGAAGAAATTCGTGGCAAATGTATCCCATGACTTCCGTTCGCCTCTGACTTCCATCAAAGGATATGTGGAGGCCATGTCGGACGGAACGATTCCGCCAGAACTGCATGAGAAGTATCTGAAGATTATTTTGTTTGAGACAGAACGCCTGACGGATCTCACCCAGGATCTTCTGACTCTGAATGAATTTGACACGAAAAACATATTGCTGAATAAAGAAGTGTTTGACATCCACGAGATGATTAAGAATGTGGCCGCCTCCTTTGAGGGTACCTGTAAACAAAAAAAGATCTCCATCGAGGTCATTTTCCCGCCCAGGAAACTTACCGTCAACGCAGACAAACGAAAAATCCAGCAGGTTTTATACAATCTTCTGGACAATGCAATCAAGTTCAGCGAGATGGATTCCGTCGTCACCATCGAGACAACGGAACGAGGGGAAAAGGTATATACTTCGGTGAAGGATGACGGAATCGGAATTCCACGAAATTCTCTGAATAAGATCTGGGAACGTTTCTATAAGTCCGACCTCTCCCGGGGGAAGGATAAGAAGGGAACGGGATTAGGGCTTACAATCGTCAAGGAGGCGATTCAGGCACATGGAGAGAATATTAACGTAGTCAGCACGGAAGGAGTCGGGACAGAATTCATCTTCTCCCTCCCGAAATCTTAAGCAGTCCGATGGCTGCCGGGGCTGCCATAACAGCCCCGCTGCCATATCATTTCACAATTACCGTAGGATATCCCGCCTGTTTCAGCCGCCGCTCCATTTCAACCGCTTTGTCCATATTGTCAGAATTTCCCACCTGGACCCGGAGATAGGAACCGGAATCATCAATATATGCCGGGAATCCTTCTTCCAGCAATTCATTCAGAAGCCGTTCCGCATATCTCCGGTTACGGAATGCCCCTACCTGGACACGGTAACCGTCATCTTTGATAATCCCTTCCGAATCCAGCGTATCTAACACTCCGTCTGCAATCGCCTGTGCAATATCCTGGAAGTTATCGTCAAACAGCCGGTTATCCACGTCTGAATTGATAAATCCCGCCTCCACAAGAAGGGCAGGCATGGTTGTTCTTCTAAGTACTGCCAGATTCGGCCGCTCCTTTACTCCCAGATTCACAAATCCCACTGCCTCCAGCTGATCGTTAATGTCCTGGGCCATCTGGTATTTCAGACCGGACAGATCATACACCAGTGTTTCTACCCCCGATACCTCATTGTCTGTGGGAAATGAATTCCTGTGGATAGACAGGAACAGATCCACCCCTGCCTGGTTCGCCTCCATCGCTTTCTCATAAGGCGTCTCATACACATCCGTTGTCCTTGTATATTGTACGTCAATCCCATGATTCTGCAGGATTTCCCCCACTGCAAGGGCCAGCCGCAGAGTATCGTCTTTCTCCTGCCTGCCGTTATAGACAGCGCCGGGATCCCGCTCCCCGCCGTGGCCTGCATCCACCATAATTGAATAAGCCATTCTCACTTACTCCTGATATGTTTTGTACCATTCTATGCAAAAAGACCGGATTTTGTGTATCCGGTCTTTCCAAATTCCTTTCCGCCATTTATTCCACAACCGCAATCGTAGGATCTCCATTCTGTGCTTTTTCCAGAACTGCCGCCGCAAGCTTTACGAAATTACCGCCCGAGGTACTGGCTCCGCTCACGGCATCAATATTGTCAGCACTCTGATTCTCAAGAAGCTGCCGCGCATATTCACGGGTATACTTGTTCGGATAGGTTCCCATTTTTCCGTTCATATTCTTCATATACGCAATGTCCCAGGACTTGATGAAACCGCTTGCATTCTCCGCATTATATTCCACAGATACGATCCGGTTCTCCATGACGCAGATCGTTACATGTTCTTTCCACCCATGACTGTACTCCGACATCTCCGCCGTATAATATCCGTTCTTAAGGCTCTCTTCTTTCCCGCAGGAAACCGCCAGCAGTCCTGTGAACAGGCTTACCAGCAGAATCAGCATCCTTCTCTTCCACATACCGATCACTCCTCTCTTAACCGGAACCTGCCCGATATCTCCTTTAAATCCTGTGCCTGCCTGTTTAACTTCTGGCTGGCAGTGGTACTCTCAAAGCTTGCATTCAGATTCTGCTGTGCCACATCCCTGATCTGGGTAATCTGGCCTGCCATATTACCCAGCGAATGTTTCTGGACGGTTACGTTCTCAGAAAGCTGGTCTGAAATTCCGGCAATCTGGTCTGCAATCTCACCGATATCCTGGAAGGATTCTGCCACCTTTCTGGCATACTCCATTCCCCGTTTCACAGCCTCCAGTGAACTGTCAATCATACTGGAGGTCCGTTTCGAGGATTCTGCACTCTGTGCGGCCAGATTCCCGACTTCCTCTGCCACAATCGCAAATCCGCTGCCGGCCTCTCCTGCCCTTGCGGCTTCAATGGAGGCATTCAGTGACAGAATGTTGGTCTGGAAAGAAATATCCTCCAGGAACTTATTAATCTTTGTAATCTCCATGGAATTCCGGTTAATTTCCTCCATGGCATGGAGCAGGTTCTTCATATTATCATCCCCCGTCTCCATGTGCCCCTGCACCGTCTCCATCAGGCTGCCTACATTCCTTGTATTCTCATCCACATGGAGAATGTTCTGCTCGATGGCAGTGGTCTCCTGGGATAAAACGTTCAGAGATTCTGACTGTTCCGTTGATCCGTGATGTACCTGCTGTGCGCTCTCTGAAACAGTTTCTGCCGTCACAAGCACTTCTTCCGATGCGCTTTGGATTGATTTGAGCATCGCATTGAGTGCATTGATGATCTTATTCAGAGACTCTTTCATCACCACGAAATCTCCTTCAAAGTCTCCTTGTACATCCACCTGGAAATTACCGGCAGACATATTTTCCAGAATATGGGACAGTTCCGATATGTATCCGTTAATGCTGTCTACCGTATTACGCAGCGCCTCCGACAGCACCTCCGTCTCATCGCTGGTCTTAATCACCTCCGTTGCAGTCGTTAAGTCTCCCTTTGCAAGAAGTCCGATCCGGTCCGTGACCCCCTTTAGAGATCTCTGGATCCGTGAAGAGAACCGCATGGTATAGATACCCGCCAATACCAGCAGAATACCGGTAATCACCAGGCTTAACAGGATACCTGCATTAGCGGGTCCCATGAAATCCTTCTGCGGGACAATAATTGCCAGAGACCATCTGGTACCGTTAATCGGTGAATAGCTGATATATGCCGAATCTACGGATCTGCCCATCGCAGCTACACCGGTCTCTTTCGACGTCACCCTCTTTTCAATGCCCTCAAACCCCGTTGCTGCTTCAAGCCCTTCCCCGGCTCTGATCAGTTCCGTATTCTGGCTGCCTATGATCCTGCCCTCCCAGTTGACAATATACGCCTCTCCGTTAGCGCTGAGGTTGATATTGCTCAGCACATCATTCAGGACATCGTATTTGTAACTTCCAACCAGATAATACAGCAGTTCTTCCCCGGACATCACCGGTATTCCGACAGCAAGCTCCAGTTCGCCGTCAGCATCTCCCACATCATCAATAGAAAGATTCTGCGTCTCCTTAAGCATTGAATACAGTTCTCTCTCCGCAATAGATGACGGACAGTTTCCGTCTCCCAGATAAAGTGTTCCGTCTCCCAGATAAAGCCCCAGCCACAGAAATTCAATCCCTGACTGGGCATCTGTTAACGCTTCCTTCTTCTCTTCTGCCGTGCTGTCCGGGTTCTTAACAGCCTCCCGGTCGCTGATCATAAAAATCCGGTCCGCCAGCATATGGATGTTCGCCTCTATACTCTGTGAAGCCATCTTGGTCGTAGATGGAAGCACATCCGTCATAATATCCCTTGTCAGCGCCTTCATAGACAGCGCCATAACGATAACCAGGATCACAGCCAGAACAACCACAATAGAAGTCGTATTCACCACTATTTTTTTGTTGATACTTTTCTTCACGATTCCTTCCTCCAAACAGCTTTTCTTTCTGCAAATCAATACACCAGAAACAGCGTGGCAGACGTCACGCTGTTTCTTACTATATGATCCGATATGAAACTCCGTTACTTCAGCAGAACGAATACAATCAGAGCGGCCACGATCACAATCGCAATGGCAAGAATGATGATTGGAAGTCTGGACATCTTCTCATCGTCATCATAGTAATCATCGTCATCGTCATAATCATCATCATAATCATCGTCATAATCGTCTTCAATCTCTTCTTTCCGCTTGGGCTTCGGAGCCGCTTTTTTCTTCTTCCCCTTTCCGTCGCCTACGGCCAGCATCTCGTCATAAGCTTTCCGCATCTCTTCTTCCCGCTTCTTACGCACTTTCTTCGGGGGGATATTGGAGTAGGCCTGTTCCTTCTCCTCCTCTTCCTCTCTTTTCTTCTCTATCTTCTTCTGGGGAACCTTGAACTTCTTCTTACAGTTATAGCATAAGAGATAATTCGGATCCTTCTTCCCAGGCTTCAGTTCCTCACCGCATATTGGACATTTCATCAGAATGTACTCCTCCTCTTAAATGTAGTATCATCGTTTTTTCCGTCAACCGACATTGAATTTCTCACGTATACGGACATTATACTACATCCAGCGTAAAATATCAAAATATTTTTAAACGAAATATTTCCCGGCAATCTCTCGAAGCGCCTCCGGATTTTTCGCAGACCAGGCGTCAAAAGTAGTGTTCTCTTTCTGGACTGCCCGCCCCAGTTCTACGAAAAACGACGGCAGATCCTTCTGCAGAATAGTTCCCCACTGCTCACCGAACCGTTCCTCCCCTTCCCGGTCAGATCCATTCACATGAAAAGTAAATGCCGGTTCCACCACGTTATTCACACGCTTCACCCCGCCATGGAAACCAAGCGTTCCGATCTGGTGGGTTCCGCAGGAAGACGTACAGCCGGAGATATGGATTCTCGGCAGCACGCCGTCTGCAAAATCCTGCTTTCTGACTTCCTCAAGAATCTGTGCAAGGGCCCCCTGGGAATCCCGAAGTCCCACCTGGCAGATAGCGGCCCCGATACAGGCCACCGAAGTCTCAAAAAGATTCTGCGCTCCGTCGGCCGTAACCGCAAGGACACGCTCTGCCTCTTTTCCGGTCAGATTAATGACATAGACCGTTTCGTCCGGCGCAATCCGAAGTTCCGCTTCTTCCATGTCCTTAATCGTCTCATAGATCTCACCGAACTTCGAAGCCACCGGCACCCCGCCGACCGGATGGTATGCCACGGCATAAAGCCCCTTCTGCTTCTGGGCGATCACCCGCTTTCCGGAAATCCTGCTTCCATCCTCTTTCTTTCCAACCGGACGGGGGGAGACATGCAGCGTCATATCCTCCCCGGCCCTTACCTGGGCCAGCTTTTGAAGATATGCCTCCCGGTAACCGTCCACACCAAGGCTTTCCTGCATATACCTTGTCCTTGCCTTTGCCCGGCTCTCATAATTCCCATGGGCAACAAAGGTTTCCACCATCGCCTTCACGTAATACAGCACGTCAGCGGGAGAAATGTGTTCCGCAACTCTGACACCCATGCGGGGATTGTTTCCCAGCCCGCCGGCGCTGTAGACATCGAAAGTTCCGTCCGGTTTCGCCGCAAATCCCAGATCCCGAAACGTGGCATGCGTCTCATTTGCCGGAGAATTCGAGAAGCACACTTTCAGCTTCCTTGGCATTTTCACAGTCTTAATAATCCCAAGCAGATAGTCTGAAACAGCCATCGCATAGGGCATCACATCAAAATATTCTCCCTCTTCCACGCCGGATAAGGGGGACACCATTACATTTCTTGGGAAGTCTCCGCCGCCTCCCCTGGTGATGATCCCCACGTCGAATGCTTTCTCCATAATCTCACAGACCGACTCTGCACTCAGATTATGGAACTGTACCGTCTGGCAGGTGGTAACATGCACTTTCCCGATTCCGTACTCCCTGATCATGTCGGCAATAAACTTTAATTTCTCCTTATCAAGCCGGCCTCCTGGCAGACGGAGCCTTAACATGCTGGCCTTTCCGCCCTTCTGGGCATAGCTGCCGAATCCCCCGGAAAACCCTTTATACTCCTTTGCACTGACCTCTTTTGCGTAGAACTTGTCCGTCATCTCGCGAAACTGGGCAAGATCTTCCCTAAACTCTTTTAACAACTGCTCCATACTCTTATCTCCTATCTTACCGGTAATCTGCCTGCCGCCCAGGCTGTCCTTATCTGTACATCTTACAGAAATCCTTCAGTTCCGCAGGCTTAAGACTCCTTCCGCCAGAATCTTTGCATCATCCAGAATATAATCAAAGGCTCCCGCCTTATAAAGATTGATCACGATCATTCCCGCCGGCACGGCAAAAATCATCGCAAATACACCGCCTGCCTTATACCCGGCATACAGCAGTACCAGTGTGACCAGCGGTTTCAGCCCCATGCTGTCTCCTACCAGCTTCGGCTGGATCAGCTGACGCACCAGCTGGGTAACTCCGTAGAGAATCAGGAGTCCGATTACCATCTTATAATTTCCCATCATGAACTTATAGACCGCCCATGGAATCAATGCCGTCCCTGTCCCAAAAAATGGCAGGAAATCCAGGAATGCGATTAAAAAAGCAAGCAGAAAGGAAAAATGAATCCTCAGTATCAGAAAACCGGCCAGCAAAAGCACATACACCACTGCCATGATCTTAAACTGCGCTTTAAAATAGCCGCCCACCGCATACTTCAGATTATCCATCACCATGGTCATACGGGTTACTAAAGCATCCGGGGCAATCTTCTTTGCCCAGCGGATCACATCCTCCCGCTCTGCAATAAAAAAATACGCTGAGATAAACGTCACAATCGTTGCAATCAGGGCAGAAGGAATCCCTTTGGCAAATCTCCCCGCCGCTGATACCGTCGGTTCGCTGAGCCTGCTGATCAAATCCCCCATGGTCTTTTCCAGATGATCCATCATGGTATGCCATCCCTCCTGCACGCCCGCAGGAAGCAGATGGAAGATTCCCTTCAGGCTCTCCCCGATGGTCTCCATCCCTGCTTCCAGATCCTGGTACATATCCGGCATATTCTGGATCAGACTTGCAATCTCCCGTGAAATGGTGCTCACCAGCAGATAGATCAGAAGTCCCACCATACCCAGAACACCGATAATAATCAGGGCAGACCCCCACTTCTTAATCAGCTTCACCCGCTTTTCCAGCCAGTTCACCACCGGGCTTGCAATGGATGCAATGACCCATCCGATGACAAAGGGCATGAAGAAACCCAGCAGCTTATATCCGAAATACAGGCACAGGGCCGTTCCAATCAGGCTGAATGCAAGACTGACCGCAACCTTCCAGTAAGGTCGGTCATCCTGCATCTGTTCTTTGAAATTCATCTCCACGTATTATTCACCTCTTTTAAGCGAAATATCCCTCTAAATCAGATATTCCTTCTCCGCCAGTTCCCAGATCTCGTCTCTTCCCTGCTTCGTCACCGAGGAAAAGGGAATCACCTTCGTTTCCGGAGGCAGTCCCAGTCCCTGCCTTACCGCCCTGACCTGCTTCTCTTTCTGGCTTCTCTTAATCTTGTCAAGCTTCGTCGCAATGATGATGGGCGCATACCCCTGAGCCCTGATCCAGTCATACATCATCTTGTCATTGGCCGATGGGTCATGGCGGATGTCAATCAGCAGGAATACTGCCCGAAGCTGTTTCGAGCCATGAAGGTACCGCTCCACCATGCGCCCCCATTTCTGTTTCTCCTGCTCTGACACCTTCGCATAGCCGTATCCAGGAAGGTCCACCAGATACAGTTCCTGGTTGATATTATAGAAATTAATCGTCTGGGTCTTCCCAGGGGTGGCAGAAATACGCGCATAGGATTTCCGGTTCATCAGCGTATTGATCAGCGATGACTTCCCTACATTGGATTTCCCGGCAAATGCAATCTCCGGCAGGGTATTCTCCGGCAGTTTACTGGTAATCCCGCATATGGTTTCCAAATCTACGTTCTTAATAATCATAGTTCCCTTTCTACTTCTTCGGTTTCGCCGTCTTACCCCGGCCGGCCAGCGAAAGCTTTAACACTTCCTCCATACGGGAAACCGGAACAATCTTCAGTCCTCTGGTAATCTCATGGGACAGCTCCGCCACATCGGACTCATTTTCTTTGGGAATCAGAACCATCTTAATCCCCGCATTCTTCGCCGCAAGCAGCTTCTCCTTCAGCCCGCCGATTGGCAGCACCCTGCCCCGCAGCGTAATCTCTCCGGTCATGGCAAGATCTGCCCTGGCCTTTCTCCCCGTAATGGCAGACATCATGGCCGTTGCCATGGTGATACCGGCAGACGGCCCGTCTTTCGGCACCGCTCCCTCCGGAATATGAATATGGATGTCATGCTCCTTGAAGAAATGCTCATCAATCCTATGCTCTTTGCTCACGGAACGGATGTAGCTGATCCCGGTTCTGGCAGATTCCTTCATGACGTCTCCCATCTGCCCGGTCAGAAGCACTTCTCCTTCTCCTGGCATGATGTTCACCTCAATCTGCAGTGTGTCTCCTCCTACGCTGGTCCACGCCAGTCCCCGGACGATTCCCACCTCGTCCGACTCATTGGCCATCTGGTAAATATACAGCTCCTTTCCCAGATAACTGGAAAGGTTGCGTTCCGTCACCCGGACGGATTCCTTCTTCGTCTCCAGGATCTCCCTGGCCGCTTTCCGGCAGATGTCCCCGATCTTGCGCTCCAGCTGCCGCACGCCTGCCTCCTTCGTATAGTTACGCGCCATCTTCCACAGCGCCTTCTTACTGATGGTCAACTGTTCCGGTTTTAATCCATGCTTTTCCAACTGCTTCGGAATCAGATGTTCTGTTGCAATATGCATCTTCTCATTCTCTGTGTAACTGCTCACCTCAATGACTTCCATACGGTCCAGAAGCGGACGGGGAATAGGCTGCAGAGTGTTGGCCGTGGTCACGAACAATACCTCCGACAGGTCCACCGGAACTTCCAGATAGTGATCCCGGAATTTCCGGTTCTGTTCACTGTCCAGCACCTCCAGAAGGGCCGAGAAGGTATCTCCCTTATAATCATTGCTGACCTTGTCAATCTCATCCAGCAGCATCAGCGGATTCTTTACCTCAGCCTGTCTTAACCCGTTGACAATCCTTCCTGGCATGGCTCCCACATAGGTCTTCCGGTGTCCCCGGATCTCTGCCTCATCCCGCACTCCGCCCAGGGAAATACGCACATAAGGCTTGTTCAGCGCCCTGGCAAGAGATCTGGCAATGGAAGTCTTGCCGGTTCCCGGCGGCCCCACCAGACAGAGGATGGGCGTATTGCCCTTCTTTGTCAGCGCTCTGACGGCCAGAAATTCCAGCACCCGCTCCTTGACCTTCTCGAGTCCATAGTGATCCTCCTCCAGGATCTGTTTGGCTTCCTCAATATCCTCCGATTCCTCGCACACACGGTCCCAGGGCAGTTCCAGCATCGTCTCAATATAGGTACGGATCACGCCGTTCTCCGCCTGGCTGCCCAGGGTATTCTGGAATCTGCGGATCTCCTTCGCAAGCTTTTTCTTCACTTCCTCCGGCGCCTCAAGCGCCTCCGTCTTCTGCTGGAATTCCTCCGCATCCGACAGAGAACTGTCATCCCCCAGTTCCTCCCGGATCAGCTTCGCCTCTTCCCGCAGGATATACTCCCGCTGGTTCTTGTCCACCCTTTTCTTAACCTTGGCCTGAATCTCGTCCTTCACATTCATGATCTGGATCTCGTTCAGCAGCTTAAAGGACAGCAGTTCATAACGCCCAATCAGATCCGCTTCCTCCAGAAGCTGCTGTGCATCCGTATAGGAAAAGGGCACGTTGGCCGCAATCACGTCCACCAGTTTCCTAAGCTCCCCCATATTCTCCGTCTGGCTGGCCAGTTCCTTGGAAAGCTTCGGATTTTTTGACAGATATTCTTTGAAAATGTCCTTCAGTCCCCGCAGCATGGCCTCCAGATTCGTCGGATGTTCTGATTCGTGATCCGTATCCGGAATCACCGTAATATTGGCCCGGAGATAAGGATCATCGAATTCAATGGTATTGATGTATGCCCGCTCTTCTCCCGTAATCAGAACACGGCTGATCTTCCTGGGAAGTTTGATGATCTGCCGTACCGTTGCCACACACCCCATCCGGTATACGTCTGCCATTCCCGGATCTTCCACGTCTCCATCTTTCTGTGCAGTCAGAAAGATCTTCTGATTCCCTTCCACGACCTCCTCAATGGCCTTGATGGACTTAGGACGACTGACGTCAAAATGCCGCACCATCTCCGGCAGGATGGTAATCCCCCGTAAAGTCACCATGGGCAGGCTCATTGTCTCTCTGTTCATAAACCATTCTCCTCAATATCCGTGTATGAAGAAAAAGAATCCCGCCTGCGAGATTCTCCGCTTACGGCGGACACAAAAGCCTCTTTTTGCATCCGCCACCTATTCTTACATGACACGCATTACATATTATGATACTTATCTGCGTTTTACATACACTTTCTATGCACTCTCAGACCTTACGGATATGCGCTCACACTCCGGTTCTCCGATTCCCTTCACCGCATCTGCGGTAATCCGGCATGCTTTCAGGGAATCGTCAGACGGAGCCCTGTACATGATATCCATCATGATATTCTCCATGATGGCACGCAGTCCCCTTGCTCCGGTCTTCCTCTTTAAGGAAGTCTCGGCAACCGCCTTCAGCGCTTCCTCATCAAAGGACAGTTCCACGCCGTCAAGTTCCAGCATCTTCTGATACTGCTTCACAATGGCATTCTTTGGTTCCGTCAGAATCCGGATCAGAGCCTCTTCATCCAGCATCTCCAGGGCAACCGTAACCGGCACACGTCCCACCAGTTCCGGGATCAGTCCGAACTTCACCAGATCCTGTGGAAGCACCTGCCGAAGCAGCCTGTCAACATCATTCTCATGCTTTCCGCCGATATCCACATTAAACCCGATGGACTTGCGGTCAATCCGCTTCTCAATGATCTTATCGATCCCTTCAAAGGCGCCGCCGCAGATAAACAGGATATTCGTCGTATCAATCTGGATCAGTTCCTGGTGCGGATGTTTCCTTCCGCCCTGGGGCGGCACGTTGGCAATGGTTCCTTCGATAATCTTAAGAAGGGCCTGCTGTACACCCTCGCCGGACACATCCCTCGTAATCGACGGATTCTCAGACTTCCTGGTAATCTTATCAATCTCATCAATATAGATAATACCATATTCCGCCCGGTCAATATCCCCGTCAGCGGCCTGGATAATCTTCAGAAGAATGTTCTCTACATCCTCTCCCACATATCCCGCCTCCGTCAGCGCCGTCGCATCAGCGATGGCAAAGGGAACCCCTAAAATCCGGGCCAGGGTCTGGGCAAGCAGCGTCTTTCCGCATCCGGTAGGACCAAGCATGAGAATATTGCTCTTGCCCAGTTCCACTCCCAAGTCCCTTCCCGCCATAATCCGCTTATAATGGTTATAAACCGCAACGGAAAGGACCTTCTTCGCCTCGTCCTGGCCGATCACATACTCGTCCAGAAATTCCTTGATCTCTTCCGGTTTCAGCAGATTGATATCCGCAAAGGGATTCCACTGCCGCTCGTCGCCAAATTCAAATTCCTCTTCCAGAATCTCCGTGCAGACGTCAATACACTCATCGCAGATATAAGCCCCGTTCGGCCCTGCGATCAGCTTGCGCACCTGATTCTGTGTCTTATTACAGAACGAACACCTCACCTGATCGTCGTTCCTTCCTACCATTCTCTCACCTCGTCTAAGGACAGACTTCCGAGACCCGAAAAGCCATGCGGACCATTGCCGCACAGACCCCTCTAACGGTTCTTGATGACTTCGTCAATCAGCCCGTATTCCTTCGCCTCATCTGCCGACATGAAATTATCCCGGTCCGTGTCCACACTGATCACTTCTATCGGCTGTCCCGTATTCTCTGATAATATTCGATTCAATCTCTCGCGGGTTCTTAAGATATGCTTTGCGGCAATCTCAATCTCCGTTGCCTGCCCCCGCGCTCCTCCTGATGGCTGATGGATCATGATCTCAGCATTGGGCAATGCCAGTCTCTTCCCTTTCGTTCCCCCTGCCAGCAGGAAGGAACCCATGCTCGCCGCCATACCGATACAGATTGTCTCTATATCACACTTAATATACTGCATGGTGTCGTAGATTGCAAGTCCCGCCGTCACAGAACCGCCCGGACTGTTAATATACAGATGGATATCCTTCTCCGGATCCTCCGCCTCCAGGAATAACAACTGTGCAACAACAACACTTGCCGACACATCAGACACTTCTTCACCAAGAAAAATAATCCTGTCTTTCAACAATCTTGAATAGATGTCGTAGGAGCGTTCCCCACGGCTCGTCTGTTCAATGACATAGGGTACCAAACTCATGTATTCTCTGCCTCCTTACGGCCGTACAGCCCTTATTTTTCAACAGCATTGTCTACCAGGAAAGTAATTGCCTCCTGAACAGCGATATCCTTCTTCATCTGTTCCTTTTCTTTCTCTCCCATGGTCTCTTTGATCTTTTCTGCATCCATCCGGTATGTCTCGGCCATCTTCTGGACTTCTTCGTCAAATCTCTCTTCACTGACTTCGATATTCTCCGCCTTCACGATCTCCTCCAGTACAAGACGTGTCTCAAGGCTCTTGACTGCCTGGGGTCTCAGATCTTCCAGAACCTTCTCTGCGGACAGTCCCGTAAACTGGAAATACTGCTCCATGGTAAGTCCCTGGTTCTGGATTCTGCGTGAGAAATCTTCTGCCATCTGTGACACCTGCGTCTCCACCATAGCCTCGGGCAGCTCATACTGTGCATTCTTCACAGCCTGTTCAACAGCCGCATCCTCCTGCTTCTCCTTGCCCTCAGCAACCTTCTTCTTGGCCAGGCTCTTCTTTAAGTCTTCCTTATATTCTTCCAATGTGTCAAACTCAGACACTTCTCCTGCAAACTCATCATCAATCTCAGGAAGTTCCTTTGCCTTGATCTCCTGTACCTTACACTGGAATACCGCTTCTTTTCCTTCCAGTTCTTTTGCATGGTACTTCTCCGGGAATGTCACCTTCACCTCAACATCCACGCCGGCTTCCACGCCGATGAGCTGCTCTTCGAATCCCGGAATAAAGGAACCGGAACCAATGGTCAGTGCATGATTCTCACCCTTCCCGCCTTCAAAGGCAACTCCGTCTACAAATCCCTCATAATCAAGGATGACCTCATCGCCGTCCTGAACCGGGCGTCCCTCTACGGTAACGGTCCTTGCGTTCTTCTCAGCCTCTTCCTTCAGTCTGGCTTCCACATCTTCCTCCGTCACCTCGTCAGAGAACTTCTCCACCTCCAGCCCCTTGTACTGTCCAAGCGTTACCGGCGGCCGTAATGCAACCGTAGCCGTAAAAATAAAAGGCTGTCCCTTCTCAATCTGCACAACGTCAATCTGAGGTCTTGATACAATCTCCTCCTCACACTCATCGTAAGCGTCCGCATAAGCCTTGGGAATCAGCGCATTGGCCGCATCATCATAGAAAATCTCCGCGCCATACATCTTCTCAATCATCTGGCGCGGAACCTTTCCCTTCCGGAACCCAGGGATTGAAATCTTGTTCTTCTGCTTCTTATATGCACTCTGAAGCGCTTTTTCTAAATCATCGGCAGAAACTTCAATCGTAAGTTTTGCCATGCTGTTCTCTAACTTCTCTACCTGTAAACTCATCTGTTATTTCCTCCTGTTTCTGTCCCGTTCCGTAGGTAGTCCCCGGAACAGGCATACTGCATTACATTCACCAAAGAAGTATAACACAAACCTTCTTAAATATCCAGTATTATTTTGTCTCGTAAACGATGGATTCTGCGATCTCCTCTGCCTTCGCCTTACCACAGAGCACCTCGATCAGTTTCAGCGCAAAATCAATGGCCGTGCCCACGCCCCGGCTGGTAATGATATTCCCGTCCACCGTGACGGAAGCGCCGGAGATCACCGCCCCCTGGATCTCCTTCTCCATGGAAGGATAGCAGGAAATCCGTTTTCCTTTCAGAAGACCCATATTCCCAAGTACCGTAGGCGCCGCACAGATCGCAGCAATCTTCTTGCCCTCGTCAAAGAACCCCTTCACAACCCGGCGCACCCCTGCGTGGGCATCCAGATTCTTTGTACCCGGCATCCCGCCAGGCAGCACGATCATATCCGACTCAACGAAATTCACTTCCTCGAACAGATCCTCCGTCTGCACGTTGATTCCGTGAGAACCGTGCACCGTATAATCATCCATGATGGAAACCGTGTCTACATAGATGGTCGCCCGCCTCAGAAGATCCACCACGGTCAGGGCTTCCACTTCTTCAAACCCGTCCGCCAGAATTACACTTACTTTCTTCATACCTTTCATCCCCTTTTTATTTTCTCATTTACTTTTCCTGACTCTTATATTATGATGATGACAGCAGGATTCGTTCCCCGCTGATTGAAAATCACACTCAACCCAAAGGAGGTTCCCATATGGAAATCGAACGCAAATATCTTGTACACAGACTGCCCGGACACATGGAAAACTATCCCTGCCGTATCATCTCGCAGGGATATCTGAATACGTCCCCCGTCATCCGGATCCGCCAGGACAACGACAGATACGAACTTACCTACAAATCAGAAGGCCTCATGGCAAGACAGGAATATAACCTTCCTCTCACCCAGGAAGCCTACGAACATCTCCTTACCAAGATTGACGGCCGTCTGATCCAGAAGAAACGCTATCTGGTTCCTCTGGAGAATCATCTCACTGCAGAACTTGATGTGTTCGAAGGAGATCTGGCCCCACTTCTCCTTGTGGAAGTAGAATTCTCTTCCGAAGAAGAAGCCAGTTCCTTCACTCCCCCCTCATGGTTCGGGGAAGAGGTCACATTTTCCGGGAAATACCACAACAGCCGCCTCAGTCAGACATAGCAAAACCATCGTGAACCGCATTCATGGCCTTGTCGATATCCTTCTTTGGCACCAGCACCGTGATACGGATCTCGGATGTGGAGATCATATTGATATTGACTCTGGAATTATAGAGAGATTCGAACATCTTTGCGGCCACGCCAGGATTGCTCATCATTCCTGCGCCTACCACCGACAGCTTCGCCACATCCTCATTCCAGGTAATATCCTTGATTGTCAGCCGTTCCTGGTTCTCCTTCAGAGTCCGGATTGCCGCATTCAGGTCGTCTGACGCCACCGTAAATGAGATATCCTTCGTTCCTTCCCGTCCCACAGACTGCAGGATAATATCCACATTAATGTTATTCTTCGCCAGCGTATCGAAGATACGGAATGCGATTCCCGGCCTGTCCTCCACTCCGATCACGGAGATCCTGGCCGTATTCTGATCGGCGGCCACGCCGGTCACTAATAGTTTTTCCACTCCTTTTGCCTCCTTGACTACGGTTCCTTCCGAACGGTTTAAGCTGGATCTCACAACCAGTTCTACATTATATTTCTTCGCCATCTCCACGGAACGGTTATGGAGCACCCGCGCCCCAAGGCTGGCCAGTTCCAGCATCTCGTCATATGTGATGGTATCAATCTTCTTCGCATTCTTCACCACTCTGGGATCCGCCGTATACACGCCGTCCACGTCCGTAAAGATCTCACACCGGTCTGCGTGAAGCACTGCGGCAAGGGCAACCGCCGTGGTATCCGAACCGCCCCTTCCAAGGGTGGTCACGTCATCATACTTGTTCACTCCCTGGAATCCGGTCACGATTACGATCTTCCTGGAATCCAGCTCATGAAGGATCCGCTCCTTCTCCACACGCTTAAAACGGGCATTGCCGTACCGGGAAGTGGAATGCATCCGCACCTGGAACGCATTCAGCGACACTGCCGGAACATCCAGCGACTGCATCGCCATGGCCATTAGTGACACGGACACCTGCTCTCCTGTTGTGAGAAGCATATCCAGTTCCCGCTTCTTCGCTTTGGGATTAATCTCTCCTGCAAAGGCAAGCAGGTCGTCCGTGGTATCTCCCATGGCGGACAGCACCACCACCACGTCATGTCCTTCCTTATAATCCTCAATGCACCGTCTGGCCACATTGAAGATCCTCTCTTTATCAGCAACGGAGCTGCCTCCGAATTTCTTAACGATCAGCATAGTTCCTCCTCAAACAGATGACCGATGAGCCGGAACCCCTCCGGCCAGTTTCTCCCGGTCAGCCCACAGGTCTTCTCAGAATACGTCTCTGCCCCTTCTACGGATTTGATACTGTCATACAGAAGATAGGGAACCGGCTCTTTCGTATGGGTGCGCACCTCTATGGGCGTGGGATGATCCGGCAGAAGCAGAAGCCGGAAATCCTCTCCTGCGTTTTCAAGCCCCTTAAGGACTACGCCCAGAACCTTTTCGTCCACCTGTTCAATGGCTGTAATCTTATCTTCCACACTCCCCTGGTGTCCCATCTCATCCGGAGCCTCCACGTGGATATATGCGAAATCATATCCATCTTCTGTCAGAGCCTTTACCGCCGCCCGGGCTTTTCCTTCATAGTTGGTGTGAAGCCCGCCGTTTGCCCCTTCCACCAGAATCCGGTCCATGTCCGCACCTGCCGCAATCCCTTTCAGCAGATCCACTGCGGAAATCATCACGCCTTTCTTTCCGGTACGTTTCTGGAAAGAAGTCAGGGAAGGCTTTCTTCCGGCCCCCCAGAACCATGCTGAGTTCGCCGGTTTTAATCCCTGTTTCTTCCGTTCTTCATTCAAGGGATGATTCTTTAAGATCTCATAACTCTTCTTCATCATCTCCCGCAGGACGTCATCTTCCGGAAGATAACCGCCGATTTGCTTTGTCAGAATATCGTGGGGCGGTGTCAGTTCTACAACCTTCCCCTGCTTCTGTACCAGCAGATGCCGGTAACTGGTGCCGGTATAAAATGAATACCCGTCCTTTGCAAGTCCTTCTGACAGGGCATGGACCATAACAGCCGCATCCTCCGTACTGATCTCGTCAGAACTGTGATCCAGGATCACCTGGTCTTCGTAAGTTCCTTCCTTCTCCGTCAGCGACACAAGGTTACACCGGAAAGACACATCCGTATCCTCCATCCCGATACCAATACTCAGAGCCTCCAGAGGCGATCTGCCTGTATAATAAATCTTCGGGTCATATCCCAGGACCGAAAGATTCGCCGTATCGCTTCCCGGCGCCATACCTTCCGGAACCATGGAAGCCATGCCAAGTTCCGACACAGGGGCAAGTAAGTCCATCACAGGAGTTGCGGCCGCCTCCAGAGTCGTTCTGTTCCCCAGTCTTTCAAGAGGCCTGCCTGCCATCCCGTCACTTAGTATAATCACATATTTCATGGTTTTTCACTACCCTTCCACACGGATCATATGCAGAATCTGATCCCGGTAAATATTCGCCCTGGTCACATAATCCCCTTCCATCATCACCGGGGTGATAAAGCCGAATTCTTTGCAAAGTCCGTCAGCTTCCACAATCTCAATCTCTCCGAAAGACTCCCGAAGCCTTGGAACCATCTCTTCTTTCTCTCCCCGGAACCGGACGAAGAAACGCCTTTTTGCGTCTGCCTTGTCTTCTAACTGCAGTTTCTCCTGCTTCCACATGGTCATAATGTTCCGGTTCAGATGCTTGGCCGCATCGACCACGTCCGCCACCACCGCACTGGCTGTCGGAAGCTTCCCTGCGCCGCTGCCATAGAACATGGCGTCCCCAAGCACATTCCCATGGACAAAGATGGAATTAAAGACTCCGTTCACATTATAGAGCGGATGCTCCGGATACAGCATACAGGGCGCCACGATGGCGTGAAGCCGGTTCCCTGCATGGCGCTTGCTGGACGCCAGCAGCTTGATGGTGGTTCCCATGGCTCTGGCATACTTCATATCCTCCACCGTAATCTCTGTAATTCCTTCACAGTATATATCCTCAAAATCAACCTGCTGGCCGGAAATCAGCGAGGACAGGATGGCAATCTTTCTGCAGGCGTCATACCCTTCCACGTCTGCCTCCGGATTGCGCTCCGCATACCCGTTGGCCTGCGCTTCCGCAAGAACCGTGTCATAGTCCGCCCCCTCATAAAACATCTTGGTCAGCATATAGTTGGTGGTCCCGTTTAAGATTCCCGTAATCTCTTCAATCTCGTCCGCCGTCAGCGACGAATTTAAGGGGCGGATGATCGGAATCCCGCCGCCAACGCTGGCCTCAAACAGAAAGTTGATATTCTGCTCCTTGGCAATGGACAGAAGCTCTGCCCCGTGCTTTGCCACCAGGGCCTTGTTGGAGGTTGCCACGCTCTTTCCCGCCTGCAGGCATCTCTTCACGAAGGTATAGGCCGGCTCAATGCCCCCCATGACCTCCACGACAATCTTCACTTCATCATCTGAAATAATGGTCTCAAAATCATGGACAATCTTATCCTGCACAGGATCTCCCGGGAAATCTCTTAAGTCCAGCACATACTTGATATTCAGTTCATCCCCGATCCTCTGGTTAATCCGCGCGCCATTGGTGTTCACCACCTCCACCACGCCGGAACCTACCGTTCCATATCCCATAACTGCTATATTTACCATCTTGCTGTCCCTCCTCTAACTATTCACCGTCTGCTTCAGATAAGCATTCATAAACATATCAATGCCGCCGTCCAGCACCGCCGTCACATTACTGCACTCTACATTGGTCCTGTGATCCTTCACCATGGTATATGGCTGCATGACATAAGAACGGATCTGGTTGCCAAATCCGATCTCCTTGACTTCACCCCGGATGTCCGACACCTTCTCCGCCTGCTCCTGCTCTTTGAGAAGCTGAAGCTTAACCTTCAGCATCTGCATGGCTTTCTCCTTATTATGATGCTGGGAACGTTCATTCTGGCACTGCACCACAATCCCTGTCGGAAGGTGGGTAATGCGGATCGCCGAAGAAGTCTTATTGACATGCTGCCCGCCTGCACCGCTGGCCCGGTAGGTGTCAATCTTCAGATCGTCATCCGCAATCTCAATGTCAAGTTCATCTTCGATATCCGGCACCACGTCACAGGAAGCAAAAGAAGTCTGTCTCTTCCCCGCTGCATTAAAAGGTGAAATCCTTACCAGGCGGTGCACACCCTTCTCAGATTTCAGATATCCGTAGGCATTCTCTCCGTTCACCTCAAAAGTCACTGCCTTGGTTCCCGTAATATCCCCGTCCAGATAATCCAGCACCTGGATGGAGAAGCCTTTCTGCTCGGTCCACCGGCTGTACATCCGGTAAAGCATATTCGCCCAGTCACAGGACTCTGTTCCTCCTGCGCCCGCATGGATGGTCACGATGGCATTGCAGGAATCATACTCTCCAGACAGCAGAGTCTGGATCCTGAGCCCTTCAAATACGCTTTCAAACTCCTTGATCTCTGCCTCAATCTCCTTCACCATGGAAGAGTCGTTTTCCTCATATGCCATCTCAATCAGAAGCCCGATATCCTCATAAGCCGTATACAGTCTCTGGATAGTCTCCACTGACTCCTGGAGGTTTTTCAGTTCCTTCATGAACCGCTGGGACTCCTCCGGATCATCCCAGAACCCCGGCTCCCCGGTCTTCTTCTGAAGTTCTTCTATGCGTCTTTCCTTCCCTGCCAGGTCAAAGTGAATCCCTCATCTCGGCAAGAGGTTCTTCATATGCATTCATCAGTGTCCTAAACTGATCTAATTCAACCATCTTATCACCTCTTTCTCTGTTTTTGTTCTGCTGCCCGGACGCTATTTGCGCCCGCAGCACTGTTTATACTTCTTTCCGCTTCCGCACGGACACGGATCATTGGGGTAGACCTTCTTATCTTCCCGCTTCTTCGGTGCACGCACAGAACTTTCATCCCGGTTCGTTCCCGTTACCTTGGCCACCTGTTCCCGTTCTACCTTCTGCTCGATACGGATGTGGAACAGGGCGCGGATGGTATCTGCCGCAATGGCCCTGGTCATCTCGTCAAACATGTCGTAGCCCAGCATCTTATATTCCACCTTGGGATCTCTCTGTCCGTAAGCCTGCAGTCCGATTCCCTGCCTAAGCTGGTCCATATCATCAATATGGGCCATCCACTTGGCATCAATCACTTTCAGAAGGAACACCCGCTCTACCTCACGGATCTGTTCCGGCTCCGGGAATTCCGATTCCTTGGCCTCATAAGCCTTGGCCGCACGCTCCTTGAGCAGATGTTTTAATTCCTTCTGGCCCATTCCCCTTACGTCCTCTTCTGTCACCGCCGCAATGGGAATGGTATTGTGGATGGTGAGATTCAGTTCCGCCAGATTCCACTCATCATAATCCTGGTCCTTGCCGGTCACCATATCCACCACATTCTCCACATACTCATTCATCATATGGAAAATAGAATCCCGCATATTCTCGCCGTCCAGTACCCGGCGTCTCTCTTCATAGATGATCTCCCTCTGCTCATTCATGACCTGGTCATAATCCAGCAGATTCTTACGGATCCCGAAGTTATTGGCCTCAATCTTCTGCTGTGCCTTCTCGATGGCACTGGATAACATCTTATGCTCAATCTGTTCTCCGTCTTCCACGCCCAGAGCCGTGAATACGCTCATCAGACGCTCCGAACCGAACAGACGCATAAGGTCGTCCTCTAAGGAAATATAGAATCTGGACTCTCCCGGATCTCCCTGACGGCCGGAACGTCCCCGGAGCTGGTTGTCGATACGTCTGGACTCATGCCGCTCTGTACCGATGATCTTAAGGCCTCCTGCCGCTTTCGACTCATCGTCCAGCTTGATATCCGTACCACGGCCCGCCATGTTGGTCGCAATGGTCACGGCATCATGGACACCGGCCTGGGCAACGATCTCCGCCTCCATCTCATGGAACTTGGCATTTAAGACATTGTGCTTAATCCCCCGCCGCTTCAGCATACTGCTCAGGAGTTCGGAATTCTCAATGGTAATCGTGCCCACCAGTACCGGCTGATGCCTGCCGTGGGCCTCCTCGATGGCATCACACACTGCCTTGAACTTCTCCTTCTGGGTCTTGTACACCGCATCGTCCAGGTCCTTCCTCTGTACCGGCACATTGGTAGGAATCTCAATCACGTCCATCCCGTAAATCTCCCGGAACTCCTTCTCCTCCGTCAGCGCCGTACCGGTCATACCCGCCTTCTTCGCAAACTTATTAAACAGGTTCTGGAAGGTAATGGTCGCAAGGGTCTTGCTCTCCCGCTTCACCTTCACATGCTCCTTCGCCTCGATTGCCTGGTGCAGACCGTCGGAATAACGCCGCCCCGGCATGATACGCCCGGTAAATTCGTCTACAATCAGAACCTCGTCATCCTTCACCACATAATCTTTGTCCTTAAACATCAGATTGTGGGCCCTGAGAGCCAGGATAATATTATGCTGGATCTCTAAGTTCTCCGAGTCGGCAAGATTCTCAATATGGAAGAACTTCTCTACCTTCCGCACACCATCCTCCGTCAGATTGATGTTCTTCTCCTTCTCATTGACAATAAAATCTCCCGTCTCCTCGATATCCTCACCCATGATGGCGTTCATCTTACTGAACTCGCCGCTGGCTTCCCCCCGCTCTAACTGGCGGGCCAGGATGTCGCAGGCCTCATAAAGCTTCGTAGACTTTCCGCTCTGGCCGGAAATGATCAGAGGCGTCCTGGCCTCGTCAATCAGCACAGAGTCCACCTCATCAATGATCGCATATTTCAGTCCCCGCTGTACAAGCTGCTCCTTGTAAATGACCATGTTATCCCGCAGATAATCAAAGCCCAGTTCATTGTTGGTCACATAAGTAATATCACAATTGTAGGCCGCACGCCTCTCGTCATTGTCCATGCTGTTCAGCACCACGCCTACGGTCAGTCCCAGGAACTCATGGATCTGTCCCATCCACTCGGCATCACGCTTTGCCAGATAGTCATTGACCGTAACCACATGTACGCCCTCTCCCGTCAGCGCATTGAGATAAGCCGGAAGCGTGGACACCAGCGTCTTTCCTTCACCGGTACGCATCTCAGCAATACGACCCTGATGCAGGATGATTCCGCCGATGATCTGGACACGGAAATGCCGCATCTTCAGCACACGGGAAGATGCCTCTCTTACCACCGCATATGCCTCCGGCAGAATGTCGTCAAGGGTCGCCTCCCCGTTGGCAAGCCTGCTTTTGAAATCCCTGGTCTTATCTTTTAATTCACTGTCCGAAAGCTTCTGCATCTCCGGCTCAAGAGCCTCTACGGCATCCACGATCGGGTAGATTCTCTTTAACTCATTTTCACTATGTGTCCCAAATAATTTCTGTATTAAACCCATATTGATAAAAGCTCCTTATCACTAATTTAGGAAGTAAGATGGCCATGATAAACCACTTTATCCTACATCATAGCACTATCCACAGGCCAATTCAACTAATTTGTGAAGTGTTTACAAACTGTTAATTTTCCTTACCGGTAATTCCTGATGGTCTCATAGGGAATCTTTCCCCCGAACAGGTCCAAGGCGCTTCCAATGGTAAAATCAATCTGCCCCCCGGAAATCTTACGGAAATGCTCCAGATCCTTAAGACTTCCGATCCCTCCCGCATAGGTCACCGGTATTTCATGCCAGGCGGCCAGAATCTCAACCAGCCCCTCTTCGATACCAGAAGCCTTTCCTTCCACGTCAACACCGTGTACCAGGAATTCGTCACAGTATCCGGCGATTTCCTCCAGCACCGATTCACTGAGCCTTACACGGGTGAAATTCTGCCAGCGGTCTGTCACGATGTAATAGCCGTCGTCCTTTTTCCTGCAGCTTACGTCAATTACCACATGGTTCTTTCCCACCGCCTTTCGCAATCCTTCCATACGGTCCCAGTGAATCTCTCCGTCCCCGAAGACATAGGAGGTAACGATGACATGGCTCGCCCCGGCTTCGATGTATTCCCCGGCATTTTCGGCGGTAATGCCGCCGCCCACCTGCAGACCGCCCGGATATGCTGCCAGAGCTTTCATGGCCTGCTGCCTGGTGCGGGCGTAGTATTCCGAAGACGACGGATTCAGAAGAATCACATGGCCGCCCAAAAGTCCGTCCTTTCTATATAAATGAGCAAAATAATCCGCATCCTGTCCGGCCTTGAAATTTTCCACCGCATGGTCCGAATCATCCCGCAGGCTTCCCCCTACAATCTGTTTTACGGCCCCGTTATGGATGTCAATACATGGTCTGAATCTCATAGCCCCTCCTTCCTAATACCGGTTATCAAAGATACGGGTAGACTTCTTCTCACTTCTGGGAAGATCCCCCACAGGAACCGGTTTCACGTTCACCGTAATGCCGATCTTTCCTTTGAACTCCTGCTGGATGACCCTGGCCGCTGCTTTTGGCTCCACGTTGTCATTGATTTCCACAAACAGGGTACAGACATCCTTTCCGTTCAGATGATCCAGCATGAACTGGTATTCACTGGAGGCTTCCGCCACGCCCTTTAACATCTCCTCAATCTGGCTGGGGAAGATATTGACTCCCTTCACCTTCACCATGTCGTCCGTCCTTCCGATCAGCGTGTCAATCCGGGGGAAACGGGAACCGCAGGGGCAGTCTCCCGGAAGGAAACGGGTCAGGTCGTGGGTCCGGTAGCGGATCAGCGGCGCTCCCTGCTTGCGCAGAGTCGTGATCACCAGTTCCCCGATCTCCCCGTCCGGCAGGACTTCTCCCGTCTTAGGGTCTACAATCTCAAAATACACATAGTCGTCCCAGTAATGCATTCCGCACTCATAATCACAGCTCATGGCTATCCCCGGACCGTACACCTCTGTCAGCCCGTAGATGTCATAGAGCTGCACTCCCAGTTCCGAAGCAATCCTCTTGCGCATCTTCTCGCCCCACCGTTCGGAACCGATGACGCCCTTTTTCAGGCTGATCTTATCCGTGAGCTTCCTCCTGGCAATCTCTTCCGCCAGGAGAAGTGCATAGGAAGACGTGGCGCAGAGCACCGTGGACTTCATATCCTGCATCATACGGAGCTGTTTATCCGTATTTCCCGGCCCCATGGGAATCGTCATGGCTCCCAGATGCTCTGCTCCCAGCTGAAACCCGATTCCTGCCGTCCACAGCCCGTATCCCGGCGTGATATGAATCCGGTCCAGAGCCGTAATCCCTGCCATCTCATAGCACCTGGCAAACATCTTCGCCCAGTCGTCCACATCCTTCTGGGTATACGGGATGATGACCGGCGTACCCGTGGTCCCGGAGGATGAGTGAATCCGGACAATCTCTTCATCCGGCACTGCCTGAAGTCCCAGGGGATACGCTTCCCTTAAGTCTCCCTTCCAGGTAAAAGGAAGCTTCTCAAAATCTTCCTGGCTGTTGACTGCGTCAATATCAATGTCTTTCAACTTGTCCTTATAGAAACAAGGTTTCGAGGTCAGTAATTTTAAATTTGTCTTAATCAGTCTGAACTGTAATTCTGTCATTCGCATAGATCTGTTCCCTTCCGCCGGGTATCCTGCCGGCATCTTTCTCTATTTTATTTTAGCTGCCAATGCCGCCCCCAGCTTCAGCGCCTTAAGATTCATCTCCTGGTACTGCGGCTTTACCCTTCTCTTAATCTCATCTTCTATCTCTGCCTGGCCCATCCCAAGCGCACCGCCTGCCGCCGCCACGCCGAGAAGCGCAACATTCAGAACCTTGTGGGATCCCGCCTGCCTGCAGATCTCTTCTCCGTCCACCAGATACAGCCTCTTCACGTTTTCTTTGAGAAAGTCCAGCATCCTGCGGCCGTCATACTCCTGGCCTCCCAAAGCCGCAGTCACCGGCTGAATGCTTTTCTGGTTCACAATCACAATTCCTTCCTCTTTCCCTCTTCTCAGATAGTCAAGGCTTCGCACCGCCTCTGCCGGTTCAAACGCCAGGATTACATCTGCGCTCCCCTTCGGAATCATAGGAGAGAAGATGTCCTCCCCCATCCGTACATGGCTGACCACAGATCCGCCTCTCTGCGCCATGCCGATGGTCTCTGACGTACGGACAAACAGCCCCTTCTCCATGGCCGCACAGGCAATCAGTTTGGACGCCAGAACCACCCCCTGGCCTCCGACTCCGCACAGTAAACAATTCCTACTCATGATCCACCTCCTGTATTGCACCTGATCCGCATACTTCTGCACACACACCGCACCCGTAACACAGGGACGGTTCTATGGAAATCTTCCCGTCACAGGCTGCGATCGCCGGGCAGCCCAGTTCCCGTATACACTTCTTACAGGAAATACACGCCTTCTCATTGACCCTGTATCCAGTCACAGCTTTCGCAAGCGCAATACAGGGAGACGTAAAGATTACCGCCCGGACACCCGTCTCATCAAGAACTTCCTTCACCGCATGGACGGCTTCCTTAAGGTTCAGCGGATCTGCCTTCACAAGCTTACTGACACCGATTCCCTCCAGTACCTTCTCAATACTGATCTTTGCCACAACCTCTCCCATCATCGTCCTTCCCGTTCCGGGATGCGGCTGATGGCCCGTCATGGCAGTGGTGGAATTGTCAAGCACCACGAGAATGATGTCCGTCTGGTTATACACCGCATTGACCACTCCGGTAATCCCGGAAGCAAAAAACGTGGAATCCCCGATAAAAGCAAAATTAACCGTATCTCTTTCCATAATGTGAAGCCCCTGTGCAATCGTCACGTCCGCACCCATGCACAGACAGGTGTCCACCATGTCAAGCGGCGCCGCATTCCCCAGGGTATAACATCCGATGTCCCCGCAAAATACCGCTTTTCTCCCCTTTGCAGCCTGCTTCACCGCATAGAAAGAAGCACGGTGGGGACACCCTGCACAGAGCACCGGGGGCCGGACAGGCAGCTTTGGCAGACCGGGCGTTTCCTGCCCGTCCTGTCTGCCTGCCTGTACTGCATCCCTTATCTCTTTCCGCAGTGTCTCCGGTGCAAATCTCCTCAGATCTTCCCGGACGCTCTCCACACTGTTCTCACCTGCACTGGCCGTATCATGGGTCAGCTTTCCCCGGATGGTCACCGTCAGATGATATTTCCCGGCAGTCCTAAGAAGCGCCCTCTCGATCACCGGATCTAATTCCTCCAGCACCAGGACTTCACTCAGTCCCACAAGAAATTCCCGGGCCAGATCTTCGGGGAACGGGTGCGGCGTCCCTACCCGCAGAAGCGGCACATCCGGGGAAATGTTCTCTTTCACATAGGCATGGCTGATACCGCCTGCTGCCACTCCCACTCTTCCTGTCCCCTTCCTGAACGTATTATAACGGCAGGAAGAAAACACATGGGAAAGCTCTTCATTCCGTTCTTCGATCTTCTTATGATTCAGATAAGACAGCCTGGGAAAGATCACCCACCGGCCGGTATCCCGGACAAATCCCTCCGGCTCTCTTTGCCCGGATACTTCTTTGGTATCCCTGACCTCCACCACCGCACACCCATGGCAGACACGGGTCGTAGGGCGCAGGATTACAGGCGTCCCATACTGTTCCGAATATGCAAATGCATCCCCTACCATCTCATAAGCTTCCTCCGGTGAGACCGGATCAAACACCGGAAGCTTCGAGAATTCTGCAAAATGCCTGGTATCCTGCTCCGTCTGTGAAGAGATCGGTCCCGGATCATCCGCTGCCACAATGACCATACCGCCCTTCACCCCGATATACGCAAGGCTCATCAAGGGGTCACTGGCCACATTCAGACCAACCTGCTTCATGGTCACCATGGTCCTTGCTCCCGCATAAGAAGCTCCGGCAGCCACTTCCAACGCAGCCTTCTCATTGACCGACCACTCCACATGTATCCTGCCCTCTTGATTATTTCCCGCCACCGTCTCTAAAATCTCCGTGGAAGGCGTGCCCGGATATCCTGCCACCAGGCTGACTCCCGCATGGATGGCTCCTAAGCCGATCGCTTCATTTCCCATCAGTAATTGTCCTGCCATAACCGTCTTTCTCCTTTGAAAATACATTCTTATCGCAATATTTTAGCACAACGCAGTAAAAAATTCCACATCGTTTTTCAGCATCGTCTCTTCCGGCTTTCAAAAAATCCCGTCAGAAATTCATAAAATTCCACCACATTCCGGCTGTCCGGCTTGTTCCTGTTATAGTGAATAATAATATCCCTCTGACAGACCGGTTCCTCAATCTTCAGCAGTCTCACACGCTCATTCTCAATACTGCCCCAGGTGAATTCCGGCCAGAAACCGATTCCCATGTTGGCGGCAATCATATTTTTCACGGCAGACGGATTGTCACTCTCGAAGATAATCCTGGGCGTAAACCCTGCATGCTGGCAGAACCGGTCACAGATGTAACGGAATTCCCTGGAACCCAGAAGGCTGATAAATCCCTCGTCCGCCACTTCAGCCAGACGCACCGACGTCTTCCCCCGGTATCTCTGGTTCTCCGGCACAGCCAGATAGATTTCCTCCCCGCAGGCAAAACGGTTCTCCTCATCCTGCCCCAGATAAAACAGCTTCGTCGTCACCCCGATATCATAGAGTTCACTCTCCGAGTTCTGCTGCAGCTGGAAATGAATCTCTTCATGATCCTTCTTATATTCAATAATCGCCTCCATCACGAGCCCGGATGCCGCAAGCACATTCATGTGAATCGTCTCCCCTTCCAGGGCAATCATCATCTTAAGCTGCTCCGGAATGGCATCTAACTGCTCCATCAGAGGCTCTAACTTCCTCTGCAGATATTTCCCATATTCCGTCAGTATGACGTTGCGCCCCCTGGCCGTAAACAGCGGCACCCCAAGA
>CAJULU010000007.1:36155-47201 GCA_910587575.1 uncultured Dorea sp.
CTGGGTCAGCGCAGGCTGGGTAATGTGCAGGTTCTTTGCACTGTTGGTCATGTGCTTCGTCTTTGCCGCTTCCAGAAAATACCGGATCTGCATAATCTCCATAGATGGATTCCTCCTTAATTTATGCTTGTCAGTTTCTTTCCTGATTCTTAGATTTACGAATCCTTTCTATACTCCATCTTACTCACGCTATTCATAATATAAACATTATGATTTTGATAAATATTATATATTAGACATAATCAAAGGTCAATGCTAAACTATGTAAGGAACTTAGGAGAAGTGATACAAAACCTCTGTCACCTGCAGAAGTTTTGCATACCACTATAGTAACCAGATAGAAAGTGAGGAAACAAAAATGGCTGAACTATTAGAGTCTGCTATGCTGATCTGCTTCGGATTATCCTGGCCTATGAACCTTGCCAAGAACATCAGGGCAAAATCAGCAAGAAACATGAGCCTGCAGTTCATACTCTTAATCATCACAGGGTATATTGCTGGAATCTCGGCAAAAATCTATAACCACAGATTTAATTATGTACTGGTCGTATATCTGCTGAACCTGGTGGTTGTATCCGCCAACGTGGCCGTCTACTTCATCAACCGCCGCTACGACAGGCAGGCAAAAGAGGCAAAGGAAAGACTTGCCAGACAGATATCCGGCAATACCCAGAATAGATCCGTGGACACAGAGGCCCGTACGGCCCAGACATCCACACCGTTTAAACCATCGGTTCACAATCAAGGAGAAGATGAAATGGAAACTTATCGCGAAATGAACAGTATCACCGAAGCCGGCGGCGTTGTGCTTTTCGGCTCCAACACATTTGCCGCCCTTCCGGTGGGCGAACTGACACAGGCTTTCCGTATTACGGAGCCCATCTACAACCGGAGTATCCGGGACGTGCGCATCGACCAGATTGAGAGTTACCTCAAAGTCTGCCTGTATGACCTGAATCCCCGCAAGATTTTTGTAAACATGGGAGACGTGGACATTCTGGATGAAAATGTAGATACCGACAGCTTTATTTCCCGATACGAGTGGCTCCTGTATATGATTCACACCAGGACACAGGCCGCCATCTATATTGTACCCATCGTGTCAGAAAGCCCTGCCGCCTTCCGAATCAACCAGCGGCTGAAAGACCTGGCAGCACAGACCGGCTGTAAATACATCGACGTCTCCGGCGTGCTGGAATCCAGACGCCCCACCCTCCGGCTGTTTGAAGTATTGAAGGTGCATATGCGCAACCACCCCATCAATTTTGCCGACGCCATGGAAGCTGGGGCCTTAAGCAGCCGCAGGATTGAGAATCTGCCGGACGACGGCCAGTCTTTTGCCGAACCGGGAACCGGAAGAGAACCGGCCTTGGCCAAACATTAATCTGTCACATTCCGTCATCTGTCAGCCCTGAATGGTATGTCTGCTGACAGGTGACAGGATCCAGACACGCTCCAGGGAATAGGGAGTCTACACAACAGCCTCAATTAACCGTTTATTTCCTATGCTGATCTCACGGACACCGATTTCTTTCTTCTTATTAAAGTTAAAGCTGATCATGTAACCCTTTTCCAGATGATAATCATCCAGATACCCGATTAACTGCTCCTCGCCTCTCATATGATACTCATTCCCCCGCCAGATTTTCATCTCAATCACAAACCGTTCTCCCCGGTAATCCACAATCACATCTGTGCGTCCAAGACTTCTGGTCCGGGACTCCACATAATAATTTCCCGTTCCATTAATAATCGGTCTGAGATACAACAGAAAATACTTCCTCCCCACTTCTTCAATAAACGTCTCTTCACTGTCATGGTACAAATCATCAAAATGCTCCACAAATTTTTCAAGAATCCGCCGCATATTCAGATGCCCCTCTGCAATAAACTGATTTCTATCCCACAAAGACTCCTTATAAAGCTCCTTTCTCTGAATCTCGGCAGTTGAAAGATACCGGTTATAAAGGCGCATTTCAAAGATACGGTTTGCGATTGCTATATTTCCGTTCCTGTTCCGGATAAATCCGAACATGGCGGCCGTATCAATTGCCGTTACGTCCGAATCATACACCAGATTCTTCCCTGTAAAAAGCAGTTCCTGCAGCATCCAGTCTAATTCCGGATGATCTGTAAGCTTCCCGATCATAGAGGTAAACAGAGAATTTTTCTCACTCAGAATCATCCGAACCGCCTCAAGAAACCCTTCCTTCGTCCATGCAAAACGTTTCGCTTCCAATGATTCTTTGGCACAGACTTCTTCATCCATCAGCATACACAATCTGGATACAAGAAACGGGTAACCGGAGGTATAGCCATAGAGCAGCCCCGCCATCAGCTCCACATCCATCCCGGTATGATAATCCGCTTCATATTCTCTCAGCATTCCGGCAATCCCATCCTGCGGCAGGCTCATATCTACCTTAAAGTCCGATGCAATATTCCACGGGCTGTTCATCCGGCCCGCCTTATCGGGGTGGATCTTCTGTTTCAGATTCTTCACATCATACACCCCCGCCAGTATGACAGAATAAAATGTCTGTTGTCTCGCACGTCCGGCATAATATACCCGCAGCTGTGCGAGAAAATCAAGAAACACCTGATTATCTGACACACTGTCCACTTCGTCAATCATCAAAACAATACGCCAATCTGCCGCCTCACAGAAACCGCTAAGATTTTCAAACAACCTCTGCAATCTGAAATTCGTCCGTTCTTCACATATATTTTTATCAATTTCTTCCAGAATCTTTCTGCACGTCTCTGACAGCGCTGCCTGGCTTATCCTGACCGCCCGCAGAAACATTCTTGCAAAAGAAAGGGCAAATGTATTCTCATTCTCAAATTCACCGGTTCCCAGCATCTGAAAATCCAGAGAGACAACAAAATAATCATCCCTCAGATATTTTTCCAATGCCATCAATGTCGTGGTCTTTCCAAACTGTCTCGCCCGGTTCATGACAAAATACTTTCCTGCGTCGACTAACTTCTTAATCTCCCTCAGACGTCCGTCAATATTTACCATATAATGTTCTTCCGGTATACACATACCTGTCACATTAAAAACTTTCGGCATCCTTTCACCCCGGTTCTGTTCTTTTTGTCCATTATACCAGATATTATCACGATTTCCAGAAAAAACGAAAAAAGCAATGCCAGAATATAGCATTGCATAATAAAATGAAAAGAATCCGACGTTATAAAAACAGTAATATCTGCTACAGAGACAGATTACAAATCTGTCTTACCTTCCGCATGTGCCAATGCATATTCTATGCACTGTATGACCACCTTATTAAAAGACATTTCATTCTCTTTCGCAAGCTGCTGTAATTCTATAATCAAATCTTTCGGCAGTCGGACAGATTTATTCTCATATTCCGCATATTCTTTCTTTAACTTAAACATTTTCATCACCTTTCATCTTATTATTGTAATATAAAATACAGTATGTCAAAATATTGAAAAGATATTATTTTTATAATAAAAAATATAATATATTTTAAGAAAGGAATATGGAAATGTCAGATCACACACCAGAAACAAACACAGCCTTTTTAACAGGGACTATCTCCTATATGCAATTCAGCCATAAAGCACACGAGAAATGTTATTATAAAGCCTGGCTTTCCATAGAAAGAATCAGCGGTCACAAAGATTATCTCCCCATTATCGTTTCTCAAACCTTACATGACCTGCCTGGTGTATGGCAGGAAAAATATATTTATGTAAATGGTCAATTCCGTTCTTACAACCCTTGTATAGCAGGAAAAAGGCGATTAATACTGAATGTATTTGCATTAGATATAGGTATCTGGCATAAAGAAACAAACAGCGATGACCAAAACCAGATTTATCTGAATGGATATATCTGCAAAAATCCTATATACCGCAAAACGCCAAAAAACAGAGAAATTACAGAACTCCTTGTAGCAGTAAACCGATCTCATAATCAGTCCGATTATATTCCCTGCATTTGTTGGGGACGTAATGCGCAAGCCACCTCATCTCTGTCCATTGGTACCCGTATTCAGATTTGGGGGAGAATCCAGAGCCGGGAATACTTTAAACAGGTTAATGAACGACAGGTAAAGAGAACTGCATATGAAGTATCCGTATCCCGGATTGAATCTTGAAATGCAAACGCAAAAAGGATGACAGCTGATTCCGTATGCCAGAATCAGCTGCCATGACCTCTTCTTCCTGTTCTCCGTTTTTATAGCTGCTTCCGGTCAAAGCAGACAAACGCCCCTCCCATACACAACAGGATCATGCCCGCTGCCACCGCTGCGCCCGCATAATAATCCCCCCGTTCTCCAGCCTTTGTAAGCAATTCCATCCCATCCATCAGCTTCCCCGGAAGAACGGAATCAAACTTCGGAAACATCCCCAGCAGCCAGGCTCCCATGGCCGCACCGCCGGTTCCCAGAAGTACCTGGAAACTGCTGCGCCCCGCGGCCGAGAAACAGATCAGAAGGGCAACCACCCACATCCCGTACAGCCACGTACAGAAAGCCGCAAAAAACAGATTCCCCGCAATCCCGTTATCCCAGAAATAAGCATTATACCCATAAGTAATTCCAAAACCCAGGAAATAAAGGATTGTCCACATCCCATAGAGCAACACCGCCTTGGAGGCCAGAATCTTCTTGCGCGGCAGCCCCTTCGTCACCACAGGAATCAAGGTTCCTTTCTCATATTCCGACGTAAATATTCCGCTGCAGACCAGCACAAAGATGATCAGTTCCATAGGAAAATTCTTGTAAAACTGCGTCCAGGACATCATGGCATCCACTGTAATTTCTGTCGTCATAATCCCGGTTTCTGCCAGAGAACCAGACATCGTCTCCATCAGCCACGGAGTCATTTTGGCCAGGGCCGGGTTCATAATCCCGAACACCGCAAACACTGACAACAGAATTAGGAATCTTCCCGTCCGGCTCCATTCCATCCATTCTTTTCTCAGAAACGCCTTCATTGCCCCACCACCTCCATAAACAGATCCTCCAGCGCCGTCTCCTGCCGTTCCATTCGGAGAACCGCCATGTTCCGGTCCGCTATAAACCGCAGGATATCCGGCAGTCCTTCCGGCTCCTTAAGCAGCAGGCTTTCTCTTTCGCTGCTCTCAAGAAACGGAAATGCCGACATCAGAACCCCGGCATCCTCTGCCCGCTCCATCCAGATCTCCATCGCCGCCTCTTTCTTCCTCTTGCGCACTTCTTCAAGGGAACCCTTAACCACAATCCTTCCCTCATGCAGAAATGCAATCTCGTCACAGATATGCTCCACATCTGAAAGAATATGGGTGGAAAAAAGTACCGTGGTCTGTTCCCTGGCTGCTGCCAGGATGTCAAGCAGTTCCTTCCTCCCCACCGGATCCAGGGCAGAGGTGGGCTCGTCACAGATCAGAAGCTTGGGGCGGCCAAACAGGGCCTGGGCAATCCCCAGCCGCTGCTTCATCCCCCGGGAAAATCCCTTAATCCGCCGTTTCTCCCGGCCAAGCCCTACCAGGCCAAGCAGTTCCTCGCTGCGGCTTTGAATCTCCCGGGGAGCCATCCCGGCAATCTCTCCGCAGAGACGCAGATATTCCTTCGGAGTCATATAAGAATAAAATTCCGGCACATCCGGCAGATACCCCACAAACCGGTTGGTATGCGTATTCCCATAACACACCGGCAGATTGTTCACCCGGATCTCTCCGCCGCTTACCGGCAAAAGCCCCAGGATCATCTTCATGGCCGTAGTCTTTCCGGCGCCGTTTCTTCCTACGAATCCGAACACCGTATGTTCCGGCACAGAAAAGGAAACATCTTTTAACACCTCTTTCTCTCCAAAATGTTTCTGTACATGAGTAAGTGTCAGCATCTCCATCGTTAATCTTCCTCCTTTCCCAGAAGGAAATACAGAACCGGACCGATAAACTGCATTCCTGCCAGCGCCACAATGATCCACAGCATGCGGCTGCCCCTCTTGTAAGTCTTATGGGTCAGAATATGGTAAAGCGTATAAACTAACAGCACGATCTCTGCGATGGCCAGCGGGATTAAAAACGGTAATACTTCTCTGATATCAGTCATATGATTCTCCTCCTTTTTCCTGCGCAAAACGGTGTACAAGTCTTTGAAATTCCTTCTTTTCCTTCATTCCCTCAAAAACCGGGTGGGATAATGCCTGGCTGATATTCTGCCCCATAAATCCCCGGTCTCTCGGCGCCATATCCCCCAGCGGCAGTTCTTCAATCCATCCGTCCAGCAGATCAAAATAGTCATCTCCATGAAGACAGCCTCTCTTTGCATTCAGCAGCCGGTCCACGCACTTTTCAAACGATCCCAGTGACAGAAGAGACTCTTCCCAGTTCTCATTCCGTGCATACACCACAGCGGACTGAAAATAAAACTGGGCCGCCAGATTCGGATGAAGATTCTCTAACGAATACTCCTTTATCACGCACCGGATCCGCCCGATGGTTTTCTCACACCGATCTATTTCGTTTTCATACAGGGCAAGAGACAATATTCCGTCTCCTACCAGATTCAGCAGATCCACATACTGTCTTCCCTGAATATGGAATTTTGCCTGATCCGTTTCTCCCATCATCTGGTAGGCCTGGACCAGAAGGGCTCCTGCCTGTCCCTGTCCGCCAAGACGGCCGGGCTTTGCTGCCGGTTCCAGCAGATTCACTGTTTCCGCCGCTCTCCCCATCTGAAGAGTCAGCCCCGCTTTCAGAGCCAGAGCGTCATTGCACAGACCCACGTCACCAGAATTTTCCAGGATATGGTCACACCAGCCGGCCGCCTCTGAAAGAATCTCCTTCTGCCCCTCCTTTGTCTCTGCCAGCATAGAGTGGTTCCAATAGAGAACACCCAGCTGCAGCAGGAGCGGATAACAGGAATAATACCTGTGTGCCAGAGTGCGGGTTTTCCGGACGGCCTCTTCAAAAGGAAGATTTGCAAAATCTCTGGACAGTTCCTCATAACGGCGGCGGATCTGCTCCCGGGAAAGCTGCGGCTCATATCCCAGAAGCCCGTCCACGGTCACATCAAAAAATGCAGAGAGCCCAAGGAGCATCAGCAGATCCGGCGTACTCTGGGCATTTTCCCATTTGGATACAGAGGCTTTGGTCACTCCCAGAAAATCCGCCAGTTCCTCCTGGGTAATCTTCCTTGCGTGCCGCAGACGTGTAATATTGTCTGCAAGATTTAATCCATACATACGATGATTCTCCTGTCAAATATATTTTTTTCATCTTTTATTATAGTGAATGATACTTTGTACAGCAATGGAATGTAACGCTACTTTTGGAAATAAAATCAACCGGCAGGAAACAGCTTGACTTTTTTCATTTTCCGAGTATACTACAAACTGTAAGCAAAGACGCTTTGGAGTATTTCCAGAGCGTTTTTTTATGTTTTTCCACGAAAGGAGCATGGCAACATGGGAATCAAAGAAGAATGCGGCGTATTTGGTATCTTCAATCCTGGCGGAGAGGACGCAGCCTCTTCCGTCTATTACGGACTGTCTTCACTCCAGCATCGGGGACAGGAATCCTGCGGAATCGCCGTGTGTGATACCAACGGCCCTAAGGGCAATATGAACGTACACAGAGGGATGGGACTGGTACATGAAGTCTTCCAGGAGGACACCCTGGCAGGGCTCAAAGGAAATCTTGGCATCGGGCATGTCCGTTACTCCACCACCGGAGCGGCCACACTGGACAATGCGCAGCCTCTGGTAATGAATTATATCAAGGGCACGCTGGCCCTTGCCCACAACGGCAATCTGGTGAATACGGACGAACTGCGGGAGAGCCTGGCCCGCACCGGGGCAATCTTTCGGACCACCACGGATTCTGAGATTATCGCCTATGAGATTGCCCGTGCCAGAGTCAGAACCGGTTCCGTGGAAGAGGCCATACAACTGGCCGCCGGCCGTATCAAAGGAGCCTACGGCCTGGTCATTGCCAGTCCCCGCAAACTGATTGGTGTGCGGGACCCCTTAGGCATCCGCCCTCTCTGTCTGGGAAAAAGGGGGGATTCTTATATCATTGCCTCGGAAAGCTGCGCACTGGACGCAGTTGGAGCCGAACTGATCCGGGATATCCGGCCAGGCGAAATCGTGACCATTTCCCGCAGTGGCATCTCCTCAGACATGGCTTATCCAGGGCAGAAACCGGCGCACTGTATTTTTGAATATATTTATTTTGCAAGGCTTGACAGCACCCTGGACGGGATTTCTGTCTATGAATCCCGGAAAAAGGCAGGCGCTGCGCTGGCAAAGGCATACCCGGCTGAGGCGGATCTGGTCACGGGAGTTCCCGATTCCGGAATTACGGCGGCCCAGGGGTATGCCGAAGAGGCCGGTCTTCCCTTTGGACTGGCTTTTTATAAGAACAGCTATGTGGGGAGAACCTTTATCAAGCCCACCCAGAGAGAACGGGAATCCAGTGTCCGCCTTAAACTGAGTGTACTGCAAAGTACGGTGAAGGGTAAGGACATCGTACTGGTCGATGATTCCATCGTGCGGGGCACCACCATTGCAAATCTGATCCATCTGCTGAAACAGGCCGGCGCAGGCCGGGTACACGTGAGAATCAGTTCTCCTCCCTTCCTGTATCCCTGTTACTTCGGAACAGACGTGCCTTCCAGCCGCCTGCTCCTTGCCGCCTCTCATTCCACGGAGGAAATCTTAAGAATCATCGGCGCTGACTCTCTGGGTTATATGCGGGTGGAAGATTTATCTGCAACTGTCGGCAGTCTGCCGCTGTGCAAGGCCTGTTTCGATAACCACTATCCGATTCAGTAACTGGCTTTTTAATAATTTTTCGTTATTTTGCATAATAATTTTTTATTATTTTTTATTTTCATATTCATATTGACGAAGTCAATGCAACATGATATACTCCTTGTAACAACATTAAATCTGACGCACAGAGTCAGACAATCAAGAAGGAGGTTTTTTAGTTATGAAAAAGTTAGCAGCATTATCTCTGATCCTTTCCATGATGTGTGGACTGGTCGCATGCAGCAGCAACAGTTCGTCCGATGGGGGATCGGACTCCAAAGAGGAAGGAGGATCCGACGGAAAAGTATCCATTAATGTCATTGCCGCACAGTACGGACAGAACACCAAGAGCTGGTGGGAAGATTTTGTTAAGGATTTCACGGCAGAGCATTCTGACATTGACCTTACGGTAGAAGTTGAGTCATGGAATGACATCTACACGGTAGTGAATACCCGGATTTCCAACAATGAGGCACCGGATATCCTGAATATTGACGTATTCGCCAACTACCAGGCAGACGGTCTTCTGCTTCCGGCCGAAGATTTCGTTTCCAAAGAGACATACGACAAGATGTATCCGTCTTTCCTGGAACAGTCTGATGTAGACGGAACGATCTGGGCAATTCCTGACCTTGCTTCTGCACGTGCATTATATGTCAATGCCGACATCCTGAAAGAAGCCAACGTAGAGATTCCTACCACATGGGATGAACTGACGGAAGCATGTAAGGCCATCAAGGCTTATAACGGCGATATCTATCCATGGGGCATTGATATGACAACGGATGAAGGCCAGGCAGCATTCGCTTACTACACATGGAATAATGGCGGTGGATTTGTAGATGATGATGATAACTGGGCTCTGAACAGCGAGAAGAACGTAGAAGCAATCGAATATGCGGTGAACATGGTGAAGGAAGGCTACACCAACAGCGATCCTGCCAATGATACCCGTTATGACCTTCAGGATATGTTCGGTGCAGGACAGGTTGCCATGATGATCGGTCCTAACAGTATCCCTACATATATCGCTGACGGCGGATATACCGTTAATTACGAGGTTGCTCCGATTCCTACCAACGGCGGCGTTGATTCCGTTTCTGCAGGTGTCATGGACCGCTTCATGTGCTTCGACAACGAATATTCAGACGCTGAACTGGAAGCAATCAAGACATTCTTCGATTTCTTCTATGAGGACGAGCGTTATTCTGATTGGGTTCTGATGGAAGGTTTCCTGCCTGCAACTTCTACAGGCGGAGAGATTCTGGCAGAGGCAGACGAGAGCATGGCAAGCTGGGTTGACATCGTAGGAAGCTGTAAGTTCTATCCAACAGCAAAGACTGAATGGGACGATGTAAAGCAGGGCGTTATCAATGTTGAGCAGCAGGCATTACTTGGGGGCAATGTGAAAGAGCTGTTAGACGAACTTCAGAATGAAGTTGCAGAATAAGATTGCATAACGGGCCGGGCTGTTATGGCCCGACCCGTTTTTTCAAGCCAGATACCCCGTAGCCTGCTGCGGGGTTTTCACTTTCAATATTTATCAGAAAACACAAGGGAGGTGTCTTTTGTGAAAAACAAAGCATTTCGCAAGGCAGAACCTTATATCTGGATTCTGCCCAGTATCATCCTGATGGCGGTCTTTATCTTAGTCCCGATTATTTTTGTTTTCAGGATGTCCTTAAGTGATGTAAGTAAGGCTGGTATCATCCGTGGTTTTGCCGGTTTTGCCAACTTCACCAAAGTCATGAACAGTTCTGCTTTCAAGCTGGTTCTTCGTAATACCATCGTCTGGACCGTGGCCGTTGTAGTTCTGTCCACAGTGTTAGGCTTTATCCTTGCCCTGTTGCTGAACAATGAGTTCCGCGGACGTAAGATTGCCCGCGCCATCATGGTCTTCCCATGGGCGACCACGCTGGTAATCCAGGCAAGTGCATGGAAATTCATTATTGACACGGATTATGGTACATTGAACACATTACTGCTCAAGCTGGGGATCATAGAGCATTCCATCAACTGGACGCCCACCGCAGAAGCATACTTCACGTGGGAGATTGCCTGCGGTATCTTTGTAACCATTCCGTTCGTTACCTTCTGCGTCCTTTCCGGCCTGCAGAGCATTGATACGACTTATTACGAGGCGGCTACCGTGGATGGGGCCGGGAGATGGAAGAAGATCCAGCATATTACCATTCCTGCAATTCTTCCTACCATTGTCACCATGTTTGTGTTAAACATCGGCAAAATGGTAAAGGTGGGATATGA
>CAJULU010000007.1:47211-60941 GCA_910587575.1 uncultured Dorea sp.
TGGACGGAGCCAGTTACTGGCAGCAGCTGTTCCAGATTACTATGCCTCTGGTACGTTCTTCCTTAACGGTAAGTACGGTGTTGAACATCATCTATGTATTCAACTCCTTCCCCATCATCTGGACGATTACCAAGGGAGACCCTGCCAACCATACAGACACACTGGTTACTTACCTCTATAAGCTGGCATTCTACAATGGAAAGCAGGGGCAGGCGGCGGCTGTTTCCGTCATCGGTTTCCTGATCCTGCTGATCTGCGCCAGCGTATACATGGTCTATACCCTGCGGAAAGGAGATGAATAGTATGGCAAAAAAACCTGGTTCTCTTAAAAAATTAATCCTGCGTATCCTGCTCTACATCGTAATCGTCGTAGTCTGCATCGTTACGCTGTATCCTTATTTTGCCATGTTCTGTACCGCTCTGAAAAACAGGGCAGAGATCTTCTCCATGAACGGCACAATCCTTCCGGTCACGGCTGTCTGGTCCAACTTTATTGATGTCTGGAAGCGGGCGCCAATGGCGAATTATATGCTGAACTCACTGATGATTGCCGGCGGCTCTACGATTATTGCCATGCTGTGCGGAATTCCTGCCGCTTACGCACTGGCCCGTATGAAGTTCAGAGGACAGACTATTTTCCTGGGATTCGTCATTGTTTCCCAGATGTTTGCTCCGGTAGTGCTTCTAATCGGTATCTATAAGGTCATGTCCATCTTAAGCCTGACTGACAGCATAATCGGTTTGATTTTTATCAATGCGGCTTTTAACCAGGCATTTACCATCTGGCTGCTTCGGGGAACTTTTATCGGAATATCCGTGGAGATGGAGCAGGCGGCAACCATTGACGGATGTAACCGCCTTCAGGGTATGACAAAGGTTCTGCTTCCCGTGGCGGCTCCCGGAATCGTTACGACTCTGATCTTTATCTTTATCAATGCATGGAACGAGTACACGGTTGCGCTGTGTCTGATCTCTACCAGCGAGCGCGAACCTCTGACGGTAGGTATTAACATCTTTAACGGGTACAATATGATTGAGTGGCAGTATCTGTTTGCTGCATCACTTTTTGCCATTGTTCCTGTGGTAATCCTGTTCATGGGTATTGAAAAGAATCTGGTCAGCGGCCTTGCCTCCGGCGGAGTAAAAGGTTAATCGATTACAGACAAAGAGATGGGGAACCGTGCTGCGGTTCCCCATTCTAAAGAACTGAATTGTGTCTGATATACGGGTCTCTCCAGAATGCCGCCAGAAGCTGGGCAATCATAAAGCACCAGATTACAGGTTCGCACACGATCACCGCCATGTATCCAAGCTTCGGGATGAAGATTACGGTAAACAATATCTTCCCCACCAGTTCAATCACACTGGAAAAGACCGGAAGTATCTTCTGTCCGATTGCCTGCAACGCCGTCCGGGTGCTGTTCAGCACCCCCAGGATAAAATAGCATGGCGCAACCACCCGAAGATACAGCGTTCCATTCCTCAGAACCTCTTCCTCCCCGGATCCTGAGATCAGCCGGATCATGTCCGGTGCAAAGATCCAGACAAATACGGTAATCACCACGGTAATCACAGCGGAATAAAGATAGGAATACTTCATGGCCCGGCGGATTCTATGAGGCTTATCCGCCCCATAGTTCTGGGAAACAAAGGTATTGATGGTCTGCGTCATTGCGATAAACGGAATCATGCAGAACTGATAGAGCCTTCTTGCCGCAGTGTGTGCCGCAATGACCAGATATCCAAGCCCATTGATCCCCGACTGCAGAATCACACTTCCTGCCGAGACAAAGCAGCTCATAAATCCCATGGACTGTCCCTGGGCTGTCATTTCCTTATATAATGTCCGGTCCTTTTTGAAATTCTCCTTCCCGGGAATCAATATGGGAACCGCCTTTGCAATATAGAGCAGACAGAGCAGAACCGAAACGCTCTGTGCAATCACCGTTGCTTCGGCCGCTCCGCCAACTCCCCGGCCAAGAACTGCAATCATTATGTAATCCAGCGCTATATTGGCAAGGGAAGAGACAACCAGGAACACCAGCGGCATGATACTGTTCCCGACTGCCCTTAATATCCCTGCACACAGGTTATAGGCAAACATCACCAGTGTAAATCTTGTAATCATGGAGATATAATCATAAGCCTCTCCGATCACTTCAGACGGTGTATGCAGCAGACGAAGCAGAGGAATCATGACGATCTCCGACAGGATGGTAAGCACAGCCACCACAGCCAGGCCAATGATAAGGGACGCTCCAACAGAATCCTTCAGTCGCTTTCTGTCATCTGCGCCATAAAATCTTGCCGTCACAATTGATAACCCGTTGCCAAATCCCAGGGCAAACCCAATCATCAGATCATAAACCGGCGTGGCCGCACCTATGGCCGCCAGCGCCGCATCTCCCAGAGTATGTCCCACAATCAGCGTATCGACCGTGTTATAGAGCTGCTGAAACAACACCGAGAATAGGACTGGTATCATAAACCGTATCATGGGTTTAAATATATTTCCCTCTAAAAAGTCCTGCTTTCCTCTGCAATCCAAATCCTTTTCCCCTTCCCTTTATGATAACCACCCCTGATACGTTTTATATATCAGAGTCAGTTCATGAAAAAAGGGTTTCCAATTACTCGGAAACCCTTTCTCTGCCTGACTAGTCCTGTGGAATAATTTCTTTTTTATTGTATGATCCACAAGCCTTGCAAACTCTGTGAGGCATCATTAACTCGCCGCATCTGCTGCACTTTACAAGATTCGGTGCGCTCATCTTCCAGTTTGCTCTTCTTTTGTCTCTTCTTCCCTTAGAAGACTTATTCTTTGGACAAATTGACATAGGTTACACCTCCTTAAAATTCTTAAACACATCACGGATAACTGACATTCTAGGGTCAAGCCCCGTGTCTTCACAGTCACAAGTCCCTTCATTCAGGTTCTGACCACATACGCTGCAAATACCCTTACAGTCTTCGCTGCACAGAATTTTCGTCGGCCACCCTGCTAATAACTCGTTGTAGATCAACTGTTCTACGTCAAAGTTATATCCGTCAATATAATCTGATTCGTCTAAATCATCTGCCATTGCAGCAGTTTCCGTATCCACACTTACCTTCCTGCAGAACGAAAGAGGAATCTCTACCTCCACATCTGCAAGACAACGGTCACATGGAATCACAGCCGTCACGTTTCCCTTGCCCGAAATCTCTAACTTCCTGTCCCCCGCATAGGCAATACACAGCGAAAGATCCGACTTCTTCACAAGTTCAAAACTCCCTGTCCCGCACCGGAATACATCCGTCTCCACAGGCACAGACTGTTCTATTGTACGATGCTGTTCCGACAGAACGCTGGATAGGTCTAATATCATAGTTAAACTCCTATTCACACCTAGACTATTATATCACGTAAAATGAATTTGTCAACACCCATCTTCTAAACTTCTTATACTAATGCAACGGTTTCACGGGCGATAGCCAGCTCTTCGTTGGTCGGAATTACCATCACCTTCACTTTAGAGTCTGCCGTAGAGATTGCAATCTCTTCCCCGCGCTTCTTATTCGCTTCTTCATCCACGCTGATTCCCAGATACCCAAGATATTTCAGCACAGAAGAACGTACGGTTCCGGAATTCTCACCAATCCCTGCCGTAAATGCAATCACATCCACACCGTTCATAGCAGCCACATAACTTCCTACATACTTGGCAACACGGTATGCAAATACCTCTAATGCGATCCTTGCCTCATTGTTGCCGGAATTCGCACCCTCTTCCAGATCACGGAAATCACTGGACAGGTTATTGGAAAGTCCGAACACACCGGATTTCTTATTCAGCATATTCATCAGACCTGCAATATCCAGACCTTCCTTCTTAGCGATGAACTCCAGGATTGCCGGGTCGATATCGCCGGAACGGGTTCCCATTACAAGTCCCTCCAGAGGTGTCAGTCCCATGGAGGTATCCACAGACCTGCCGTTCTCTACTGCACAGATGCTGGCGCCGTTTCCAAGGTGGCACACAATGGTCTTTACCTGGTCGTAAGGCTTCTCTACAAGCTCTGCCGCCCTCTTGGAAACAAAACTGTGGCTTGTACCGTGGAAACCATATCTTCTCACTTTGTACTTATCATAGTATTCGTATGGAAGACCGTACATATACGCCTTCTCCGGCATGGTCTGATGGAAAGCAGTGTCAAACACGGCTACCATCGGTGTTCCCGGCATTAACTTCTGGCAGGCATTGATACCGATTAAGTTCGCCGGATTGTGGAGCGGTGCAAGATCGTTACAATCTTCAATCGCCTGCTTCACTTCATCTGTAATCACAACAGAACTTGCGAATTTCTCTCCGCCATGTACCACACGGTGTCCCACGGCCCCGATCTCGCTTAAACTATTTACCACGCCTGTGTCAGCATCCGTCAGAGCGTCGATCACGAACTGGATTGCTTCTGTATGTGTGGGCATAGCCTTGTCAGACTTTACCTTCTCCCCGCCTTCCGGCTGATAGGTAAGGCTTCCGTCAATCCCGATTCTCTCACAGAGACCCTTTGCAAGCACCTTCTCAGTGTCAGAATTGATTAATTGGAACTTTAAAGATGAACTTCCGCAGTTAATCACTAATACATTCATTGGTTTACCCTCTCTTGTTATTTATTTTCGTTTCTTAATTATGGTTCATTTTTATTTTACATTAGAGCCGCATGCTATTTGCCACTGTCTAGCCTTCTGCCATACACTGGACAGCCGTAATGGCTACCACGCCCTCAATATCCTGTGCGCTGCATCCCCTGGACAGGTCGTTTACCGGCGCTGCGATTCCCTGTGTCAGAGGTCCGTATGCTTCTGCCTTCGCAAGTCTCTGTACCAGCTTATAACCGATATTTCCGGCATCCAGGTCCGGGAATACCAGTACGTTCGCTTTTCCGGCAACCGGGCTTCCAGGAGCCTTGGATGCGCCGATCTCCGGCACGATCGCTGCGTCTAACTGGAATTCGCCGTCAAGCAGCAGGCCTTCCGGTGCATTCTCTTTGGCAATCCGGGTAGCCTCTAACACCTTGTCCACGTCTGCATGCTTTGCGCTTCCCTTGGTAGAATGGGAAAGCATGGCCACAACCGGCTCTTTTCCGGTCAGCGTCCGGAAAGACTCTGCGGAAGAAAGAGCAATTGCCGCTAACTTCTCCGGATCCGGGTTCTGCTCAAGGCCGGAATCCGCAAAGATAAAGGTTCCGTCTGCGCCCATGTCACAGTCCGGCACTACCATTACGAAGAACGCAGAAACCAGCTTGGTTCCCGGCTTTGTCTTCAGAATCTGGAGACAGGGACGTAAGGTGTCGGCCGTAGAGTGGCAGGCTCCGCTTACCATTCCGTCGGCATCTTTCATCTTCACCATCATCACACCATAATAGAGGTAATTGGTCAGAAGAAGTTCCCTGGCCTGCTCTTCTGTCATTCCCTTCTTCTGCCTTAACTCCACGAGTTTCGCAATGTAACCCGCCGTCTTCTCGCTGGTTGCCGGATCTACGATGGTTGCGCCGCTGATGTCAAAGGATCCTTTGTTCTTCGCAATCTCTTCTTCGCTTCCCACCAGGACCAGATTCGCAGTCCCTTCCTTCAGTACAGCCTCGGCTGCCTCATATGTTCTGATATCCTCAGTCTCCGGCAGCACAATCGTCTTCTTGTTCGTCTTGGCTTTTGCTTTGATCTCATCTATAAATCCCATGATTAATAGACTCCTTTCCATATATTCTCAATATTTTTATTATAATACAAAGAAACCTTGCGGACAAGGTTTCTTCACAAATCTTATGTCTATTTTTTCAAACATTAATGGACGGTGGGGTATACTACAGTGCAAACACGGCGCTTACGATTGCAAAATATACGCTGATGGTACTGATATCCACCAGGGTAGAAATCAGCGGCGTCGCCATGATCGCCGGGTCAAGCCCGACTTTTTCCGCTACCAGCGGCAGGGTGCAGCCCACCACCTTTGCAATAATAATGGTACAGGCCATGGTAACTCCGATGGTAAATGCCATCGTCACATCTCCCTGCCCCATCAGCATGATGCGGATTCCGTTCACAACCGAGAGCACCACACTGATACAGACGGCAATCCGCACTTCCTTCCAGATGACTTTCAGAACATCGGCAAACTCAATCTCACCGACCGCAAGTCCCCGGATCACAAGGGTAGAACTCTGGGAACCACAGTTTCCCCCCGTACCTGTCAGCATGGGGATAAATCCGGCAAGCTGCGGCATCACCGCAAGAGCGCTCTCGTAGCTGTTCATGATCATCTGCGTCACCGTTGCCGAAAGCATCAGAAACATGAGCCACGGAATACGGCTCTTCACATGCTCAAGTACCGTAGTGCCGAAATAGGACTCCTCGCTGGGACTGACGCCTGCCATGATACTGATATCCTCCGTGGTCTCCTCCTGCAGAACCAGCATGGCATCATCTACCGTGACAATCCCCACCATACACATCTCATGATCCACGATGGGCAGTGCGATCAGGCCATACTTGGTGATTGTCCAGGCCACATCCTCCTGGTCATCTGTAGTACGGGCATAGAGCATATTCGTCTCCATAATCTCCTCGATCAGCTTGGACTCACTGGTGGTCAGAAGCTCCTTCACATCCACCTGGCCGATCAGCTTCTTCTTCTCCGTCACATAACAGGTGTAGATCGTCTCGCGGTTCAGCCCCACCTGCCGGATCTTAAGAATGGCCTCCGCAACCGTCATCTCCTTGCGAAGCGCAATATAATCCACATTCATCACGCTTCCCGCACTGTCTTCCGGATACTGCAGCAGCTGATTGATCTGCCTGCGCTTCTCCTCATCCGTGGCCAGAAGCAGACGGTCCACCACGTTGGCCGGCATCTCCTCCAGCACGTCCACCGTATCGTCCAGATACATCTCCTCCATGACTTCCTCAAGCTCAGAGTCTGTCAGAGAATTAATCAGCAGTTCTCGCTGGTCACTGTTCATATAGGCAAATGTCTCCGCCGCCTCTTCCTTCACCAGAAGCCGGAACACCATCACCATCTGCTTCTGTTCAAACCCTTCCAGTATCTCCGCCAGGTCAACCGGATACATATGATTCTCTAATTCCTCTTTCAGTTCCTTATACTGACGTTCTTCTAACATCTGCAGAATCCGTTCATCCGTCAGTTCTTCCTTCTTCTCTTCGGCCCATAACTCACTCACCATGTATCCCTCCTTCCTGACATCATCGGTATCACATATATTTGCACATACAACTTTAATATAGTATAATCAATTTCAGAAAGATATACAAGGAGAATCTCATGAAAATAGTCGGACTGATCACAGAATACAACCCGTTTCACAACGGGCATTTATACCATATCGAGAAAGCGAAAGAGATTACAGGCGCAGATTCCGTCATTGTTGTGATGAGCGGCAACTACGTGCAGCGGGGCGCTCCTGCCATCATGCCAAAGCATCTGCGGGCCGAGGTCGCCTTAGAAGCCGGGGTGGATGTTCTGATGGAACTTCCCGTGTGCTATGCCACCGGCAGCGCGGAATATTTTGCCGCAGGCGCCATCAGCCTGTTTGAGCGGCTTGGCTGCGTGGACTCCATCTGTTTCGGAAGCGAATGCGGCGATTACGGTCTTCTTGCAAGGGTAGCCCACATCCTTGCCGATGAACCGGAAGGATACCGGCAGGCCCTCAAAGACTTGCTAAAAAGCGGCATGTCCTTCCCTCTGGCACGCCAGAAGGCATTGAAGGACTATTTAGAGGACGACTCCCTGGATTCGGTTCTCGAACAGCCCAACAACATCCTGGGAATCGAGTACATCAAGGCTCTCTATGAGCGGCGAAGCCCTATGAAGTCCTACACCATCCGGCGCATGGTATCCGGCTACCATGATACGGAGCTTTCCGGTTCCTACAGCTCCGCTTCCGCCATCCGCAGGCTCCTAAGCTACTCCAGTCAGTCTGTGCTCTTTAACAAAGACGGCATGTTTGACGAGCCTTCCATGTCCGAAGTTTTAGGCAGGCTGGACGGGCTGGTTCCGCCATCCTGTATCCGGCTGCTGGAGGAAACCCATCACAGCCGCTATCCCGTCTATGCCAACGATTTTTCACTGCTGCTGAAGTACCGCCTTCTGACCGAGACCAGGGAGAGTCTGACCGAATACCTGGATATCTCGGAGGATCTGGCCAACCGCATTCTGAACAATGCCAACGACTTCATCTCCTTCGAACAGTTCAGCAGCCAGTTAAAGACCCGGGAGATGACCTTAAGCCGCATCTGCCGCTGTCTGTTCCACATCCTTCTGAACATCCGCAAGGAAGATCTGATGCATTACAAGGAACAGGGGTACTGCCAGTATGCCCGCATCCTTGGTTTCCGCAAAGACGCCAGAAGGCTGCTCACCCTGCTGAAAAACAGATCCGACGTTCCTCTGGTGACGAAACTGACCCAGACGGACCACTTAAGTCCCACGGCGGTTTCCATGCTGAAAACCGATGTATTTGCCGCAAACCTCTATGAAAGCATTATCACCAACAAGTATAAAATGCCCTTTATGAATGAATACCAGCAGCAGATTCTGAGAATCTGATGCTGGTATTCATAACCCTTTCTATTCAAAGGGATCTCAGTATTCCGCCTTCTTGATGCATGCAACCGCCTTGGATCCTGCGCCGATATGGCAGGATACACTGAGTGACAGCCTGTCCATATGAATGTCGTACCCCGGGAACCTGGCCTCAAGCTCGCTCTTCCACTCCTTCGCCTCTTCGTCAGAGCAGGTGTAAGCCGCCTGAATATAGATTTCTTTCCCCTGAAATCTTCCTGCCAGGTCCTTCGCCGCTGCATCCAGCATAGCCTTCTTCGCCGCCTTCCATCCCCGCACCTTGGCATAGGAATCCAGCTTCTCGCCCTGGATCTGGAGTACCGGCTTTAAGTTCAGCACCGTGCCGATGGCCGCCGCCGCCGGAGTGATGCGCCCGCCCTTTTTCAGATATTTCAGCGTGTCCACCGTAATGTAAATACTTGCTTCCAGTTTCTCACGCATCAGCACGTCGTCGATCTCCTGGGCGCTCATGCCCTTCTTTGCCATTTCAAGAGCATCCAGTACGGACTGGCGCTGGGAAATGGAGATCCTCTGGTTGTCAATCACATGCACCTTTCCATCGTAATCCTGCGCAAGACCAATGGCCGTCTCACAGGAACTGCTCAGACCGCTGGACATCGGAATATAGACAATCTCATCATACTCCTTCAGAATCTCATCCCACAGATCCATCACGTCTCCCGGCGAAGGCTGGGAAGTGGAAATGTCCGCATCCTCCCCAAGCTTCTGATAGAACTCCTCCTGTGTCAGCGTAATATCCTCAAGATATAGTTCCCCATTGATAAAAAAGGGCATCGGCAGCACCCGGATTCCTAATTCTTTTGCTTCCTTCTGTGTAATTCCACTGTTACTGTCTGTTGCAATTGCTACTCTTCCCATTTATGACACCTCACCTGTTTTACAATGTAATAATATCCGACACGGTATCCCTTTTTGCTACCATCATGGGGATATCTTCCCCCCGGTAGGGATTATCGCCGTAGCTGACCTCAAGCTTTACCGTCTCATACGCCAGTTCCGCATAATTGTTCTCTTTGCTCAGATGCCCCAGCACCACATACTGCAGATTATCATGCAGGATGTCACACAGGAGCCGCCCGGATAATTCATTGGACAAATGCCCCTGATCACCCATCACCCGTTTTTTCAGCGGATAGGGATAGGGCCCTACCTCCAGCATATGTATATCGTGGTTCGCCTCCAGAACCACAGCATTTAAATTCTTCAGATGTTCCACCGTATATCCGTCATATTTCCCCAGATCCGTTGCTACCGCCACAGATTTTTCCCCATTTTCAATACGGTATCCCGACGGCTCCCTGGCATCATGGGAAATTGCAAATGGACACACCTTCATAGTGCCTAAGGTAAACGCCTCGTCCACCCGGATCTCATGGAGGATCCCCTCCGGCAGTTTTCCCAATGTATGACAGCTGCGGATTCCCTCAAGGGTTCCTCTTGTGGCATAGATGGGAATCTGATACTTCCGGCTGAACACGCCAAGCCCCTGGATATGGTCAATATGTTCATGTGTAACCAGGATCCCGCTTAGTTCCTCCCCCGTAACTCCCAGCGTACGCAGCCCATCTTCCACACGTTTTTTACTGATTCCGGCATCTACCAGAAGATGCGTATCGTCATCCCCCACATAGATACAGTTCCCGCTGCTTCCGCTGGCAATACTTAAAAGTCTCATCATTGATTTCTATTCGCCTTTCCTACAAATCTGCCACGATATCGTCAAGCTGTGCCTGCGTCTCTTCAAATGTATTACTGTTATCAATTACCCTGTCGCAGTGCTTCATGAACATATCCTTGGGAAGCTGCGCCGCAATAATGTCATCCACCTTCTTAGGGTCATAGCCTCTTGCATAGACCAGCCTCTTTTTGCGGATGGAGGCTTCCACGTAAATATACCAGATTTCATCACAGATCTGATCATAATGAGTCTCAATCAGAAGGGCGGATTCAATAATAAACAGATTGGTATTCTTACGCTCCTCCCTGGCAATCTTCTTACGGATCTCCTCCTCGACCGCCGGATGTACGATGGCGTTGAGCTGATTCCGTCTGGCGCTGTCGGAAAATACAATGCCAGCCAGTTTGTCTCTGTCAAGCTCCCCCTTCTCATCCAGAATCTCCGTTCCGAAAGACTCAACAATCGCATCGAAACACTGGGTTCCCTTCTTCTGAAGCTTCTTCCCCACTGCATCCGTCTGACATATGGTGGCGCCATACCGGTTATTCAGATACTCCAGTACCTGGGTCTTCCCTGCGCCAATGCCCCCTGTAATTCCTATAATCTTCATGAACTTACACCTCTACTTTGCTTCGTACCAGTTTTCTCCCGTATGCATATCCACGTCCAACGGGACATCTAAAGAAACCGCCTGTTCCATCTCTTCTTTCAGAATCGACTTTACCTCCTCAAGTTCCGGCTGGTATGCCTCAATCAGCAGTTCATCGTGAACCTGGAGAACAAGCCTTGACTTCATCTGCCTCTCTTTTAATCTCCGATGCACGCCGATCATTGCAATCTTGATAATATCGGCCGCCGTACCCTGGATGGGGGCATTCATGGCCACACGCTCCCCAAAGGAACGCTGCATGAAATTACTCGACGACAATTCCGGCACCGGACGCCGCCGTCCGAACAAGGTCACCACATAGCCCATCTCTTTCGCATGCTTCACCGTGTCATCCAGGAAACTTTTAATCCCTGGATACGTTTTAAAATAATCTTCAATATACTGCGCCGCCTCTTTCCGGGTGATACTTAAGTCCTGACTCAGCCCGAAAGAACTGATTCCATACACAATTCCGAAATTCACCGCTTTCGCATTGCGCCTCTGCTGAGAGGTCACTTCCTCGAAAGGCACATGGAACACCTGGGATGCCGTGATCCGGTGGATGTCCTCTGCCTCCCGGTACGCCTCAATGAGATTCCGGTCGCCGGAGCAGTGGGCAAGTACCCTAAGTTCGATCTGGGAATAGTCCGCATCCACGAACACATAACCTTCCTCCGGGATAAATACCTTACGGATCAGCCTTCCAAGTTCCATGCGTACCGGAATATTCTGAAGATTCGGCTCTGTACTGCTGAGCCGCCCGGTGGCTGTAATCGTCTGATTGAATTTGCTGTGGATCCGTCCGTCCTCACTGATATAATTGGCAAGCCCGTCTGCATACGTGGATTTCAGTTTCGAATACTGGCGGTATTCCAGAATCTTCTCAATGATGGGATAATCCGGCGCCAGCTTTTCCAATACGTCTGCTGCCGTGGAATATCCCGTCTTGGTCTTCTTACCGCCAGGAATCTTCATATTCTCAAAGAGCACAACTCCAAGCTGCTTCGGAGAGTTGATGTTAAACGTCTCTCCCGCCTCCGCATAGATCTCTTTCTCCAGCTCCGTAATCTTTCCTCCAAGCTGGCTTCCATAGAACTTCAAGGCTTCTGCCTCCACTCTGACGCCCTTTTGCTCCATGTCATACAATGTGAATACCAGAGGCATCTCAATCTCGGTAAATAACCGGTCCATCCCGCATTCTTTTAATCTGTCCCACAGGATGAAAGAAGCTGCGTAGGCTGTATGAGCCTCATAGCAGATCTTCACATACTCTTCTGCCTTCTCATCTATTAACAGGTTTAACCGCTCTCTTGCAACATCCTCATAAGTATAATGATTCCTGAGAGGATCCAGCAGATAGGCCGCCACCGCAGCATCAAAGCAGTTCCCGGTCTCCTTAATCTGAATGTCCTTAAGCGCCGCCTTCAGATCGAACATGACGAATCTTCCGGCACGGTCACCAGTTACCGATAATTGCTCCAGAAGCCATTCCTCTGAAATCCCCTGCCCCGTCCGGATGCAGCAGCTCTCATCCCTGGAAAAACACAGGCCGATTCCACCAATCTGCGCCTGGCCGGCGAAAAGCGGAAGAACATCTTTCGTATTACGGAAAATACAGGCTCCCACACAGTCAGCGCCTTCTGCCTTCCGGAATACTTCCTCTGCCTCGCTTCTGTCCAGAATTTCCCGGAACCCTTCTTCTGCCTTGTCTGCCTTCGGAGCCACATCAAACCGGGACAGAAGGTTTTTGAACTGTAACTTCTGGAACCAGGCATAGGCTTCCTCTGTATACAGATTCCCAAGTCTTGCTTCCTCAAGTTCATAAGGGAAGTCCGCCGTCACATTGATGGTTGCAAGTTCCTTGCTCATCACCGCCATGTCCCAATGCTCCGTAAGCGCTTTGGAAGCCCTTGGCGGTTTGATTTCCCCGGCATGCTCATGGGCATTTTCAATTGAATGGTATTCCGTAATAATCTTCGTTGCCGTCTTCTCCCCGATGCTGGGAACGCCAGGAATGTTATCCGAGGAATCTCCCATCAGCGCTTTCAGATCGATAAACTCCCGGGGCGTTACCTGATACCTCTCTTTCACATCATCCGCATAATAGTCCTCCACATCGGTGCGTCCCTGCTTTGTCTTGGGAATGCGGATCTTCACATGTTCGGTAGCAAGCTGCAGCAGGTCACGGTCTCCGGAAATAATGGAAACTTCCATCCCCTGCTCCTCGCACCTTTTCGACAGGGTTCCCAGAAGGTCATCTGCCTCAAGTCCCGGGCATTCAATGGTCACAACCCCCATTGCATGAAGCACTTCTTTTATCACCGGCACCTGCTGACGCAGTTCCTCTGCCATGGGCTTTCTGGTTCCCTTATACTCCGCATACATCTCATGACGGAAGGTAGGCGCATGGACATCGAACGCCACCGTCAGATAATCCGGCTTCTCTTCCTCCAGTATCTTAAACATAATGGTCAGAAAACCATAAACCGCATTGGTGTGAAGGCCTTCCGCATTGGTCAGATCCGGCAGCCCGTAGAATGCACGGTTTAAGATACTATGTCCGTCTATTAACACGATCTTATTACTCATATTCAGATAATCTCCTTCATATCAGTATTGCCATACTGTTTCTCATACATTCTCTTATCCTCCATTTTTCTACCTGTCTTCTCCCGTCTGACTTAAGGCCAGCCGGTGAAATTCCCTCTGCCGGATACGAAAAAAAAAGTGTGAAGCCGGAATCCGGCTTCGCACCTTCTAC
>CAJULU010000007.1:60951-63649 GCA_910587575.1 uncultured Dorea sp.
ATAAATGAATAAACTCACCTTATCTAAATACCTTTTAGTACTGCGGATGGTGGGACTTGAACCCACACGAGGTCGCCCCCGCAAGATTTTGAGTCTTGTGCGTCTGCCATTCCGCCACATCCGCTCACTGTTACCGGTATACACCGGCAACATGGTAAATTATAACTGCAAATGCAGCCAATGTCAATGTTTTTTATAAAAATTATCAGAAAGAATCTGACGGGAACATTGCGTCATCCAGCGCCGTCATATCCGTCTGATCAATGAAATACACCCCGTCAGAATTCGGTTTCACGTTAATCGTTACCGTTGTCGGGTCTCCGTAAACAGGTGAAGCCACCTTCCCGGCCATGACTTCATACATCTTCTGGAATACAAATTCATTAATCGCAGTCTGGTCATTCATGTCCACATTTGCCGCCGCTGCAGCCTCTGCGGTTGTCGCCGCTTCCACTTCTGCCTGAAGTCCGTCAAAACTGATAAATGGCTTTACAGTCACATCAACGGTATAAGCCTTGTCTCCGGCTTCCTTCGCCTCGCCAACTTCATAGTTCGCCTGCTTAATCATGTCCAGAAATAACTGTCTGTAATTTGCTGTCAGTTCGTCAGACAGTCCCAGCACTGAAAATCCAGCTTCCTGCATGGTCGTATCAATATTGCTCTCATACAGTTCCTGTGCTTCCTCTTCCGATGACTTCGTCCATTCGATATACTTGTCAAACTCTCCCTTGTAGCTTGCATCCAGAATGGACTGTGCATAAGACTGTGCATCCTCTGCACTCATCCCTCCGCAGCCGCACAACAACGTCATGACTGCGATCAGCAATACTGCCAGCAACCCTCTTTTCTTCATGATGATTCCTCCTTCACATAAATATGCGTAAGCATCTGGCAAATACCTACGTCTGTGAATCCATCAGCGCCGCACTTTTACGCCTAAGATTTCCACATATCCCATTTTACTCCCATTACCATGCAAAATCAACTCTTGACAAAGAAATTATTTTATCAGATTTTTCCCGATTTCAAAACAGTCAAAGGTTGCAAAATAGTCTGCCGGAGTTTCCGCCCGCCGGATCAGTTCGGCAGAACCGTCTTCTTTCAATAAAAGTTCGGCAGATTTCAGCTTCCCGTTATAATTGTATCCCATGGCAAATCCGTGGGCCCCGGTATCGTGGATTACCAGAAGGTCGCCCATGTCAATCTTCGGAAGCATACGGTCAATTGCAAACTTGTCGTTATTCTCGCACAGAGAGCCGACCACGTCATACTTATGGTCGCAGGCCCTTTTCTCTTTGCCCATGACGGTAATGTGGTGGTAAGCGCCGTACATTGCCGGCCGCATAAGATTGACCGCACAGGCATCCACGCCTATGTATTCTTTGTGGGTATGTTTCTGGTGGATGGCTTTTGTCACCAGGCAGCCGTAAGGCCCCGTCATAAAACGCCCGAGTTCCGTATAAATAGCGACATCGCCCATTCCTTCCGGCGTCAGGACTTCTTCATATACCCTGCGGACTCCGTCGCCGATCATGCGGATGTCGTTTGGCTCCTGATCCGGAGTATACGGGATTCCGATCCCGCCCGACAGATTAATAAATTTAATATGGACTCCGGTTTCCCTCTTCAGTTTCACCGCCGTCTCAAACAGCACCTTGGCAAGCATGGGGTAGTATTCGTTCGTTACCGTGTTGCTTGCCAGAAACGCATGGATACCAAACTCCTTAACTCCCTTTTCTTTCAGGATCCGGAACGCCTCAGACAGCTGTTCCGTAGTCATGCCGTATTTGGAATCCCCCGGATTATCCATGATATCATTACTGATCTTGAACAGGCCTCCCGGATTATAACGGCAGCTGATGGTCCCGGGAATATGTCCGGTTACCTTTTCCAGAAAATCAATATGGGTAATGTCATCCAGATTGATGATTGCCCCTAACCGGTCCGCATAGGCGAACTCCTCGGCAGGGGTGTCATTAGAGGAGAACATAATGTCCTCTCCCGCCGCCCCCACTGCTTCTGAAAGCATCAGCTCCGTGTAGGAGGAACAGTCACAGCCGCAGCCGTATTCTCTCAGAATATTAATCAGAAACGGATTCGGCGTTGCTTTGACGGCAAAATACTCCTTATACCCTTCATTCCAGGAAAACGCTTCTTTCAATGCCTTGATATTCCTGCGGATTCCCTTTTCATCATATAGATGAAAAGGCGTGGGATATTCTTTCACAATCTCTTCTAACTGTTCCTTTGTCACAAACGTCTCTTTCTTCATTGTCTCTGGTTCTCCTCTCGCATGGATAGTAATTTAATCTCGTTATCTAATGCAGTCTTATATAGTTCCACGAAATTCTTCTGTCCCGAATACAGGCAGGTATTCATGCTCCCCTCCCCGTATTCCCCGGTCAGTACATAACGTGAATCCGCAATTACGCCGATCCGCATCCCTCTGTTCTCCCCTATGTAGACTTTCGCCCTGGGAAACGCCGTCGGCTGGTCCGTGATAATCACCACCGTCTTCCTGTCTGTGATCAGATCCTGCAGCTGACCGATCAGAAGCAGCAGATAGTTTCTTGTCAGACTGATAAAAACCCTCTCTTCTACGTTCATCAGAATGTTACGCATCTTATCCAGGATATGTTCTGCGCCCTCAATAGTGATATACCCATCCACATAGGTCTTCTCGGAAGGCAGATGATCG
>CAJULU010000007.1:63659-66359 GCA_910587575.1 uncultured Dorea sp.
TTCCTCCACCAGATAGGCGGCGCCCTTCTCCGTCATATTCGCCAGCGAATTATACGCATTGGACCTGGAAATTCCAGTCTGCTTGGCCACTTCATATCCCGTCACCTTCCCCTCGGTGAGCAGGCACTGGTAAATATTCGCCTCCTGACGCGTCAGCCCGAACTCCATCAGGCGTTCTGTAAATGATACTTGTTCCAATTCTTCACTCCTCATCCCTTATGTATCCCGCATCTCACAACCCTGATACCCAAATGTGATGGATGCGTTCTAGTAGTTCTCACAGGGAACACTTTACTGTATCATTCTGTACGTGTCAACATCTTTTTACAATAATTTCATGAATATATGGATGAAAACGAGGCTGTCAGAAATGATGCATAAAACCATCTCCTGACAACCTCGTCTGCAATTTGCTTATTCAATCACTATTCAATCACTGTAATCCGCATAATATTGCTTGCGCCGCCCCGCTCTGCCGTCACATTGGCCGCCGGAATCCCTGCCGTCAGCACCACAATGTCGCCCGCCTCTGCCATCTGCTTTGCACACACCAGGTCAATGGCTCCGTTGCAGACATCCTCCGTAGAACTAAGCGGAATAGACTTCAGAGGAATAATGCCCCAGTATAACTGCATCCTGCGCAGTGCAGCCTCATTCGGAGTCACGCCGATGATGTCCATGCGAGGCTTGAACTTGGATACCACCCTTGCCGTCACACCGGACACGGTAGGCGTGATGATACATCTTGCCCTTAAATTATTGGCCGTCGTCACCGCTGCATGGCACAGTGCGCTGGAGGTACTCTTCATGTGATGTGCTTCCGTCTTCTTCATCAGCATCTCATAATCCAGGTGCTGCTCCGTATCTTCCACGATATGCACCATCATCCGCAGCGCTTCCAGGGGATACTTGCCCTGGGCCGTCTCACCGGAGAGCATCACGGCATCCGTCCCGTCATAGACCGCATTGGCCACGTCCGTTACTTCCGCTCTGGTGGGACGGGGATTGCGCATCATGGAGTCCAGCATCTGGGTGGCAGTGATGACCGGCTTATAATTCTCGTTACATTTCTGAATGATCAGCTTCTGCAGATAAGGCACCTCCTCAGCAGGAATCTCCACACCCAGATCTCCTCTTGCTATCATGATTCCGTCTGCGCAGCGGATGATCTCATCAATATTCTTGATTCCTTCCGCATTCTCAATCTTCGCAATGATTGGGATATTCGGCGCCTTACACTCCTTTAAGAAAGCCCGGATCTCAAGAATACACTCCGCATTACGCACAAAGGACGCTGCAATAAAGTCAATGTTCTGTTCTGCACCAAACCGGATGTCCTCTCTGTCCTTCTCCGTAATCGCCGGAAGCCGGACCGGTACGTTGGGGACATTAATCCCCTTCCGCTCGCCAAGTTCTCCGCCGTTCACCACCGTACAGACAATCTCCCGGCCATTCTTTGCCTTGACGCGAAGTCCGATCAGCCCATCGTCAATCAGAATGGTGCTTCCCACCTGGACATCATCCACAAGACCTTCATATGTAATGGATACCTTGCCGGCATCTCCGGCCAGTTCTTCCGCCGTCAGAACAAAGGTATCCCCCTCGTTCAGCATGACCTTCTTCCCGTCCTTCAGCACACCCGTACGGATCTCCGGCCCCTTGGTATCTAAAAGAATGGCAATGGGCTTTCCTTCCTCGTCGCGGATCCTCTTCAGTCTGTCCATCCGTGCCTTCTGCTCTTCATGGGTTCCATGGGAAAAGTTGAATCTGGCAATATCCATGCCTTTTTGAACCAGGCTCCTCATCAGCTCGTCATCATCAGTCCTTGGTCCAAGCGTACATATGATCTTTGTCTTCTTCATTGTTTCGTCTTCCTCCTGCTATTTAGTTTCTTCACTTGACGTGTGTATGTGTGAACAGATGATCCTGGCAGTATTCGTAATTGCCGTTACATTTGGAGCAATACCGAAACTCCAGATTCGGATCATCCAGTTCAGTCCTCTTACAGATGGCACACATATGCTTTGCGCCGTTGGCATAACTCTGTACCGGACGCTGCGCCCTTCTTATATTCTGCTGAAATTCTCTCTTTCTCCTTCTCTGCTGCGGTGTATACGGCCTCATATTCCTTGACCCCAGGAAGAAGATCAGGAAATTCAGGACAGAAATCACCGCTCCTAATGCGTTCGCCTTATAGTAGACTCCATAGAGGGCATTCCCCCCGTATGCCGGAAGAAATACCTGGATGACCGGGTAAATGAAATACAGCGCATCAATCAGCGCCAGATACTTCACCTTGACCGGAATCACAAAAAACACCAGGAACTGCACATCCGGATAGAGTGCCGCAAAGGCAAAAAACAAAGACATATTCAGATACCAGACCGACAGCGGCAGCACCACACCCGTAATCACGTAGGCCAGTAATGCGGCGATTACATGAAACAGCATTCCGGAGAAGAAGTAAAGATTAAACCGGAACGGTCCCCATGCCTGCTCTAACTGCTGACCGATCATATAATACAGATATAAGGCAAACACTATGAAAACCGCACTGCCGGAAGGCGGCTGGATAATAAAGGTCACCACCCGCCAGATCTGTCCATGCAGAACCGCCCGTGCGTCAAGACTCAGAAACTGATAATAAAAATCCGGATTCAATATGTTCGCACGGTGCTCTGGAGATCCCATCCACGACGC
>CAJULU010000007.1:66369-83917 GCA_910587575.1 uncultured Dorea sp.
CAGCATAAAGTATAATAATGTAATACATAAGATTGGGGACTGCATACCTGCCAAACTTTCTCTCAAGCTTTGAAAGCCAATTATCCATAAGCCAGACTCCTTAACTGTTCATGATTTTTAACAAACTCTTAACATCACTTTTATACTGTAGTAATTCTACCGTTTTACGCACTATTTGTCAATTCTGCCACGAAACTTTACAACTTTTTTATATATCTATAGCATTTTCTTAATTGTTATTTTAAATTTTTTGTCGTATAATGTTACAGGCTATATAGATGATAGCCGCAAAGGAGTGTTATTTATGAGTAAAAACGAATTGTATACACTGGGCATTGACATCGGTTCAACCACTGTGAAAATCGCAATACTCGATAAGGATAATGATGTCGCCTTTTCCGATTACGAAAGGCATTATGCTAATATTCAGGAAACCTTGTCTGACCTTCTCGGGCGGGCAGTCTATAAATTAGGGGGAATCTACGCCTCTCCGGTCATCACCGGCTCCGGCGGACTGACCCTCGCCACACATCTCGACGTCCCCTTCGTCCAGGAAGTGATCGCCGTTTCCACCGCCTTACAGGACTATGCCCCTCAGACGGACGTGGCCATCGAACTTGGCGGAGAAGATGCCAAGATTATTTACTTCGAAGGCGGGAACGTGGAACAGCGCATGAACGGCGTCTGTGCCGGCGGAACCGGTTCTTTCATCGACCAGATGGCTTCCCTTCTCCAGACAGACGCCTCGGGACTGAATGAATATGCGAAAAATTACCAGTCCCTTTACTCCATTGCCGCAAGGTGCGGGGTATTTGCCAAATCTGATATCCAGCCTCTGATCAATGACGGCGCATCCAAGGAAGACCTGGCTGCATCCATCTTCCAGGCCGTGGTAAACCAGACGATCAGCGGTCTGGCCTGCGGCAAGCCGATCCGGGGACATGTGGCGTTCTTAGGCGGGCCTCTCCACTTTCTTTCCGAACTGAAAGAGGCCTTTGTCCGGACTCTGAAGCTTGACGACCGGCATACCATTGCCCCGAATCATTCCCATCTGTTTGCAGCCATCGGTTCTGCCATGAATTCCAAAAAGGACAGGCGGGTATCCTTACAGGAGATGCAGAGCCGTCTGGAAGGCAGGATCAAGATGGAATTCGAAGTTGACCGGATGGAACCGCTGTTCACAAGCGAGGCGGATTTCCACGCATTTGAGAAGCGCCATGCAAAGCACCAGGTTCCGGTCAAGGATCTGGCAAGCTACACCGGCAAGGCATTCCTGGGAATCGATGCCGGTTCCACCACCACCAAAGCCGCTCTGGTAGGCGATGACGGAACCTTACTGTACTCTTTCTATCATAATAACGACGGGGATCCTCTTGGCACCACCATCACCGCCATTAAGGACATTTACACCCGGCTGCCGGAAGGCGTTGAGATTGTCCATTCCTGCTCAACAGGCTATGGAGAGGCATTGATCAAGTCGGCCCTCCTTCTGGATGAAGGGGAAGTGGAGACCGTGTCCCATTACTATGCCGCCTCTTATTTTGAGCCGGATGTGGACTGCATCCTGGATATCGGCGGACAGGATATGAAATGCATCAAAATTAAGAACCAGACCGTGGATAACGTGCTGCTCAATGAAGCCTGTTCCTCCGGCTGCGGTTCTTTTATCGAGACTTTTGCCAGGTCTCTGAATTACTCTGTGGAAGACTTTGCCCATGAAGCGCTGTTTGCCCATAATCCCATTGATCTTGGCACACGCTGTACGGTATTCATGAACTCGAAGGTAAAACAGGCCCAGAAAGAAGGAGCCGAAGTTGCCGACATATCTGCCGGACTTGCGTACTCTGTGATTAAGAACGCACTGTTCAAGGTCATCAAAGTATCCAGCGCTTCCGAACTTGGAAACCATATCGTGGTACAGGGCGGCACATTTTACAACAATGCAGTGCTGCGCAGTTTCGAGAAAATCGCAGGCTGCGAGGCTATCCGTCCGGACATCGCCGGGATCATGGGCGCTTTCGGCGCTGCACTGATCGCCAGGGAGCGTTATCTGGACTGCGAAGGAACCACCATGCTCTCCATTGAGGAGATCGAGGCTCTTGAGTATTCCACTACCATGGCCAAATGCAAGGGATGTACCAACAACTGCCGTCTGACTATCAATCATTTCAGCGGCGGAAGGAAGTTCATCACCGGGAACCGCTGCGAACGGGGACTTGGAAAGGAAAAATCAGACAACCGTCTGCCGAACCTGTTTGAATATAAGCTACATCGGTATTTTGATTATACCCCTCTCGAGGGATTCGAGGCCACCAAGGGCGTGATCGGCATTCCCAGGGTACTGAACATGTACGAGAACTATCCCTTCTGGTTTACATTTTTCCATACTCTGGGCTTCCAGGTGGTGCTCTCCCCTGCTTCGACCCGGAAAATCTACGAACTCGGGATTGAATCCATTCCCAGTGAGTCCGAGTGTTATCCGGCGAAACTGGCCCACGGCCATGTACAGTGGCTGATCAACCAGGGAATACACAGGATCTTCTACCCCAGCATTCCCTATGAGAGAAATGAATTCCAGACGGCCAGCAACCACTATAACTGCCCGATCGTCACCTCCTACCCGGAGAATATCAAGAACAACATTGACGCCATCGTAAACGGAGAGGTGGACTTCATTCACCCCTTCCTGTCACTGGAAAGCGAGGAGACGGTTTCTTACCGGCTGATAGAGGAGCTGTCAGAGAAATTTGCGATTCCTGCGGCAGATATCCGTTCTGCCGTACATACGGCCTGGACGGAACTGGCGGCATGCCGGGAGGATATGCGCAGAAAGGGCGAGGAAACCCTTGAATATCTGAACAGGACCGGCAACCGGGGAATCGTCCTTGCGGGACGCCCTTATCATATTGACCCGGAAGTGAACCACGGCATACCGGAACTGATCAATTCCTACAACATTGCGGTGCTGACGGAAGATTCCATCTCCCACCTGCACCCGGCGGAACGCCCGCTGAACGTCATGGATCAGTGGATGTACCATTCCCGTCTGTATGCGGCGGCCAATTATGTGAAGCTTAAGGACAATCTGGATCTGATCCAGCTGAATTCCTTTGGCTGCGGACTGGATGCCGTGACCACGGACCAGGTGGCTTCCATCCTGAATGATTCTGACAAGATCTACACCTCTCTGAAGATTGACGAGGTGAATAACTTAGGAGCCGCAAGAATCCGGGTGCGCTCTCTGCTTGCGGCCATCCGGGTACGGGAAAAACGCAATGAGAAACGGAACATCCACTCTTCCGCCATTACGAAGGTTCCATTTACCAAGGAAATGCGCAAAAGCTGCACCATCCTCTGCCCGCAGATGTCACCCATCCATTTTGACCTGTTAGAACCGGCGTTTGCGGCCTCGGGATACAACATCAAGGTTCTGCCCAATGACAATAAACAGGCAGTGGACGTAGGGTTGAAGTATGTAAATAACGATGCCTGCTATCCTTCCCTGATGGTGGTAGGACAGATTATGGAGGCCATTCTGTCCGGCAGATACGACACGGACCATCTGGCCGTCATCATCAGCCAGACCGGCGGCGGATGCCGGGCTTCCAACTATATCGGATTCATCCGGAGGGCGCTTAAGAAAGCGGGATATGAGCACATTCCGGTTATTTCCCTCAACTTAAGCGGCCTGGAAGGGAATCCCGGGTTTAAACTGACCCTTCCTCTTGTACTGAGAGGAATCTATGCAATCGTGTTCGGGGATATTTTCATGAAATGCGTCTACCGGATCCGGCCATACGAGGCTGTCAAAGGTTCTGCGGATGCCATGCATGAGAAATGGGCAGAAGTCTGCAAAGATTTCCTGAGCAGCGGTTATCCGTCCCGGCGCAGGTTTCAGCGGTTATGCCGGGAGATTATCAAGGATTTTGACCAGAATATCGAACTGCTGGATGTAAAGAAACCCCGGGTGGGTGTGGTAGGTGAGATTCTGGTAAAATTTCTTCCTGCTGCCAACAATTATCTTGTGGAACTGCTGGAGAGCGAAGGCGCTGAAGCCGTTGTGCCGGATCTTCTGGACTTTCTGCTCTACTGTTTCTATAACCAGAACTTTAAAGTGTCCCACCTGGGCATGAAGAAATCCAAGGCTGTCATCGGTAACCTGGGCATCAAGGCGCTTGAGTGGTTCCGGGCGCCTGCCGACAAGGCATTTGAGGCAAGCCGGCACTTTGATCCGCCTGCAGATATCCGGGAACTGGGGAAAATGGCCTCTGAGATCGTGTCTCTTGGCAACCAGACCGGGGAAGGATGGTTTCTCACCGGGGAAATGCTGGAACTGATTCATAACGGCGCACCGAACATTGTATGTACACAGCCCTTTGCCTGTCTTCCGAACCATGTAGTGGGGAAAGGGGTCATCAAAGAACTGCGGCGGCGGTATCCCGAATCAAATATCGTGGCCATTGACTTCGATCCCGGAGCCAGCGAGGTAAATCAGCTGAACCGGATCAAGCTTATGCTTTCTACGGCCAATAAGAATATGGAGAATTGATTGAGGGGCTGTCACAGGCAGCCCCTCCCCTTTTGTGAATAAAACAGCCCAATAACTTGCCTGATTTTCCGATGTACTAGCTGACGATTCTGATTCCCATCGTCACCATGGCTCCTCCTGTCTGCGTATTCCCAATCCTCAGATATCCTCCCTGGGACGCCAGAAACCGATCGGCAGTATGAAGCCCGATCCCATAATGATTCCGGCTGCTGCGGCTTAAGTCCCCCTGATAGAACCGTTCTTTGGCATGCCTGATATCCTGTCTGGAAAATCCCGGTCCTTCATCTGCAATGATAACAGCCAGATATTCCTTCCCCTTCTCCGTCCTCATTTCCATCGAGATCTCTATCTCCCCGTCTGCCGGACTATAATCCATGGCATTGCCTAAAATATTATGAAATGCCCTCATAAGCTGACTCCGGCTGCAGAGGATCTTTCCATACAGTTCCTTTCGCCGGAACAGAACCGGCCGCTTCCCTGCCGATGTCAGAAGCCTTGCCTCCTCCATGAAGCAGTCTGCAAGTTCCCCACAGAACAGCTCTTCTTTAACAGGATCCTGGTCCATCTTCCTGTTGTCATTCTCTTCAGCCAGTAACTCATTCAAAATTGACAGATATTCTTCTATCATTCCCACCCCCTGCCGGATATCCTGATCGTACTCCCTCTCGTCCGGGGAAAGATCTCCCTCTGCCAGCAGTTCCGCATTTCCCCGGATCACCGTAAGCGGAGTCTTAATATCATGGGCCAGGGCCGCAATCTGCTCTTCTTTGCTTTTCTCCAGATTCCACTGCCTGTACAGGGATGTCTTCAGAGCCTCCTTCATCCGGTTCAGAGAATCCAGAACCTCTTCAATCTCCTTTAATTCCGAGTGCTCTTCCTCAAACTCCAGATCCTGATTCCGGATCTTTGCCGTCACCTCATGTAATACGCCCAGCCTTTTCCTCATATATTTTCCAAAAAGACGTGATACCACGGCCGTATGGATGAGAAACAGAACAACAAAAGAAAGAACCATAAGGATATCCGGATCTGGAAGATATCTCTCCAGAACCTCATTGCGGAACCGGGTGGATATCTCATACCTTACGATACAGATCTCCCCGTTCTTACGCAGGAAAAACCGCAGATATCCGTTTCCCCCGGCATAAATGCTGTTCTTTTGATACTGCTCCCACACCTCCCCTGCATCTTCTTCGGAAAACGTACCATAGAGCCAGGTTCCGTCATATTCAAACACCCCGTACCCGCAGCCATCCGGCAATAATTCCTCCGTGACCTTATCCGCCGTCCTGATCTCCTCTGCGGATCCGTTAAGCTGTGTCTCCATATGGTTTGCCGGAAGGACTTCTCCGGTTACTTCCAGCACGAAATAAATCATGAATATCACAAACAGCCAGAACAGGACTCCCGCCGTATAGAAAATGACGTACCTCAGAAATACGGAAGTAATCGTCTTTTCCCGCCTCTTTATCTCCATCTGTATCCAATCCCCCATACCGTCTCAATAGGCTGAAACCCCGCCCTCTGACATTTCGCACGGATATTTTTCACATGCTCCGTAATCACAGAAGAATCGCTTTCCTTCTCATAGCCGAATACATGCTCATAAATCCTGTCCTTTGAGAATACCTGTCCATGATTCATCCCCAGATATTCACAGATGGCATACTCACTCCTGGTCAGCTCCAGTTCCGTCTCCCCATAACGCACCTTTTTCTCCCTGAGGCAGAACTGGACGCTGCCTACTGACACCACATGCTTCTTCTCTCTCGTTTCTCTGCGCAGATGGGCCTCTACCCGTGCCCGCAGCTCGCCGATCCCGAAGGGCTTGGTGATATAGTCGTCCCCGCCAAGGCCAAGCCCTCTCATAATATCTGCCTCTTTCGTCTTTGCCGTCAGAAACAGAATCGGGCAGTCTACCAAATCCCGGATTTCCTCGCACACGGCAAATCCATCCATTCCCGGCATCATCACATCCAGAAGGATCAACTGGTAATCCGCAGGCCTAAGCCTTCGGACTTCGGTAGGATCACTGAGTACCGTCACGTCATATCCCTCTTTTGACAACGCATTTCTGATTAATTTCAGAATCTGCTTATCATCGTCTACTGCCAGTATTTTTGCCATTCTTCCTCTCCCCTTTTATTCCTGTTCTGGTTTCTGTCAGCACTTCTTCTAACCCAAGGTATTGTCATAATGCTGCCCGTCCTCTCAGTCTTTCAACGGTCTTCCTTCATAATAACGGAACCACAGCAGGATACCGCACCATAGCAGGATAGTAACGGACACGCCGCAGGCCAGGTCTTTCGGCATAGCGTTTCCGGCTGCCGTCCCATTTCCCTTCCAGTATTGTAACAGAAATACGCTCCATCTGCCACCCCAGGCACAGGGGAAGAACTGCCACCGCCCGTCCCCAAGCCCGGTCAGAAACAATGCGGCAACAACCAGTTCCACAGTTCCCACACACAGGGACACACTTTTGGAGAACGCAAGATTTAAGAACAGATGAAACAGATAAAGATTCATTCCGCCGGGCATCAGTACAGCCGCCAGGGCCAGAGCCTTTCCTGCCGACAGTACCGTTTTGCCAGACATCAGCCGGAATCCTGCGGTGAATCCAGACATGGACAGTAAGACTGCCGCAAATCCCATCCCCGTAAGAATCAGCCATTTGGCAAGCAGCGGATTCCTGCGGCAGACCGCTACGCCCAGAAATGTCTGAAAATGCCCTTTCTCTTCCAGTTCCACAGAGAGGGAACAGACGATGCTAATCACCAGAGGGAACACGATGGAAAGGGTTTCTATATAGCCGGATACTTTTCCCTCATCACTCCATGCCGCAAATGAATAGTAGGCGAGAAATACCAGAATCCCCGACAGGGGAACCAGCAGATGCAGCCAGGGAAGCAGGGTATGACGCATTTTCCAGACCTCTCCCCGGACATTCCGGTAGAATTCTCCTCTTGTTTTTACATGACTGCATACAGTCTTCACTGCCCTTCTCTTTCCAGTATGATACACGTTGCATCTCTCCTTTACTTCTCTGTCTTTCGTTCAAACCACCTGCGTCCTGCGAACCAGAATAAAGCAAGCCACAGTAGTGAAGCCACAATCCCCGCAAGCAGTCCCTTCCTTTCCAGTAATTCCGGAGAGAATGTGAGACTGCCTGGTTCCGCCGTCAGTCCGTTGGGAAGTATTTTCAGAATGATACACATCATCCTTGCCGCAATCCCGCCCGGAAGCAGCATGAAACAGGCGTGAAGGGACAGTTCCACCGCACCCAGGCAATAACTCCCCATATGAATCAGAAGCATAGGAAACATGCCCAGCTTCTGCTGAAGAAGCAGACAGACGGGAATCTGCCACAGCGACGTCACATACAGAACTGCCACTGCCAGAATCTGTCCGGATACCGATGGATTCATCCGGAAATGATATTGGAACATCTGTGCAAGCCCTGTACCGGTCAGCAGCGTAACGGTCAGAAATACCAGAAGGGATATCCCCATACACCGGAATCCGTACAGAACTTTTGCGTCCCAGACCGCTCCCATGTCCACCGGAAGCGCCAGAACCGCCCGGTCTCCCATCTTCTTATCCAGGCCCCCTGCCACGGCACAGATTACCGCAGTCATTCCCGGAAACAGGAACATATACCACCAGTTATAACTGTCAATCGTAAAATACTCCATGGTCAGCCATGCCGCAAGACACACGGCAGCCACCGGCATCAGCAGAATCAGCTTCCCCACAGATGTGTGACGGTTTTTCAGCCGTTCCGCAAGATAATACTTCCCCATCTATCCCACCTCCCCGTCATTATCTGCTGCGAAAGGTTCCCTTGCCGCTGTTTTCAGGAACAGTTCTTCCAGGCGGCCGGCCTCAGGCATCCCGCCCTGATATCCAAGCTCTCCGTTTACGATGATCCCGATGTAATCTGCCGTCTGGGCAATCTCACCAAGGATGTGGCTGGATACAATCACCGTCATCCCGTCTTTGGGGAATCTCCTGATCATCTGCCGCAATTCCCTGATTCCGATGGGATCCAGGCCATTCAGGGGTTCGTCAAGCACCAGCAGTCTGGGCCTGGAAAGAAGTGCGATTCCAATTCCAAGCCGCTGTTTCATTCCCATGGAAAACGCTCCGGCCTTTTTCTTCCCTGTATCAGCTAAATCCACCAGTTCCAGCACTTCCCGGATCCGCTCATCTGACACCCCTAAAAGCAGTGCACGGACTTTCAGATTCTCCCATGCCGACAGATTCTCATACACCGGCGGCGTCTCGATCAATGCGCCGGTTTCTGCCAGATCCTTCCGGCTCCACTCGTGGCCGTCAAAGAGAATCCGGCCTCCCGTGGGGCGCAGGATTCCTGTCAGCATTTTTAACAGTGTGGATTTCCCGGCTCCATTGGGGCCGAGAAGCCCGTATATACAGCACCTGGGGACTGAAAGAGAAACTTGATGAACGGCATGGTGATTACGAAATGACTTTGTAAGACACCTGGTTTCTAATAAGATGTTTTGATTCATAGACCTTTCCTCCTATCTCCTGCCTGTGAATATTCTGCCTGGCCAGATACCTGACAGCGCATTCACGGTCTATCACTGAACTACAAGATAAGAATAAGGGGAAATTATAAGGAAAGTATAAGGAAATCTGAAATAAACAAAAATAAGGTCAGGAATCTAAAAAACAATTCCCAACCTCAATCGCTATTTCTTCATCTATCTATTCAAGAACTTGATGGAAAAATAATCATCGTCATGCCAGACAATACTCAGACCTTAAAACACCCGCCCCCGATAAATTCTCTCAGCAGCGAATTGGTCGGCACATTCTCACTCCCGATCCCCACAAAATAATCCAGGAATTTCAGCAGCCTCTTCGCCTCCAGGAACTCCGGGCAGTTCCTGTCAATCCCGAAAAGCAGCGGCTCCACATAGATCTTCAGCACCGCCAGTTCATAGATCAGCGTTGAGTTGAACATAACGTCCGCTTCCTCCTGGTACGGGAAGATAAACTTCTCCTCCCCTCTTCTGACGGACTGCCACATCTGTATCGTACGCTGGGCGGAAGATCCTCTGGTCCTGGCATCCCTCACAATACGCCGCAGCAGCCTTCCATCCGTAGTCGGAATCCGGTCATGCTCGTCAACATTTAACTGGGTCAGCGCACTGATATAGATCTTAAACTTATTTTCATCCGGAAGATTCTCCGTCATCTTCGGATTCAGACAATGGATCCCCTCGATCACAAGGACGTCATTCTCGTTAAGCCTGGTAGTCTGCGTCCCGTACTCCTTATGCCCTGTCACGAAATTGAAGGTAGGAATCACCACTTCCCTGCCGTCCAGCAGTTCATTTAGCTGCCGGTTAAACAGTTCCACGTCCACCGCCTCCAGGCATTCAAAGTCAAAGGCACCCGTCTCGTCCCTTGGATTCTCCTCCCGCTCCACGAAATAGTTGTCCACGGCAATCGGCCTGGGCGTTAATCCATTGGCCCTAAGCTGCACGGACAGCCTGTGGGAAAATGTGGTCTTTCCAGATGAGGAGGGACCTGCGATCAGAATGAATTTCAATTCCGGCCGTGCGGCAATCTGCGATGCAATCTCCGCAATCTTCTTCTCCTGCAGCGCCTCCTGGACCAGAACCACATCGTGGACCCCGTCTTTCGTAATCCTGTCATTAAGGGCGCCTACCGTCTCGATTCCCTGGAGATCCCCCCATTTTACCGACTCTCTCAGTACACGGAACAATTTGTTCTGCGGCTCGAAGGGCGGCACCTCCCTGGGCGCAGACCTGACCGGCATCTGCACAACGAATCCCTCATCATACAGATGGAGACGGAAATATTTCAGATATCCTGCACTGGGAACCATGTACCCGTAATAATAATCCTCAAATTCATTCATACTGTATATATTGACCTTGGAAACCCGGCGGTAGCGGAACAGCCGTTCCTTGTCATGCATCCCATGCCGCCCGAACAGGGCAATGGCCTCGTCCGTCTGGATGGACCGCTTACAGATCGGCATATCCATTTCCACCATCCTGCGCATTCTTGCTTCCACAAGATCCAGAAACTCCTGATCCACGGAAACATTCCCTGCCACCGTACAGTAATATCCTTTGCTCACGGAAAAATGGATCCTTACTTTCTGAACTACGTCATGCCCCGCCACGTCATAGACAGCCTTTACCATCATCAGCTTGATACTTCGCCGGTAAGTCCGGTTTCCAATCTCCCCGGCAGTAGTCTCAAAGGCAAGGGTACAGTCCCCTTTCAGCCGTTTAAATAATTCCTGCAGTTTCCCATTGACGAATACCAGTACAATATCGTCCTCATAGTCCTTCTGATATTCCATGGCAATCTCATGATATGTAGTCCCTGCCGCATAGAGCCGGATCTCATCCCCGATCTGGACCCGATACATTTCTACATTTGCCTGGTCTCCTGTCTGATGGCTGCCGCACATCTCTTCCATCTGATCTGACTGCCTCTCTCTGCTCATATCTTCACCTCTTTCCTATGATTTCCCCTCTCTGCTCCATATACTATAAATTCACATACGGATGCTTTACAGGCGCCGCAAGAACCTCTGCCCCCGTTATTTTCTCCTGCAGATACTCTTTCATGTCTTCCACGAAAATGTATTCCAGCCCGTAATGCCCCGCATCGATCACAGCCATCCCCTGGGCTGCGGCATCTATCCCTTCATGATGTCCCATATCCCCGGTAATCAGTACATCCGCACTTCTGCCAAGAGCATCTCTGATTACGCTCTTTCCGGACCCGGGACATACTGCCACCTTATGCACCGGCTTCTTCAGATCCCCGAACACCCGGACCGCCTCCAGTGAAAAGGCTTTCTTCACCCATTCACAGCAGTCCTCTAAAGGAACCGGTTCTGCCAGATAACCGGTTCTCCCGATTCCTTCCCGGCATACCTCATTCTCTCCGTGATCCGGCTGCTGCCCTTCGCAGGTGACCTCAAGGACATCCTGACGCATGAGTTTCAGCCTGTCTGCTGCCAGCTTCCCCATACGGACCACGTCATAATTCGTGTGCATGGCATAATACGCAATATCCCTCCGGGCCAGGCTAAGTACACGCCGCCCGATAAAATCCTGTCCGGTAATCCGCTTCATCCCGGAGAAGATCAGCGGATGATGTGTCACCAGCAGATCCGCACCCCACCGTGCCGCCTCGTCAATCACTTCATCCGTCGCATCCAGTGCGACATAAATCCTTCTGACCGGTTTCTCCTCCCTTCCCACCAGAAGTCCCACATTGTCCCAGTCCATGGCATAGCTTCTTGCGAAGTTTTCTTCCAGCACAGCCATGACATCCTTACATAACATCCAACTCCACCTTTCCAGACGAACTCACATGCCCCATCCGGGCTTTCTCCTCACCCTGGCCCATCACATTTTACAGGTCCGGATGAATACAATAATATCCAAGGGCTCTGCTGATCATCATCATCTCTCTTCTGATCTCCTGCATACGTTCCCTGGCTCCTTCGCTTCCCACATGATGGCTCAGCTCCTTAAATATTCCTTCCCGGATATCCAGTTCCCTGTGAAGGAACTTCTCAAGAACCGGATTCTTCTTCTCCAGAAGCCGCTTCCCGAAAATATACTCACACTCTGCGTACCTTGGTGATTCCCCATGAACCACCCGCATCATCGGATAATATTTTCCGTCCTCCTCCACCATGTCCTCATCAATAATATTCATATTGTGATCCAGAAGATACCTGCGCACCCGCCACACCTCTGACTGTGGCTGCAGGATGCATGCTTTCAGGCTCTTCACCACTTCCTGTCCTTCTTCCAGAATCTTAATCACCAGACCGCCTCCCATACCGGCGGCAATCATCGTATCCACTTCCCCAGGCTGAACCGCCGAAAGGCCGTCAGACAGCCGTGTCTCAATCTGCCCCTTGAGATTATATCCGATAATATGCATCCTGGCCCGCTTAAGGGGTCCGCCGTTGATATCCAGTGCGATCACCTTGGACGCAATATTCTTCTGCATCAGATAAATGGGTATGTAGCCGTGATCCGTTCCAACATCTGCAACAGAGGCGCCCTCTGTCACAAGACTTGCAACCGCATAAAGTCTTCTTGATAGTTCCATAGGCGCCTCTTTCTTAATCCAGATAATCTCTTAATTTTCTGCTGCGGCTTGGATGCCGGAGCTTCCGTAAGGCTTTCGCCTCGATCTGGCGGATACGTTCCCTTGTGACGTCGAATTCCTTCCCGACTTCCTCCAGTGTACGCGCACGTCCGTCATTCATGCCGAACCGTAATCTCAAAACCTTCTGTTCTCTCTCTGTCAAGGTTCCCAGAACCTCGTCAAGCTGTTCCTTCAGAAGCGTCTGTGCCGCCGCCTCTGCCGGCACCGGTACATTGTCATCCTGGATAAAGTCTCCCAGATGACTATCCTCCTCCTCGCCGATGGGGGTCTCTAAAGACACTGGTTCCTGGGAAATCTTCAGAATTTCACGAACCCTCTCCACAGGCATGTCCAGTTCCTCCGCAATCTCCTCCGGCGTGGGCTCCCGCCCAAGTTCCTGCAGCAATTGTCTGGACACACGGATTAATTTGTTAATCGTCTCTACCATATGAACCGGAATACGGATTGTTCTCGCCTGATCCGCAATAGCCCGGGTAATGGCCTGGCGGATCCACCATGTGGCATAGGTACTGAACTTGAATCCCTTGCGGTAATCAAACTTCTCAACCGCCTTGATAAGCCCCAGGTTCCCTTCCTGGATCAGATCCAGGAACAGCATCCCGCGCCCCACGTAACGCTTTGCAATACTGACAACCAGACGCAGATTCGCTTCCGCAAGACGTTTCTTGGCTTCCTCATCCCCTTCTGCCATCCTGCTTGCCAGATCTACCTCTTCATCCGCAGTCAGAAGCGGAACCTTGCCGATCTCTTTGAGATACATGCGGACCGGATCCTCAATACTGATTCCGTCCGGGATGGACAGATCCAGCTTCTCCATATCCACATCGTCTTCCTCGGAAATCAGAATATCCACATCATCAAGGTCATCGTCATCCCCGCTGATACGCAGCACGTCAATATTGTGCGATTCCAGGTACTCGAAGACCTTCTCCATCTGATCTGGCTCCAGTTCCATATCTGAAAAGAAATCATTAATTTCCTGTACTTCCAGAATACTCTTCTTCTTTTTTCCCAGAGAGACCAGATCTTTTAATTTCTCTTCAAATTTCACTATGTTTTCTTCCATATAGTGCCCATCCTCTCATTGCTTGCTTATATTTTATCCTTAATTTATAGAAATATGCAGTTTTTGGATATCCTGCATCTCCCTTTTTACATCCATCAGCTTCTGAAGCCCTGGCATATCCGTTGGATCCAGCTGCTTTGCCGCTTCTTCTATACTATGGTTCTTTACACGCAGGACCGTTTCTTTCAGAGCCTTCTCCTGCTCCTTCGCCGAGGTCAGTTCCCGTATCCTGGTATGAAACAGGCCGGCCACGTCCCGGTGCTCTTCCTCGTCTGCAAAATGGTTCATGATCCTGGCCGGATTCACTTCTCCCGCCTCGTATTGTTCATAGAGAAGCTCTGCAACCGTCCGGTAGATACCCTCGGAAAAATCTGACGGTGCAATATACGGTCTGATCTGCCGGAAAACAGATTCATCCTCAATCAGCCAGGTCAGCAGGATCTTCTGGGACTTCACAATTCCGTCCTCTTTCCCGCCATGCTGCTGGTTCGTCTGCTTCGGCCGCTTTGCAGGAACTGCAAGCCCGGCCTGTACAGCAACTTTCCCCACCAGATTCTTCAGATCCCCGATTCCTACATGATAGGCCTCTGCCACTGCTTCTATGTAGTTATTGCGTTCAATCTCTTCCTCAAACTCCGTAAGACGTCTCGCTGCTTCCCTCATGAACTCCGTCTTTCCCTCCGGGGTATGAAGATCATAACTCTTCTCCAGAACCTCCAGACTGAACATGAAGCCATTCCTTGCTTTCCCGATCCGCTCTTCAAATGCCTCTGCCCCGAGATTCTTAATAAACTCATCAGGATCTTTGTAGGGTTCCATGCGGATGACTCTGGCGGTAATCCCCACTTCTCTTAAAATCGGCACTGCCCTGAGGGCGGCCTTCGTTCCCGCCTCATCACTGTCATAGGTCAGATAGACCTCCTGGACATAACGCCTGATCAGAGAGGCATGTCCAGGCGTCAGCGCCGTGCCAAGGGATGCCACGGCATTGGTAAATCCCGCCTGGTGGAGCGAAATTACATCCATATACCCTTCACACAGCAGAAAATAGGGCTTTCTGGAACTTCTTGCCCGGTTCAGCCCATACAGGTTGCGGCTCTTGTCGAAGATTACCGTCTCCGGGGAATTCAGATACTTCGGCTTTCCGTCTCCCATGACACGGCCGCCGAACCCGATCACACGGCTGTTCACATCCATGATGGGAAACATCACCCGGTTCCAGAACTTATCGTACACGCCCTGCCGCTCATCTACGCTGATCAGACCGGCCTTGATAAGCATCTCCGACTGATACCCCTTGGACTTCAGATACTGATACAGATCGTTACTGTACTTGTTCGAGTATCCGAGCCCAAAGGCCCGGATGGTGTCATCACTTAACTCTCTGTTCTTCAGATAGGAGAGCGCATGGGCTCCCTGCGTCTGTTTCAGCTGTACATAATAATACCGGGCTGCCAGCTTGTTGATCTCCAGAAGGACCGCCTTGGTATCCGCCCGTTCTTTTGCCTCTTTGGAATATTCCTGTTCCGGCAGTTTAACGCCCCCTCGGTCCGCCAGGTATTTCAGCGCTTCCACGAAAGAATAGTTCTCATATTCCATCAGAAAGGTAAACACATTGCCCCCCGCCCCGCAGCCAAAACAGTAATACATCTGCTTCTGCCTGCTGACAGAGAACGACGGTGATTTCTCGTTGTGGAAGGGACACAGCCCGAAATAGGAACTTCCCTTTTTCTGCAGCCTCACATAACCGGATATGACATCTACAATGTCATTTTTTGATCTTACTTCTTCAATTACTTCATCGGAATAATACATTATTTACACCCTCATATATAATATTCGACAAAAGCACTGGATTTCCTTTATTTTACTTCTTATTTTTTTGCATTTCTTTGTCAAGCCGCTTCTCGATGGCTTCTACCACCGTCTCCAGCACCTTGATCCTGGCAAAATATTTGCAGTTTCCCTCCACAACAATCCATGGAGCATAAGGTGTGGACGTACGGATCAGCATCTCATCCACCGCAGCCTCATACTGATCCCATTTCTCCCGGTTACGCCAGTCCTCATCCGTAATCTTCCACTGTTTCTCAGGATTCTCCTGCCTGGCCTGGAACCTCCTTGCCTGCTCGTCCTTATCGATCTGCATCCAGAATTTGAGCACAATGGCGCCTGCATCCGCCAGATCCTTCTCCATGTCGTTCATCTCCCGGTACGCACGCTGCCACTCCTGTCTGGAGCAGAATCCCTCAATCCGTTCCACCATGACCCTTCCGTACCACGTCCGGTCAAATATGGTCACATGGCCTGCCTTTGGCATGTCCACCCAGAATCTCCACAGATAATGATGGGCCTTCTCGATATCATTGGGGGAAGCCGTAGGATGAACCACATACCCTCTGGGATCCATTTTCTCCGTCAGACGCTTGATCGCACCGCCCTTGCCCCCGGCGTCCCAACCCTCGAATCCTAAGACCACCGGAATTCTTCTGCGGTAAAGTTCTCCGTGCAGCTTCTCCATCTTTTTCTGCAGTTTCTTAAGACGCTCTTTGTATTCCTCCTTCGTGTATGTAAGGCTTAAATCCGCCTTCCCCAGAATGGATTCCTTCATCTTCTTATCCTGCTTTTCCATACTTTCCTGCTGCATTTCTGCAACGTCTTCCCGGATACTTCCGGTCTCTGCGCTTTCTGCCGCTTTCTCCTTTGCTGCTGTACGCTTCCTGGCTTCCTCTACCTTTTCCGCCAGAGTCTGCGCCACAATCGCATAGATCTTTGCCGTGGCAAATCTGCGGTCTACCGCCTCTACGATATTCCAGGGCGCATACTCTGTGTCTGTGCGCATCAACATCTCCTCATTGAAGTCCTGGTATTTTTCAAACTCTTTATTACGCTTTAAGTCTCCCTCGCTGACTCTCCATGCAGTCTCCTTAGAATCCAGCAGTCTGTCAAAACGTTTTTTCTGCTCCTTCCTGTCAATGGCAAGGAAGATCTTGATTATCACCATACCGTCTGCCGTCAGCTGCTCTTCGAAAGAACAGATGGAACGATATGCGTCCGAAAGTTCCTGCTTCTTTGTCTTCTTGTCAAACCGGTCAATCAGCACTTTCCGGTACCAGCTGCTGTCATAGATGGCGAAACGTCCTTTTGCAGGCATCTTTGTCCAGAATCTCCACATAAAGGGATGCAGCCGCTCCTCCTCCGTCTCGTTCTTGACCGCATACACTTCGAAGCCCCGGGGATCAAGGGCTTTGATCAGTTCTCCCACCTGCACGCCTTTGCCGGACGCTCCGTATCCTTCAAACGCTATCATAACCGGAATCCCGAACTCCCGACATTCTCTCTGAAGTTTCCCAAGTCTGGGCATTAATTCTGCCATCTTCTCCTTGTACTCCGCCTTACCAAGTGATTTCGTCAAATCCAGCTTTTCTAACATCGTTCTTCTCCTTTTCTACAAAATATATTCTTTCTCTATTATACACTAAAATGCAGGGATATATGGAATTTCAAAAAAATAATTTTTATTGTTGACATTTGATACCCTTTGTAGTATTATAATCTACGGACAGCAGATATGCTGCTTGCGGAAGTGTCGGAACTGGCAGACGAGCAAGACTAAGGATCTTGTAGCTTTCGAGCTGTGTGGGTTCAAGTCCCATCTTCCGCATTATGAGAGAAGCCTTGATCTTTCAAGGCTTCTTTTGTGTTATAAAGATTGCCGGGCGGGTGGAGGT
>CAJULU010000008.1 GCA_910587575.1 uncultured Dorea sp.
ATGGAATCCAATGTGCTCTAAGAAAGTAAACATAAATTTAAGCGTCAAAGCTGAAAGAAAAACCGCCCTCTTGCCGAATGTTTGCGTGAATGATACAATAAGAAAATGGAGGTAAGAAGATCATGAAAGTATTATTAATCAACGGAAGCCCTCACGCAAAGGGCAGTACATATACTGCATTACAAGAGATGGAGAAGATTTTTGCGAAGGAGGGGATTGAGACAGAATTCGTCCAGGTGGGCGGCCAGGATATCCGGGGGTGTATTGCCTGTGGTTCCTGCGGCAGGACGGGAAAATGTGTTTTCCAGGATCTGGTAAATGAAACCGCAGAGAAGTTCAGAGACTGTGACGGCCTCGTGGTAGGAAGTCCTGTCTACTACGCTTCCGCCAATGCAACTGTTATTGCATTCTTAGACCGCCTGTTCTACAGTACCCATTTTGACAAAACGATGAAAGTAGGAGCAGGCATTGTTTCCGCCAGAAGAGGCGGTCTGTCAGCCACCTTTGACGAACTGAACAAATATTTTACCATCAGTGGTATGCCGGTTGCATCCAGCCGCTACTGGAACAGCATCCACGGAAATAATGCAGATGAGACAAAAAGGGATGAGGAAGGTATGCAGGTGATGCGTACTCTTGCGAGAAATATGTCATTTCTCATGAAGAGTATTGCGCTTGGAAAGAAAGAGTTCGGGCTTCCGGAGAACGAAGAGAAAGTATGGACGAACTTTATCCGGTAAAAGACGGAAAAGGAAAGAAGGGCAGACAATGAAGAAAAGAGTTGTAGTTGCACTAGGTCATCGGGCGCTTGGAACCACGCTTCCGGAGCAGAAGGTGGCGGTGAAAAAGACGGCGAAGGTAATTGCAGACCTGATCGAGGCAGATTACCAGGTAGCGATTACCCACAGCAATGCGCCCCAGGTGGGAATGATCCACACGGCGATGAATGAGTTTGGCAAGGCGCATCAGGACTATACGCCTGCGCCGATGTCCGTATGTTCGGCCATGAGCCAGGGGTACATCGGGTATGACCTGCAGAACGGAATCCGGGAGGAACTGATGGACCGGGGGATTTACCGGACGGTCAGTACGATTCTGACACAGGTGATCGTGGATCCCTATGACGAAGCGTTCTATACTCCGACCAAGATTCTGGGCCGTTATATGAATGTGGAAGAAGCAAACGAAGAACGCAGGAAAGGGAACTATATCGTGGAGGAACCGGGCAGAGGCTACCGCCGTATCGTGTCTGCACCTAATCCGGTCCGTATCGTGGAGATTGATGCCATCCGTGCGCTTCTGGAGGCTGATCAGATCGTGGTTGCCTGCGGCGGAGGAGGAATCCCGGTACTGGAACAGGATCACCATCTGCGTGGGGCCAGCGCTGTGATTGAGAAAGATCTGGCCGCCGGGAAGATGGCGGAAGAGATTGACGCAGACCAGCTGATTATTCTTACCAGCGTAGAGAAGGTAAAAATCAACATGGGAAGGCCGCAGGAGGAAGAACTGGGAGAGATTAATCTGGAACAGGCAAAGCATTATATGGAAGAAGGACACTTCGGAGAATATAACATGCTTCCGAAATTCAGCGCTTCCGTGGCTTTTATCGAGAAAAGAGAGGGAAGGAGTGCGCTGATTACATCCTTTGATAAGCTGAAAGAGGCTCTGAAAGGCCGGACAGGGACTTATATCAGATAATCAGATTATGCAGCCAGGATGAATAGACAGCCGGAAAATGGGTATACTACTTAAACATATTTCTGGAATTACCGGTATCTGCCATTCAGAAAGGCCGGACAGGAATGAATCATTTCAGGAATATATCAAACTGCAAGGAGGAATAACCCATGAAAGCCAGAGTAAACGATGGATGTATCTCATGCGGCGCATGTGTGGCTACATGCCCGGAAGTATTCCGGTTCAATGATGACGGTATTGCGGAAGCATATGCAGAGGTAGCGCCGGAATACGAAAGTACAGCGACAGAGGCAAGGGATGACTGTCCGGTTTCTGTGATCGATATTGATGAGTAGCTGTTTCACGATTTTTTCTGATCCGCATATACTGCAAATAAGTAGTGTATGCGGTTTTTTTGTATCGGAATATGATTTTTATTCTGATAAGCAGGAAAATGGGCGATGGGACGGTGTAAGATGAGATTATGTGAACTGGAGAACAAAGAGGTCATTAACGCCTGTGACTGTAAAAAACTGGGCTATATTGTTGACCTGATTATAGATGAATGTAATGGATGTATCGAAGCAATGGTCATCCCGAAAGCAGGAAAATTATGCGGTTTTTTCTGCGACGGTTCCGAGTATATTATCCCCTTTAAATGTATCAGGAAGATCGGAGCTGATATTATCCTGGTGGAAATACATGAAGAGAAGTGATGTATGGAGGTAATGGAGATGAATTTTGAAGACGAAAAAGATTATCTTATGAGAATCATCAAGGAAATGGTCAGAATACTCTTTTCACTGATGTTTGGAAAGCAGTATGTGTCTGTTGAACAGGAAATCCGAAATCGTTATGAGATATCAGGGAAAGACCTGAATGATCTGATTGCCATGATCGATCAGGGTGACATCAATACGGCAGAAAATATTCTGTTAAGCAGTATCGACTATGGGAATAAGAACGATATAGCATTTGCTGCGCTTTTCTATCAATATCTGAGTGAGAAAGAGGAAGACTTTCTCATTCAGTGCAACTACACCAGAGAAGAAGTGATGGAAGGTATGAAGGATCTGGCCGGGAAAGCAGGTTACGGCAATATCATTAATTTACCATAAAGTTTCTTTTTTTAGAATTTTCACTTCTGTCAATCGTAAAATATGTGATATACTATCTAATGAGAAAATTTCAGATTTACTCATATATAGTATTTTTTAGGATTTACTGCTTTATATGAACAGTAACATTTGGCAGAGAGAGTCTGCAAATTTTAGGAAAGGAGTGAAATTTCACAGAAAAACGGAAGATCTGTGGAAGAACGTTTCATATGGAGAATCAATTAGTATGGAAGGAAGAGTACAATATCGGAGTAGACATTATTGATAAGGAGCATAAGAGGCTGTTTAAGATCATCAATAAGTTGTTTGCGTTCGGGAAAGAGGAGAAGAAGAGCCAGTGGGCATGCCAGGAAGGAATCAAATTTTTCAAAGATCATGCCATGAAGCACTTTGAGCAGGAAGAGAATTACATGAGGTCAATCGGATACGAAGGACTCCGGGTACACAGGAGTCTTCACGAGGGATTCCGTCTCAAGCTGCTTCCTGCGCTTGAGACGGAACTGGAACAGACGAATTATTCTGAGAATGCAGTAGACCATTTCTTAGGCGTCTGTGCCGGATGGCTGATCGGTCATACGCTGACAGAGGACCGTGCGATTACAGGGGAAGGCATAAGCAAGTGGGTGGACCTTCTTCCGGAAGAAGAACTGGAAGCGATGAAGAAGGTGATTGTCCAGCTGTTATACGACATATTCCGGCTGGAGTCCCATGTTGTTACCGCTGCCTACAGCGGAGAAAAGTTCGGAAAAGGATTGTACTGCCGTCTGGTCTACGGAACGGAGCAGGAGGAGGAAAACAGAGAAATCTTCCTGGCATTTGAAGAAAAGCTGCTGATCAACACCGTAGGAAAAGTGATGGGAATCGAGACGAACAGGCTGGATACCATGCTGGTCAATGTAAGCAGATTAACGGCGCATCAGTTTGTAAAGCGTGTGATGGAGCATCTGCCGGATGCGGAAGGATGCGAGATTAAGGAAGAGAATCTGCTTACATATGAACAGTTCCAGGATGTGTTTGAGAAGGAGAAGATGCAGGTCAGCCTGTTGTTTGACACGGGGAAAGGGTACTTTGCCTATTGTGTCGTCGCACCCCATATGCTGGAAAAGGGTGTGGCAACTGCAATCGATACGCAGAACGCCATGACAGAAGTGGAAGAATATCTTAAGAAGAGGGACATCCCGCAGAGGAAGAAGATTCTGGTTGTGGATGATTCCATGACCATCCGCCAGGGGATGAAGCAGCTTCTGTGTGAGGATTATGAGATTGCGGTGGCATCATCGGGAATGTCTGCAATCCGCTCGATTGCCATGGACAGGCCGGATCTGGTACTGCTGGATTATGAGATGCCGGTCTGCGATGGAAAGCAGGTAATGGAGATGATCCGCTCAGAGGATGATTTTGCTGATATTCCGATTATCTTCCTTACGGGCAGGACGGATCCGGTGACTGTGAAGAAGCTGGTGTTATTGAAACCAGACGGATATCTGGCGAAATATCTGAAACCGGCAGAGATCAAACAGAAAATTGACGCTTATTTTGAGAAGGAAAGTACAGATTAGCTGAGAATCTGCAAAGGAGAATCGGTGTAAGTACCGGAAGTGTGTTTGATGAATACTATAACAGTATATACAGGTGGAACAATGTGAAAATACCCTGTCAGTATTAGTTATAGGAGGATTACACAATGGAAGGTCAGTTAGTATGGAAAGACGAATACAATATTGGTGTAGACATCATTGACAGAGAGCATAAAAGACTTTTTAAGATCATCAATAAACTATTCAGATTCACCGATGAAAAAAATAAGAGTCAGTGGGCATGCCAGGAGGGCATCAAATTTTTCAAGGATCATGCAGTGAACCATTTTACAGAGGAAGAAGAATATATGGCGTCCATCCATTATGAAAGACTCGGAATACACATGCATATACACAGTGAATTCCGGGAGAGGACGCTTCCGGCCCTGGAAGAAGAACTGGAGAGGACAGATTACTGCGCAGATTCGGTGGAACATTTTCTGGGAGTCTGCGCAGGATGGCTGGTGGGACATACGCTGATGGAGGACCGGGCAATCACGGGGAAGGGCAGGAGCAGATGGATGGGGCTTCTGCCGGGGAAGGAGCAGACTGCTGTAAAAAAGGTGATTCTGCGGTTGATGTATGAATTGTTTCATCTGGAGTCCTGTGTGATCAGTGATGCATACGGCGGTGAAAAATTCGGAAGAGGGGTGTACCACCGTCTGGTCTATGGGACGGATCAGGAGGAAGAGAAGTGCGAGATCTTCCTGGTGTTTGAAGAAAAGCTTCTGATCAACACGGTCGGCAAGGTCATGGGAATCAGGACGAATAAGCTGAATTCCTTGTTAATGAATGCTGCAAGGTATATGGCGCGCCAGTTTGCAGAGCAGGTCAGAGAGCATATGCCGGATATGAACGGGTATGAGTTAAAAGAAGAGAATCTGCTGACGTATGAGCAGTTTCAGGATGTATTTGAGCATGAGAAATTACAGGTCAGCCTGTTGTTCGATACAGGAGAAGGATATTTTTCTTATTGTACGGTTGCAAAGCATCCACTGAAGAAAGGAAGTGCGGCGCCCATCAGTACACATAACGAAATTTCTGAGATTGAAAAATATCTGATGGAGAGGGAAGTCCATGCGAAGCGCAAGGTACTTGTAGTGGATGATTCCCCTACCATGAGGCAGGCGCTTAAAAACCTGCTTTGTGAGGATTATGACGTATCGCTTGCCCGGTCGGGAACGGCTGCAATCCGCTGTATGATTCTTGATAAACCGGATCTGGTACTGCTGGATTATGAGATGCCGGTCTGTGACGGGCAGCAGGTGTTGGAAATGATACGTTCAGAGGAAACTATGGCGGATATCCCGATTATCTTTCTGACCGGAAGGGCTGACCCGGAAACCGTTAAGAAATTAGTCGCCTTAAAACCGGATGGTTATCTGGTAAAGTATTTAAAGCCTGTACAGATTAAACAGAAGATTGATCAATTCTTTGAGAAGAATTAAAAAAGATGATGACACTTGCAGCTTCGGGCAGTCTTAAGTTAAGAAACCATTTACTGCCCGTTGCGGCAAAGTCATCCCAAAGCGGCGGCCAGTGGTATTGCCTGCTGCCGGCTAGATTTTTCCAAGTATCTTTCCCATCTGCCCGGTATAACGTTCCGTTTCCTGGATTTTTTCAAGCTTCCGCTTGGCAGCCGTAGAACCCAGTTTGATTTCCGATTCGCATACTCTTTTATCGCCTTCCCGTCTGATACTGGCCTGTCCGTGGATCTGTGCCTTCTCTAAATCCGTAGATAATTCTGTCAGTCTGGCAAGGCTGTCATCCGCAGATTCCGGTGACCCGGTATTCTGAGGCTTCTGACAGATCTTATCCTGTTCTTCTGTCTCTTCCGCCTGTTTTGCCATCTCCGCAGCAATCTGTTCATTCAGCGTATCCAGCTGCTCTTCATACTCTTCCAACTGCTCTTTCAGACCTGCAGAACCGGTTCCGTTTTCTTCATCCAGAGTCTGCTTCAGAAGAGAATCTTTATTCATCTGGATCAGTTCCTTCTGACTCATAAGGTTCGCAAGGCGGCCTGCCATTTTGCCCTGAGGAGAGAAGACGGCCCTGTCGCTGCGTATGAATGTTCCGTTCTTCTGGCTCTGGCCGGCAATATTCTGTCTGGATCGCTGGCCTGCGTTTCCTGTCTGTAAAAATCCATTTGTCTGGTTAAAAGTAATCCGCATAATTTCTGCCCCCATATCTGTATTTTTCTTCGGGAGTTCCAGTTGATTCCCGGAAGATCTGTCTGAAATATCGGCAGATTCCCTGGTAAGAGTTATCCTTATGATGCAGGCGGGTTCTTTTTTGATGTCAAAGGCAGCATAAGGCTCAGTGTAAAATCCTCTTTGCTCTTAAGATCAAGCACGCCGCCGTACCGTTCGGCAACAGTCCTGATATTTTGAAGTCCGACGCCGTACAGCGCCGTCCGCTTGGACGAGAGCGGTATGCCATCCTTCCAGGCCACCGGTGCAGAAACACTGTTGCTGATTTCAAATACCCAGTAATGCTGCTGCATCAAAGAACTGGCCCGGATCCACCCGGCAGGCCTGCCTGCTTCTATCTCCCGGACGCAGGCCTCCACCGCATTGTCAAATGCATTCGACAATACGCAGCAGAGATCAGCCGGGGCAATCTGTTCTTCGCAAGGAACGGTGATCTGGACAGACAGGTGGATTCCAAGCTTTCGGGCATGCAGGCATTTCGGATTCAATAAGGCATCTGCGAAGACAGAACCGGTCTGAATCAGGGCCTCCCCTGGTTCTGCGGGCAGGTTCAGCTGTTCCAGGTACCGCCCTGCCTCTTCGGCTTTTCCGTCAGCCAGTAACTGGGCAAGGCACAGGCCATGATTCTTCATGTCATGCCGGATCTTCATCAGTTGGCAGTACTGCTCTCTGGAAGTTTCCAGATGTCTTTCGAGCATTTGATACTGCTGCTTTGCCAGACGTTCTACCACACGGTGTTCCAGCATGATGACACAATAGATGGAGAGAATCTCGCCGCCCAGTGCGGTCAGACTGCAGGGGATGGCAATCTGCAGCACGTTGTCCGGGGTAAAGTCTCCGATTCCTCCAAACAGGTTCATCATAACATCAACCGCTGTACAGATAAATATGATAATACACATCAGATAAATGGCATCCTGATCCTGGAAATCCTGTTTCAGTACATGAAGATTTCTCTGAAGCAGTTCCATCATTAGATATAGAGTCAGGCATGCCGCCAGTTCGATGATTCTAAGCGCTGCATCAGAACAGCCTGTCTGTCCGTTTATAACCGCCAGCCCTCCAAACAGGGGGAAGAGTATGCCATAAGCGATTTCCGGGGCACAGTACATCCACAGAGTGAAGAATCCTGTTTTGACGGCGTTTCCGTGGAACAGCAGCATATTGAGGACAAATGCGCAGCCGCACAGATAGATCAGATTACCCCAGGAAGTGCCCGCAAGGGTAAAACGGGCATTGAGCTGCCCGTAGAACAGGCAGCCCAGGTAATACCACAGACAGGTATTCCGGTATTTTGCACCTAGCATTTTCTTAAAAAAACGGCATCTCAGGAAGATGTCCAGAAGACTGAAACCAAAGAGCATTCCGTAATGCATGACCTGGTCAGACAGGTTACAGATCAAAACACATCCCCGCTTTCTTTCAGATAATTCATGAACCTCAGTCCGAACGCCTGATATCTGCGCTTGGAGAGAGGAATCTGCTCTTCATTGCAAAGCCATATATCTTTTTTGTCATAACGCTGTACATGGCTCAGATTCACAATATAGCTCCGGTGGCAGCGGAAGAAAGTCTCTGGCAGGGCCGGCTCCAGTTCTTCCAGTTTCCCATAGAACGGAAGAATTTCATTTTTCGTATGCAGATGGATTTTCCGGTTAATGACTTCCAGATATAAGATCTGTCCAAAAGGGATTCTTCTGACAGCCGTTCCCTGCCGGATGGCGATTGCGCATTTGCGTTCTGTCTGCATGGATGTACATAATTTCAGAAGTACGGATTCCAGTTTCGCAGTATCCACAGGTTTCGTCAGATAGTGGGAGGCCTGGACGTCGTATGCGTCTATGGCGTACTGGGGATGCGCCGTGATGAAGACCAGTTTACAGTCGTCTCCCCGCATACGCAGTTTTTCCGCCAGCTTCAGACCGTTCAAGGGTTCCATGGCAATATCGAGCAGCAAAAGGTCGAAGGATCCATAGATGAATAGTGCGCTGCCGCTGGTAAACAGTTCAAGGGTATATTCCATGGAATGTCTGTCCAGGATGAACTTCACCTGGTCTGCAAGCTGGTTGAGGAGAATCTTCTCATCCTCACAAATTGCGATCCGAATCAATTTATGCACACTCCTTCCTGTTGTTATGATGTATTATAGTGAAAATGCCGGACGAATACAAGGTGATTGTTCAGACGGGATGATTTTTGGTGTGAATGGGTAAAAAAATCATAAACTTATTGGAAAAGTATTTTAGAGATGATAAGATAAAAAGAAGCGCAATGAAAAGGAGAGAGTCATGCGAAAGGAATTTAATATCACTGGTTTATGCACGCCGAAAAAGCATTATATGGTGAATTTAGACCATCGTCTGAAACAGATGAAGAGGATGGTGGATAAGGGGAATTATTTTGTGATCAGCCGTGCAAGACAATACGGGAAGACGACGACGCTTGCAGCTCTGGCAGACTATCTGAAAGAAGAATATATTGTAGTTTTTTTGGATTTTCAGACGATAGGAAGTGCAATGTACGAAAGTGAAGATGCATTTTCACGTGCATTTACAACCTGCTTTCTGGAGGAATTTCATCATGAATCAGCGGGACAGCCGGTAAAGGAACTGGAACGGCTGTCAGAAGAGAAAAGCAGGCCGTTTTATCTTCTGAATCTATTCCTGTGTCTGACATCCATATGCGGACAGGCTGATAAACCGGTGGTTCTGATGATTGATGAAATCGACAGTGCAAAGAATAACCAGGTATTTTTGGATTTCCTGTCCCAGTTAAGGAAATATTATCTGCAAAGAGAGCGGAAAGGGACGGCGGCATTTCATTCCGTCATCCTTGCAGGTGTTTATGATGTAAAGAATCTGAAAAGAAAGCTGAGAACCGATGAAGAGCATATGCTGAACAGTCCGTGGAATATAGCGGTGGACTTTAACCTGGATATGAGTTTTTCAAAAAATGAGATTGCCGGAATGCTGTGGGAATATGAAGCGGATGAGAATACAGGGATGGACGTTGAAAATCTGGCAGAGATGCTCTTTGATGAGACATCCGGTTATCCGTTTCTTGTGTGCCGTTTATGTAAAATTATGGATGAAGAACTTCCAGAGACGGAAGAGTTTGAAAATCGTTCTGCCTCATGGAGCAGAGAAGGGTTTCTTGCGGCGGTCAGAATGCTGGTTCTGGAAAAGAATACGTTGTTTGATTCCTTAAATCAGAAACTGGAAGACTATCCGAAACTGGACCGGGCAATCTGTAAAATGTTGTTTAATGGGGAAAAAATTGCATATAATCCAGATCTGGAAGAGATTGATATTGCAATCATGTTCGGTTTTGCGAAATGTGAGAAATCGGTGGTAGTCATTGCAAACCGGATTTTCGAGACCCGGCTCTATAACCGTTTCCTGGCATCTGAGGAATGGAAGGAGAGTGGGATTACACAGGCCTCTTTTCTGGATAAAAATGGCTTTATTGTAGACGGACGGCTGAATGTACGGAGAATTCTTGAGAAGTTTGTGGTACATTTTCATGAGTTATATGGAGAGGAAGATCAAAGATTTGTGGAAGAATATGGAAGAAGGTTCTTCCTCTTATATCTCAGGCCTATTATAAACGGAACCGGGAATTATTATATTGAGGCGCAGACAAGGGATAAGAAGCGTACGGATGTAATCGTTGATTATCATGGGGAACAATTTATCATTGAGATGAAAATATGGTATGGAAAAGAATATCTTGAAAGATTGTTAAGAATATCTGTCTGAAAGTCGATAATAGTAATAGCAGCAGTAAGTTTGAGCGACAGACAAGGAGGAGAACCATGCGGATTAATACACAGAATATGTTCTGGATGAACCAGTCACGCAGCCAGAAGACCATGAACCAGCTGCTGCCTGGTGCGGCAAGGGCGGCAGATGCCAGGAAAGCATTTGGGCAAAGAGAGATTAAGGAGAAGGCGGCGGCACTGACAAGAGGCGCTGTGACGAAGTATGAAGAGACGGGACTTGAGAATACAGGACCGGCGGCGTTGTCTTCCTTTATCGTTGCAAAAGAAGATGTTCCGGCGGCGGCAGCCCGGAAGATGGAGGAATATTACCGGAGCGCAGGTTCCCTTGCGGACAGCATTACTTATAAAGAAGCGCGGCTTACATACCTTAAGTCCGAGTATGAGAAGATTTCAGCAGGCGATTCCGGAAAGCATGCGGAGAAGATGAAGGAACTGATAGAATCAGAATATCAGGATACGGCAGATATCCTGAACTACACCGCAGATCTGCTGGGTGACAGTCTTCATAACGCCGGGAGTGTGTACGGGAAGCCGTTTGGCGAGGAATACCAGGCATTGCTTGGAGAGATACCGGATAAGATCAGAACGATTGCAGATGGTCTGAAAGGGGCGCAGAGCACAGAAGACGCACTTCAGTATCTGGCGGCGGCAAAAGAGCAGCTTATGGGTCTTGCGGAAGAACTGAAAGGAAGATACCGGGAGTATACCGGGAAAGACCTGGCAGAATACGAATACCGGACAGAGGAAGATTATGCGGACTCCGTAGGTTCCTATGGGCTTCTGTGGAGCTGGGACGAAGTGACCGTGGATACTTCCAATATAGAAAATCTTGCAGATTACGGAGTGGATATTCATCAGTTAAGCGCCATTCCGGCAGCAGTTAATCTGATTGACACAAAAGCATAGGAAAGCAGGACAGAGAGGAATATGAAAAAGAGACAGTCTTTATCACAGATAAAGTTATCAGATTCACAGAAAGAAAAGCTGGGTGGCGAAATCAAGGCATTCTACCTGGACGTACGGGGCGAAGAGATCGGGATGATTGAGCAGATGCAGCTATTGGAGTTATTCCAGGAGAAGCTGGCGCCCATTGTCTATAATAAAGCGCTGGATGATGCGAAAAAATGGTTCAGTCAGATGATGAATAATTTAGAATCGGATTATTATACCCTGTACAGAGATGAGGATTAATGGAATCTATAGTAATCAACAACATATCTGCAGACGTATTAAGGAGAGAACGATTACATAAATGAGGCAAACACAGAGGCGCCCAGAACAGTCAGAAGTCCGGCAACCGCTATGGCAAGGCTGCTCATGGCGCCTTCGATTTCGCCCATCTCCATGGCTTTAGCCGTTCCAATGGCGTGGGAGGCCGTTCCGATGGCAAGCCCTCTGGCAATGGGTTCATGAATCCGGAATACCCGGCAGATAAATTCTGCCGTCACATTTCCGAAGATTCCCGTAACAATAATGACGGCAACGGTGATGGTGGTAATGCCGCCCAGTTCCTCCGAAATTCCCATCCCGATGGCCGTGGTGATGGATTTAGGCAGGAGGGTCACGTACTGCTGGTGGCTTAAGGAAAATAATCTGGCCATGAGGAAGATGCTCACAAGGCTTGCCAGTACGCCTGCGGTAATGCCGCAGGCTACGGCTTTTACGTTCTTCTTAAGCAGTCCGATCTGCTGGTAGAGAGGGACTGCCAGGCAGACGGTGGCGGGAGTCAGCAGGAAGCTGATATATTTTGCACTCTCCTGGTAATGCTGGTATTCGACGTTCAGAAGTGACAGCACAGCCATGACGATGACGGTTGCAGCTAATAAAGGATTACATATTGCCAGACGGAACCGTTTCTTAAGCAGAAGTCCCCCTTCGTATGCGGCAAGGCTTATTACGGCTCCGAAAAATACGGAGTCAACCAGAAATTCTTTCATCTTTATCTCCAATCTTATTTTTTCGTTGTATCTCGTTGTATCATCTTCTGTGTCACCTGTCCCGTTACGGCCATGACGATTACGGTGGAAAGAATCGTGATCAGAATCACGGGAACCCAGACGGGTTTCAGAAAAGCCCAGGATTCCAGAAGCCCCACTGCGGCCGGGATAAACATGACCGGCATGATTTCGATGAGAAATCCGGCGGTTTCCCTGACCTGTCTTAGTTTGATGATTCCTGTACAGAGCGCAGCGAGCATGAGAATCAGCCCGTAGACGCTGGCGGGAACCGGAAGGGGTATCATGGCGTGAAGCAGTTCGCCGAGAAACGAGACAAACAGGATGATACAGAATTGTCTTAAATAAAGCATGTATTTTCATCTCCTAACTGATTGTACCTGTACATCATAGAATACAAATATGGCAGTGTCAAGAAAAAGTAAAAATAGCGTTGTCTTTTCAAAACAGAATTGTTATACTTACACTATATCAGACAGGGACTCTTTCGTATTGAAAGCTAGGAAGGATGTATCGGGACAGGGGGGATAGAGATATGGCGGGTGAAAAAAATGGTTCTCTGGGAGAACGGGAAGTAAAGTATGTGTTACTTAACCGGGATACTGTGATTGCGGAATTTGTGGTGGATACTTTATTTGATGATATAACAATCGTAAAGCAGTTCGTGAAATTACCCGGATGGTTTGGTAATCTGGATAGTTTTATCGCAAACAGGCGTGCGCCAAAACAGAGAGAGAATATTGAAGAACTTCTGCGTTTAAGTGGATGTAATACTATGCAGGGATTTCTGGACATTTCTCACGCATTGTCTCTGGTTGATACATTTTGGGTGAAGCGTGCGGACAGCGAACTAGGTTGGAAAAATGTTTCTTTGTATACACATCCATTTAATGAAGTGATTGCAAAGACTGCATTTGAGGGTGGATTACATGGCAGGCAGCTCAGCACCACTTCACCAGAATATGGGACAGACGGTTCCTTTGCTAAATGCTGGATTCGTGAAGGGGAACAGATCAGAATGCTGAAGCGCGGCAGTTCGGGCGCGAGGAATGCTGGCCTTGAGCCCTATTCGGAATATTATGCAAGCCAGTTGGTGAAAGCTTTTACTGAGGAGTTTGTGTCTTATGGGCTGAGGAGACATAATGGAAGAATCTGTTCAGTGTGTGATCTGTTTACATCGGAGGACTATGGATATCTTCCGTATGCGGCAGTTGATCCTGGAAATACAACATTAAAGGATGTGCTGCGCAAAATGCAGGAATTTGGCTTGGAGGAAAAAGTGAAGCGGATGTTCGTAATAGACGCCGTGATATTAAATGAAGACAGGCATAAGAATAATTTCGGTTTTATCGTAGACAACAGGACGCAGGAGGTTGTCGGAATGGCGCCGCTGTTCGATCACAATATATCGCTGCTTCCCTATGCAGAGGAGGGTGAGTTTGTGTATGGAGGAGATTATCTGAGGCGGAAAGGTCCCCGGATTGGGGATGACTGGGTCAGAACGGCCGCAATGTGCCTTGACGGGAAGACCAGGAGGGTTCTCATCCATTTGTCGGATTTCCGGTTCGAAAAACATGGGAAGTATAATCTGCCCGACTGGCGGCTGAGAGATCTGGAAGAACTGATTCATATCACGATTCAGAGAATCCTGAACTTTCCTAATTAGAATAAAAAGAAGAGATACTGCTCTGAACAGTGAGGCAGCCGGAGAATGTCATATTTCCCGGCTGCCTGTAAATTCTACAAAAGATCCGCTTTCTTTTCAAGAATAGCCTCGCAGGCCGCACAAGCCGCACAGTCACAGTATTTTGCACCGGATGCTTTCAGTTCCTTGCCGTGGGCAAGCACGTTCTTTGCCGTCTCTGCGCCAAATACCTGTTCCCCGGCCTCTGATCCGGCAAAAGCAATCAGACCGTCGATGGGCATAATGTCTTCTTCCAGTTCTGCGATCAGATTCTTTGAGGCTTCGGCTTCCTTGTCCGTTCCTGCTGCATTCAGCCAGTTCCTGGCAGCCTCCTTTGCCTCGGCGCAGCAGGAAGGCGCCGCTAACAGTTCATTTACTTTCTGGGTTACATAGTCTTTTACTTCTGCGTTCATAATGTCTGCTCCTTTCATACATGTATGCCTTGATGTAATGTTCAAGAGGAATTTAATGATATTGCTTCAGATTCTCATGGATCCGGGCCAGTATCTTTTCAGACTGACAGATCTCCTCCTCTGTAAAACCGGCATAAAAGATCTCGGTCATCCGGTCAGAGACCTCTGTATAATCCTGCCGTAATGTCCGGGCCTTGTCCGTCAGCGCAAGCAAAGTCTTACGGCGGTCATTCCTGTCCGGAATCCGGCAGACCAGTTCTAAGGATTCCATCCGGTCAATCATACCGGTAAGCGAGGTCGGGGCAAGTCCGGTTCTGTCAGAAAGTTCCCTTAAAGAAATGTTTTCTTCCTGCCACAGGGCATAGAGAATTCTCCCTTGCGCTCCATTGAATGCGTCAATATCCTTTTCCGCCAGAATCCGGTCAAAAATCCGGTCGCTGAGATGCTTAATCTGTGAAACCATATTACCGCCATGAATCTCCATTGCAAATCACTCCTTTATAGGATTATACTATATAGAAATAAATCTGTAAAGATAAATATTCTGGTATTATTAACCAGCAAAAGGTACATTCATTCTGAAAATAGTTCCGGTCATATTCTGGTATTCTGTCTTTTCCCCATATTGTGTTGGTGAATAAAGATTCTCCAAACCATATATTTCAATGATTTTTCCGGCAGGTGAATATTCTGCCTGTGCGGTTATATTATATCTGAAATAAAGATGGTAATTTTTGCCTATATATTCATAATATCCGGAATCAGTGTAATGGGCAATATGCTTATTGAATATTAATTCTTCGGATTTAACCCCGGTAACGGAATCTTGAGTTGCTTTTGTAAGATGAAACTGAAAGTTTGCATTATCTATGTTTTCTATGTAGACTGCAATACATTCATAGGGATTATCATTATTATATATAGTATAGGAACTGTTTTCAGGAGGTTGTGGACAGGGGATATTTCCTATATAGTCTCCTGTCATGTCTATGGAAGATTCCGAAAGTCCGGTTTCTTCTGTAAAGTCCGTACCTTGATCAGCTGCTTCCGTATCATTCGTTTCTTGTTCGGTCATAGTTGCATTACCAGACTGAGAAGAATCCATACTTTCTATTATTTCACCAGTATCTTTGTCCACAAAATTAACAATAGTTTTTATTTTATCTTCGGGTACAGCATTAAATATTTGATAAATATTGCCGTTTAAATAAAAAACCATAGTTACGAGAGACTGCAGCGTGTCATAAGTACCGGGATCGACACAAATAGTAAATTCAGTTACATCACTATTATATGTGATGGAAGAGAAAGAAGGATAGGTTTCTTTATCCGTTAATATCTCCTGGATGCTTTCATCTATTCCCTTTTTTAATTCTGATAAAAGCTTTTTATGTGCTTCTTCAGTCATTTTCATGGTTATAGAACCATCATCATTTTTAATGATTTCTTTTACTCCGGCAGCTTTAGCTTCATCATTTAAATTGACCGCATCATCACCGGCCAGTGAAGCAGGAATTGTTATCTCTATATTGGGGATTTTCTTTTCCGTTTTCAGAGTGTCATGATGGGCTGGTTCATACTTTTTTTTCTTACAGGCAAACAGTGATAAACAAATTGCTATAATTAGGAACAGTAATAATTATAATCTTCTTCTACGCATTATATTTTCCTTTCTTCATTCACATTTTACATTTTTCCCATATGGACGAACTTAAATTTTAAGATAATATGATTATATAAAATTAGCTGTAAAAAGTAAATAAAAATTCAATGCGGATTATTATTTCGCAGAAGCAGATTCCACAAGCGGACGGATGCTTTCCCGTTCCGTAAAATCAATCTGTTTTCCATATGTAGCCAGAACCTGTCTGTCCTCATCGCTGAGTGCAGCGTCTCCTTTTTTCCGTAACATCTTACAGAGCATGGCCATCATAGACCGGTGAACAAAACTCAGGCGGGAATAATCAATTCCGCCCCGCAGGTGGAAACAATGAACCTGTTCTGCCAGTTCTTCCGGAAGGGCTTTGTTCAGAGAGGCCCGGATACTGGCTATGTTCTTCGGACTGTCCGTATCAGCAAGTCCGCAGGTAAAAAGAATAAGTTTTTTTCCGGACAGAACCGCCTGGTTGTGTGCAAGCAGCCGGATTCCGCTGATTCCCCCTGCATAAAGGCCGCCTCCGTAGATAATGACCTGATACCGGGAAAAATCCTGGGGACGGAATCTCTTTCTTTCATAGACCGGACAGGATAATTCTTCTGCAATCCATTTCGCATAGCGCCTGGTATATCCATATTTCGATTCATATATTACCACAGTTTTGTTCATGACAACCTCCTTGAAATAAAATGTCACACTTGTATCCTTTTGGCATTTATCGTATCCTTTATATCAGGGAAAGTCAAGGCAGGATGATCAAGTGCTACAAAAATGGTCATCTGCGCCAATACAGTAAAAAAATGGATAAGGAGAGAAAATGAACGGTCATCAAAAACAGAGGGAACAGTCCGGCAGAATGATTGAGGAGGCATTATTCAGTCTGATGGAGAAGAAGCCTTACGCTCAGATTACGGTATCCGGGATTACCAGAAGAGCAGATATATCCAGGCGGACATTTTACCGCTTATACAGCGGAAAGGATGAAGTCCTTTGCCGCTATCTGGAAAAACTGTGCCGGAAATACCAGAGTGAAATCCACCCATTAGACAGATACGATGTCAGCCGGATTGCTCTGGATTATTTTACCTTCTGGTATCAGTATAAGGATTTCCTGCTTCTGATGCACAGACAGGAGCTGGATGAGATGGTATGCGGTGAGATCAGCCGTCTGGCATTGTCTGTGATACAGTCCCGTATCAAAGACGGAGGGGATCGGGATTCCGAAGAAATAGAATATTTTGCAGACTACTCCGCCGGCGGATTCACTCAGCTTCTCTGGCGCTGGATTGCGCATGGAATGCAGCAGGAGCCCCAGGAATACGCATTGGCTGTCAGCCGGTCACTCCGGAAATATATCAGTATATGACTGCTGCTGCCATAAGCTGTGAAGAAAATTCACCAAAACCATAATTCTTTCAATTGAAATCTTCCATCGGGCATACTAAAATAATCCTATCAGATGGTTCGATGACAAGGAGGACGTTATGTTTTTGACAGACAGAAAATTAGAGAGACGTATCGCAGAACTGGAGCAATACCGATATCGGGACAGGATTGCGCTTCAGAGTTTTGATGCAGCCAGAGAGGAACAGGGCGTGGTGGATCCCCTGCTTCCCGTTACAGGGGAGGCGGAGGAAACGGATTTAAGATGGTACACCTTACAGACAGGGGATACCTGGAAGGGGCGTGACCGTTTTCTGTGGCTTCACAAGGATGTTCAGATTCCGGCAGAATGGAAGGGGAAAAAGGCTGTTGGCATCTTCGATTTCGGCAATACCGGCGGCGGAAATAATTCCGGTTTTGAATCTATGGTCTATCTGAATGGCCAGAGATACCAGGGCGTAGATGGAAACCATAAAGAGGTATTTTTTGACGAGGCCCTGTATGGAACCACCGTGAATATTACCTTCCGCCTGTGGTCAGGACTGGAAGGCGGCGGTGTTCCCACAGAGCAGGAACACCGGATTGCCTGCGCCGACCTGGCGTGGCTGGATGAGAAGACGGATGATTTCTACTATCTGGCATCCATGGTACGCCAGACGCTGGAAGAACTGGAAGATTCCAACCCCCTGCAGCATGAACTGCGCAAGGCGCTGAATGGGGCCTGCTTTCAGATTGACTGGACCCGTCCTGGCAGTGAGGCATTCTATGAATCCGTGCACCGGGCAGACGAGGAACTCAATGAGAGCATTGACAGAATGGACAAGAGCTCTATGGTAAATGTATACTGTGTGGGCCATACCCACATTGATGTGGCATGGCTCTGGCGGCTGAAACACACGAGAGAAAAATGTTCCCGTTCTTTTTCCACCGTATTCCGTATGATGGAGATGTTTCCGGAATACATCTTCCTTCAGACCCAGCCCCAGTTATATGAGTACATGAAAGAAGAGTTCCCGGACATTTACGAAAATATCCGGGAAAGAGTGCGGGAAGGACGCTGGGAAGCCGACGGCGGTATGTGGGTAGAGGCTGACTGTAATCTGACAGGCGGAGAGTCCCTTACCAGACAGATCCTGATAGGAAGTAAGTTTATCAAGGATGAGTTTGGAAAAGACGTGGAATATCTGTGGCTGCCGGATGTGTTCGGTTATTCCTGGGCCCTGCCTCAGATCCTCAGGAAAGCCGGAATCCATACCTTTATGACAACAAAAATCAGCTGGAACCAGTATAACCGTATGCCCCACGATACATTCTGGTGGAAAGGCATCGACGGCAGTGAGGTTCTGACCCACTTCATCACTACGCCGGAGCCGTGGAGAGAGCGGGATTCCTGGTTTTATACTTATAACGGGCAGCTGCTTCCAAGAACGGTCAAAGGCGTGTGGGATGCATACCGGGATAAGGAGATGAATCAGGATCTGCTGATTTCCTTCGGATATGGAGACGGGGGCGGCGGGGTAAACCGTGATATGCTGGAATGCAGAAGAAGATTAGACCGGATTCCGGGGCTTCCCAATGTGAAGATGTCTACGGCAGGGGAATATTTCCGCAGGCTTCATGATACGGTGGAGCATACGGATCAGTATGTCCATACCTGGGACGGAGAACTGTATCTGGAGTATCACCGGGGAACTTATACCAGCCAGGCCTATAACAAGCGTATGAACCGCAGGATGGAACTTTTGTACCGCCGGGCCGAATGGATGACGGTGATGGCAGCATTAGAGTCTGACGATCTGGGAAAAGCGAAACAGGAAGAACTGACCAGAGGATGGAAGCACATTCTGACAGACCAGTTTCATGATATTATCCCAGGTTCCTCCATCCATGAGGTATACGAAGATTCCAGGAAGGATTATGAATGGATTGAGAGCATTGCCCGCAAAGTGGAGCAGGAAGCATTCCGGCAGATCTTAGGACCGAAGGAATGTACCTATACGGTGTTCAATGATTCCGGATGGAAGATGGATCAGATTGTGGCAGTTCCAGAAGTAGCGGACGGAAGATACCGGGATGGGGACGGAAAGGAACTGACAGCCCAGAAAGGGCAGGGAGTGACTTATGTGGAAGTCAGAGATGTTCCGGCAATGGGAATGAAAGTGATTTCTTTCGAAAATGGTGCGCAGGACGTTTCGGCAGAGGAGAAATTTACTTTTAAAGAAGTTTCGTCAAAAGAAAGGGAAATAGAAACGCCGTTCTACCGGATATCCCTGAACCAGTATGGCCAGATGGCCCGTCTGTATGATAAAACCTATGACCGCAGCGTGATTCCGGAAGGAGAGCGGGCCAACGTATTCCAGGTATTTGAAGACAGACCCCTTGACTTTGACGCCTGGGATATTGATATCTTTTACCAGGAAAAAATGCGGGAGATCACGAATCTTACGGCGTTTGAGGTTACGGAAATGGGGCCGCTTTGTATGAAAATTCATATGGAGTGGGATTTTGCACCCCGCCCTGTCTCCTGTCAGACGGATTCTGCCGGAAAGCAGGACGGGTCATCAGACCGGGGATGGTCCTGTATCAGACAGGATATGATTCTTTACAGTAATCACAGGCGGATTGATTTTAAGACAGAAGTAGATTTCCATGAACAGCACCAGCTTCTGAAAGCTGCATTTCCGGTAGAGATCCGTTCTACCTATGGTACCTATGATGTGCAGTATGGAAATGTGCGGCGGCCGAATCACTGGAACACAAGCTGGGATCAGGCAAAATTCGAGACAGTGGCCCACAGGTGGGCGGATCTGTCGGAACGCAATTATGGAGTAAGTATCTTAAATGACTGCAAATACGGACATGATATCAAGGATCACGTGATGCGGATTTCCCTGTTAAGGGCCGGAACCCATCCGGATCATCTGCAGGACCAGGGAAAGCACACCTTTACCTATGCGCTGCTTCCCCACAAAGGAGATTTTGTGGAAGGTGATGTTGTGAAGGAGGCATTTGCGCTGAATAATCCAATGGTGATCAGAAAGGGAGGAAGCAGCCTGCCCTATGAAAGCTTCCTGTCCTTCGATTGCGGACAGGTGGAACTGGATGCAGTAAAGAAGTCGGAAGACGGGCGGTATGTTGTGATCCGTTTCCATGAATTTGCCGGGGCAAGGCAGAAGGTGACGTTGAAGCCGGGATTTGCGTATCGGACATGGGCAGAATGCGATCTGCGGGAACGTCCGCTGACGGCATTTACCCAGGAGAAAATCAGTCTGAATCTGCATGCCTATGAGATTAAGACGATACTGATCCAGGTGTAAGCGCAGCAAAAGAGTGATTGACGTCTGGAAGTCCAGGAAGTAGAATAGGGAGAGAGGGAAACCCTTTAACAAATACTAGAAAATAATGAGAATGGATGGAAAGATAATGTCAAAGCTGGAAGTGTGTGTGGACTCTGCAGAGTCTGCAATGATAGCGCAGGAGGCAGGCGCAGACTGTCTTGAGGTGTGTGCGAATCTGATCATCGGCGGAACTACGCCAGGGGTGAGTCAGTTCCGGCAGATCCGGGAAGCGTGCAGTATCGGGCTGAATGTGCTGGTTCGTCCGAGAGCCGGTGATTTTCTGTATACGGATGCGGAATTCCGGATGATCAGAGAAGATATCCAGATGTTCCGGGAGCTGGGGGCAGACGGCATTGTAGCCGGCTGCCTCCGTGCAGACGGGAATCTGGATATCTGCCGGATGAAGGAACTGCTGAGGTGTGCAGACGGGTTATCATTTACCCTTCACCGGGCGTTCGATGTGTGCCGGGATCCTTACCAGGCGCTTGAGGAGGCTGTTTCGTCAGGGGTGGATACCATTCTTACTTCGGGACAGGCGGCGGACTGTATGGCCGGGAAAGAGGTTTTGAAGAAGCTGATGATTCTGGCAGACGGACGGATAGAGATTCTGGTTGGCGGCGGGGTAAATGCAGAGGTCATCCGGCAGATGAAAGAGGAGATCCATGCGGATAGTTTTCATATGTCTGGGAAACGGAAGATGGACAGCGGGATGGTTTACCGGAAGGAAGGGGTCAGTATGGGGCCTGCGGGGGTTCATGAATATGAGATTTACCGTACTGACGGAGAAGAGATCAGAAGGGCAGGCAGGATTCTGCGAAGATAAGACGCTTATCATTTCACCAGGCAGAAGAGAGTCTGCGGGGATCAGGATTATCATGAGAAGGGAGGGAGTGCCTATGGCAGATCAGAAAGAACTGCTTTGCAGGGTGGGAAGTATGCAGCAGCTTGCATATGTGCGCCCGGTTACTTACGAGGAAGGAAGAGCAAGGGGAATGCGGGCGTTTGAGGTGAAGAACGGGCCCTTGAAGTTCAGTGTGATGGCTGATAAATGCCTGGATCTTGCGGAGGTTTCCTTTTGCGGGCATAATATCAGCTTCCTTGCCAAACCGGGGCTGATGGGGCGGAATCATTTTGACACGAATGGGGCGGAGGCGCAGCGCAGTATTATGGGCGGGATGTTGTTTACCTGCGGACTTGAGAATATCTGTGCGCCCTGTCAGGCTGAGGGCAAGGATTTCCCCATGCATGGGCGGATACGCACCACACCTTCGGAGCATACGGGCGCAGATGCCCGGTGGGTGGGGGACCGGTATATTCTGACGGTGCAGGGAACCATGAGGGAAGCAGAACTTTTCGGGGAGAATCTGGTGCTTCGCAGGCAGATTACTACCTGTTATGGGGAGAACCGGATCTCTATTGAGGATGAGATTACCAACGAAGGGTTCCGCAGGGAGCCTATGATGCTGTTGTATCATATCAATGTGGGCTATCCCCTGCTGTGTGAGGATTCAGAGATTCTGATTCCGTCAAAGAAGGCGGTTCCAAGAGATGAGGCGGCAAAAGCCGGTCTGACGCACTGGAACCAGATGGAGGCGCCAAAGGATGAGGAGCCGGAAGCAGTGTTCCTGCATGAGATGGCGGCGGACTGTGAAGGGAATACGTTTGCCTGTGTGCTGAACCGGAAGCTTGGAATCGGGCTTAAGGTGGAATACCAGGTGAGGGAACTGCCCTATTTTATGCAATGGAAGTCTGTCGCATCCGGTGATTATGTGATGGGTCTGGAACCGGCCAATTCCAGTGTTTACGGGAAACTGTATCATATAAAGGAGAACAGCCTGCATAAGATGGAACCGTTTGCCGTGGAGCGTAAGAAGATTGTACTTACGTTTCTCTCGGGTGGAGAGCTTGAGGCTGAGAGGAGCAGGCTAAAGGAGTTCCTGCACAGAACCACAACTTAATGGAACGCAGGTCTGTCCGCCCGGAGGGCATGCATGACGGTGTGCCTTTGGGGATAGAACCTGGAATGGATGAATAAGGAAGGAGATAAATAATGAAACGTTCAAAAATAAACGCAGAGATCAGACATATGGAGGAGATGATACAGGCTCATGGATTCGAGATTCCCCCCTTCTGTAAGTGGTCTGCTGAAGAATGGAAGACAAAGGGAGCGGAATATGATGAGATCCGGGACAATATGCTGGGATGGGATATTACGGATTACGGCCTGGGGAAATTCGACCAGGTGGGATTTTCTCTGATCACAATCCGCAATGGGAATCTGAAAATGGATCGATACACCAAGACGTATGCGGAGAAGCTTCTGCTTGTGAAAGAAGGTCAGATGGCGCCGATGCATTTCCACTGGAAGAAGATGGAGGATATCATTAACAGAGGCGGCGGTAATGTGCTGATTACGGTGTACAATTCCACAAAGGACGGAGAGTTTGCGGACACAGATGTTACCGTGAACTGTGACGGGCGGGAATTTACGGTGCCGGCAGGTACAAAGGTGAGGCTGACGCCGGGCGAAAGTATTACGATTTACCCCTATATGTACCATGATTTCCATGTGGAAGAGGGGAGCGGAGACGTGCTTCTGGGGGAAGTGTCCATGTGCAATGACGATGAACATGATAACCGGTTCTATGAGCCGATCGGCCGTTTCCCCGAGATTGAGGAGGACGAAGAACCGTACCGTTTATTATGTAATGAATATCCGAAGGCATAGCTGCAGACACTCGGTAAGGCAGGAGAGAATATGATAAAACAGAATTTGAACAAGGGATGGCATATGCGCCGGCAGAAAGAGGCGGCGCAGCCTGCCGTTGTGCCGGGAACGGTGTATACAGATCTGCTGCGAAACGGCAGCATGGAAGATCCTTTCTGGAAGGACAATGAGATTCGCACCCTTCCTCTGATGGAATCTGATTATGAATACGAGGTAACCTTTACCCCAGGGGCAGAACTGCTTAAGCAGGATCAGATTCTGCTCCATTTTGACGGAGTGGATACAATCGCCGATATTTATCTGAACCAGGAACAGATAGGCAGCGCCTGTAATATGCACCGGATCTGGGAATTTGATGTAACGGGCGTACTCCGGGAAAGAGAAAACGTGCTGCGGGTCGTGCTGCACTCGCCCTTGCGGTACATCAGAGAAGCGTATGCCAGGTGCCGGACGCAAGGGTCTGAGGACGCTATGGACGGGTTTGTACATATACGGAAAGCGCACTGTATGTTCGGATGGGACTGGGGAGCGCATCTGCCGGATGCGGGGATTTTCCGCCCGGTATCACTGATTGGAGTGAAGCGGGCAAGACTGGAAAGTGTGTATATCATCCAGGAACATACGGATGACAATGTGGTGCTGCATTTCCAGGTAGAGAGTTCCGAGGATATTGACGGGGCGGGCGGACTTCGTCCGTTAAGGTATACCCAAGGGCATACCGTGATGCATGCCCCAGACGGGGCGGGCGGACTCCGTCCGTTAAGGTATACGGTAGAGATCAGGGAACCGGACGGAACTATCCGGGAATATCAGAATTCCCCCAGGGAAATCTTAATCGGACACCCGCAGCTATGGTGGCCCAACGGATACGGAGACCAGCCTCTTTACACGGTAAAAGTCACCCTTTACGCAGACGGGGAGCCTCTGGATGTCTGGGAGCGCAGAATCGGGCTTCGGACCATGACCATGCGGATCGAGAAGGATCAGTGGGGAGAAAGTTTTGCCCATGAGGTAAACGGAGTCGCCGTCTTTGCCATGGGAGCAGATTACATTCCGGAGGATCACCTGCTGGGAAGGATTACGCCGGAAACCACCCGGAAACTGCTTGAACAGTGTGTAGCGGCGAATCATAATACCATCCGTGTGTGGGGCGGGGGCTATTATCCGGAAGACTGGTTCTACGATCTCTGTGATGAACTGGGGCTGATTGTCTGGCAGGATTTCATGTTTGCCTGTGCCGTGTACGAACTGACGCCGGAATTTAAAGCCAATATCCGCCAGGAATTCATCGACAACGTCAGACGCCTCCGCCATCATGCCTCCTTAGGCTTGTGGTGCGGCAATAACGAGATGGAGATGTTTGTGGATCAAGGAGTCTGGGTAACGAAGAAAACGGAAGTGCGGGACTATGTCATCATGTATGAGCAGTTAATCCCGGAGGTGCTGGCCGAGTATGATCCCCAGACCTTCTACTGGCCTGCTAGCCCCTCTTCGGGCGGGGCTTTTGATGAGCCCAACAGCCCGGACCGGGGAGACGTACATTACTGGGAGGTGTGGCATGGGAACCGGCCGTTTTCGGATTACCGCAGGTATTTTTTCCGTTATGCGTCTGAATTCGGATTCCAGTCTCTTCCCAGCAGGAAGACCATTGAAACGTTCACAGACGATCCCAGGGATCTGAACATTTTTTCCTATGTGATGGAAAAACATCAGAGAAATAACGGCGCAAATGGAAAGATTATGAAGTATCTGCAGCAGACATACCTGTATCCGACGGATTTTGATACTTTAATCTATGCTTCCCAGCTGCTGCAGGCGGATGCAATCCGGTACGGAGTCGAGCATTTCCGGAGAAACCGGGGACGCTGCATGGGCGCTATTGTGTGGCAGCTCAATGACTGCTGGCCGGTAATCTCCTGGTCGTCCATTGATTATTGCGGAAGATGGAAGGCATTGCATTATGCGGAAAAGAGGTTCTTTGCACCGCTTCTGCTTTCCTGCCAGGAAGAAAGTATGATGACCCAGGAGGCTGACATGAACCGGGAGCATTTTGATTTTGAGAAGTCTGTCCGGCTGAATGTGGCAAATGAGACCATGGAAGAACAACTGGTGCAGGTTTCCTGGTGGGTGCGCAATGCAAAGGCAGAAGTCCTGCGTGACGGCGGCGTCTGGGAGGGGAAGGTTCCGGCTCTGTCCAGTGTATGGCTTGACAAGGTGCTGCTGCCGGAGATTGATATTTTTTCGGAATATGTAAGTTATGAGATGCGAAAGGATGGGCAGCTGATTTCGGACGGGACAGTGATCTTCTCTTATCCGAAATATTTCCGGTATGAAGACCCGAAGCTTTGCTGCAGAGTGGAAGGCGATGAGATTGTGGTCAGGGCACAGGCCTATGCCAGGAGTGTGGAAATATTGAATGAAAATGAAGATCTCATTCTTTCAGACAATTATTTTGACTTGAACGGAGATGAAAAACGGGTGAAGATTCTTTCCGGCAAGGCGGATAAGATCCGGGTCAGAAGCGTGTTTGACATCCGGTAGGCAGAATCCGCATCGGGCAGAGGCTGCCGGCTGAAAGATCCGTATCGGGCAAAGGCACTGCCGGGACTCTGGTATCAGAAAAGATAGAGGATATGGGATATTGCCAAGGCGCAATTTCCCATATCCTGTAAGAAATAAGCGGCAGTTCCGGTTATGGATTCCTGCGGATTTTAATGAGCCGCAGCACGTCCTGGTACATGGAATCCCGGTCTTCAAGATCAATCATCAGCCATTTCTGCCCGTTTCCCTCCTGGGTCTGTTCATAAATATCCTGCAATTCTGCGGTGCATTCCGGCAGGATTGCGTCTACAGATTCTTTTTCCTTTGTGCCGACCACGACCAGTACGGTAAAATAGGATTCGTGGGGATAAATGGTGCACAGGGACTTTCCCGATTTTTTAAACTTTATGTTCCAGCCCGGCGCCAGAGAGCAGGAACTGTATTCGATCTTTTCCTTGCAGCTATAGGTATTCTTAATGTCTGAACAAAATTGCTGAAATACAGGATTTTGCACATAGACGCTTATTTCATCTAAGGCAGGGCAGTAGCTGCGGTCTTGTAAATGAATCATGATATCTTACCCTTTTAAGAATATGCTGTTTTTATAAATCTAAGTCAGTCGTTACAATTCCGAATGATTCGAGTTTTGCTTTTAATATCTTTAATGGCATATGCTCACCACCTTCTGGAAATGTAGTTACCGTTGATTGATATCTAGTGTTCTAGTCTCTTTTGAACGGAGATCTGACTGCAGCCACGGAATCTCTGACGATGATTTCAGAGCCAAGTTCGGTTGACAGCGGAACCTCCTTCCCGTTGATCATGTCCAACATCTGTAAGGCGGCAATCCTGGCCATACTCTGGACCGGATTGGCGGCAGAGGTCAGAGGAACCTCACACCGGCTTGCCAGTTCAGAATTATCTATGCTGATGATGGAAAATTCATCCGGAACGCGGATGCCATTTGCCTTACAGGCGGAAAGCAGCTTATTGGCTATCTCGTCATTATAGCATACACATGCCGTACAGTTCTCAAATCTTCTTGAGAACCAGTTTTGCGCCGTCTGGTCAATATGGGCCATCATCTCTGAATCTGCCCATACAATCCGTTTGTCGTAGATCCTGACATTTGCTTCAATCAAAGCTTCCAGATATCCTGCATAGCGCTGATGTCCCTGGCCGTCGTCACTTTTGAAGACTGCCGCAATATTGCGATGCCCGCATTGCAGCAGATAATCGGTTACCAGTTTTCCGGCCATCTTGTCGTCCAGACTGACGTGAGGGGCATTTAGCTGCGGATAATAACTGTTGATAAAAAGCACCGGGATTCCCTGAGCCATAAGTTCCCGGTACAGACTCAGATTAGGATTAGGGAGCGCACTTCTGGTAGTCTCTGCAATCAGACCGTCTACGGCGCTTTTGTTCAGGATGTTTTTTAGAATCAGCCGTTCCTTCTCCACAGAATTATTGGTAAATGAGATCTGAAGGCTGTATTCTGCTTCCGTAAACTGAGTCTCCAATTCTCTGATAATGGAGGAAAAGATGTACTCCTGTACAAAAGTTGTCATTACGGCAATCTGCATGGTCTTTTCTTTTGGAGGAAGCGTGCGGCCAAAGTCACTGATATAAGTTCCGCTTCCGCGGTATCTCTTTACAATCCCTTCTTCTTCGAGGACGGCAATCGCATGCCGTACCGTCTGCCGGCTTACCTGGAACTGGCTGCATAGCTGATATTCCGATTCAATCTTATCGCCGGCCTTTAGTTCGCCCTTCTCCAGCCGATCCTTGATCCATATACATATTTCTTGATATTTCGCAACTGTATCCCCCACTTGTACATCTCCATTCATAACAAATCATAACAATTTCAGCAGAACTGACTAGAAACTAAATCTTACTATACAATACAACTTTCTTTTTGACAATTCGTAAAATGTAACAAAAAAATAGCAGGAAGTTTGTTCAGATAGACAATTCCTATTTCTCTGCCAGCAGATTGAACGAATAAGATATATATGTACAACTATTGAGTATAGAAAGCATATATTTAATTTTGCACAAAAAGTTGTACTTATATTTGTTACTTATTATGGCTTGAAATGTAATGATATGTACGGTACAATATAACCATAAAATGCAGGTGCAAAAAAGCACCGGAAAAAGGAGGTAAAAGGATGAAAAAAAGAATTCTCAGCGTGGCTCTGATTGCGGTCATGGTACTTTCTCTCACGCTAACCGGGTGTGGTTCGAGTGACGGTGGGGAAAAACAGGAAGGCGGCCAGAAAACGGTGGGTGTAGCCATGCCGACACAGAGTTCAGAGAGATGGATCAAGGATGGCCGCAACATGAAGGCAAGGCTGGAAGAACTTGGGTATGACGTGTTCCTGCAATATGCGGAGGATGATGTACAGGTACAACTTGCCCAGATTGAGACCATGATTGCCAAAGATGTAGACTGTCTCGTTGTCGCAGCCGTTGATTCATCGGCATTGATCAATGCCCTAAAAACAGCCAAGGAGGTCGGGATTCCTGTCATTTCCTACGACCGGCTGCTGATGAACTCCGATGCGGTCAGCTATTACGCATCCTTTGACAACGAAGGGGTCGGACGTAAGATCGGCGAGTACATTGAAGAGAAAGCCGGCCTGGAAGATGCGGATGAACCGCAGACCATCGAATTTTTTATGGGGTCGCCGGATGACAACAATGCAGTTCTTCTCTATAAAGGAGTAATGAGTGTACTGCAGAAGTACCTGGATGACGGGACTCTGGTATGTAAGTCGGGCAGAACGTCCTTTGAGGATACCTGTATCTTAAGGTGGTCCCAGGAGGTTGCCCTGCAGAACTGTGAAAACTACTTATCCGGATTCTATTCTGACGAAAAATTAGATATCTGCTGTTCCGCATTCGACGGATTTGCTTATGGTATCAAGGCAGCATTAGAATCTGCCGGATATACGGAAGAGGACTGGCCGATCATTACCGGGCAGGATGCAGAAGTCATGGCAGTCAAGAATATCATCGACGGAAAGCAGACCGCAACCATTTTCAAAAATACGGAACTTCTGGCTGAGAAATGTTCCGGAATGGTTCGGGCAGTGATTGAAGGCAGCGAGCCGGAAGTCAATGATACGACGACCTATGATAATGGAAAGATGGTAGTTCCTTCTTACCTGTGTGAACCTCTGTCTCTGGATAAGGATAATTACAGGGAACTTGTGATTGACAGCGGATACTACAAAGAGGAAGAGATTCTGAATGCAAAATAAAGGAAAGGAGTTGAGAGAATGTCTGATTATATACTGGAAATGAACCATATCGTCAAGGAGTTCTCTGGTGTCAGGGCGCTGAATGATGTGAACCTGAAGGTAAAACGCGGTGAGATCCATGCGCTCTGCGGTGAGAACGGGGCCGGGAAATCAACGCTGATGAATGTATTGTCCGGAGTCTACCCCTTCGGCACTTACTCTGGCGACATCGTCTATAACGGGGAAGTGGTGAAAAACCGTAATATCAAAGACAGTGAGAAGAAAGGGATTGTGATTATCCACCAGGAACTTGCGCTGAGTCCGTACTTGTCCATAGCAGAGAATATCTTCCTGGGCAATGAACAGATGAAAGTAAACGGTGTGATTGACTGGACCGAGACCCACAACAAGGCACAGGAGATGCTGGAGAAAGTAGGGCTTGGAGGCGAGAATCTGGAAGCGCCGATTAACAGCCTGGGCGTGGGCAAGCAGCAGCTGATTGAGATTGCGAAGGCACTGGCGAAAAAGGTTGATCTGCTGATCCTGGACGAGCCGACTGCCGCCCTGAACGACGAAGAAAGTGCACAGCTTCTGGAAATCATGCTGAAGCTTAAGAAACAGGGGATTACCAGCATTATCATTTCCCATAAGCTGAATGAGATCAGCTATGTGGCAGATGCAATCACCGTGATCCGTGACGGTCAGACCATTGAGACGCTTGCCAAGGGTGTGGACGATTTTTCCGAGGACCGGATCATCAAGGGAATGGTGGGACGTGAGCTTACCAACCGTTATCCGGAGCGCACGGACTGCCCCATCGGCGACGTGGTAATGGAAGTTAAGGACTGGAACGTCTACCACCCGGAGGATCCCCACCGTCAGGTTCTGAAAAATATTAACATCAAGGTGCGCGCCGGAGAAGTCGTAGGACTTGCCGGATTGATGGGTGCAGGGAGAACAGAATTTGCCATGAGTATCTTCGGACGCCAGTATGGACAGCAGATATCCGGTGAAATACTGATGCACGGACAGCCTGTACAGATCAGAACCGTTAAAGATGCCATCGAACATAAGATTGCATATACCTCAGAAGACAGAAAGAATTATGGACTGATTCTTTTCAACGACATCAAATGGAACATGTCACTGGCAGCTTTGCGCAGCTACTTCTCCCAGAACGGAATCGTTGATGCAAACAAAGAAGTTCTGGAAGCCGAAAAATATAAGAAGATGATCAATATCAAATCCAATTCCATCCATCAGGCAGTGGGAAGCCTGTCCGGCGGAAACCAGCAGAAGGTGATCCTGGCAAAATGGATGCTGACGGAACCGGATGTATTGATTCTGGATGAGCCCACCCGGGGGATTGATGTGGGAGCCAAGTACGAGATCTACTGTGCGATCAACGACCTGGCCAGATCCGGGAAAGCAGTCATCGTCATTTCTTCGGAGATGCCGGAAATCCTTGGAACGTGTGACAGAACCTATGTATTGAACGAAGGCCGTATTGCGGGCGAAATCGCAAAAGAAGAATTATCCCAGGAAAGAATTATGAAATGCATTATGCAGGATAATAACCGGAAAGGAGAATAATAATGGAAAAGAAAAAAACTGTAAATCTCAATCTGAAGCAATATGGCATGGTTTTCGCACTGCTCATGATCTTCATCATTTTCTATGTGCTGACAGGAGGCACCAATGCCACGCCTATGAACATGAACAATCTGATCATGCAGAACAGCTACGTTGTTATCCTTGCGACCGGTATGCTCTTGTGTGTACTGACCGGTAACGTAGACCTTGGCGTTGGTTCCTACGTGGCTCTGTGCGGTGCGGTTGCGGCAAAGCTGATCGTAGAACAAGGCATGGGAATTCCTGTGGCATTTCTGGCTGCGATTCTGGTCGGAACCGCATTCGGAGCATTTAACGGATTCTTCATCGCTTATCTGAATATTCCGCCGTTCGTAGTAACGCTGGCAGGAATGCTGATCGGCCGGGGACTTACATATACGTTTCTTGAAAACAAGACGGTCGGACCTCTTCCCGATGCTTTCGTGAAGGTCGGAGCTGGTTTTTTCCTCACGAAAAAAGTAGAGTTCGGAGGCGGAACGATTGATCTGATTACGATTCTGATTGCAATTGCTGCCTCAGTCCTGGTGATCTTTGCAGAACTTAAGAAAATCAGGACACAGCAGAAATATGGTTTTGCCATGGCGCCTGCATGGCAGACCGGCGTGAAATTAGCCGTTACGCTTCTGATCCTCTGGTTTGTTTTCTTTAAGATTGCGTCATACAACGGAATTCCGATCATCCTGATCATTATGGGTGTGATCGTAGGCATCTATCATTTTCTTGCGAGCAAGACAGTTGCCGGGCGCCAGGTATATGCACTGGGCGGCAATGAGAAGGCGGCAAGGCTTTCTGGTATCAACACGAAGAAGGTATATTTCTGGGTATATACGAACATGGGATTCCTTGCGGCGATCGCCGGTATCGTGTTAGCAGCCAGAAATGCCTCTGCCACACCAAAGGCTGGAGACGGTTTCGAGCTTGATGCCATCGCAGCCTGTTATATCGGCGGCGCTGCCGCATCCGGCGGAATCGGTACCATCGTCGGCGCAGTCATTGGTGCGTTTGTCATGGGGATTCTGAATAACGGTATGTTCCTGATCGGTCTTTCCACTGATCTTCAGAAAGTCGTAAAAGGTCTGGTGCTTTTAGGAGCCGTAACCTTTGACGTATTGTCAGGCAAAAAGAAAAACTAAAGTTTCATAACACATTTGTATTAATCATAATTTCCAGGTTGATCAAATATGCCGGCTTAGAGAACCTGAAAGCCGGCATACAGGTATTTTATATATTCTGCAGCCATATCCATCCGTGGAGAATTTTTGATTACGCCAAGATACACGTCATCATCAAAGCCTGCTTTTTTAAAAAGCCCCTTTTGCGAGATAAGAAGCCCCATAGGGAAATCATCTGTCACAGCCTGATATGACAGTGAGCTGTCAGACAGGACATCATCAGCATTATCTTCCAGTATGACCGTGTTGTTCACAAGATACGGTTCCCATTCTTCCGCTGCTCCGGTATCAGTACCCCGGAGCAGTTCTTCTATATTACAGAGATACCCGTTTTGTGAAAATGCATCGAATGCTTCTTTGTTCATGAGTACGACATCCAGTTGTTCATCATCAATGGAAGCAACTATTTTTATGCGGGAAGCATAGGTGTACTCATGGTTGGGATTATCGGGATTATCCGTGAGATATAATCCCGTATATAATTTCAGTTCTGTTTTAGAAGAACTGGCATCCAGAAAATCCAGAAAACCAGAACTCAATTCATCGGTGAGCTGTCCGCCTGCTGAAATGTTCACAAGGGCGGTATAAAGCAAGGTTTCTTTTTGGGAAATGCGGCCATATATCGCAGCGCTGATGATGTACAGGAAAATCAGGCAGATTACGACCGGCAGTTTATAATAATCCCAGATGTACTGTATTTTTTTCTTTCCATGAAGATGGTTCAGGCAAGTATTCATAGTTTCTCCTCGCTGTGGGTTCACTGAAGGCGCTTTTTGAGAGCGGCAGTGTCTGCGTGATCTTCGGTCTTTTCCTGACAAAGTTTCAGGACGCCAGACAGCAGATAGGAACAGAGTAATGCGCATAAGCCTTCTCCGAAGATGACAGCCGGGGTAAAGATGCGGACGATCACGAACAGCATTGCAAAGTAGATGACGGCCATCAATACGGTGCAGAACAGGAAACGGACACCGATAAACAGTGCGTTTTTGAACATTGCGCCAATCGTATTGTCGAATCTTGCAAGGAGCGGAAATATATACATCAAGACAATGGCGTAGGCGGTGGCCGCTACACAGAAGACTGCCGTGCAGAGCGTCCAGAATACATTTTCAAACCGCATATGATACAGTACATAACCGTCAATGCCCAGAATCATGGCAAGAGACAGGAGGATCAGCCAGATCTTCGTCGCCTGTCTGAGATTCGCTTTCAGTGAATGGAAGAAAGCTTTTGTAATATTGCCTTCTTCGTTCCTGGATATCTTCAGTGTAACGTAGAACAGGGCAGTGGTGGATGCGCCGGCCGTTACGACAGGGATACAGCAGATGAACCACAGGATATTCAGATAAACACTGTAAACGATTTTGTTCATGAATTGAAGGACCGGACCGTCCAGGTTAAATAAATTACTCATAATGACTCTCCTTTCAGCCGCAGGCTGGCGGCATAAATTATTTGTCTCCGGTAGATTCCCGGTAGATCAGATCTGTCTCTGTGTGCATAGTGCGGTAATTCAAAGAGGGTTCATTGATCCGGGACATCAACAGGTTCACTGCAGAAAACCCCATGATCTGGCTGTGTATGTGGATGGTGGTAAGAGACGGTGTAACAATCTTAGACTCAGGCGAGTCGTCAAAACCACACAGCCATACATCATCCGGAACCGAACAGCCGGATCTTTTCAACACCTGAAGAGCATCCAGAGCGACAAAATCATTAGCGCATAAGAATACTTCGGGCATATGAGAGAATTTCTGAAAACGTTCTCCCAGATATTCCTGATAATCTTCCGAAGACGGATTGCGTATGCCCTCTTTATTTCCTGTGATGCAGTATTCATCCGGACAGGGAAGCCCCATCAGGTACATGGCGTTCCGATAGGCCATATACCGTTCAAAGAAGGACTGGCAATGCATGGATTCCCCGATGAACCCGATCTTCGTTTTCCCGCGCCGGGTCATTTCCTTTATAAATAAGTAAATCCCGGATTGATTATCCATGCACAGCAGATCTGCTTCCAATGGTTTCTTTAAGCAGATTACCGGCGCATCTACAAATAAGATGGGCAGCCCCAGGCTGCAGAGCATCTGATCATATTCATAATCAAACATCTCGATACAGATAATACCGGCAGTCCGCTCCTGGAAAAAAGAGGCAGGAAGTTTCCTGTTATCCTGTTCTTCGGTAAGTATCCTGTGCATGGTAAGGCTGTAGCCTAATCCGGCAAGTTCCTTCTGGAACTTATCCAGCATGACGGTTGCAAAATGATTTCCCCCCACGAAATTGGTAAGAAAAACTGCGATTTCCGTTTTTTCTTTCGGTGAGGGAATGGAAAGGACGGAACTTCCCGGTTTGGCGACAGTCACATAAGAAAACTGCTTGTAACCCATCTCCATGGCTTTTTTCAATACTTTATCCCTGGTGGCCTCAGCAAGGATGCCGGTGTTGTTGATTGCCTTTGAGACGGTGTTGCGGGAAATGCCAAGCTCGTCGGCAATATCCTGGATTGTAACTCTGGTACTCATAAACTCCTCCTTTTCATTTCATCGAATTTTTTGAAATCTGCTTTTGTGTCTGAATTTCTTTTATTATAGATTTCTTTTAGATAGATTCCTTTTAGATAGATTCCTTTTATATGGATTTTGGATTGCTTCCAAATGCATCTATGCCTGGGGAATTTGCACACCCAATAAAATTCGTCTGAACAGCTGTGTCTAGGTTCTGTATCTATTATAATGCACAACACAAAATGTGTCAAATGTAAAAATGTAAAAGTTCAAAAAATTTTTCAGAGCTGGAAAGTAACGTATATTTATTGAAAATGTATATAAATGTAAAAATAGAAATATGCAAATAGCAAAAACATATTGACTAAACGTAAAACAAGTGATATAAATATATTATACAAATCTTTAACTGATGTAAAATAATAATTTTACAAATGCACAATTAAAAAAGAAAGGAGATACAGGAAAGACATGAGAGAGAAGATGTGCAGAAGACGGAGGGATTTGACAGAAAGGAGGAAGTTATGACAACGAATTCAAAAACTGTTTCAAATGGAAGGCAGGAAAGTAAGGGCAGAGGATTTCACAATTCCCTGGTGTACATCAGGCAGCATTGGCAGCTTTATGTGATCTTCATGATGCCGGCATTGTTACTGACACTAATTTTCAAGTATGCGCCTATGAGTGGTATTCTGATCGCATTCCAGGATTACAATCCTTTTAAGGGAGTTTCCGGAAGTGAGTGGGTGGGGCTTAAGCATTTTACGAGGTTTTTGTCATCCCCGGATTTCATGAGATATCTGGTTAATACATTGAAGCTGAGCGTATACAGCTTACTGTGGGGATTCCCGGTTCCTATCATACTGGCGCTTTTGCTGAACCGGATTCAGAGCGCGGGAATCAAGAAGAAGATACAGCTGGTACTTTATCTTCCGAACTTCGTATCGGTCATCGTTCTCTGCGGTATTGTGCGGATTTTTCTTTCTGTGACTGGTCCTGTGAATCTGTTGTTGGGAACGGACATTAATTTCATGACCATGCCGGAGGCATTTCGTTCTATTTATATTATCAGCGGTATCTGGCAGGGCGCGGGCTGGGCGTCCATCATGTATACGGCGTCCCTTTCCAATGCGAGCCAGGAGCTTCGTGAGGCTGCGGTTATGGACGGAGCCAATATTCTGCAGCAGATCCGTGCGGTAGAGTGGCCGGCAATTAAAGATATGGTCGTGATCCAGTTCATTCTCCAGGCAGGAAATATCATGAGCATCGGCTTCGAGAAAGCCTATGCCCTGCAGACAGACCTGAACCTTCCGGCATCAGAGATCATTGCTACCTATGTATATAGAAAAGGTCTGATTGACGGTGATTACAGCTTTTCAACTGCGGTAGGTTTGTTTAACACAGTCATCAATGTCATTCTTCTGCTTGTCGTGAATAAGATCGTAGCGAAGATGAATGACGGACAGGGAATCTAAGGAGGTGTGCACAAGATGAAGAAGAAAAATTTTACGAGATATTCGGGGCAGGATAAGGTGCTGCTGACGATTGGTTACATATTACTGGGATTATTCGTAATTGCAATTATTGTCCCGATGGTATATATTATTGTTGCATCCTTCATGGACCCGATTACATTGCAGAACAAAGGAATTACTTTTGATTTCAGTAAATGGACGGCAACTGCCTATGAACGTGTCATGACCAACAGCCAGATCTGGATCGGATTTAAAAACGCAATCATATATTCGGTAGTATTTACGGTTGTGTCTGTAGTTGTAACGCTTCTGGCGGCTTATCCTCTGTCAAGGGCGGATTTCAGAGGAAAAGGATTCTTTAATGTTATCTTTATGATTACGATGTTTTTTGGCGGCGGTCTGATTCCTACATACTTAGTGGTAAGTAATCTGGGACTTGTGGACAGCATGTGGGCAGTGATTCTTCCGGGGGCGTTCAGTGTGTGGAACATGACCATTGCAAGGACTTATTACAGAGGAATTCCTCAGGAACTTCGTGAGGCGGCGGATGTAGACGGGGCAAGCGAGCTGACGTTCTTCTTTAAGATCCTGCTTCCGGTATGTACTCCTGTGATTGCCGTGCTGGTACTGTGGCAGTTCGTTGCTATGTGGAACAGTTACTTTGACGCCATGATCTACCTGAATGATTCTGCAAAACAGCCGCTGCAGCTTGTGCTGCGTTCCATCCTGATCCAGAACCAGCCGGAATCCGGCATGATTGCGGATATGCAGAGTACGGCGGCACGTGCGCAGCTGGCAGAACTTCTGAAATACGCAACCATTATTATTTCCAGTTTACCGCTTCTGATCATGTATCCGTTTTTCCAGAAATATTTTGACAGCGGAATCATGGCGGGCGCTGTAAAAGGATAATCGGTGATGGTTATGGACAGTAGAATAAGAAGGAGGCAGACAATGGGTAACAGATTTAATAATAAATGTAACAATAGATATGAAGACGGCGCCGGCCTTAAGTTCGGACGCGGGCATGGAAGACGGATTGCGGCGGCAGCCCTGGTGCTATGTATGGCAGTTTCCCTTGCGGGCTGTGCAGGGAAGAAAAAGATTAATGACGGAACCTTCCGCCCGGTGGACGAGGAGACGCTTCAGTTTCCATTGAAAGAGAAGGCGACGCTGACGGGCATGATCAGTTATCCGCCAAACACAGAGTCAGAACCGAATAACCGGACGATTTTTAAGCGGCTTCAGGAACAGACCAATGTAGAGATTGACTGGACGGCAATACAGTCCGATCAGTGGGCGGATAAGATTTCACTGAATATGTCGGATCCGAATAAGCTGACAGATTTTATATTTTCGGCAGGATTTACAGACAGCAACCTTTTAAAATATGCAGATTATGGAGCAATCATACCGTTGGAGGAATATATTGATGCTTATATGCCGAATCTGAAATCTGTATTTGACAAATATCCGGAATATCGGACTATGTGTACGGATGTTAACGGACACATCTGGGCATTGCCCTGGATCGAGCAGCTTGGCTCCGGCAAGACGGCCATCCAGACTGTCGGGGGAATGAGTTTTATTAATAAGAAATGGCTGGATTTTCTGAACCTGGAGATTCCGGAGACGGTAGATGAATTCGAAGAAGTCTTGATTCAGTTCAGGGATCATGCGTCGGAGATTCAGGAAGAATTTGGAATCGAGGGAAGCATTATTCCGATGTCCTGTATTATCAATGACGGCGATCAGGATCCGTCGATTCTGATCAATGGTTTCGGAGAAGGCTACGGAGAAGTAGATAAGGACAAGAATAACGGCAGGCACATTGTGGTTACGGATGAACAGAAGGTAATCTGCAGCGCTACACAGGAAGGATATAAAAAGGGAATCGAGTGGCTTCACAAGTTATATGAGGAGGATCTGATCGACCTGGAAGCCTTTACCCAGGAATGGTCTACCTATGTTTCAAAGGGAAAGTCCGGGCGATATGGCGTATGTTTTAGCTGGGATGTGGGGAATATTGACAATCTGAAGGATTGGGTTCCGCTTCCGGTGCTGACGGCAGATACCCGGAACCTGACACCGCAGAACGGATCCTTTACCAGCGGATTTGACCGCGGACGCTGTGTGGTAACTTCCGTGGCGGAGAACCCGGCGCTGGTATGTGCGTGGTTAGATCAGATGTATGTACCGATCCAGTCTCCGCAAAATAACTGGGGAACATATGGAGAGGACGATGATTTTGATATCTTTGAGATGGGTAAGAATGCGGATGGAGAAGATATGCTGAAGCATGCGCCGCTTGGTGATGCGTCTCCGGTAGAGGTAAGGGAAGCGGAATCGGTAGGTGGACCGCTTGCTATCTTAGATGAATATTATGACGTGTATGTGACATGTCCGGATGACGCACAGTATCGTCTGGACTGGATTAAAGATTATTATACGCCTGATATGCATACCGAATATGTCTATCCGAATATCTTCATGAGCCGGGAGGATACCGAGAAGTTCTCGAATCTGCAGGCGGATATCCACAAGGAGATTAAAGCGAAGAAAGCAGATTGGATCATGAATGGTTTCACGGATGAGGATTGGGAGAAATATCTGGATAAGCTTAAGGCATATGGGCTGGGAGAATATCTGGAGATGCTCCAGAAATATCTGGATTCGTATAATGCGCAGATGGCGGGTTCAGAATAATTGAGATAAGTGAGCGCATCGGAATTCCTTACCGGATGGAACTCACTGCCCGAAGGACATATATTTTAGGAAAGGAAGAAATTTTTATGACAAGTCAGACATTACGTGAAGCGAGAAAATATGAAGAGGCTTCTGAAAAATTAATCAGTAAAGAGGAGCGTCCGGATTTCCACCTGACTCCACGTGCGGGCTGGATGAATGACCCCAACGGCTTCTGCTATTATAAAGGCCAGTATCATTTGTTTTACCAGTATTACCCCTATGAGTCAAAATGGGGTCCCATGCATTGGGGGCATGCAGTCAGCAGTGATCTGCTCCACTGGGAATATCTTCCTTGCGCCCTTGCGCCGGACGAGGCCTATGACAGGGACGGGTGCTTTTCCGGAAGTGCGGCGGTACTGCCGGACGGAAGGCATCTGCTGATGTATACCGGTGTGTTAAAGGAACACCAGGGACGGGATGTTTACAGAGAAGTACAGACACAGTGCATCGCTGTGGGCGACGGGATTGATTATGAGAAATATGAGCAGAATCCGGTTCTGGATGAGCAGGATATCCCGGAGGGCAGCAGCAGATATGATTTTCGCGATCCTAAGATATGGAAGAAGGCCGACGGTACGTATGCCTGTGTTGTGGGAAACCGCCCGGCCGATGGCAGCGGGCAGATACTGCTGTATACAAGCGCAGATGGATTCCGTTGGAAGTTCAAGAGTGTACTGGTTTCTAACCATGACCGGTTCGGGAAGATGTGGGAATGTCCGGATTTCTTTGAACTGGATGGGAAATGGGTGCTGCTTACAAGCCCGCAGGATATGCTCCCGGAAGGGTTTGAATACCACAACGGGAACGGTACGCTCTGCCTGATCGGTGATTATGATGAAGAAGCCGGTACATTCAAGGAGATGTGTAACCAGTCTATTGACTACGGGATTGATTTTTATGCGACTCAGACCATATTAGCTCCGGATGGCCGCCGGATCATGATCGGATGGATGCAGAACTGGGATGCCTGCGGGATCCGTTCGCCGGAGGAACCTTGGTTTGGGCAGATGAGCCTTCCAAGGGAATTGTCTCTGAAAAACGGCAGGCTGTACCAGAAACCGGTAAGAGAACTGGATGCAATGCGGCGCAGCAAGGTGGAATATACGGATGTGACAGTTTCAGACCTGACAGAACTGGATGGAGTGAAGGGCAGAAGAGTGGACATGGAGCTTGTGGTCCGTCCGGCTGACGGAGAAGAGCTGTATCAGAAGTTCGCCGTCCGTTTCGCCCAGAATGACAGATACTGGACTTCGCTGAGTTTCCGTCCGAGAGAATCTGTCCTGAAGGTGGACCGGAAGTTCTCTGGTTCCAGAAGAGCCATTATCCATCAGAGGCGCAGCCTGGTAAATCCTGTGGATGGAGAGCTGAGGCTGAGGATGATTCTGGACCGTTTCAGTGTGGAAGTCTTTGTCAATGACGGGGAGCAGGTTCTTTCGGCTACTATGTATACGGATCAGGAGGCAGACGGGATTTCATTTTTTGCAGACGGAATTGCGAAGATAGATGTTGTAAAGTATGATCTTGGATAGGAAAAGATGGATTTCTGAAGGTATTAGAAAGCCACAGTTTCGGCGGGAAACTGTGGCTTTTCTTGCAGGGCAGGAACTCATCCGTGACAAATGGAATGTGAACCGGTTAGGTGTTTCCGGGAAAATGTCGAAAAATGTAGAATGAATATGGTTGAGATATTGATTCATAAATGCTATTATTTAAAATAACAGATGCCCCGTATTCTGCCGGGGGAGCTGTGGACGTTCTATGCCGGATTTGATTTTTGGCATGGACATTTCTGTTATCAAGATAATCTTAGTTTTCTATCTGATAATCGTCAGAAGTTATTCAGTTTTCAAAATTGATGTCTGGGAAGAAAGTGCAGGTGGTCTCTATGGATATACCCAAGGGCACACCGTGATGCATGCCCCAGACGGGGCGGACGGACTTCGTCCGTTAAGGTATAGACACGTCTAAATAGTTTAAATGCCTTGCATACAGATTCGAAATTTAATATAATGGAGGTAGTGAATGGCAGATGAGGTTTTACAATGGCATGATGGCTTTCACGCAGCACTCCAGATTGAACTTAAGGGGGAATCTGCACATCTGAGATTCTGTTCGGAATATGAACTTTATAAGAAATCGCTGCGCATTGATACGGTAGTGGTTAAGGATTCAGATGATAAGCCGGTACAAAAGAATATTGGAAAGATTTTCCGTAAACACAATTTAATCGAGTACAAGAGCCCGGAAGATTATCTGAGTATTAATGACTTCTATAAAGTTTATGGATATGCCTGTCTCTATCAGTCCTATACGGAGAAAGTACATGAGATTTCCATGGAAGATATTACAATCACGTTTGTATGCAGCCACTATCCCAGAAAGATGTTAAATATGCTGAAAAAAGAGAGGAATATGGAGGCGCTGCAGAATGGAAACGGAATTTACTGGCTTTTAAACGATCCGGTTGCGATACAGGTCATAGTGGTGACGCAGCTTCCGGTGGAAGAAAACCGATGGCTGAGCAGCTTGAAACGAAATCTGGAAATGGATGTGAATACAAATCAGTTATTGAGAGAATATAATAGAAACAGGGAATCCAATCTATACCAGGCAGCCATGGACTTGATTATGCGGGCGAATCAGAAGACGATGGAGGAGGCAGAGAATATGGTATGTGATGCGCTGAAAGAGATTTTTGCGGATGAGTGGAAGAAGAAAGAACTTTTGTTTCAGGAGAGGGAGACAGAATTTCAAGAGAGAAAACTGAGATTCCAGGAAAGGGAAACGGAATTCCAGAGGCGGGAAACGGAATTCCAGGAGAGGGAAACGGAATTCCAGGAGAGGGAAACGGAATTCCAGGAGAGAGAAAATCAGATACAGAGGAAAGAGCAGCAATTAAAAAAGAGGGAAAATCGTATGGAGACTCTGGTCTGGCTCCTGGTAAAGAATAATCTTCTGGATGATTTGAATAAAATTTGTGTGGATAAAGGATACCGCGAACAGATGTACCACAGATATGGCCTGTAATTATGGAAAAGAAGGAAAAGGGTATTTCTGTGTTATACGAAATGGAGGGCAGAGGATGTATAAGAATATTGAAAAACAGACAAGTCTGAGGCTTAAGGATCTGGTGGAATTTCAGACAGGGCAGGTAGTCAGCAAGACGCTGGTGCAGAATGATTCTGTCAGTATGACAATCTTTTCTTTTGATAAAGGAGAAGAGATTTCCACCCATGCGGCAGGGGGAGATGCCATGGTCACGGTACTGGAAGGTAAGGGACGTTTTACGGTAGGGGGAGAGGTGTTTGTTCTGGAAGAAGGGGAGACGCTGATTATGCCAAAGGACGTGCCTCATGCCGTGTACGGGGAGGAACAGTTCAAGATGCAGCTGATTGTTTCTTTTTGAGGGCCGTAACCAAAATAGCGTTTGACTTCTTATATTACTGCGTGTATACTAGGTTTACGAAAGATGAGAGAAAGGATAGCAATGCAAGATGAAATGCCCGTATTGTAGCCAGTTAGATACCAGAGTGATTGATTCCAGACCTGCGGAGGACGGCAATTCGATCCGCCGCCGCCGTTCCTGTGACGCATGCGGCAAGCGTTTCACGACTTATGAGAAGGTCGAGACGATTCCGCTGATTATTATTAAGAAAGATAACAACCGTGAGCAGTATGACCGTGGGAAGATTGAGAACGGGATTCTCCGGGCCTGTTATAAGCGGCCGGTATCGGCAGTGGACATTCAGCGCACGATTGATAAGATTGAGACAAAGGTTTTCAGTCTGGAAGCCAAGGAGATTCCCAGCAGCCGGGTGGGCGAGCTGGTAATGGAGGAACTGAAGAATCTGGACGAGGTTGCATACGTGAGATTTGCATCCGTTTACCGGGAGTTCAAGGATGTGAACACATTTATGGATGAACTGAAAAAGATACTGAAGTAACCTTGTGGAACATCTGGAAGATATTTGATATAGAAGATATTTGCTAAGACGTGAATGAAGTGGTAGAATAGGGAAGAAGCAAAGCAGGAATCGTTTGCTTCTTCCTTTTTATCACACGGCATCCCTTTCCAGTTGTCTGGCTTTGGGATGGGTAAGAGTCGGAATTGTCAGGAATATGAAGATATAATGGATTGGGTGAGATAAATGAGAACATACAAATTGACCATCGCTTATGATGGCAGCAGATATCAGGGCTGGCAGCGCCAGGTCACAACGGATAACACGATTCAGTTTGTACTGGAGTGGAGTATCGGGAAATTAGTGGGCTACAGAGTCCAGGTGGACGGTTCGGGGAGAACGGATGCCGGAGTTCATGCCCGGGGGCAGGTTGTAAGCGTGAAATTATCGAAGCTTTACGATACCAATGAGTTTAAAGAATCTTTGAACCGGTATCTGCCGGAAGACATCCGTGTGATCAAGGTGGAGCTTGTGCGGAACAGCTTTCATGCCCGTAAGAGCGCTAAAGGGAAGAAATACGAGTATTATATCGACTGCCGGGAGAAGCCGGATGTGTTTTCCAGAAGGTATTGTTATCATTACCCGGAGAAGCTGGATATCGAGGCCATGCGGGAAGCAACGAAATATCTGATCGGGCCGAAGAATTTCATCAGTTTTACGGATGACAAGGACTGTAAAGATTCCATCCGGCGGATCACGAATATTAAGATTGTGAGTAATGGAGAGAAGGTCAGGATCACCTATTATGGTACGGGATTTTTGTACCATATGGTACGGATTCTGACGGGGACTCTGCTGGAGGTAGGGACAGGCAGGAGAGATGCGTCCAAGCTTCCGGTTGTGATTGCGGCGGAGGACAGGAGCCTGGCGGGTTTTCTTGCCCCGGCCAGAGGGCTGTTTCTTCGGAAAGTATATTATTGATCTGATTGGTGAAATAAGGAGGATGTATCGATGAAATTTATATCATGGAATGTAAACGGAATCCGGGCATGTATGCAGAAGGGATTCATGGATTTTTTCAAGGAGGCGGATGCAGATATTTTCTGTATCCAGGAGTCGAAAATGCAGGAAGGACAGCTGACGCTTGATACGCCGGGATATCATCAGTACTGGAACTATGCGCAGAGGAAAGGATATTCGGGAACAGCCATCTTTACAAAGGAAGAACCGGTATCCGTATCCTATGGGATGGGAATACCGGAACACGACCAGGAAGGGCGCGTGATTACGCTGGAATTTGAAGAGTATTATTTTGTCACGGTGTATACGCCGAATTCCCAGAATGAACTGGCAAGGCTTCCTTACCGGATGCAGTGGGAGACGGATTTCCTTGCTTATCTGAAAGGCCTGGAGGGGAGGAAGCCGGTTATCTTCTGCGGAGACTTGAACGTGGCCCATAAGGAGATTGATCTGAAGAATCCGAAGACGAACCGGAAGAATGCGGGATTTACGGACGAGGAGCGGGGAAAGTTCACGGAACTTCTGGAAGCGGGCTTTATTGATACATTTCGCTATTTCTACCCGGATGTGGAAGGAATCTATTCCTGGTGGTCTTACCGTTTCAGTGCCAGGGCGAAGAATGCCGGGTGGCGTATTGACTATTTCTGCGTATCAGAATCCTTGAAAGACAGGCTGAAGGATGCGAAGATTCTCACGGATGTTATGGGGTCAGACCATTGTCCGGTGATGCTTGAGATGGTTTAGGAATGATTTTTACAGATATCCTCCATCCACCCCGATGATCTGCCCGGTCAGATACGTGGGACTGTGGGCCAGATCCCATGCCACCTGTGCAATCTCGGCTGCCTGGCCGTACCGTCCCGCCGGAATCTCTTCTTCCAGGGTTTTCCGTTCTTCATCCGACAGGTGCTGGTTCATGGACGTGTCAATCACTCCGCAGGCAATGGCATTGACCTGGATATTACTGGGCGCAAGTTCCTTGGCAAGCGCCCTGGTAAGCCCGTGTACTCCTGCCTTGGAAGCGGAATAAGCTGCCTCGCAGGAGGCTCCGGACGTTCCCCACATGGAGGAAATATTAAGAATCCTTCCGCATTTTCTGGAAATCATCGGCGGCAATGCCTTGCGGCAGCAGTAAAAGACCGAAGAAAGGTTCGTATCCAGTACCCGTTTCCATTCTTCATCACTCATATCCATCAGAAGCCCGGTATGTGCAATCCCCGCATTATTGACCAGGACATCCAGGCAGCCGCAGATACGGTAGATCTGTTCAAACATAGCGGCAACGTCCCTGGAACTGCCTGCGTCACCCAGGACGGTCTCACAGGGAATCTCATACCTTTCGTTAATCATACGCCGCACCGCTTCCAGTTCTTCGGCCGAAGCACGGCAGTTGAGAAACACGCGATACCCGCCTGCGGCAAACTTTAATGCAATGGCTCTGCCAATTCCCCGGGAGGCTCCTGTTACCAGAATATTTTTTGGTTCCATATCTGTTCTCCAATCCAGTCAAATGCTTTATAAAATGTTTATAAAATATCTATTAAATCAAATTCCCACGCCACTATTATACGCCAGAATTCTTGTCATTTAAAGCCTCAAGTGCTATGATTTACATATTATTTTTATAATATGTAAATCAATCCAAACACAGAAAGAGGGCTCCAAATGCTATCAAAATTCAGCGTAAAAAAACCTTACACCGTAGTGGTAGGCGTCGTGCTCATCATCATTCTGGGAGTGGTGTCCTTCGGCAGTATGACCGTAGACCTTCTGCCGAGCATGAACCTTCCTTATGCAATTGTCATGACCACGTACATAGGCGCAAGCCCGGAAGAAGTAGAACAGGTCGTGACCAGGCCCGTAGAACAGACCATGGCTACGGTCAGCAATATCAAGACGGTTCAGTCGATTTCTAATGAAAATGCATCAACGGTGGTACTGGAATTCGATCAGACGGCCAATATGGATTCCGTCACTATCGAGATGCGGGAAAGCCTGGATCAGATACAGGGCTTCTGGCCGGATGAGGTGTCAAACCCTATTATTATGAAACTGAATCCGGATATGATGCCAGTCCTGGTTGCGGCAGTCAGCGCCGAGGGAGAAGATGCGGCGGCCACCAGCAAGATCATTGAGGATCAGGTGATTCCCGAGGTGGAGAGCGTGGAAGGTGTGGCTTCTGTTACGGTGACGGGAAGTATCGAAGAGACGGTGGAGATTACAGTCAACGAACAGAAAGTCACGGAGTTAAACGATGAGATCAAGGCGGAAATGGACCGGAAGGTAAATGAAGCCAGGAGTGCATTGGACGAGGCCAGGGCCCAGGTAGCGAACGGGAAGGCGGCACTGGAATCCGGGAAGGCACAGGCTTCTTCCGGACTGTCACAGGCAGAGTCGCAGATTTCCATGAAGAGTGAAGAGATCAAACAGGCCCAGCTTGAGATTACGGAGAAGATGGCAGAGTTAAATGTGGCCGAAACACAGCTTCAGCAGAATCTTGCACTGATCCAGGCCGGCAAGGCCGAGGCCCAGGCCCAGCTGACACAGCTTGATGCAGCCAAAGCGCAGTATGACGAACTGAAAGGGACGCTGGAACTGCCGGATCTGGGGCTGACAGAAGAGCAGAAGGCAGAGCTGGAAGCCCGGCTTGCACAATTGGAGGCTATTGTAGGCGACGGCGTCTATGAGACGGCAAGGGAGGCTCTGGTGGCCACCATCCAGCAGTTAGAAGAGCAGGAAGCAGGACTTTTGGAAGGAAAGAACCAGCTTACTGCCGGAAAGGATCAGTTACAGGCCGTACAGCAGCAGATCAACGAGGGAGCCATGACGCTTGCCCAGGCCAGAGGAGAGCTGGCCTCCGCCCAGTTAGAGGCGGCTGTTGGAATCGGAGAGGGCACGGCCCAGCTTGCGGCAGGAGAATCGGCCCTTCAGATGCAGGAAGCGCAGATGGAGTCAGCCATGGACGAGGCGGCTGCCGGGGCAGATATGAGCAGCATGCTGACTGCAGATATGATAAAGACCATTCTGACGGCAGAGAACTTCAGTATGCCGGCAGGATACGTGAAGGAAGAAGGAATTGATTTTCTGATCCGCGTGGGCGATAAATTTAAAAATATCGGGGAACTGAAGGATCTGGTGCTGATTGACATGGAAGGCATTGATCCTGTTAAACTTTCAGACGTGGCCAGCGTGGAGATGGTCAATAATGCAGATGAGACCTATGCGAAGATTAACGGCAATCCCGGTGTCATGCTGATGGTACAGAAGCAGACCGGATATTCCACGGGAGATGTCAGTGATCGGGTGCTGGACCGTCTGGAGCAGATCCGGAAAGACCAGGCAGGGATTGATACAGTCGTACTGATGGACCAGGGCGTATATATTGATCTGATTGTAAATTCTGTACTGCAGAATCTGGTCTATGGAGCGGTTCTTGCGATTATTATACTGCTGGTATTTTTAAAGAGCCTGCGGCCTACGTTTGTCATCGCCTGCTCCATTCCGATCAGTATCATGACGGCTCTGGTTGCGATGTATTTTTCGGGAATCACCCTGAATATCATTTCCCTGTCGGGACTTGCGCTGGGTGTGGGGATGCTGGTGGATAACTCCATCGTGGTGATTGAAAATATTTACCGTATGCGTAATGAAGAAGGAGCAGCTGCGAAAGAAGCGGCCATTACAGGGGCAAGGCAGGTAGGAGGGGCCATAGCGGCTTCTACGCTGACAACGGTATGCGTGTTCCTTCCGATCGTATTTACCACGGGAGTCACAAGGCAGCTGTTTGTGGATATGGGGCTGACTATTGCCTATTCCCTCCTTGCCAGTCTCCTGGTGGCCCTGACGCTGGTTCCGATGATGTCTGCGGGCCTGCTTCGGAAAACGGAGAACAAGGAGTCCAGATTCTTTGTGGGAGTACGCACGGTCTATGGAAATCTGCTTGGCAGCGCATTGAAGCATAAGATTCTTGTGCTTCTGGGGGCTCTGCTCCTGTTTGCGGGAAGTATTGCCCTGGAACTGACCCGGGGAACCCAGTTCATGCCGGATATGGAGAGTACCCAGATCAGTATGGATCTGGAGACGGAGAAAGGAACCAGCCTGGAAGAGACTGCTGAGATTGCGGACGAAGTGATGGAACGGGTGGGAGGCCTTAAGGATATCGAGGACGTGGGAGGACTGGTGGCTTCTGCCTCTATGATGGGAGGCGGGCAGACGGAGACCAATGCCATTTCCTTCTATGCCACAACCAAAGAGAATCCGTCAATGTCCAATGAGCAGCTGAAGAAGGAAATCGAGAAGGTGACCAGGGATCTTCCGGGAGAACTGACGGTGAATATGTCCAACATGGATATGAGCGCCCTTGGAAGTGCAGGAATCAATATTCAGATCAAGGGAAAGGATCTGGACAGACTGCAGAAGGTGGCAAAGGATGTCAAGAAGATTGTGGAGGATACCAAAGGGACGCAAAATGTGTCGGACGGGACAGAGGATAACAAAGAAGAACTCCGTGTCGTAGTAGATAAGGCGAAGGCTGTGCAGCACAGCCTGACGGTGGCTCAGGTATACCAGGAGCTGTCCGGGAAGCTTTCTGAGGCGCAGACGGCAACCGCCCTCTCTACGGATACCGATGAATTTGACGTTTACGTGCTGGATGATGCCAATGAAAACATGACCCGTGAGGATGTGCGGAATCTGACGGTTACGGCTCAGAAGCAGGATGGGACGAAGGAAGAGGTGAAGCTTGCGGAGATTGCAGCCTTCGAGGATGCGTCCGGTCTGCAGGCCATCAGCCGTATTGACCAGAGCCGGTATATGTCCGTGACGGCCGAAATCAAGGACGGGGATAACATCGGCTTGGTGAGCAGCAGGGTGAAGAAGGCTCTTGGCGGCTACAGTGCGCCGGAGGGCTACGAGATCAGGATGACCGGTGAGGATGAGACGATCATGGAGGCAATGGTAGAACTCTTTAAAATGCTTGCCCTTGCGCTGGTGTTTATGTACCTGATCATGGTGGCCCAGTTCCAGTCTCTGCGTTCGCCGTTTATCGTTATGTTTACCGTACCACTGGCATTTACCGGAGGGCTTCTGGCGCTTTATATCGCAGGTATGCCGGTCAGCGTGATTGCCATGGTCGGGTTCGTTATGCTGTCTGGTATCATTGTGAATAACGGAATTGTATTTATCGATTATGCCAACCAGCTGATTGCCCAGGGAATGGAGCAAAGGGACGCTCTTGTGGAGGCGGGAATGACCAGGCTTCGTCCGATTATCATGACGGCGCTTACCACGATTCTCGGGTTATCCACCATGGCGGTGGGAGTCGGTATGGGGGCGGACATGGTCCAGCCTATGGCAATCGTAACAATTGGCGGACTGATCTACGGAACTGTATTGACTTTGTTCGTCGTTCCCTGTATATTTAACTTATTCCATAAAAAAGAGAAAGCGAGACTTCGTGAAGGAATTGAGGAGGAAGAGTATCTGTTAGATGATTAAGGGCATTCAGAGAGGTAAGAGTATGATTGACAGAGCGGTCGAATTCGCATTTAAGGCACACGAAGGGCAGTTCAGAAAGGGGACGAGGCGGCCTTATATCGTTCATCCGGTGGAGGTGAAGGATATTGTGGCAACGATGACAGGAGACGAGGAGGTGATCAGTGCAGCGGTGCTGCACGACACGATTGAAGACTGTGAAGGGGTGACACAGAGAATACTTGCCCAGGAGTTCTCAGAGAGGGTGGCCAGAATGGTTGCCCAGGAGAGTGAGGATAAGTCGAAATCATGGATCGACAGGAAGACGAGCACCATTGAACATCTGAGGAATGCGCCCCGGGATGTGCAGATGATCGGTCTTGCGGATAAGCTGTCGAATATGCGGGACATTGACAGGGATTACCCGGTCATGGGGGAGGAACTCTGGAACAGGTTCCGCATGAAGGACAAGCATATCATCGGGTGGTACTATAAGGGAGTCCGGGATGTGCTTCGGATACCTTTTGGAGGGGAAAAGCCTTTTGAGGAGTACTGCAGGCTGATTGAGAAGAATTTTGGAAGCTGCCCGCCGGTACATGAAGGGAGCAGCGGACTGTGAAGCTTGACGCATACAGTTCCTTATGAGGACAGAGTGAGAAGGACGGATGTGAGATGATAATCAGTGCAAGCAGAAGAACGGATATTCCAGCGTTGTATCCGGAGTGGTTTGTGAACCGTCTGAAAGCTGGGGAAGTGCTGGTTCCGAATCCTTATAACCGTAAGAAGATCAAGCGTATATCCCTGTCGCCGGAGATTGTGGACTGCATTGTGTTCTGGACGAAGAACCCGGGTCCCATGCTTCCCTATCTGCGGGAGATTGAGGAGATGGGGTATCAGTATTATTTCCAGGTGACGATCACGGACTACGATGAGGATATGGAAGTGAACCTGGCGGACAGGTCGGATATTATGGCCACGTTTCTGCTGATGAGCGAGCGGCTGGGCAGGGAGCGTATGGACTGGCGGTTTGACCCGCTCCTTCTCACAAAGAAGTATACCATATCCTATCATCTGGAGCAGTTTGAGATGATGTGCCGGTGGCTTGCGAAGGCGACCACCAGGTGTATCATCAGTTTTGTGGATTCCTATAAGGGCAGTCCTTTCCGGGAACTTACGGAAGATGAGGTATTGAAGCTGGCAGGGGGATTGAGTAAGATTGCCAGGGGGTATCAGCTTCCCTTATTTACCTGTGCGGAGAAGGTGAACCTGGAACGGTTCGGGATCGGGCATAGCGCCTGCATTGACAGGGGTAAGATCAGCAGCCTGACCGGGTATCGTCTGGATCTGAAGAAGGACGGCGGACAGCGCAAGGAGTGCCGGTGTGTGGAGAGTGTGGATGTGGGGATATACCACACCTGTATCCATGGGTGCAGATACTGTTATGCCACCGGGAGCCAGGAGAATGCAAGGAACAAGTATGAGTCCCATGACCCGGATTCGCCGCTGCTGGTGGGGCATGTGAGGGGAGATGAAGTGATTACGGAACGGGCGGCGGTGTCGGGGAGGGATATCCAGATTTCGCTGTTTGATCTGCCGGGGATGTATACGGGGTTTTAGGATGTTCCGTAAAACAAGTTCTGTTTCTTCATGAGTAAATCTTGAAAGTTAAAAAATTTCGCAGAGTATCTTACTCTGCGAAATTTTTTTCGAAACAACATATTTATTATAACCATCTCAAAGAAAGAAATCAATACCCAATTTCATTTTGTTAAAATCTGGTGCCGGTTTACAAAGAATTTATTCTAAAAATGTGTCTATTTTCAGTAGTCATATCTTATTTTCTGTGAATTTCACATAAAAATACCCAGAATAACTCAGAAACTTATTAAAAAATTTCGCAGAGTAAGATACTCTGCGAATCGGGAGGGGTAACGATCTGGTACTTATTAGACTGTTACGGGCAGGATGAGGATAAGATGAAGGCTTTATGCAGAGAAAGCCTGTCCGAGACCACGGTAAAAGAGGTGTTCATCCCCACATATGACTGTATGCGGCGTTATAGAGGAGCATGGCATAGAGAGAAAAGGCATTTGTTTCCTTCTTATGTGTTTCTGGACAGTGAAAATGAAGAACTTCTTTTAGAGGAACTTCAGAAATCCAGGGTGGCCATCGTCCGGAAAAAAGGTCTGTTTCCAATAGACAGAGAAGAAGAGAAATTTCTGAAAAAACTGTGCGGTGAATCCCATCATCTGCAGATGTCCAGAGGGGTGCTCCATAAAGGAAAGATACAGATCATGGAAGGTCCTTTAAAGGGAATGGAGAGCCGGATCTGCCGGATTGACCGGCATAAGAGACTTGCGAGAGTCGGGGTTATCATGAATCAGGACTGTAATTCGATTCCTGCAGGTCTGGAGATTACTGAAAAGACGTTATGACTGCTTCTGGAAGCATTAGCACTTGAGCGCAGGAATGACAGACATAGAGAGCTGGCGTAAGGAGCGGAGGTATGTTCAAAAGGAGAGATGATTTGAAACCGTTCGAGTCCAAGGTGTGGTTAAGTAGTCCCACCATGCATGGTGAAGAACTGAAATATATGGCAGAAGCGTATGAATCCAATTGGATGAGCACGGTCGGCGTGAACATCGACATGGTCGAAAAGATTGCCGCAGAAAAATCCGGCATGAAGTACGCCGTGGGCCTTTCCTGCTGTACCGCAGCGCTCCATCTGTGCTGCAGACTGGCTGGAGAGAGGCTATATGGAAAGCCCGCTGTCTCTCACGGCGCTTTGGAAGGAAGAAGGGTTTTCTGCTCGGATATGACCTTCGATGCAACCTTGAATCCCGTGGTCTATGAGGGCGGCATTCCTGTGTTCATCGACACGGAGATGGATAGCTGGAACATGGATCCTGTGACGCTTGAGAAAGCATTTCAGTTCTACCCGGATGTGAAGCTGGTGATAGCTGCTGAACTCTATGGTTTTCCGGGGCGCATGGACAAAATCAAGAGAATTTGTGAGAAACACGGCGCCCTGTTAATCGAGGATGCGGCCGAGGCGATGGGAGCGGCCATCGACGGCAGACAGTGCGGCAGCTTCGGAGATTATAGTGCTGTCAGCTACAACGGCAACAAGATTATCACAGGATCAAGCGGTGGCTGCCTGCTGACGAATAGCATTGAGGACGCAAACAGAGCGAGAAAGTGGAGTACGCAGTCCAGAGAAAACGCTCCGTGGTACCTGCATGAGGAAGTTGGCTATAACTATCGCATGAGCAATGTGATTGCCGGTGTGATTCGCGGGCAGTATGGATATCTGGAGGAACATATCAGGCAGAAAAGGGAGATATACGAGCGATATAGAGAAGGCCTGAAGGATCTGCCGATCAGGATGAATCCGATAACGACCGGCACGGAGCCGAACTATTGGTTAAGTGCGTTGATGATAGATGAAGCTGCGATGTGCAGGCAAGTCAGAGGTGAAAAGAGAGCGCTGTATAGAAGTGAGGGTGGGAAGAGCTGTCCGACAGAAATTCTGGAAGCGATAGGGAGTATTAATGCGGAAGGCCGGCCGATATGGCGACCTATGCACATGCAGCCCATGTACAGGATGCATGAGGCTATTGGGCGAAAGGGGAGCCTCAGATGCAGGACGAATGCGTACATAAATGAGATTGGCTGCGTGGATGTTGGGGCGGATATCTTTGACAGAGGGTTGTGCCTGCCGAGCGATAATAAGATGACGGTGGAGGAGCAGGATGTAGTGATTGAGATTGTTAAAAGGTGTTTTGAGTAGGGGTTTGAGTAGAGAGATTCTATGAATTTGAGGAGAAAACGTACATGATGAACATCCAAACGGTTACCGTCATCGGCGTGACGGGAATAATGGGTGCGAATGTTGCAGGAATATTTGCTTCTTTTGGAGATGCGAAAGTTTACTGTGTCGGACGCGATATTGAAAAAGTGAAAAGGACAATTCCACGGATTGTGAAGTCCGTAAGGGCGGATACGATAGCCAGGAATCTGGTTCCCGCCGATTTCTCCATGTTGGAGAAATGTGTGGCTGAAAGCGACTTGATTTTTGAGAGCAGCAAAGAGGATATACAGGTCAAGACGGAGATAGCGGCTATGGTTGGAAAGTCGATGAAGCAGCATGCTGTGTCCGGGACGGGTTCCTCCGGTTTGTCCATCAACACAATTGCAAAGTGCTATCCCGAAAACCTCCGAAGCCGGTTTTTCGGTATTCATATGTTCAACCCGCCGTATACACTCCAGCTCTGTGAGCTGACGCCAACCAGGTACAATGATGTGCAGCTGAAAGAAGAACTGAAGGAGTACTTAAAAAATAAGCTGCACAGGACGGTTGTGGAGGTCAAGGATTCCCCGGCTTTTTTGGGAAATCGTATCGGCTTCCAGTTTATCAATGAAGCCCTTCAGTATGCTGAGAAGTATAAGGACAACGGCGGAATCGACTATATCGACGCCATTCTCGGCTCCTTCACCGGGCGCACGATGGCACCGCTTATCACATCTGATTTTGTGGGGCTTGATGTCCACAAGGCGATTGTATGCAATATCTATGAGAATACCAACGATTACGCTCATGACACTTTTGTATTTCCCAAATTCGCAGATAAACTGGTGTCTGATGGTAAACTTGGGCGCAAGAGCGGAGGCGGATTATATCAGCTTGTCCGCTATGATAACGGCTTGAAGCGGCAGACGGTATTGGATATCAACACGGGACTGTACCGGGATGTGATTCCCTATGTATTCCCGTTTGCAGATAAAATGAAGAGATATATTGCGGAGGGCGATTACCGGAAAGCCTTTGAGCGGCTGGTGAATAACCATAGCCAGGAGGCGGATATCTGTTGCCGTTTCCTGCTGAATTACATCGTTTATTCCCTGTATGCCGCAAAGGAAGTCGGTTATATGATTGAAGCGGCAGACGATGGAATGGCCGCCGGATTCAACTGGTGTCCGCCGTTGGCGATGTATCAGGCACTCTCCACGGTAGCGGATGTGCCAGGCCTCATTCGGGAAAACCTCCCAGATATCTGCTGGAAGGTAGATATTGACGAGCTTCTTGCGCAGGTGAAGCCTTCAAAATATGACTACCGGCTGTATTTCAAATCCGGGAGGTGATAGTTGTGAGCAGAGTATATATTTTGGGCGGCGCACAGACAGATTTCGAGCGCAACTGGACAAAAGAAGGAAAAGGGATGGTGGCGCTTCTCAAAGAAGTCATGGCAGACGGACTTGGGGAGGCCGGACTATCCTTTGACGATATAAAGGAACTGAATAAGGATAACCGTGTCTCCTGCTTTGTTGGGAACTTCATAGCGGAGAAATATACCGGACAAGGGCATCTTGGAGCATTCCTGACCGAGGTAGATCCGGCATTCTACGGTGTGCCGAGCGCACGTTATGAAGCGGCTTGCGCCAGCTCCTCGGTAGCAATAGACGCCGCAGCCACAAAGATAAGAGCTAATGATTATGATGTAGCCATTGCCGTCGGCTGGGAGTTGATGAAGACCGTTGATTCTGTAGTTGGAGGCGATTTTCTTGGCAGAGCCGCTTACTACGACAGAGAGGGTAAGGGTATTGACCTGCCGTTTCCTAAGCTGTTTGGCAAGCTGGCGGACGAGACGCTGAAAAAGTACCCGGATCTTGATGAAAAACGGTATATGGATGCGCTGGCAAGGATTTCAGTGATTAACTACAGCAATGCCAGGCGAAATCCTTTGGCACAGACCCGTAAGTGGTTCATGAGCTACGATCAGGCCAGCATGAGAGGTACGGACACAAACCCGTTTGTTGGTGGAAAACTCGCCGTTTCCGATTGCTCACAGGTTACCGATGGAGCGGCAGTCGTGGTGCTGTGCAGTGAGAAGTTTATGAAAGAGCGGGGGATAAAGGATAAGCCGGTCATAAAGGGCTATGGTCACAGAGTTGCCCCAATTCTGTTTGAGAAGAAGATGGCGGATAATGTGAGGTATGAATACATTCTCCCCTGGACAAGGCAGGCTGTGCTGGATGCTTACAGAAGATCTGGACTGTCTGTTGATGATATCGATGCATTTGAAATTCATGACTGCTTTACCAGTTCCGAATATGCGGCGATAAGTTCGTTTGGTCTTACTGAGCCTGGAAAAGAGTATGAAGCAGTTGAGAACGGCATGATTTCCTTTGATGGCAAGAAGCCCGTCAATCCCAGCGGAGGTCTTATCGGCTGTGGACATCCCGTAGGAGCAAGTGGCTGCCGGATGCTGTTGGACTTGTATAAACAGGTGACGGGAACGGCAGGCGGGTATCAGGTGGAAGGTGCGAGAAACGCCATGATGCTGAATATCGGTGGGACAGCAACTACGAATTATGTGTTTGTGATTGGAGCGGAGTAGATGAAAGAGTATTTCAAAGTGAATGCCGGCAGGTACGCTGAGGGGAAAGATTTTGATGTTGTCAGACCGGCATCGCTCAATAATCCGAAAGATCATGCCGTGATGTTTATCATGGATGGGTACATGGATCATGCCGCCGCATTCATGAAATGCCGAAACTGCCTGGCTTTCTGGCCTGAGAAAACAGACGTGCCGGCGGAAATAGAAGAACGCCACGCTGTGGTTAAATGCGAAAATGTCAGAAACAGTTACTGTGCCTTTTTCCGGGATAACGGTATTACTTATTATCCCCCTATTGAAGAGGGCGAGGTCATAAACGGCGCTTACATCGCAAAGACCGCAAAGGTTGGACAAAATTGCAGGATACTGCCGGGAGCCTGTATCGGCGGTGAGGTTGAAATTGGAAACGACTGCTACATAGGATCAGGCGCAAGGCTTGCCGGCGAAGTTCATATAGGAAATAACGTTGTAATCCGGGAGAACACCGTAATCGGAGCCGATGGCTTATCAACGGACCGGGATGAGAATGGCAGGGCGCTTACCATGCCGCAGTTTGGCGGAGTCATCATAGAGGATGATGTTCAGATTGGTGCTTTGACCGTGATTGCGCGAGGGGCTATCGACAATACGATAATCCGGCGGGGGTCGAAAATCGACAACAGTGCATTCATTTCTCATAACGTAATACTTGGCGAGGATACCTTCGTGGTTGGCGGGACTATCATGTTTGGCAGTTCGTCTACAGGGGATCAGGCGTTTATCTCTGGGAATTCGACAATCCGTGACGGGCGGCACATCGGTGAAAAAGCGATTGTGGGCATGGGGTCCGTGGTAGTCCGAAATGTAGATGACAAAATGGTTGTAAAGGGGAACCCGGCTAAGTAACGGAGATGACAGTATGGCAGACGAGACACCAAAAGTAAAAAGAACCTTTTATACGGTAGTGGTAAAGAGATTACTGGATATTCTTTTAAGTGGTCTTGCAATTGTGATTCTCAGCCCGCTTCTCTTACTTCTGTCCGCCCTGGAGCTGATATTCCATGGCCGGCCGGTCCTGTTTGCGCAGGAACGTCCAGGACTTCATGGAAGGATCTTTAAGATATACAAATTTCGCTCCATGACGAACGAAACAGATGAGAACGGCGAACTGCTGCCGGAGGAGAAACGTGCAACGAAATTCGGAAAGTTGATTCGTAGATTATCTCTTGATGAGCTTCCGGAACTGTTCTGTATCTTCACGGGCAAGATGAGCATTATTGGACCAAGGCCGTTACTGACAAGATACTTACCTCTGTATACAGAGCGGCATAGAATGCGGCATGAGGTCAGACCAGGTTTAGCTTGTGTTTCGCTAAAGCCAATGAAAACATGGTCCTGGAATGATCAATTTGAGAATGACATCTGGTATGTGGAGAATTGCTGCTTTGTGGCAGATGTGAAAATGATATTCGCAGTTGCAAGAGAAGCAGTAGCAGGGGCGCAATACAGGGTCACTGGAGACAGGCAAGAGTTTAACGGTTCTAATTTGTATTTCGATGCAAAAGCTAATGAGAAGGCAGGGGAACATATATGCGGGTGATAGTAATAGCACCACATCCGGATGACGAGGTGTTAGGATGTGGAGGAACTATAGCAAAACATTCAGCAAACGGAGACAGCGTTTATGTATGTGTAATGACTAAGGGGTATAAACCCTTGTTTGCAGATGAGATGGAGTTTATTGTCAAAGATGAGTGTAGAAATGCTGATAAATTACTTGGTGTAAAAGAGACTTTCTTTCTCGATTTTCCGGCAGCTATGTTAGAAGAAGTGCTGCGGTATAAGATAAATGATGCAATAGTTGAACGCATTCAGCATGTCCGACCCGATATTGTATATATACCTCATCGAGGTGATATGCAGATAGATCACAAAATGATAGTAGATGCAGCTATGGTAGCGTTGCGTCCCAAGTATGATCATGTAGTAAAGAAAATTTATGCATATGAGACTTTATCAGAGACTGGATGGGATATTCCGAATACGGCCAATGAATTCATTCCTACGGTCTATAATGATATTTCTAATTACATAAATGATAAAACAGAAGCTATAAAATGTTTTAAAACACAACTGGCTGAATATCCGAATGCCAGATCGGTTGAGGCAATAAAGGCACTTGCGATGTATCGAGGCGCAACAATGAAAATGAATGCTGCAGAAGCTTTTGTTCTTATTCGTGAATTACAGATGTAGATATTGTAATAATTTAGAAGGAGATCAGAATAGTGAAAGGAAAGCGATTGCGGCAGACATTAAGACTGTTTAGCATTTTAGAGCCGGTTAAAAGGACAGAATATATGGGAAAAAACAACATATTCGCATCAATTGGCGAAAATTGCAGTATAGAAGATCGAATCATACCACTGTATGCAAAGTGCATTCGGATTGGAAATAATGTTCGTCTGGCATCACATGTAGCCCTCGTCACCCACGATGTGTCACACTTTGTTCTGAACAATATGTGCGAAAAATCTGTGGGAGAGGGTACCAGGCTCCATGAAAAAATTGGATGTATTGATATAGGCAATAATGTTTTTGTGGGATCGAATACAACGATTCTCTATAATGTTAAAATTGGAAACAATGTAATTGTAGGTGCAGGGAGTGTTGTAAACCGTGATATACCGGACAACAGTGTGGCTGTTGGTGTTCCGGCCAGAGTGATTGGCACATTCGATGACTTTGTTAAGAAAAGAAAGAAAGATACCCCATATCCGCAGGAAATAGCTGTCAGTAATCAATGGATATCGGATAAGCTGATAGCATGGTGTTGGGAGCAGTTTGATAAGAACCATAGTAATTCAGATACAAACGGAGGAAACCAATGAAGGATTTAATTATTGTAGGTGCCGGAGGTTTTGGAAGAGAACTTCTTCAGTGGTGTAAGGATATCCAAAAGATAAAAAAAGAATGGAATATATTAGGTTTTATTGATGATAATCCTTCGGCGTTAGAGGGCTATGAATGTGATTATGAGGTTGTTGGGACAATCAGCAGTTGGAAGCCGGCTGCTGATCAGGTTTTTGCGCTTGCAATTGCCAATCCTGAAATAAAGGAAGATGTGATTAACAAACTTGAGAATCGTGGAGCTGAGTTTGTCTCCATCATCCATCCGGATGCAAGAGTTGGAGATTTCAGTAAATTAGGAAAAGGTATTGTCCTATATCCAAATGCGAGAATTACGGTAAATGTTACAATAGGGGATTTTGTTACGATTCTTGATAATACTTCTGTCGGACATGATGCGGTGATTGGCGACTATACAACAATTAGTGCGAGCTGTGGAATAAATGGCCATGTTCATGTGGGCAAGAGTAGTTTCTTTGGCTGTAATGCATCTGCAATTCCAGGTATTCAGATTGGCAAGGGATGTCATATTGGAATTGGGAGTGTTGTTGTAAATAACATAAAATCCGGGCTGCATGTTTTCGGCAATCCGGCAAAAAAAATCGCATTGCCAAAAATTCAGTGAAATAGAAGGAGAACAGAGAAATGAGCAACTTAGAGAAATACAATGCCGCATTTATGGAGTGCTTTGAGTTAACAGAAGACAAGCTGACTGGTCTCAAATATCAGGACATCTCTGCATGGGATTCTGTCGGACATATGGGGCTCATTGCGGCTCTCGAAGATGTGTTCGATATCATGTTTGACACGGATGATATCATCGACTTTAGCTCTTATGAAAAAGGAAAAGCAATTCTGGCGAAAGCAGAGTACGGGGTTTTGTTCTGATGGGAAATATATGGGATCTGAAAAAATATGACAACAAGGTTGCCCTTATAGACGAATCTGGCGGGCAGATGACGTATGGTGTGCTGGACTTGGAGGCGCATATTCTTGCCGAAAAAATCGGCCATCGCTGCCTTGTATTTGCTCTGTGCAGGAATGAGATTGGATCGGTTCTTGGCTATGTCAGTTTCGTGAACAATGGTATTGTACCTGTTCTTCTAAATAGCCATCTGGATGAGGAACTGCTCAAAAATCTGATTGTAACTTATGAACCTTCTTTTCTCTGGGTACTGAAAGACCAGATCGGACAGTTCCCCGGTATGAAAACAGAATATGAGGCATATGGCTATGTCCTGCTAAAGACAAAATATGAAAACGAATATCCGCTCTTTTGCGAACTGGGGCTTCTACTGACTACATCGGGTTCTACCGGATCTCCAAAGTTTGTCAGGCAGTCATACACGAATATTCTGGATAATGCACAGTCAATCGTGAAGTACTTAGAGCTTGATGAAACCGAAAGGCCGATTACTACATTGCCAATGAATTATACCTATGGCCTGAGCATCATCAATTCCCATCTGTTGGTTGGGGCAGCCATTCTGATCACTGAAAAGGGGATCATGCAGAAGGAATTCTGGAGCTTTTTCAAGGAGGCTGGGGCTACATCTTTTGGCGGAGTTCCCTATACTTATGAGATGCTTGACAAGCTGCGCTTCTACTGTATGAAGCTCCCATCTCTGCGTACCATGACGCAGGCCGGAGGAAAGCTTCTGCCGGAGCTTCATGAGAAATTTGCTAAGTACGCCAGTGAGCAGGGCAAGAAGTTTGTGGTCATGTATGGTCAGTGTGAGGCTACAGCGCGTATGGGGTATTTACCGCCGGAGAGGGCCGTCGAGAAAAAGGGCTCAATGGGCATTGTTATTCCCGGCGGAAAGTTCCATTTGATAGATGTAAACGGCAATGAAGTTACAGCACCTCATACCACAGGGGAGCTTGTTTATGAAGGAAAAAACGTCACTCTCGGTTATGCCGAGTGCGGTGGAGATCTGATAAAGGGCGACGAGCGTTGCGGGAAACTGGAAACCGGCGATATGGCGCAGTTCGACGAGGAGGGATACTATTACATCGTTGGCCGCAAGAAGAGATTCCTGAAAATTTATGGTAACCGTGTCAATCTGGACGAAATTGACCGTCTGATTAAAGGGGAGTTTGAGATCGAAGCAGCAAGTACCGGTGTGGATGACCATATGTACATTTTCGTAACAGATGCAGGAAAAGCGGAAGCAGTGAGGGATTTCGTGATGAACAAGACAAAGCTGAATCCGGTGGCTTTCAAGGTTATTGTGATTGATGAGATTCCCAAAAACGATTCCGGTAAGACGCTTTATAAGGAACTGACCAGGTATTATGAGTAAACCACAATTATTCTGCTTTACCTATGCCGGAGGAAATGCATCGTTTTTTGATGCAATTTTAAAAGACCTCCCGGAATTTGAAGTGGTGAAGTTGGAATACGCAGGACATGGAACACGCCACAAGGAGTCTTTCTACCGAAGTTTTGATGAGCTTGCAGACGATATGTTTCTCCGACTAAAGGAGAAATATCCCGAAAGTAGTTACGCACTCTTCGGGTACAGCATGGGAACAATCGCACTCGTGGAGGTTCTGAAAAAAATACTTGCAGATCCAGAAATAAATGATCCGTCTCATGTGTTCCTTGCGGCGCATGAGCCTCACTCAAAAGCAGAGCTGTCAGGATATAGTGAAGATGAGCTGGATGAGTGGGTTAAGGATAGGACTGTCAGATTCGGTGGTGTGCCGGACCGGCTTCTCAACAATAAGAGTTTCTGGAGAATGTATCTGCCGATCTATCGTGCGGACTATTCCATTATCGGGAAATACAGGTTTGAGGACTTGTTGCTGCGGACGGCGATTCCAGTTACCGTCTTTTATTCGGAAACGGATACGCCAAGGGCTGATATGGAACTGTGGAAGAAGTATTTCACAGGCGATTGTGAATTCTGCCAGTTTGAGGGCACACACTTTTTCATACGGCAGCACCACGAGGAAATGGCGGGAATCATACGAAACAGGATGAGCGGGAGAAACGAAGATGACATTTGAAGATATTTTAGAAATCCCTCCTTTTTCTCTGAATGAGGAGGAAAAGGAAAAATTGCTCACAGAGCGCCTTGCGGAGCTTACGAAACTTCATCAGGGAAAATGCCCGGAATACAGGCATATGCTGGAGGCATCCGGATTTGATGTTGATGCTGTACAAAGCTATAAGGATATTCCGTTTCTGCCGGTCCGTCTGTTTAAGGTACTTGAATTGAAATCCGTAAGTAAGGATAGCATCGTGAAAACCATGACATCATCGGGAACAACGGAGCAGGCGGTAAGCAGGATATATCTGGATGGTGTGACATCTTCCAACCAGCAGAAAGCCATGGTAAAAATCGTATCGAAGTTCACCGGTTCCGGCCGTATGCCCATGATTATCATTGATTGTCCCAGTGTAGTGAAGGATCGTGCTATGTTTTCCGCACGTGGAGCGGGAATCCTTGGGTTCTCCATTTTCGGAGCAAAGAAGATTTATGCGCTTGATGATGAAATGAAACTGGATGTGGCTGGCCTGAAGGATTTTCTGGAGCGGTATAAAGGCCAGAGGATACTTCTGTTTGGATTTACTTTTATGATCTGGCAGCATTTCTATAAGGAACTGCTGAGGCTGAAGGAAGAGGGTGTTGCTTTCGACCTCTCCAATGGCATTCTGATACATGGCGGCGGCTGGAAGAAACTCGTATCAGAGGCTGTCAGCCATGATGAATTTCACAAGAGATTAGAAGCTGCCTGTGGGCTTCATGATATTCATGATTACTATGGCATGGTGGAGCAGACCGGATGTATCTACATGGAGTGCGAGTGCGGGCATCTCCACGCCAGCAATTTTTCCGATGTAATTATCCGCAGACCGTTGGACTTCTCGGAAGCTGGTATCGGAGAAACCGGCATTATCCAGGTGGTAAGCACGATCCCGGAATCCTATCCCGGGCACAGCCTGCTGACAGAGGACGAGGGTGTGATTCTCGGCATTGACGACTGCCCGTGCGGACGTAAGGGAAAGTACTTCAAAATTAACGGGCGTCTGAAAGACGCAGAGATAAGGGGGTGCAGCGATACCTATGCGGCCAAATTCTGAAGTATTGAATAAAGTGACTTTCTTGACAGGCTCCGCCAAACTTGCCGCACAGCTTCTGGATGTGCCGGCAAAACAGCCCTTTGATGAAAGTATGGCGGATTTCCTGAATGATGTGTCGAGAAAACTTATGGGGAACCACGCATCAAAAACATACTCCGATATTGTCACCTTCGCATTCTGGATTCGGAAAGCTTCTGTTTTGGGACTGAAGGAGCGTTTTGAGAAGAGGGATGATGCGTATCACCTTGGCAGGGGCGTCGCTTTCCATATTGCTCCTTCCAATGTTCCGGTCAATTTCGCCTATTCCATGGCTGCCGGTCTCCTTACAGGAAATGCGAATGTCGTCCGTGTACCGGGCAGGGATTTCCCGCAAGTGGACATTATTTCAGAGGCGCTCAACGGTGTTCTGGAGCAGCACGAAGAAATGCGGCCATATATACAGCTTGTACGTTATGACAGGGATAAGGACATTAATGATCTGTTCTCCTCGATTGCCGATGTCCGCATTGTATGGGGCGGCGACCGGACGATTGCAGAGCTGAGAAAATCTCCTATGCCGCCCCGTTCCGGGGAAATCACCTTTGCAGACCGTTATTCTTTAGCGGTGATCGACAGTGAATCTTATCTGAATATAGAGGATAAAGAGTGTGTGGCGGATGATTTCTATAATGATACATTCTTCACGGATCAGAACGCCTGCACCAGCCCCCGTGTTGTGGTATGGACAGGCAATAGGATCGAAGAGGCGAAGGAGGTGTTCTGGGAACATGAGCACAGGCTTGTTGAAAAGAAATATACCTTCCAGCCGATACAGGGAATCAACAAGCTGACGAGCAGTTATCTGATTGCAGCGGCAGAGCCGGGAGTAAAGATAGAAACGCATCCTGATAACCTGATCATTCGCATTAAAGTCCCGGAAATCACGGAATCTCTTATGGACTTCCGGGACAACAGCGGATATTTCTATGAGTTTGACTGCAGGGACATTCTTGAGATGAAAGACCTTTGCAATGATAAAAGATGCCAGACAATCGCCTATATCGGTGACAGCAAGTCTGTCCTGCCGCTAATTGAGGCGGGGGTCAGGGGAATTGACCGTGTTGTTCCGATGGGGAAAACGATGGACTTTGATTTGATCTGGGACGGATACAACCTTCCGGCGTTCCTTACCAGAACGGTTGTGCTGGCATAAGTCCGCAGAAAGTAAGGAGCTAAATGCAAAAACGAGCCGGATATACATTTGGGAACCGAAAAGAGGGGATGAATATGATTTTGCGAGGGAAAAATGCTGTCATCACGGGCGCAGGAAGAGGTATCGGGCGGGCAACTGTGGAGTGTTTTGCGAGGAATGGAGCAAATGTCTGGGCGTGTGCCAGGAAACGGGATTCTGCATTTGAAGATGATATGAGACAGCTTGCCCGGAAATACTCCGTTTCCATGTGGCCGGTGTACTTTGATGTTACGGAAGAAAATCAGATAAAACATGCGGTTCAGTCTATTCGGAGACAAAAACTCAATATTGATGTTCTGGTCAATATGGCGGGCATTGTAGAGGAAAGCACCACATTTCAGATGACATCTATGGATAAAATGAAGCATCTCTTTAATACGAATTTTTTTGCGGTGACCTTGCTTACTCAATATATATCCCGATTGATGGTGCGCCAGAACAGCGGGAGCATCGTGAATATTGCTTCTATCGCCGGACTGGACGGCGAACCTGCCCAATATGAATACGCCACAAGCAAAGCGGCTGTCGTCGGAGCCACAAAGCATCTGGCGAGAGAACTGGCTCCGAATCATATCCGGGTCAATGCGGTTGCTCCGGGAATAATCGAAACAGAAATGGGTGAAAAAATCGAGGATAATCTGAGAGAGCGTGTGCTGGGCAAAGTTATTATGGGCAGGATGGGAAAACCGAGTGAAGTTGCTGATGTTGCAGCATTCCTGGCAAGTGATTACGCCAGCTACATGACTGGGCAGATTATACGGGTGGATGGAGGCATGTGAGATGAATAGCGAGAAAATTCAAGAGCTTGCATGGAAAATCAGAAATGATGTACTGGATATGACCTTTCATGCGGGAGTTGAGGGCGGACATTTAGGCGGTGCATTTTCGTCAGCGGAGATACTTGCGGCGTTATATGGTTCAGAGATGAATATTGACCCGAATATTCCGGCGAATCCGGATCGGGATCGTTTTATACTCAGCAAAGGACACATTTCCCTTGCACATTACGCTGTGCTGAAAGAATGCGGATTTTTATCTCAGGAAGACCTGGATTCGTTTGAGAAAAACGGAACGTTCTTTTCTACGCATGAATTGGAATGTGTGGAACATGGAATTGAGATTACGTCCGGAAGCCTTGGATATGGATTGTCAATAGGCGTCGGGTCTGCTCTTTCAGCGAAAAGAAATAAACGGAACTATAGAGTTTTTGTGTTGCTGGGTGATGGCGAATGCAATGAGGGCAGTGTGTGGGAAGCGGCAATGGCCGCTGTTAAATACAGGCTTGATAATCTGATTGCTATTGTTGATAAGAACGGTCAGCAGCTTGATGGATATACAAGCGAAGTAATGCCGATTCATGATATGGAGCAGGCATTCAAAGGATTTGGATGGCACACGCTTGTGGTTAACGGCCACGATGTCAGGGCGATTCGGCAGGCTGTTGGGCAGAAAGCAGATGGAGTGCCAACTGTTATTATTGCCGAAACTGTAAAGAGTAAAGGCATTCCTTCCATCGAGGGGCAGAACGGCTGGCATCATGCCCGTATTACAGAGGAACAATACAGGAAGTTTCAGCAGGAGCTTGAGGAGGCGAGATGATGGATTTTTCTTCACAGAACATTATGCAGTGGTCACGTCTGGGAATGAGGAAAGCCTACGGTGCTGTCCTTAATGAGCTTGCAAACGACCACGGGGATCTGGTCAGCATTGCGGCAGACGTAGCTGATTCAGCCAATCTGTACGATTTTGCCAGGAATCATCCGGAACGACATTTCAATGCGGGAATTTCCGAACAGAATATGGTAGCAATGGCGGCAGGGCTTGCAAAAGAAGGCGGCAATGTATTTGTGACCTCCTTTGCACCGTTTGTATCCCTTCGGGGATATGAGGCAATCCGTACGTTGATATGTTACATGAACTTGAATGTCAAAATTGCTGCGCTTTCAAGCGGGTTTTCTCTCGGCGTTCAGGGGGCAACTCATTATGCACTTGAAGATATGGCAATCATGCGGGCGATTCCGAATCTTTTGGTTCTTTCTCCTGCGGACACAACGGAGATGGCGAAAGCGATGGAGTATCTTGCGGACTATGAGGGTCCGGCGTATCTTCGCATCACCGGTCTTCCCGGCAGTGCCGCAGTATATAGAGCGGATTATGCATATGATGTGAACCGTTTAAATATCGTGAGGGAAGGCACGGATGTAGGAATATTTGCAACAGGAACACTCGTGAATGAAAGTGTCCGAGCCGCAAGACTGCTGTCAAAGAATGGAATCAATCCAGCCGTTGTGAACTTGTCAACACTGAATCCTGTGAAAAGCGATGAGATTGCCGCCGAATGCCTGAAATACAAATTAGTTATGACGGTTGAGGAGCACAATATAGTCGGTGGGATCGGAAGCATTGTTTCAGAGGCACTGGCTGGAACCATGAAACATCCAAAACTTGTAAGGATGGGAACGACAGATGATAACCATAGAGTTGGAAATTATAGCTACATGATGGAAAAGAATGGATTGTCAGCGAAAGCAATATCAATGAGGGTAGAGAGCATATTTTCCAAGATGGATTTGTAAGAAGAGGGAAGCAAAATGGTGAAGCGTGTGTTGGTCACTGGTGCAACCAAAATAGGAGAAGCGGGTCTTTCGAATATTGTTTTTGAATGGGGACAGCACTTTGACGATACAGAACTGACCTATGATTTCCTGATAAGGAATGGACCGCCAGCAAGGTTTTATTTTGATAAGATAATAAAAAAAGGCGGTCGTGTTCTATCCATGCCTGAAAATTCTCCGAAAAACATTATTAACTCATTAAAATGGACCTTAAAAGCAATTAATGATAATAAATACGATACGATACATATAAATGCTTCTGATGCGTTAGTATCAGCTTATTATGTATTTATTGCAAAAAAAAGTGGAATTAGTCATATTTATGTTCATTCCCACTCTTCAGAACTGGATATTAGAAATCCTATTAAAAGAAGAGCGAGGAGTATATTACATAGATTATGCAGACCTTATATTAAAAAAAATGCGGAACTTTGTCTGGCGTGCTCAAATCTGGCGGCAGATTGGATGTACGGGAAATCAGAAACATATAAATATAAGTATTGCATGATAAGCAATGGTGTAAAATGCCAAAAATACTTTTTTGATGAAAAGACGAGAATTGTTTATAAGAGAGAACTGGGACTTGACAATAAGAAAGTAATTGGAAATATAGGAAGACTGTCATATCAGAAGAATCAGGAATTCCTTGTAGATATTTTTTCAGAAATCGTAAGGCATGAAAAAAATATAGTTCTCATGATTGCTGGGTCTGGTGAGGATGAACCGAAGCTGAAAGAAAAGGTAAAACAACTTGATTTAGAAAAAAATGTAATGTTTATGGGGCAAAGAGATGATATTCCGCAGCTTTTGTGGGTAATGGATGTATTGGTTATGCCATCTAGATTTGAAGGTCTGCCCATTACGTTAATCGAAGCTCAGATGGCATCATTACCATGCTTTGTTTCTGATAATGTAACAAAGGAAGCAAAGATTACTGATAATGTGAATTATGTAGGCACGACAGATGTACATATATGGTGCGATTTGATTTGTGAAGCCCTAAGAAAAGAAAGAGATATAACAGATACAGAGATACTGCTAAATAATAAATTTAACATCGAAAACGCAACTAGAGAACTTCAATCTATTCTGATGGGTAAAATGAAAGCCAATAAAAAATAATGAAGGATTCTGAAAAATGAAAGGGTACTATTTAATATATATTGATAAGAATAACCTTGATGTGGGGGTAAATAAAAAGATAGAGGAACAAATGACAGAATTTAACGAAAAAGGTCTCAATTGTTCGTTTTATCCCATAGTAAGAAAAGATGACAAATTATCAAAATTACTATATCGCTTCCCGTTCACAAATTTGACTACACAATGGAAATATAACAAGAAATTTGAAGAAGTTGATTATTTATATTTTAGAAAACCAATTGTATTGACCGGTGCATTCAGGACTTTCCTACGACGTTTAAAAAGGAATAGTCCCAAAGTCAAGATTGTTATGGAGCTGCCAACAAGGTTTTATGATAAAGAGATTACGAATGGACGTATAGCAAATCTTCCGCTATATATTCGTGAAATATATAATAGAAAGAGATTGAAAGATCTTGTTGACAGAATTGCGGTGACAGGAACAGATGAGGACATCTTATGGGGGGTAAAGACACTTAAATTTAAAAACGGAGTCAATCTAAAAAAGAATCCGGTCCGTAATCCTGTACAGGACGATGGAGTGATACGATTCTGCTTTGTTGCCAGGTTCGCTTTCTATCATGCCGTAGAGCGATTTATTCGAGGCATGATTGAATATTATAAAAATCGTGGAACGCAAGAAACGCTGCTGTATGTTGTTGGAGATGAGAATAGTATTCTTACGGACTTAAAGCAGCTATCAGAAAATCCTTATGTAAAAGACAGAGTTGTCTTTACCGGGAGAAAAACCGGAGATGAATTAAGAAAAATATATGACCAATGCAATATTGGCGTTTGTAGCCTTGGAATTCACAGATTAAAAAAGGCAGTTAATACATCTCTGAAAAGCAGAGAATATCTTGTTGCAGGTCTTCCAATCTGTTATTCAGGAGACTTGGACTTTTTAAGAGAAGAGCCGGTTGATTTTGCTTTTAATTATCCAGAGGATGAGAGCCCGATAGATATTGATGCAATGATAAAAAAATACAAGCGGCTCTTGGAGAAAGAAAATGTTGAAGATTTGACGGCAAGAATTCGTAAATATGCTGAAAAGCATGTTGGCATGGAAGAGGCCATGGAAAACATTGTCAAATATTTAAAAGGATGATAAATGATGTTGAAAATAAAGCTCGAAAAACAGACATTTGGCTTATATTTTATCTTCACCTTGATTCTATTGTTGCTGCTATCTGTTTTCTTTTGGAATGGAAGCATATTTGTAATAGGTGTTTTGGGCTGCCTGCTTTTTTTGCCATTTATATGGAATCTTGATTCTGAGATGTACAAAGTTTTATTTTTTGCAATGATTATTTCTTTTGCATGGATGCTCTTACAGTATTTTGGACTAATGGCAAAATTTGGTAAGCCGTATTTTGGTGGTGACGATGAGATTTTTGAAAGGTATGGTGATGTTCTTTATAAGTTAGGAGCATATACAATAGCTGACTGTCCTTCATTCGGGTATAACATAGATAAAGCTACAGGTTTTATGCTGATTTTGGCCTGGATTATGAGAATTAGCAATCCATTCGGCGGATATCATACTATCTCACCCCGGATTTTAAATATATATATGTGGCTTGCTATAGGGGTAATGGTGTATAAGTTTGTCAAAAAATCAGAACTATTACAAAATGATAAGGTTCTTCGCAAGGTGGTTCTAGGTCTGATGATTTTTCCAAACGCATTATTCGTGAATTCATGCGTTTATAGAGATACCTTGTCAATATACGTTTTATTTGTTTGTGTTTATCTTGCAAATGAATTATCACGAAAAAATTCCGTTGAAAAAATTATGAAAATATTGCCTATATTCTTAATTTTCGTAATTAGCATATATATTCTTTATTATGTAAGAAGTGATTTGCTGATTGCGTTAGCAGGATTAGTTGTATTTCAGATATTTTGGGCCGATGGAACGAAATCTAAATTTGCAAAAAGAATACTTCTTGCTGTGTTAGTGATTTCTGTAGGAGGATCATACACATTAAATAAAGTAAATACAATGTTAAATAATTACAATCATTATCTGCTGGTTGAGAGAAATGCAATAAATGGTATGTCTGGAAAGATATTTTCAACACCAATTTTCCCATTTGGTATTTTTCTTAGATTCATATGGGGACAAATGCAGCCTTTTCCAGGAGAAATATTTACACAGGACTTTTATGGGTCATTTTTATATGCTTTCATCTCGGTTGTTGTAAGGCTAGGGACGGTACTTCATATTTGCTGTCTGCCATATATTTTCAAAAGTGTACTAAAATTAAATTCAGATGCCATGAAATATTTACTTGTATATATGATGGTGATTGTTACCACTTTTGGTTTCAGACACTTTTTGATGGTTTATCCATTTGCCGCAATTGAGTTGTATTATGGAGTTAAAGATGTAAGCAGACACAATATTAGAATTAATACAATTTTTATTCTTGCGGCTTGCGGTATAGCTGGATTAATCTATGTAAGTATATTAGGCATTTTATAAACTGAATTTCGGAAGTGAGCGAAAATGAAAATTCTATTTGTTACCCAGCACATGGAGCTTGGTGGTATTTGTAAGTCATTGCTTAATTTGTTATGGATATTAAAAGATAAAGATTTATCGGTGGATTTACTGGTGTTAACTGGTGATGAAAATCATATCAGGAAAATGACAGAGAACTTAAATATCAATAATTGCTTTGTTTGCAGGAATACGCATATATTTTATCGATCTTATAGACAACAGAATAATATATATGATGCATTAAAAAAAATCAGCTGGCTATTTAAGATTAAAGTCATAGGAAGAGAAGCGGTTGTAAGACAAATCATTGCATGTGAGAGGAACTATGAGAGCTACGATGTAGCAATATCATATTCGAATGGAATATGGACGAATGATTGCAGGGAGTTTATGGGTGGAAGCGAATATTTAGTTTTAGATAGGGTTCAAGCCAAAAGAAAAATTGCCTGGATACACAGTGAGCCTAGAAAATTGGGAATTACAAAAGATATATGTCTGAGGCTATACAGCAAATTTGATAAGATTGTTGATGTTTCAAAGGGTTGTAAAAAAATATTAGATGAAATAAGCCCGGAAATCAAAAGTAAATCTGTTGTATTTTATAATTTATGCAATGCTGAAAACATTAGAAAGAATGCAAATTTGGGAAATCCATATAGCGATAATATTAATAAGTTTAAGATTGTTACAGTCTGTAGGATAGAAAATGTGTCCAAAAGAATAGATAGGGCAATAGAGTGTGCCATTAGACTAAGAGAACAGGTAGGCAGCAATTTTATCTGGACGGTAGTAGGAGATGGACCAGACAGAGGCAATCTTCAAAAGCTTGTGGATGCTAATGATTTAAAGCCGGTTTTCAAATTCGTTGGCAGAAAAGAAAATCCATATCCATATGTAAAAAATGCAGATTTATATGTACTCACATCCGACTATGAGGCTTTTCCCCTAACTGTTAAGGAAGCTTTATTGCTAGGGGTTCCTGCTGTTATAACACCTATACCGCCTTCGCAGGAGTTAATTGACAACGGAAGGAATGGATATATAGTTGATTTTGATTCAAAATGTATTTCAGAGAAAATTACATACATTATGGGGAATTCAGATGAACTGAACAGATTAAGAAAAAATCTTGAAAATGAGCAGGAATCAGAGTCATACGAGTCATTCATTGAACTTATCAGTTAAGGAGTAGTAGTAGATGAAATTTAGTCATTTTGTACGGAGAGTATTTTTTCATTTCATAGACAATAGATTAATCAGATGGTTTTCAAGGGTGTATAGTGATCTGCTATTAAAGAAAATTATTAAAGGAACAGATCTTATTCCAATCCGCTATGATGAAAAGTCTTTTGTGAATCAGGCTACACACCCTGATGTATTAAAAAAAGATGATCAATATTTTTTGACCGTTTCAGGTTATCCTTTTGAGATAGAACATTTAGAAAATCCATTCTTATTTTGCAGCGATGATGGGATCTGTTTTAAATCATTGCACGATGGACCAGTGGATGCTTATACCGGTACTGGATTAAGTCATTTTTCCGATGGTGATATTATATACGATGATGGCAGAATAGTTTTGTATTACCGTTTATGCGAGATGGAAAAAACTCCGAAGACAGATGATATATTTATTAAAACATATAGTGAAAAGAATTGGTCAGAAAGGAAAGCTGTTTTGAGCTTTCAAAAAGACAAATGTCTTAGTCAGTCTGTAGTAATAATCAATGGGCATTATGAAATGTATTATGTTGAAATGAATCAGGAATGGGGTAGTAAACTCAAACGTCTGAAGAGTGATTCTTATCTCTTTGATTCAAACATTATGGATGAAGTCCGCATTAATGGAATGCCAGAAGGCAGGATGCTCTGGCATATAGACGTGGTTTTAGATGGAGAAGCATTGATGGGGCTTTTTGCACTCTCAACCGCAAAAGGTGGAGTGGATTGCCGTCTTTATTATGGATATAGTAAGGATTTTGGAGATACTTGGGAAATTGTAGAACCTATTGAAACAAGTATACATGAAAAGTGGATAAAAAGGATATATAGATCGTCTATGGTGAAAGTGGGTGGATTGTGGAATATATACATAAGTGTCTGCACGCCTGGAGATTGTTGGTTTGTCCTATTGTTAGAAAAACAAGAGTTGAGCTTACTTAACTGATTTTAAATGAATTCAATGGAGGTAAGGATGTATGCCTGGATTTTTAATTACAAATATGAGGAACACATTAAAGATTGGTGATATAAAGAACCGTGTGTTTAGGGAAATGAATGTTGAAGGTTATTCCGTCCAGGTTTCTTCTACTAAAAAATTTTATAATGATAAGCTGCTTTATAAGGATGATAATATCTTTTTAGTTACAGAGGGCGTTTTGCTTAATAGTGCAGATATCTGTAAAGCACAGGGCGAAGAAAATTTAGGCAAAGCTATAGCCAGATATTATAATAAAGCTGGAACAGATATGTTTTCAGAATTGTATGGAAGCTATTCTGGAGCAATATATGATTTTGAAAAAAAGTGCTGGACTTTTTGGACAAATCATACAGGCGATTCCGCTTTGTTCTGGTATCAGTATGGTGAAGAAATATGCGTAGCTACACAGTTGGACTGGGTGCTGGACACATTAAAGAGAAATGGTATTTTACTCGAACTTGATGAGAGTGCGGCATATAGTATGCTTACATATGGATATATGTGTGATGAGCGAACTTATGAGAAAAGGACAAAGAGGCTATTCCCTGGATCATATTTGTATGGCAGGCCTGGAGTTATGAAAATAGGAATATATTGGACTTTGACAGGAAAAGAATATGATGTTTCAGGATTGGATGAGAACAGAATGATTGATGAACTTGATCGTATATTTAGAGAAGCGGTTCAACTTGAATTTGATAAGGACCTAGAATATGGATATGATTTTCTTGCAGACCTGAGCGGCGGATGCGATGCAAGAATGGTCAACTGGGTAGCCAGGGATATGGGTTACGGACCGATAACTAATATTCATTATAGCCAGGCAGACAGTCATGAAGAAAGATACACAAAAGAATTGGCTAAATTAATGGGAAATATGCTCATACTACGTCCGTTAGATGATCTATGGTTTATATATGAGATAGAACATCTTGTATCTATGAATTATGGATTATCGCTTTATAGTGGCAGCACTGGAGGTGAGTCAGTCCTACGAAGCCTGAATTTTGAAAAGTATGGGTTGGAGCATACTGGAATGATTGGCGATGTTGTCCCAGGCACGTTTATGGAGAATCTTAACCAGTTTTATAAAAAGGGACTATATGGATTATATTCAACAAAATTATCAGAGAAAATGGATACTGAGCATATCAATAGATACCCAAATACAGAAATTCAAATGATTTATATCAGGGCACTCATGGGAGCATGTACTCCTTATATGATTCGTAAATATTATACTGAATCAATTTCTCCATTTATGTACCCCAAGATGCTTGAATTTTGCATGAGTATTCCCTATACAAAGAGAATGAATCACGCATTGTATAATAGGTGGATTGTAAATAAATATCCTGATGCGGCAAAAGTGAAGTGGACACACACAGATGCACTTCTGACTGATAAAGAACTGTACATAAAGATAAAGAATTTTATAAAAAGAAAACCGGCACGTTTGTTGAACAAGCTTAAAATGAAACATGATAAGTATGGAATGAATCCATATGAATACTGGTATGTAACACAGGAAAAGTTTCGGACATTTACGAATGAATATTTTAATTCAAATATTGAGAATGAATGTTTCTCAAAGCCCTTAATAGATGATATGCAGTTCTTGTTTTCAGAGGGAACTCCTTTGGAAAAAGTTCAAGTGTTAACGGTATTGGCAGTCGGAAAACTTTATTTTTCATGATAAGGATTGAGGTACATGAATAAAATTGGAATTACAACATTTCATAGAGCGACTAATTATGGAGCTGTATTACAAGCATATGCCTTACAAAAGTTTATTTTAGATTTAGGCTATGATGTGGAATTGATTGATTACTGCTGTGAAATTAATGATCATTCAAACTTGATGGATATTAGAAAATATATTAGAAACCCGATTAGAGCAATAGGCAGTTATAATGTCAGAAGAAGGTGTATAAGATTTAACAAGTTTGTGAGTAACAATATAAAGACAACAAAAAAATCATATACGAAAGAGAATATTGACCAGTTTGATGATTCTGAATTCGATTTAATTATTACTGGGAGCGATCAGGTATGGAATCCGGATATAATTCATGATGAAAATGCATTTCTTTTGGATTTTATAAATGATGACAGGAAGAAATATGCTTATGCTGCTTCAATTGGATTATGTGAAATTGATGACGATACCAAGAAAAGGTTTATTAAATATTTAAGCAGATATAGCCGGATTTCGGTAAGAGAAAAAAATGCTCTGGAATTGTTAAGGACATGTGGTATTAATAATGCCGATCTTGTTTGTGATCCAACCTTGCTTCTTGATATAACAAATTGGATAAAGTTAGAGAAAAAAGTAAAAACACCCAAGAGTTACATTTTGATATTTGGGTTTAATGATGATGATTTTTCATGGAAATGTGCAAGGTATATAAGAAAAAGAACAAATTGTGAAATATGTGTAATCGGTGATAGGATAATAAAACCTTCTGGTTATATTCAGTTTTCAGCTGTTGGCCCTCAAGAGTGGCTTTACTTAATTCATCATGCAGACTATGTAATAACAAATTCATTTCACGGAATGATGTTTTCAATAATTTTTAAAAGAAAGTTTGGTGTGTATGATCCAAAGGATGGAACAAATGTAAGGCTTGCAGAAATGCTCGGAAAATCAGGGTGTTCAAATCGATACATAGAAGAGGATCACATAGAAAAAATGATGGATGAAATTGACTATAATGAGGTCGGGAATAATCTTTCAGATTATATTTCGCATTCGAAAAGTTATATAAAGAGAATATTAACATCTATTCGAGGGGATGTGTAAATGGGACACAGTACCAGTCGGTCAAAAAAAGCAAAAATAAATGCAATTTGGGGGCTAATATGTAAATTTATCACAATGATTGGTCCTTTTGTAATAAGGACTGTCATTATAAAAGAGATTGGAGTTGAATATGTTGGTTTAAATAGCCTGTTCACTTCTGTTCTGACAGTATTAAATATGTCTGAAATGGGATTAGGTGTAGCGATTATTTATAATATGTATAGGCCTATAGCAGATGATAATATAGAGGAAATCTGTGCTTTGTTAAATCTATATCGGAAAGTATATAGAATGATTGGATGTGCCATCCTGACTATCGGTATAATTTTGTCTCCATTCATACCGTTAATGATTTCTGGGGATGTACCCTCAGGTATTAATATCTATTTGCTTTATTTTATATTTTTGCTTAATACAGTTGTTTCTTATCTGATGTTTTCATACAAGGTATGCTTATTAAATGCCCATCAAAGGAATGATATTGATAGCAAAATATCTACAGGCTTAAGTCTTTTCATGTACTTGGCCCAGGCATACATTTTAATCCGATGGAAAAATTATTATGCATATGCCTTTGTTTTACTCTTCTATACTGTATTTTATAATATATCCGTATACATATATACTAAATTCAAATATCCTATGTATATATGTAAAGGTAATGTCGAAGATAAAACATTGGCTGATTTAAAACAACAGGTAAGGAGTTTATTCATAGTAAAAGTTGCAACAGCAACTAGAAATTCTTTTGACAGCATAGTGATCTCGGCAACACTTGGTCTTACTTCGGTGGCAATTTACAATAATTACTATTATATTTTAAATGCTGTTGCAGTATTTGTTTCTGTTTTATGTACGGCTATATCTGGAGGCATAGGTAATAGTCTCGTATGTGATTCTATTGATAAGAATCATAAGGATTTTATAAGAATAAGTAATGCATATATTTGGGTTTGTGGTTGCTGTACAGCGTGCTTAATGGTGCTATATCAACCGTTTATGAATATATGGGTTGGTACAGATTATATGGTTCCTAATTTCACAATGATTCTATTTTCCGCATATTTTATATTAACCAGAGTGAATAATGTCGGAGGACAGTATCTGGATGCAGCAGGGTTGTTTGCTGAAAGAAAACTGTATGCAATATTAGAATCAGTTGCAAATATTGTACTAAATATTTTGTTTGGAAAATTATGGGGCATGAACGGTATTATAATTGCTACAATGATTACAATATATTTTGCTTGTTTTCTTCCGGTTTCACATATCGTGTATAATCATATTTTTTTGAACTCTTGTATAAAATTTTGTGCTTTTCAGACTGCATTCATGGTAATTATAGTATTTATCAGCGTTGGTATATACAGATTTTGTGATATGTTATTTTTGAGTTTTAATCATGTTAATAACATAATTGAATTGGTTCTTAGATTGATAATAACGATCTTCCTTTACAATGGTTTAATGATAATGATTTTTGGTTGTACAAAGGAATTTAAAGACAATACTATTTGGCTTAAAGATAGGATTATTGGAAAGAAGTGTCTGCTATGGAAAACATAAACGATATAGATAAAAACAAATGCACAGGCTGCATGGCATGCAGTCAGGTATGTCCAGTAAAAGCTATAACTTGTTCGCAGGACGAAGAAGGATTTTATATACCTTTAATTGATGCTCATAAATGTGTTGGCTGTGGAAGGTGTTTTCAAAGGTGTCCGGTTAATAATGATTATCTGCAGGAGCCTCCGGTTGACAGTTCTTATATAGCACAATTAAAGAATAGTAAATTATCTAAAAAAAGTGCATCTGGGGGTGCGTTTATTGGTATAGCAAACTGGTTTTTGGATAAGTATAAGGATGGTGTCGTAGCAGGCGCAGCAATTGGGGATGATCTTGTTGTCAGACATTATGCGGTTAATGATGTTGGAAAACTTTATAAATTACAAAACACTAAGTATGTTCAAAGCTGCACAGATGGTATTTTTTCTGAAATAAAAGGTTATTTGGATTCGGGCAGACATGTCTTATTTTCAGGTACACCATGTCAAATAGCAGCATTATATGCTATTTTGGATGATTCGGAAAAAGAGAAAATTATTACAGTAGATTTAGTATGTCATGGAGTACCAAGCCCAGAATTTTTGAAACGTCATATAAATTACAATTCTCAATTTTTCAATAAAGAGATATATAATTACAAATTTAGAGTAAAAAAAAGATACAAGTCCAAGGGGTTATATGTGATGATGATGATGGTGAGGAATCATTTACCTGTTTTAAGGCTTGCAAGGAAAGATTTGTACTATCATTTATTTCTGGATGGACTTGATTTTAGAGAAAGCTGTTACAACTGTAAATATGCATGTGTTAGCAGAACTGGTGATTTTACTATTGGAGACTGTGATAGTCAGCAATGTTATCCGGATTTTAATCCATTACTTCAAAACTCAATCATCTTGTTAAATAGTAAGAAAGCCAGGTTGTTTTGGAATGATGGCATAAAGAATCTTTTCTTATACGAAGACTTAGACTTATTAAGGGAAGCTGAATATAATCATCAATTAAAAGCACCTTTTAAAAGGCCGGAAATTCGCAATGAAATATATTCACAGATCCTCAAAACAGATTTTGAAGTATTAAAAAATAAATATTGCGGACATGAGGATAAATTAGATAAATACAAGTTGCTGGTTTTTTTAAATTTGCCAGACAGTGTTGTACAACTGTTTAGCAAAATTATACATTTTAATAATTTTAAAGGAGAAAACGACAATGGTTAATGTAATTGGACTCGGGTATATTGGACTTCCTACTGCTCTTATGATGGCTTCTTATGGTGTCGATGTAGTTGGCACGGATTATAATGAAAAGCTTATAGCTACATTAAATACTGGAAAAATAACTTTTAAAGAAGATGGTTTGGACATGCTATTTCAAGATGCTATAAACGCTGGAGTAAAATTTGTTACAGAGTATCAGGTTACTGATACCTATATTGTTTCAGTGCCAACACCATATGATAAGTTTAGTAAGAAGGTTGCGGCATATTATGTTGTATCTGCTGTCAAAGATGTTCTGAAGGTTGCTCCCCAAAACGCAACTTTGGTAATTGAATCTACTGTATCTCCGGGAACTATTGAAAAAAGCATCAGACCTATATTGATGGCTGAGAACAGAACCGATATCAATCTTGTTCATGCTCCAGAACGTATTATCCCTGGTAACATGGTTTATGAGCTTCTGCATAATAATCGTACAATTGGTGCAGATGATAAGGCTATTGGTGAAGTTGTGGCAAAGCTATATGCATCATTCTGCCAAGGTGAGATCATCGTTACCGATATCAAGACAGCTGAGATGACGAAGGTGGTAGAGAATACATACCGTGCCGTGAATATTGCTTTTGCGAACGAGCTGGCAAAGATCTGCCGCCACGATAATATGGATGTATATGAGATCATTAAGATCTGCAATATGCACCCGCGTGTGAACATTCTTCAACCGGGTCCCGGTGTCGGTGGGCACTGTATCTCGGTAGATCCATGGTTTCTTGTTGGTGATTATCCATCTCTTGCGAAGGTTATCGACGAGTCAATGAGGACAAACGATGCTATGCCTGCATTTGTGCTCCATCGTGTGTATGACATTATGAAGGAACGGAATATGCACGATTTGAGTAAAGTAGGTCTTTATGGGCTCACTTATAAAGAGAATGTGGATGACATGCGTGAATCTCCGACACTCCAACTCTTGGAATCGCAGGAAAAACATCTGGGAGAGCCTTTAAAAGTGTATGATCCATTCATCACCAAAGATGTAATAGCTAATCAGTATCACGATTTAGATCAGTTTCTGAATGATATTGATTTCGTTGTCATCATGGTTAAGCATAACGAGATTAAAGATAATGTGTCAAAACTGAATGGCAAGGTAGTGCTTGATTGCCACAATATTATTCCTGGAGCGTATCATATTTAAATTGTAAATTGTTTTATCGCTGTATGAAGCGTTAGACATTAATATTTATAATTCGGGGCTTGACATAATAGGAAGGAGTTAAGTCTGAAACAAACAGGTTTTTGGACTTGATGTATAGTGCGCCAGCTTCTGCAGAAATCACTATAGCAGAATTACAAAAAATTGAAAGGCGGATTTATAAATATGGTTAAAGTTATTCATCATTTAAAGCAAAAGTTATATGCTCGCCAAGAGTCCCTGTTTTGGAATGGGGGGGGGGTACGCTACCAGTTTTTGACAGGTGGTTAAAGAGAAGATATATAAGAAAATACATAGATGGTAAGGGTTCTTATATTGGTAATCCTAAATCTTTCAAATCCAAACCTATTTTTCCACATGGAATCTATGGCGTTTTTATTTCGGGATCAGCAGAAATTGGAGAAGAGTGTATAATATTTCAACATGTGACTATTGGCTCCAGCTGGCTGCCTGGCTCATCAAATAATGGGGCTCCGGCTTTAGGTAATAATGTATATATAGGTGCAGGAGCTAAAATAATTGGGAATGTGCATATCGGAAATAACTGTCGCATCGGAGCAAATGCCGTCGTCGTCAGAGATGTACCAGATAATTGTACGGTTGTTTGTGCCAGTCCCAGAGTGATTCCTGTTGAAAGGGAAATAAATAGATACTACTCGAAAGATTCTAAAGGAAATTGGTTAGAAATTCACTGTGATTATGTAACGGAGATCGAGCTAAATATGTAGCGGTTCAGACATTAATCAGTAGTAATTATATGACGGAGGAGTAGTTAAACATATGAAGAAAAGAATAATGACCGTATTCGGTACACGCCCAGAAGCAATAAAGATATGTCCTTTGATTCTGGAAATGAAGAGGAGAGAATCGTTGGAAGTCATTGTCTGTGTAACCGCACAGCACCGTCAGATGCTGGATCAGGTGCTTGCCGCCTTTGATGTTAATCCGGATTATGATCTCAATATCATGAAAGATCGTCAGACGCTGTTCGATATTACTACTAACGTTCTGAATGGGATAAAGAGTGTGTTGGAAGAAGTGAAACCGGATATAGTCCTGGTACATGGCGATACGTCTACCACATTTGTCACGGCACTTGCCTGTTTCTATCTCCAGGTTCCTGTCGGCCATGTGGAAGCAGGACTTCGCACTTATAATATCTACTCTCCTTACCCGGAGGAATTCAACAGGGAAGCTGTGTCGATTATTTCTCAGTACAACTTCGCACCGACACCCCTGTCATGCGACAATCTGCTTCGTGAAGGACGAAAAGCTGAGAATATCTTTGTGACCGGCAACACCGTCATTGATGCAATGCAGCATACGGTGAAAGAGGACTACCATCATCCGGAGCTTGATTGGGTAGGGGATGGTAAACTTATATTCATTACTGCTCATCGCAGAGAAAACTTAGGTGAGCCTATGCATCATATGTTTCGTGCCATACGCCGTGTTTTAAACGAACATCCCGATTGCAAGGCTGTGTATCCGATTCATATGAATCCGGTTGTACGGCGGGCGGCAGAAGAGGAGTTGGGCGGATGTGACAGAATACATATCATCGAACCGATCGAAGTGTTTGACTGTCACAACTTTGAAGCACGAAGCTATCTCTGCCTGACTGATTCGGGCGGAATCCAGGAGGAGTGTCCATCCTACGGTGTGCCGGTTCTTGTTATGAGAGATACGACAGAGAGACCGGAAGGTGTGGATGCCGGAACGCTGCGGCTTGTTGGTACGGATGAAGAGACAATATACAACACATTCAAACTTCTGCTGGAGAACGAGAATGAATATAATAAAATGTCCTGCGCCTGCAATCCTTATGGAGATGGTTACGCCTGCAAGAGAATTGCGGATATTTTGGAAGGAAAAGCGTATCAGCCTTGGGTGGGGAAGTAATTGTTGCGTGATTCGGGTGTCGGGAAATGTGGGGGGAGAGTACGAAGTCTGTACGAACAAAGCAACAACGGATTACAGAGAGACATAACTGGCTAATCTGCGGGTCATTATTTGGAAGATTCATAATTAGTTTAGGGATAATTTCTTGATTCACGCCTTCTATTTAAGTTATAATGTAATTGAATAAATATCATAAAATTAGGAAATGTCTGCAAAGGAGTATAAATGGTATGGGAATTTACGTGAATCCAGGAAACAGAGCTTTCCAAAGAGCATTAAATTCAAAGATTTATATAGATAAGACAGGTCTGATTGCTGCTACGAACCGTAGAATGGATACTCTGGATTGTTTTTTATGTGTAAGCCGTCCGCGGCGTTTTGGAAAATCCATGGCGGCAGACATGCTGACGGCATATTATAGCAAAGGCTGTGATTCAGCAGGTTTATTTGCCGGGCGGAAGGGGGAGAAGGAGGAGTCTTTTCCAATACACCTGAACCGGCATAATGTCATCCGCCTGGACGTTCAGCGTTTTGTGGAAACAAAGAAGGATATTGATACCTTTATTGAGAAGATGGAAAGTAAGATCGTCGCTGAACTGACGAAAGAATTCCCGGAATGTACAGATTTTGGAAAAGATTCCAGATTAAAAGAAGCGCTTGATCAGATTTTTATCCAGACCGGCCAGGGGTTTGTTTTCGTTATTGATGAATGGGACTGTGTGTTCCGTGTCGCAAAGGAACGAAAAGAGAAACAGAAGCAGTATCTGGAATTTCTGAGGGGGCTGTTTAAAGGTGCTGATTACGTGGAACTGGCCTATATGACAGGGATTCTGCCGATAAAAAAATATGGGGAGCACTCGGCAATCAATATTTTCGAAGAATATTCTATGATTGATCCAAAGGATCTGGGAGAATATTTCGGATTCACCAGGGAGGAAGTGCAGGAACAGTGTGAACAGTATCATGTGGATTATACCAGGGTAGAAAGATGGTATGACGGGTATCTGTTAGGAGATCAGCATATCTATAATCCCAGATCTGTGACTGGCGTATTGATGTGGAAGCGTTTTGAGAGCTACTGGACCGGTACAGAGACGTATGAGGCCTTGAAGACGTATATTGATATGAATTTTGATGGCCTTAAGGAAGCGGTGATTGGTATGCTGGGCAATGTGAGGTGTGGAATAGACCCTTCTACATCTCAGAATGATATGACGACATTTAAGAACAGAGATGATGTGCTCACATTATTGATTCATTTAGGTTACTTGTCATTTGATGAAAAGAAGAGGGAAGTTTTTATCCCAAACCAGGAGATTGTACAGGAATTTCTGAGAGCGGTAAAAACCGGAGGATGGGGAGGTCTTATGCAGGCTCTGGAATCCTCAGAGAGACTTCTTAGAAGTACATGGATGATGGATGGGAAATCTGTAGCAGAGGGTATGGACGCAATTCATAATGAAACGGCATCCATGTTAAAATATAATGATGAGAATTCGCTCACGTGCGTTGTTCTTATGGCGTATTATAGTGCAAAAGCATATTATATGAATCCGGTTATGGAAATGCCCTCTGGAAAAGGCTTTGCGGATGTCGTGTATCTGCCGGGACGTGATAAAGACCGACCTGCATTAGTGGTGGAACTGAAATGGAATCAGTCGGCTGTGGGTGCGATCAGACAGATTAAGGAGAAGAAGTATACTGCCTGGACGGAAGGGTATACGGGGGAGATTCTGCTGGTTGGGATTAATTACCGTAAAGAGGATAAGAGACATGAGTGTGTGATAGAAAAATATGTAAAGGAATAAAAAGATATAAAATTTGAGATTGCAGATACAAAAATTTCGCAGAGTATCCTACTCTGCGAAATTTTTTTCGAAACAACATATAAACCGTCTGGTGTATATGGCTTTGCATGTGTAATTATTGACAAAATCATAACAAAATGATATATTTGAACTATAGTCTAAACCGTAGTCTGAATTGTAGATGAAGACATACTGTCAGATCTATTAGATGTCTGCAGAATATAAGAGGAATATAAGAATGAGAAATATTACCAATATCCAGAAGTTCTCTGTCCATGACGGTGACGGAATCCGGACGTCTGTATTTTTTAAGGGGTGTCCGCTGAACTGCGAATGGTGTCACAATCCGGAGACCCAGCGTTATGCAAGGGAGATACAGTACGATCCAGGCAGATGCACAGGCTGTGGAGCGTGTGTGAAGCAATGTCCCGTCCAGGCTCTTTCCATGACAGATGGAAAGCCTGTGACTGACCGGGAAGCCTGTACCCTGTGCGGCAGATGCGAGAATGTCTGTCCGGCTGGAATCCGTGAGGTTGTGGGACGGGAGTATTCAGTAAAGGAACTTGTGAAAGAATTGATGAAAGACCAGGTCTTCTATGAAGATTCCGGCGGGGGAGTGACATTTTCCGGTGGTGAGGCCATGACGATGGATCTGGATTATCTCCTGGCTGTTGCGAAAGAACTCCGGCGCCAGGACGTGTCTCTCACCATCGACACCTGCGGATATGTGCCCTATGAGAAATTCCAGGCGCTTCTGCCGTATGTGGATACCTTTCTATATGATGTGAAGGTCATGGATCAGGAACTTCACAGGCGGTATATGGGTGTGGATAATGTTCTGATTCTTGAGAATCTGATCCGTCTTGCCAGGGACGGCGCAAGGATCTACATACGAATTCCGGTAATCCGGGAAGTGAACGGCAATGAAAAGAATATGAAAGAAACAATAGAGTTTCTTAAGAAACACGATATTCATCCGCCTCAGATTAACCTGCTGCCTTACCATGATACGGGAAGCGGCAAGTATCCGAAGCTGGATATGGAATATAAGGGAA
>CAJULU010000009.1:0-9355 GCA_910587575.1 uncultured Dorea sp.
AATGCCAAAACTGCTTTTTCGTTTACCCCATCATCGATTCTAACCTAAAGAATTTCAGATACAGTGATACTGCCATGGTATTATCCGTCCTGGTATCCAGACGAATCCTGGTGGTCACTCCATTCCCCTTACACCAGTCAATCAGCATCTGGATCATCCTGCTTCCAATCCCCTGTCCCTGATATTTCTGCGCCACCACAATCCCCAGTTCTCCTTCATGGCGGGACTTGATCTTATGGCTGGAATGAATCGTTGCAATCCCGATGATCTCCTCTTCATCCAGGGCGAGAAGCATGGTATTGTTCTCATTGCCTGCAAGTCCCCGGATCTCGTCTGCCTGCTCCTTTTCATACATGGGATACTCATCCTTCTCAAAACTCAGATAACTCGTCTCCCCACCCACATAGTTGTAAAAATCCACAATCTTCTTCGCATCCTCCGGCACTGGATTACGGTAAATAATTTCGCCCATAGAGGCCTCCTTTTTTCTTAAATTTTTTATCTTATTTTAACACTTTTTGACGTGAAAAACAATTGACAGACTTCAAAACAGGAAGATTCCAGGCAAAACATCCACAGCGAGTATTGCCATCTTTCAGATTATTATATATAATCTCCATAAACAGCCAACAAAAAGCAAGGGGTATCTTCTATGAAATATTTTAATACTACCGGAATCTGTATTCCCGGAATCCACTACATGGCAGACACATCTGCGGTCATTGATCAGATTATCCGTCAATATGTTTCGCCTGGAAAATATTTTACGATAGACCGTCCAAGACAGTGCGGAAAAACTACAACCTTATATCTGCTGGAAGAAAGATTAAAAAACAGGAATATAGTATTAAGCATCAGTTTTGAATCCGCAGATGAATTATTCGTTTCTCTCTATCATCTTGCCGCAGGCTTCATCCGCAAAACTGCAAGAACCTTAACCCTGCAGGGCCTCCCCGAACAGATCTGCACAAACTGGCAGCAGCCGGTATCCCAGGACTTTCCTCTTGATGATCTGGGACAGAGGATTACCAGACTATGCACGGACTGCCCCCAGAATATCATTCTGATGATTGATGAAGCAGACAAAAGTTCGGATAATCAGATATTCCTCTCTTTTCTGGGGCTTCTCAGAGAGAAATATCTGGATCAGATGAAAGGAAAGGACAAAACCTTTCAATCCGTGATCCTCGCCGGGGTTTATGACGTAAAAAATCTGAAGCTGAAACTTCATCCAGGCACAGAGCCGAAATACAATAGTCCATGGAACATTGCGGTTGACTTTCATCTTGATATGTTCTTTTCTCCGGATGCAATCGCTTCCATGCTCAGAGATTATGAGCATGACCGGCATATGGGAATTGACATTCCATGGATGAGCCAGAGCCTTTATGACTATACTTCCGGCTATCCGTTTCTGATTTCCAGATTATGTCAGATCATGGCACAGCCGGATTCACACGGATGGAATAAAGACGGGTTCCAGAACGCAGTGCGGGAACTCCTTAAGACTCCCAACACATTATTTGACGATATGAGCAAAAAACTTTCGGAATATCCGGAATTGAAAGAAATGATCTGCAGCATTTTATTCCAGGGGAAAAAATACGCCTACGAGGCAGAAAACCATCGCATTCATATCGGAAAAATGTTTGGTTTTCTCAAAGATGAACAGGGAATTGTCAGTATATCCAACAGAATCTTTGAAATGAAACTGTACAATCTTCTCCTCTCCGAAAATGAAACGGACAGCAGGATGTTTACAGCCGCAGATATGGTCAAAAACCAGTTTATAATAGATGGCACCCTTCATATGGAACTGGTAATGCAAAAATTCTGCGAATATTTCGAAGAAATCTATGCCGATGCGGATGACAGATTCATTGAGGATAACGGAAGGCGGATTTTTCTGATGTTTTTAAAACCGATTATTAATGGAAGCGGAAATTATTATATCGAATCCAGGACCCGGAATCTGAAACGGACAGATATCATCATTGATTATAAAGGAACTCAGAGCATTATTGAACTTAAGATCTGGCATGGGGAAGAATATAACCGCCGCGGCGAAAAACAGTTACTGGAATATCTGAAATACTATCATCTGAAAAAAGGGTACATGCTCAGTTTTAATTTTAACAAAAATAAGCAGACCGGAATCCGACAGATGCGGTTTGACGGCAGACTGCTGATAGAAGCAGTGGTGTAGGCACATGATTGGCAGATAGCATATGGCTGTAATGTGAAATCAGCCCTTACATGGTGCAGACCCTGCAGCAGCCCCCATGGTTCTGCACCATTCATTTTCTATACTCTAAAACCGCATCTTCTCATTTAACTTTCGTACCGTATCCGCCTTTAGTTTCAGCACCTCCCGGTCGTACGTCAGGATTCCGTTCGTCTCTTCCTCCACATCCGACAACTGCGTATATACGGTGGCCGATAACCCTCTTGCAATATTCGGAATAACTTCCTGTTCCATCCACTCCCGGTAACCCCGGGTCAGATCGGATTTCCTTCGATAGATCCGATATCCGTAGACCTTCCTGTACATATGGTGACCTCTGACACAGAGGGAATAGCCTCCGAACTCCGTCAGCGCCGTCACCCGCCTTTCGGCCTTTATGTGCAGGGGGAAGAAATAATCATGGATACTTCTGACATCCCCGCCGCCCTGGTCGAACCAGCCGCTGGCCTGGTCAACCAGTCTGCTTTGGTCTGCCTCCCTTGCAATCTGCGTTACGGTTTCCCCGTGGAACTGCCCCCAGCCTTCATTAAAAAGCACCCATGTCACGATCGACGGATGATTATACAGGATCCGTATCGTCTCACGCAGCTCTGCCACAAACTGCCGTCTTCCTCTCTCGTCTTTCCTTCCCAGAAGAGTAAGCATAGAGTCATGCATCCGCAGGTGAAAATACTCCATCGCTGTGGCCAGGTACGTCACATACCAGGACTGATAGCTTCTGCCTCCGTTCACCATGTCCTGCCACACCAGCATCCCCAGACGGTCACAGTGATAGTACCACCGCTGCGGCTCAATCTTGATATGCTTTCTAAGCATATTAAAACCAAGCTCCTTCATCGTCTGGATATCATAGATCATTGCCTCGTCACAGGGCGGCGTATACAATCCATCCGGCCAGTATCCCTGGTCCAGCACCCCTCGCTGAAAATAAGGCCGGTTATTCAGGTACATTCTCGGAATTCCTTCGGAATCCTTTTCCACATGGATTTTCCGCATAGCGGCATAACTTCTGACCCAGTCTGCACCGGCCAGTATCTCCAGATCATAGAGAAAGGGATCCTCGGGACTCCAGCTATGCATATCCGGCACAGGAATCCGGATCTGTGCATCTGCCTCCCCCTCCATCTGTATGGGCTGCATTTCTTCCGAAGACAAGGTAACCATAACTTTGCTTCCGCCCCGGTTTCCCGCTTCACAATCTGCCGTTTCCCTTCCCAGACCAGCTCCTCTTTGATCATCCGTTTTCTTAAGCTTCACCGTGACGCTAAACGCCGACTCATCATACAGCGGCGTCACTTTGATTTCTTCTATATAAGTGTCCGGCACCAGCTCCATCCACACGGTCTGCCAGATGCCGCTCTGGGCTGTATAGAACATCCCGCCCCTCTTTAGTTTCTGCTTTCCCCGGCTGTAGTAGAATGCATCGCTGTAATCTCTCACCTGTACCGTCAGTTCATTCCCCGTTTTCCTCAGAGAATCCGTCACATCCACCGAAAAGGGCAGATACCCGCCCAGGTGACGTTTTAACACCCGTCCATTCACAGACACAACGGCATACTGGTCCACGGCTCCAAAATGCAGGATCCATCTCTTTCCGGCCGCAGGTTTCACTTCCACTGGCAGCATCCGGCGATACCACAAGGTTTCCAGCGGCTTTAACTGTCTGCCGGCCCCCGAAAGAGGCGCTTCCGGCGAAAACGGCACCAGGATACGCCCGTCATACGCCTTGCGTTTCTCCCCTGGCCCGGTAACCGCATAGTCCCAGAATCCATTTAAGTTCACATAACTTTCTCTCTGAAGAAGCGGCCTTGGATACTCCTCCAGAACATGCTCTTTATCAATCCCGTCTGTCCATCTCGTTTTCAACTGTCTTGCCTTCATCTGCTGCCTCCCTTTGTTACAAACGCAGAACGTGAAGCTGCCCGTCAATCTCTCTGTCCGTAGTACAGACCGCAATCCCCGCATTCACCGCCTTATCCCCATACTCCCGGTAAAGATACTCTTCCGGGTACTCCGACGGCTTTCGTATCAGTACCGGCTCCTCCGACTGATTCCACCCGATCTCAAAAGAACGCATATCCATCGCCATCCCCTGCCTGGTAGCCTTCATAAAACTTTCCTTCAGCACCCAGTACCGGTAGAACATCCGCACCCGTTCTTCCCCTTCCTTCCTCATGATATGTTCATACTCACTCTGACAGTAAAACCGCTTCGCCACAGCCTGCCGGAATTCCTTAATCTCTTCCAGATCACACCCTACCTTCACCTCCGGCTGGTCACTGAACGCACAGAGCGCATAACCTCCCGAATGGGACAGATTGAACACAGCGTCTTCCCCTAATCCATACTGTGCCCTTACCCGTCTCCAGAGACTCCATACCCCTGCGCTCTCTGCTTTCCCCTTTGCAAAACAATACTTGTCCGCCTTTTTCCGGCGCCAGTCGGGTAATTCCCGATAATACTGCCGATATACGCTCTCCTCCATCAAGGGCGATATATCCGCAATCCATACTTTTACCATAAGTACATCCTTCCTCTCTCACACCATTTTTTTCATTATAACACAGATCTTCACAGAAAATCTTAAAAAAGTGTTGACAACCAGATTTCAATGCGGTAGTATAAATTCTAGTTTCACACTTTAAACAGTTAAAATTTTACAGTGTAAATATTCTGAGGACTATTTCTATGGAGGATTACGGAATATGATTATTGTACTAAAACCTCGTTCCACCCGAGAAGATCTTACCAGGGTAGAACAGATGATCAAGAGAAGAGGCCTGGACACCCACATCGTAGAGGGTTCCGGTATGACCATCATCGGATGTATCGGCGACACCACAAGGATTGACTCCAAACTCTTTGAAGTAGACCAGGCCGTTGAGAAAGTCATGCATGTCCAGGAACCCTACAAGCTGGCCAACCGGGCGTTTCACCCGGAAGATTCTGTCATCGACGTCTCCGGCGTCAAGATAGGGGGCGGGAACCTGGCAATGATTGCAGGCCCCTGCTCTGTGGAATCCTTTGAACAGGTTCTGGAAATTGCCCGGGCAGTCAGGGAGAGCGGTGCGAACCTGTTAAGAGGCGGCGCCTTCAAGCCCCGGACCAGTCCCTATTCTTTCCAGGGTCTGGGATTAGAAGGGCTTAAGATCTTATGTGCGGTTAAGGAAGAAACCGGCCTGCCCATCGTGACAGAATTAATGTCCACGGACCATCTGGAGATTTTCAACGAGAAAGTGGATCTCATCCAGATCGGCGCCCGCAATATGCAGAATTTCGATCTTCTCAAGCAGTTAGGACAGCTGAAGCGCCCGGTTCTTCTTAAGAGAGGGCTGAACGCTACTTACGAGGAATGGATCATGTCCGCCGAATACATTATGGCTTCCGGCAACGAGAATGTCATTCTCTGCGAGCGGGGAGTCCGTACTTTTGAGACTTACACGAGAAACACACTGGATCTCCAGAGCATTCCTGTGATCCGCAGGCTGACCCATCTGCCGATTATCGTAGACCCAAGCCATGCAGGCGGAAAATGGTGGCTGGCAGAGCCAATGGCCAAGGCTTCCATCGCTGCGGGGGCAGACGGACTGATGATTGAAGTGCACAACAATCCCGAATGCGCTTTATGTGACGGCGCCCAGTCGCTGAAACCGGAAAAATACGGCACTCTGATTCAGGAAATCACCCAGATCGCCAAAGTGATCGGAAAGGACATTTAAGGGAAGCATATGAAACTGACCGTAGAACTGGGATGCGACAGCTATCCCATTTATATTGAAAATGATCTGTTAAACCAGGCCGGCTCCCTGATTGGAGAAATATTTTCCGGCAGAAGGATTATGATCATCTCAGACGACAACGTTTATCCCCGCTATGGAGAGCAGCTTACCAGGCAGCTGTCGGCAGACTTTGACTGCCACCACCTGGTTCTGCCTCACGGGGAACCTTCCAAGAACTTCCAGTCACTTCCTGGCATCTATGCCGCTCTTCTGGAAGCAAAGATTACCAGAAGTGATCTGATCATTGCTCTGGGCGGCGGCGTGATCGGAGATCTGGCGGGATTTGCCGCCGCAACCTTCTTAAGAGGCGTCCGTTTTGTCCAGATTCCCACCTCCCTGCTTGCACAGGTGGATTCCTCAGTGGGCGGCAAGGTTGCGGTAGATCTGCCCCAGGGAAAGAATCTGGCCGGTGCATTCTACCAGCCGAAACTGGTATTGATCGACCCTCTTGTCCTTGACACACTGGATTCCCATTTCATCAACGATGGCATGGGCGAGGTGATCAAGTATGGCTGCATTAAAGATGCCGGGCTGTTTGGCACGCTGGAATCCTGTCATTCTTTTACAGATCTTAAGGAAGATCTGCCCGCCATTATCCACCGCTGCGTGGATATCAAACGCAAAGTGGTGGAAGAAGACCAGTTCGATACCGGAGAACGAATGCTCCTGAATTTCGGGCATACTCTTGGTCATACCATCGAGCAGTATTACCATTATGAAAGAGAAAGCCATGGGGAGGCGGTCGCAATCGGTATGTACCAGATTTCAAAGCTTTCCGAAGATGCAGGCCTGACCGCCATCGGAACATCCGCCCGCATCCGGGACATTTTACAGGCTTACGGGCTTCCATACACATGCGGGCTTATGCTGTCAAAACTGACACAGGCAATCGGAGTGGATAAGAAGAATCTGGATAATCACTTGAATCTGATACTGCTGCATGATATCGGAGCCGGCTACATTCATCCTGCCACGTTGGAATTTTTCAACCAGTATCGTCACTATCAGATATAAAGTATTTTTTAGAAGGAGGACAACTCATGAAATTAGAAGGAAAAATCGCAATTGTTACCGGTGCGGGAAAAGGCATCGGACGTGAGGCGGCGCTGGCCGTTGCTGCCGAGGGTGCAACCGTTGTGGCGGTAGCCAGAACCCAGGCTGATCTTGACGAAACCGTAAAATTAATCGAAGGCAACGGTGGTTCTGCCATCTCTCTTTCCCACGATCTTACCGTTGGAACAGAAGTACAGACAATGGTGGATGAAGTCATGGAAAAGTACGGGAAAATCGACATTCTGATTAACAATGCCGGCGGATATCCCTCAGAGATCTACAAGAATATTGAACATCAGGCCATCAAATTCTGGGAATGGTCAGAAGAGCAGTGGGATCAGATTATCAAGACAAACATCCGTATTCCGTTCCTGTGTATGAATAAGATCCTTCCGGTCATGATTAAGCAGAAGGGCGGGAAAGTGGTCAGCGTATCCTCCCGCATGGGACGGATTGCATCACAGATGGGCGCATATGCGGTAGCCAAGGGCGCCATTATCACCATGACCAAGACTGCAGCCATCCAGACGCAGGAATACGGAATCCAGGTAAACGCCGTGTCTCCAGGGATTGTAGATACGCCGGGACAGCGGGTATATAATCATTCTGTGGGACAGGATGACATAAAGATGGGAAGCGCTGCGGATGTGGCCAAGGCGATTGTGTACCTGCTCTGCGATGCGCCGGCGGTTATGACCGGGCAGTCCATTGACCTGTTTACCACCGTATAATACTTAAAATTTCGTTCTTGGTTTGTTTACAATTAATTCTTATTTTTAACATACTTTTATCACAGTTTCCGCTTATACTGTAATTGTTCGATAACACGAACAACAAAATTCTTTTTCATAACTTTTTCCTCAGGACTGCACTCCTCCCAATATGCAGTCCTTTTAAATTGCAGTTTACTTTTCCAGACCATACAATATCTTACAGCTCTTTTTATAGCATGCAATTCCATACTTATGAATGGTCTGCATCCCATCCTGTCTGAGAGCTTCCGCATATCCATGATTTTCCATCTGTTTCATTGCTTCCTTACAGGCTTGATCATATTTCCCATTTTCCGCATATTTGACCTCTATCACACACCCCACTTTCATCACCGGGACTTCCAGTATAATATCCGTATATCCTGTTCCCGAATCCGCATTCGATCTGATAATCCAGTTCCCTTCTGCCCTCAGAAGCCCCAATAACATGCCATGATAAAAATTTTCTTTCATTTCTTTTCTTACAAAGGTATCTCTGATACTGATTGATACAGCCATAAATTCGTTAAACAGCTGTTGTACTTCCTTGTACTCTCCTTCTTTCAGAGCCTCACAAAATCTCTTCCACCTGGCCGTATCACTCGTAACTTTCCCTTTAAACCAGGAACGAATCCTCTTTTCATAAATCTCCCGTACCTCTCTGTTTGGTATCGCAAGCCTGTGCACCCCATTCTCCGTCTCTCCGACATCCGTCAGATACCCTGTTGCAAAAAGCACACTCCAGAGATACGTCTGGCGTACCTCTTGATCATCGCTGTCAAGATCTGTATATGTCAATTCCGGAATCAGAACCTTTTTTACCGCTTCCCCTGAGATTAACGCCTCCATCTGACTCTTTGTTGTCTCTGTTGCAGCCGCAAGAATATCCCGTACAATTACATTACTGCTGCTGTTCTCCCAATGAGACTCCATAGGAGCCTTTGCATTCACCCGCAGTTTATCACACTGGTTAATTACATCCCATGGACAATACACGCTTACATCTCCAAAGCGATATCCATCATACCACTCTTTCATCTCGTCAAAAGACTTCTCCACGCCATAATAAGAAAGCATGTCTCTCACTTCATCATCCGTAAAACCAAAATATTCTGCAAATTCCACATCCGAAACCGTTCTCACTTTGAAATTATTCAATCCTGTAAAAATACTCTCTCTGGCAATCCTCAGACATCCCGTAATTACAGCAAAATATAGGTTGGGATTTGTTTTGAATGCCTGGCTGAACAAAGAACGAATCAGTCTTACCATTTCCGCATAAAAACCATCCTGGTAAGCCTTATCAAGGGGGACATCATATTCATCAATTAATACAATGACCGGGACTTCAAAGTGTTTATATAGCAATTCGGTTAAAACCCGCAGACTCCTGTGGAGATTCGCTGCTTTCTCAAACTCCTCTTCCAGTATACAGCACAGTTTTTTCTTATCATCCTGTGTCAGTTTTTTACTTTCCATCAGAAATCCAAACCGCCTTGCTTCTTCGCTGATGATACCTCCTAACA
>CAJULU010000009.1:9365-77800 GCA_910587575.1 uncultured Dorea sp.
TCGTACGCCGTCTGAAACTTTATTCCTTCCACATCTTTCAAGCTGATGGAAATAACCGGATATCTCCCCATAAACTGCTCGCAGATCTCCGTTTCTTTCAAAATTTCAAGCCCTTCGAATAATGCCGGATCTGCTCCAACCTCAAAGAAGCTCTTCAGCATATTCATATTGAGGCTCTTTCCGAACCGTCTGGGTCTGGTAAACAGATTCACACTTCCTCTTGCGTTCACAAGATCACGGATCAATCCCGTCTTATCCACATAGTAGAAGTTATCTCTTTTAAAATCCTTAAAATACTCGATTCCTATCGGCAGTTTCTTCTTTCTTACCATGATATCAACTCCCCCTGTCTGCTGAACGCTATACTTTATCATTTACTATATCAAAAAACAGAAATACAGACAATAGCAGAATGTCCATGAATCCTATTCCCGGCTTATGGTATCCACCACCGTCATACTCTTAATCTGCCTCGACGGCCCCATGACTGCCAGCCCCACCGAACCAAGCATAATCATCACAATGACCATAAGTTCCCATCCCGGAACGCTCCAGGGCTCTCCCCATCTGGAAGTCACAAGAGCCTTAAACAGCGCTCTGTTAAGCGGCAGCCCCACTGCACATCCACAGATGACTCCAAAAGCAACATAGGTTACCGCCTCTCCCCACACCATTCGGATCAGCTGCCGTACACTCATTCCTATGGCACGCATCGCACCATATTCCTTCATCCGTGCCGATACGCTCATGGCAATGCTGTTGATGACGTTAAAGAATCCAATCATGGCAATGACTGCCAGAAATCCATATAAAAATACCGACATAGAATAACTCGCTCCCTTTGTCTCCCGGTTTCGGATCCTCTTATCCGAAAATGCAGCGCCGGATCCGCATGCCTGTTCCATCGCCTTCCGGATTTCCTCCACCTGCGGATCTGTCACCCCAGGGTCAAGCTGCACGTCAAGCACCGCATACCCCGTTTCCCCTGTCAGTTCCCGGAACATTTCTTCGGAACAGATCACCATACCGTCCGTATGGTAATCAAACGGCACGCCTTCCAGGATTCCGGCAACCGGGACATCCTGCTCCTTTCCTCCTGCCCACATTCTGACGCTGCTTCCGGCTGCCAATGAATTCTCTTCCCGGAAGACAGAAAGCACCCCCTTTCCTTCCGCTGCCTTCTGAAGGCTGCCCTCAATCAGAGAGTCCTCTGCCCACTGAAACTGCTGCTCATCATAGGAAACTGCAGTCATGGTCCTTCCGTCTTCCGGCAGCAGAAGTTCTGCATAACTCCGTCCAAACACCCTCTTCACGCCAGGATATTCTCTCACGCTTTCCGCAAGTTCTGAGGGGATCTGATTCGTATAATCTTCCTTATAAATAGAAATGTCCGGCGCAGACGGGCGCAGGGGCGTAATCGCATGGTGCATAAAATCAATCGCCGTGCTAAACGCAAGGAATAAGATCATACTGAATGCAAAAGAGCCTGTTACCAGGAAAAAATTCTTTTTGCTCCCGGCCGCATGGTGGATTCCCAGCGCTGTATCAATCTTAAAAATCCGTGTACCGGCAGTTCTCCCCACCGTCTGCACGGTTCCTGCATTTCCCGAAACCGCCGTCAGAGGCGATACTCTTGCCGCCCGTTTTGCCGGTGACCTTGCTGCCAGCATAACCGTAATAAGGCCGACAGTCACGCCTGCTGCCACTCCCGGCCAGCTCACTCCCCATACCGGCAGCCCTTCAAAAAGCCCCGGGCTCAGATACCGCAGCATCCCGCACAGACCCCATACCACAACAATCCCTGCAGCCACCCCCGCCGGAATCGCCGTCTTACACCATCCAAGGGCCTCCCTGCGCACAAAGCGGATCACCTGTTTTCTGACTGCGCCCAGGCATCGCAGCATTCCGAAAAACTCCGTTCTCTGCGCAATATTACTGTTCATGCTTGCCGTAATCATGAATATCCCCGCAATTACCACCAGTCCGGCCAGGACTGCTGCCACGAGGTAAAACTTCATCAGATAAGAATCCCTGCTCTGGAACATCAGCATAAGAACCTTTGCATTCTGCCGTACCTGTTCCGGCGAAAACCCAAACTGCCCGCTGATCTCACGGATTGCCTTCTGGATGTTGCAAAACCGTTCAAACCGGACATAGTAGAGCACTTCCCGGGCCGCCCCGGTTTCCTCCGAACGCAGTTCGGTAAATCCCTGGGTATTCAGAAACATCCCAAAGGCATCCCGCTCTGCTTCCATCGCCGTATCCTTTGTGATCCCGGTAATCCGGTACTGCTTTGCCTCTCCCTGGGGAATGGTCAGTTCAATCGTGTCACCCACCTGTACCCCCAGGCGGACTTTTGCACTTTGGTTCAGAACCGTTTCCTTCTCCGTCTCCGGGAATGCTCCCTCTATTATTTCCACATCCGGCATCATCTCCAGAAATTCCCTGTCAAATCCGCAGATTGCTGTTTCCGTCCCTTCAATCTGATACCCGTCCTTCAGATAGTAATTCAGCACCCCGTACCGTGCGATTGTCTCAATCTCCGGGCGGGCCGCAAGCAATGCTCCCTGCTCTTCCCCCGTGACAAATGCCGCATGCCAGTTCCCGTCTGTTTTGACTGCCTGAACCATCTGCGAACGCATTTCCATATCTGCCATGCCAAAGATCACCGTGACCAGAAATACTGCCAGTACGATGCACAGCCTGGTCATCCGGTTCTGCTTTCTGTGCTGCTTTGCCGATATTTTAACCAAATCAAGATAATGCTTCATTCCATTGCACCCCCAAGCTCCCGAAGTCTGCCGTCCGCAACCTGGAACACACGGTCTGCCGCTGCCGTCAGGTTCATATTGTGGGTAATCATCAGCACCGTCTGCTGATAATGCCGGGACGCCCTGCACAGCAGGTCCATCACATCCTGGCTGTTCTGTGAGTCCAGGTTCCCGGTCGGCTCATCGGCAAGAACCAGCGCCGGATGGGTAATCAGCGCACGTCCGATTGCCACCCTCTGCTGCTGTCCCCCGGAAAGCTGCCCTGGCAGATGCCTGCGCCGGTTCGTAAGCCCCAGCACATCCAGAATCTCATCCACCCGTCCCTGGTCCGGTTTCCTGTCATCCAGCAGGAGCGGAAAGACAATGTTCTGCTCCACATCAAGCTCCGGAATCAGATGAAAGGACTGGAAGATAAACCCGATATTCTGCCTGCGGAAGATTGTCCGCTCATTCTCTCCCATTGCAAAGAGATCCCTCCCATTTAAGAACACTTTCCCCGCATTTGCTTCATCCAGCCCGCCGATACAGTGCAGAAGCGTGCTCTTTCCGGAACCGGAAGCCCCTACAACAGCGCCGAACTCCCCTCTCTGCATAGAGAACGAAACCTGCTTTAACGCCTCCACACGGGCCTCTCCCGTTCCATAAGTTTTACTCAGATTTTCTACTTTTAATATTTCCAATACCATACCCCGCCTTTCTTTGAAGATACACAAATCATAGCATCTCTTCCTTACATTCCGGTGAATGGCAGCTTACAGATCCGTAAGAAAAGTCATGCGAAACCGGCTCCCCTTCCCGGCTTCACTTTCCACAGACAGAGTTCCTCCCTGCCCTTCCACAATGGATTTCGCCAGCGAAAGTCCCAGTCCTGCCCCCTGCCTGTCGCCGGACTGCCTGCTGCGGTAAAACTTCTTAAAAATATGATGTATATCCTCCATCGCAATCCCACACCCGTTATCTTCTACCGTCAGGCGTAAAACTGCCGGCGTTCTCTCCCAGGAGACCCTGATTACGCCCCCGGCCCTGGTATGATCCAGTGCATTCTTCACAAGATTTCCCACCGCCTCTTTGGTCCATTCCGGGTCGCAGGGCAGCATTTCCTCACTCCGTCCTTCTATCAGAATCTTCTTGTCCTCACTTACTGCTCTCTCTTTAAGGTCAGCCACTCCCAGTTCCACCACCTCCCATATGGGACAGTTATGTTTTTCAAAAATAATATTTCCGGTATCCAGCCGTGCCATTTTCAGCAGGGATAAAATCAACTGCTCCATCCGCTCCAGAGACTGCACGGATTTGTTGGAAAAATTCCTCACCGCTTCCTCATTTCCCGGTTCTTCCATAATAATCTCCATATACATACTCAGCGCCGCAAGAGGCGTCTTCAGCTGATGGGAGATATTGGAGATCATATCTCTTAGAAATGTCTTTGCTTTATGCTCCATCTCACTTTTTGCCTGCAGAGACTGTGCCAGCTGCTCGATACTTCCGAACAACTGATATATGGTTCCTGTCTCTCCTGCAGGCAGGTGTTTCCCGAACCGGTTTTCTGCGTATTGCGCAATCACCCGTTCCGCCTCTTCATAGACCCTTTCCCTGCGCCTGAGAAAAATGGCTGCACCCAAAAGCAGGAGCAGCGCAAATCCCATCCCCGCAGACACCAGGACCAGAGTCAGAGGAACAGACGTCTGTTTTGCAAGAAGCAGCAGATAACTCTGTGACTGTTCCGTATGTCCGATTGCAGCAAGCAGTTTTCTCCCTTCCTCTGTCACTTCGGTATGATTCCAGGCAGAGGCTACCACTGTCGGCGGCACGTCTGCTTCCAACAGACAGGATGAGGCTGCAAGTTCCCGTTCCACCAGGATTTTGCGCATATCCTGTGCCTGTAAAATACCGCAGATACCCAATACACAGATCTGTAATACACAGACCATGATCAGATACAGATAAAACCGGCGTGTCTGTCTTTCATATAAAAACCGCAAAACTTTCACTCCTTCCACTGATACCCCAGTCCCCGGACCGTAATCAGATGCTCCGGCTTCGATGGATTCTTCTCAATTTTCTCACGGAGGCGGCGTACATATACAGACAGGGTATTGTCATCCACAAAATTCCCTGCGCCATCCCAGAGCCTGTCCAGAATCACACTGCGGGTAAGAACCTTTCCGCTGTTTCTCAGCAGCAGGCAGAGAAGCCGGTACTCCGCCCCGGTAAATTCTGCCGGTTCTCTGCCCAGGTATACTCTGCTTTCTGCGAGGTTAATTGTAAGATTACCAGATACCAGGACATTCTCCCCGGTATTCCTTTGATGACTGCGGCGTAACAGCGCCCGGATACGGGAACACAGTTCTCCCAGTTTGAACGGTTTTGTAATATAATCGTCCCCTCCGCAGTCCAGCCCCCGGATGACGCTGATCTCCTCATCCGATGCCGTCAGGAAAATCAGCGGAATCCGGCTTCCGGCTGCCCGCAGTTTCTCACACAATGCAAATCCGTTTCCATCCGGCAGTGTCACATCAAAAAGAAAGAGGTCAAAATCAGACTGCTGTGCAGTCAGAGTTTCAGCCTCTTTTACGGTCCTTGCAACCTCTATGTCAAATCCGTTTTTCTTTAAAGCATAGGTCAGTCCGTCAATCAGACTGCCGTCATCTTCCAGAAGCAGTATTTTCTGCAAATGAAACACCTCCCTCAATCATTTCTTACTCTCTATTATACACGATTTGCGGAATATTTCTGCTTACAAAAATGTAAGATTAAAGATTTTATAAATAACACTTGATACCACACATTTTCAGACGTATAATATATCAAAATCAAAAAAACTAAGGGGGTTTTTATGGGCAAAATTCAAGTATCCGACACACCAGATAAATTTTTGTACCCCGGAAGCATTAAAATGCCTGGAATTTGTATGCAGCAAGGAGGTAAGCAGATGACAGGAAGAGAGCCGCAGAAAGAGAACGACCTGTTTTTTACATGCAGTCTGATTGATTATATCGCACGGAAAACGAAGAACAGACGATGTGACGTGATTGATGCTCTTGGCAGAATGACAATTTCGAAAATATACGATCTGGCTGACATCTATCACAGTGACAATATAGATGCTGTCAGTGACGGTTTTATCGAAGAATCCCAACTGAAAAACGGCAGCTTTGATAATATCTCAGCCGCCATGTACGCAGTCCCAAGTCATTGGGATATCGGAAAAGTATACAAACGCCTCATCCTTGGAATCGCAAAAGAGAAAAAGATTTCCGTCATTGATGCTCTGTTCGAGGCCTATCATTCGTTCGTCAGCGATAAGATCGATGACTACAACAGCAGCTTCTATTATGAGGCGCCCCAGAATATCCTATGCACATTCCTGAATGGAAAATTAGAATAACGATTCCTCCCGGCTGAACAGATCAAAATTCCGACGCAGCGCCGATGGTTCCCTCCCATCTGCCTGCTCTTTTTCTGTCAGCATTTCCTTTGCCGTCTCCTGCCTGCCCGTCTGAAGTTCCTTCGTAATCTCTTCAAGCCTTTTCTCCAGCAGTTCAATACTTTCTTCCGACGTTGCGGCATCGCCGGAAGCCCCTTTCATCAGCAGCAGAGAATTCTGGATGGACTGCTTTTCTGCTTCCAGGGACTTCTGCTGCTTTTCCGCTGTTTTCATCCCGCCTGCGTTCAGATGAATCCCGTTCCGGCCATTCTTCATCATTGTCAATGGATTTACATAGCCCGGTTTTACATTGTTTACCATAACCTTCCACCTCCATGTTCATGTTCATTACATATATCGGCCGGTGTTCTGCCTTCACAAGAAGGTTTTCGTAAACGGTCACTCTCCCTTCGTAAACGGTTTCATACACAGCAGAATGGACAGACGGAAATGCCCTTCTCCTGATTCAGTCTCCATGGTTCCCTCATATCTTTCTACTGCAAGCTTTATATTGCGAAGCCCGGTTCCCGCTTCCCACTCACTTTCCCCTGCCAGAAACGTATTTTCCATCTCGAGAATCAGAAAATGATACCTGGGCCGGACTATGACTGAGATCTCCGGCTTCTCTGACGTTTCACGCATACAGGCCTGTATCGCATTATCCAGTGCATTTGCCAGGATAATGCACAGATCCATATCCTCAACCGGGCAGTCCGACGGCAGATGTATGTCATATCTGACTGCGATACCATTCGCTCTGGCATAGCTTATTTTTTCATTTAGCAGGATATCTACAACCGGGCTGCCTGACTCAATCCCTGTCAGAAGACGGGCAGAGTCTCCCTTAAGTCTGTCAAAATATCTTAAAGCCTCCTCGTATTTCTTTTTACGGAACAGACCGTCCAGAACTAAAAAATGGTTATGAATATCATGCTGGAACATACGGTACTGCTCATTCCGCTTTCCGGCCTCTGTTAAATAGATCTGCTGGCTTCTTATCTGAGCTTCTAATGACATCTGTTCCCCTTCCCGAAGCAACATTTCCTCAATTTTGCTGACCAGTCCCAGAATGACAAAGAATACAATACAGGTTCCCAGAAGCCATACCAATGCCCAAAGACCGGATTGTCCACCCAGAGACTGATTTCCCGCAGTGTCTGGATTCATCCACATATCCAGCCCCAGTGCGCTGCGGATTACCCACACAATAAATACACACGGGAAAAACAGTGCATACAGGTAAGAGGAAATCTTCTGCCGGCCCGTTTCGGGTTGCCCCTGGATATACCTTTTAGAAACAGCAAAAAGAGTACCTGCCAATCCAACGACCAGCGCTGCAGGTATCAGTATCTGCACAAGGATTCCTATGCGTCTTTCCATTTCCCGCCCTGCAAGCCAGCGCATCAGCACCGTCTGGAACCCCTCCATAAAGGTAAAGAGTGTCAGAATTATCATGGCAGGCGCAATGGTATCTGACCATTTCATTTTCAGAATAATTACAGAGAAGCACAGGATAATCCCTGTATGCAGGAACAACCGGATGACGCCGGGGCTTTGGGCATACATAACTCCAAGTGTAAGCAGGTCACTTAACAGTACATACAGCATACGCCTGCCCCGCAGGCTCCCTTCACAGTCCGCCTTCTGAATCCGGCTGCCTGCAAAATTCTGTATAAAATGGAACTCCGCCAGAAACAGACAGCTATTAAGACACAGCCACCAGATATAGAATCCAGGCGAAAGAGTCTGTTCCTGTCCCATCATATCACCTCATTTTTCATGAACTTCAGTAATTTCTGCATGAATTCCGACTGTTTCCGTCTCGATATCAGTATTTTTTCTCCATTGGTCAGAATCGCAGTTCCTTTTTCCTGTCCGGCGACAGCATTCAAATTCACGATAAAGCTTCTGTGGCAGCGGAAAAAGCGTTCATCCAGCCTGTTTTCCAGATCATCCAGCGTGCCGGAACAAGTAAAACCGCCATGTCTGGTATAGACACTGACCTGATGGTTGAATACTTCACAATACAGGATGTCCCGTATGCGTATTACACAGGTCTCTCCGGATTTCATAAGGGTCAGCGCCTGATCGTCCATCTGTTCCGTCCGCCTGACCGCCCTGTCCAGAGCAAGGCACAGACGTTCCTCCGTCACCGGTTTCAGCAGATAATGTACCGCCTCAACCTCGAATGCTTCCACCGCATATTCCTGGTAAGACGTGATAAAAATAATCCGGCTTCCGGGCGGAAGCTGCCTTGCCACTTCCATTCCATTGATTCCCGGCAGCTTCAGGTCTAACAGAATCACATCAAAAGAAATCTCTTCTTTTAATAAATCCTCGCCGCATAGATAGGTCTTTATATTGGCAGATACCTGATTCTGTTCGGTATATTTCTCTACTTTCCGATGCAGTTCGTCTAACAGATGCTCTTCATCTTCGCAAATGGCTATTGCTAACATCCTGCTTCCCATCCCTCCGTCAGGAATGCAATCGCATTCTTATGAATAATCCCTTCCTGTGAAAAATTCATCTTATCCATGGAGATTACATACTTGGGGTAATTATCTTCTATTTTCAGAAGAGCCCCGAACTCTCTGTCAACCACCGTCTGATCATAAAGATAGTATGCGACCTGGTAATACTCCTTCTCCTGTCCTTTCACGGCCACAAAATCAATCTCTCCTTTTGTCAGCTTGCCCACAAAAACATCATATCCCCGCTGGGAAAGTTCATTAAATACTACATTCTCCAGCAAAGCCCCCATCTCAAGCTTAAATCCGCTGTTATGGATTCTCCCCAGGCCAAGATCTGTAAGATAATACTTATCCAATGTAGTCAGCAGCTGTTTCCCCCGGATATCATATCTCTGCGCCTTCGTAACAATCAAAGAAGTGATCATATGATCAAGATAATTATATAGTGTTTCCGACCCGACTTTACGGTTCACACTCTCAAAATATTTTGAAATTCCTTTCGCCGAAAACATCTGTGACGGCGTCTGTGTAATATATTCAAAGATACGGTTCAGCAGATCCACATCCTTAGCGCCCGTTCTCTGTACAATATCCTTCAGTACAATCGAATTATAAAGATCCCTCAGCATGGTAGCCGTCTCCGCCTCATTCTGAAGATGGAAACGCTGCGGCATCCCGCCCCAGGTCAGGTATTCCACCAGATCCTCATCCTGCGGTCTGCGGATTTCCTTAATCTCACAATATTCCTGAAAAGAGAAGGGGGCAATCTTAAAGCTCACATACCGGCCCGAGAGGTAAGTGGCCAGTTCGCCGGACAATAATTTCCCATTTGATCCCGTAATAAAGATACTTACATCCCATGTTGCGCGGAAGGAATTGATTACCAGTTCAAATTCGCTGACCATCTGTATCTCGTCAAAAAAGAGATAATACTTCTCTTCATTCACACGTCTTTCCACAACATAATCATAGAGTGCCTGGGCCGATCTGATACCGGAAAACTGAAAGTCCTCAAAATTCAGATAGATAATCTGTGACTCACTGATCCCTTTCTCTTTCATCTCATTCATAATCTGTCTAAGTAACACAGATTTACCACACCGCCGGATTCCAATCAGCACCTTGATCAGTTCACTTTCATAAAAAGGTCTGATCCGTTCAAGATAACGTTCTCTCCTTACCATTTCTTCCACCTCTCTTTATATACCGAAACATATTTATTGTTTTGAAAGTTATTTCGGTTCAACGAAATAACTTTCATATATCTTGTTTTATTTCGATTATACTATTCTAATAAGTATTTGTAAACAGTAATTTTTTTATACATGGAAATAATAAAAAAACCAGCCTGCCATTACTACAGACTGGTTTCCACCAAAATCTCCTCCGTTATTTCCCCGGCTGGCCATAATACGCATTCGCACCATGCTTCCGGTAATAGTGCTTATCCTGCAGTTCCTGCGGCGCCGGCTTATTCTGCGGATTGATCATCTCACAGCGTGCCGCCATCTTTGCCACTTCCTCCAGCACCACCGCATTATGCACAGCCTCATGAGCGTCCCTGCCCCAGGTAAACGGCCCGTGATTCTTACAAAGCACTGCCGGAGTCGCCTGGTAATCAAGCCCCCGTGCCTCGAATTCATCTGCAATCAGCACACCGGTATTCTTCTCATACGCCTGTTCAATCTCCTCTTTCGTCAGATTCCGCACGCAGGGAACCTCCCCGTAGAGATAGTCCGCATGGGTCGTACCATAACAGGGAATTCCTCTCCCCGCCTGCGCCCAGCTTGTTGCCCAGGAAGAATGAGTATGCACGATTCCGCCAGCCTCTGGAAAACGTTGATACAACACCGCATGGGTAGCGGTATCTGAGGAAGGGTGAAATTCTCCCTCCACCTTATTCCCGTTCAGGTCAACCACAACCATGTCTTCCGGTTTCAGCCTGTTGTACTCTACACCGCTGGGCTTAATTACAAAAAGCCCGCTCTCGCGGTCAATCCCGCTTACATTCCCCCAGGTAAATGTAACCAGTCCATACTCTGGCAGCAGCATATTCGCTTCATATACTTCTTTTTTTAATTGTTCCAGCATCTTCTTCCAACTCCTTTAAACCAGACTCGCAAGAGCCGCCTTCTCTATGGCGATGCCCTCTTTATACCGCCGGGTGAATACCTCGTACCCTTCCACATCCCCTGGATCCGGCTCCATGCGGCTTCCTTCGTTTCCTGCAAATACCTTCTCCGCCAGATAATCCTCCAGGTTCTCGCCCTGTGCCTTATTCTTCATATAAGCCGCAAGAAGCGCCATCCCCCAGGGACCGCCCTCGCCAGCCGTCTCCATGACGGATACCGGGGCATTGATAGCCGCCGCAAGAATTCTCTGGCCCACACCCTTTGTCTTAAACAGGCCTCCATGTCCCAGAATTGAATCAATCGCCACGTCCTCTTCCTTCAGCAGCAGATCCATCCCAACCTTGATCGCCCCCAGTGCCGTAAACAGATTCACACGCATAAAGTTCGCCAGGTTGAACTTACTCTCCGGGGATCTCACAAACAACGGACGTCCTTCGTCCACGCCTGTAATGAACTCTCCCGAGAGATACCCATAGGATAACAGGCCGCCGCAGTCTGCATCGCCTTCCAGCGCCTTGTTATACAGCGTGCCGAATAACTGGTTCATATCCACTTTGATTCCGAAGCTCTCTGCGAACTCCCGGAAAATCCCTACCCATGCATTCAGATCTGACGTACAGTTATTGGCATGTACCATGGCAACCAGGCTGCCGTCCGGCGTTGTCACAAGGTCAATCTCCGGGTACACCTTCCTGAGTTCCTTCTCCAGCACGATCATGGCAAATACGCTGGTTCCGGCCGACACATTTCCCGTACGCCTGGCAACGCTGTTGGTGGCCGCCATCCCCGTTCCGGCATCGCCCTCCGGCGGACATAACGGGATTCCTGCCTCCAGGCTGCCGCTCTCATCCAGAAGCCTTGCACCTTCTTCGGTCAAAGTTCCCGCCTCTTCGCCGGCAGTCATGACCTTCGGCATAATCTCCCTTAATTTCCACGGATAATTCTTTTCCGCCACCAGTTCATCGAACTTCTGGATCATCTCTTCATGAAAGTCCTTTTTCTCTATGTCAATAGGAAACATACCGGAGGCGTCCCCGATTCCGAGCGCCTTTACACCAGTCAGCTTCCAGTGGATATATCCCGCCAGAGTGGTGAAATACGCCACGTCCTTTACATGGTCTTCTCCGTTCAGAACCGCCTGATACAGATGGGCTATGCTCCAGCGGAGGGGAATATTATACTGGAATAAATCAGTCAGCTTCTTTGCCGCCGGGCCGGTGGTGGAATTCCGCCAGGTACGGAACGGCACCAGAAGATTTCCTTCCTTGTCAAATGCCATATATCCATGCATCATGGCGCTGAACCCGATGGAACCGATCTTCTTCAAGGTAACTCCGTACCGGTTCTGTACATCCGCCGCCAGGTTCTGGTAGCTGTCCCGAAGGCCTGTCCAGATATCATCCAGAGAATAGGTCCAGTTTCCGTTCTCCAGACGGTTCTCCCACTCATGATCCCCCGAGGCAACCGGCGCATGGTCCTCGCCGATCAGCACTGCCTTAATCCTGGTAGACCCCAGTTCAATCCCGAGAACAGCCTTGCCACTTTCAATTACGTCTTTCACATTGCTCATGTTGTTTCTCCTCCTACTTACCGTATGCGACACGGTTCCACAACAGTTCATTCTTAAACTGGCGGATCGTCGTATCCTTGTCAATATAGACGGCCTCAATACCCATGCAGGCCGCCCAGTCACCCATCTGCTCGGAAGTCAGATCATAAGAGAATGCGGTATGGTGAGCGCCGCCGGCAAGAATCCAGGCCTCGGCTCCCGTCTGAAGACTGGGCTCAGGCGTCCAGAACGCAGTGGCAACCGGAAGCTTCGGCATGGGCTTCTCCACTTTCTTACACTCAACGTCATTGATAATCAGACGGAATCTGTCCCCAAGATCAATGAGTGAAGTGGCAATCGCCGGCCCTGTCTTGGACGTAAATACCAGCCTCGCCGGATCTTCCCTGTCTCCCATGGAGAGCGGCTGTTCCTTGATGCTGATCCTGCCGTCTGCAACAGACGGGCATACCTCAAGCATATGAGCCTGCAGGATTCCTTCTTTTCCCGGCACCAGATTATAAGTATAATCCTCCATAAATGAAGTTCCCTTGGCCTCTTTCATGCCCTGGGTCATAATCTTCATGAGACGTACCATGGCCGCCGTCTTCCAGTCTCCTTCTCCGGCGAACCCGTACCCTTTCTCCATCAGCCTCTGGATTGCCAGGCCCGGCAATTGCTTTAAGCTTCCAAGATCCCCGAAATGCGTCACGATTGCCTGGTAGTTCTTCGCTTCCAGGAACCGCTCAAATCCAATCTCAATTCCTGCCTGTACTGCTACGTGCTCCCGGAATTCCTTCTCATCTCTTCCTTCCAGAAGTATCTCATATTTATCATAATATTCTTCCACCAGTGCGTCAATATCTCCTTTGGAAACAGCCTCTACTTCTGCGGCGATTTCATTGACCGGGTAAGCATCAATCTCCCATCCAAACTTAATCTGCGCCTCCACCTTGTCCCCTTCGGTCACGGCAACATTTCTCATATTATCGGCGATTCTCATAACACGGATGTGGCTGCTCTCAATCACGCCCACTGCCGTGCGCATCCAGGAACCAATCTTCTTCTGGACATCTGCGTCCTCCCAGTATCCCATGACGACCTTGCGCTCCATACCGAGACGGCTGAAGATATGACCGTATTCTCTGTCGCCATGGGCCGCCTGGTTCTCATTCATAAAGTCCATGTCTATGGTGTCGTATGGAATCTCACGGTTGAACTGTGTATGGAAATGAAGCAGGGGTTTGCGGTATTCCTGCAATCCCAGAATCCAGGATTTTGCCGGAGAGAAGGTATGCATCCAGGTAATCACTCCGGCGCAGTTCTCGTCTGTATTGGCCTCATTTAAAGTCTTTCTGATCAGCTCATTGGTAATGAGCGTTGGTTTCCATACAACTTCATATGGAAGGTTGCCGGATGCGTTCAATGCCTCTACAATCTTCTGTGAATGTTCTGCCACGTGCGCCAGGCACACATCTCCGTATAAATCCTGTGAACCGGTACAGAACCAGAACTGGTATGTTTTTGATTTTAACATATTGCTTTCCTCTCTTTCTTGAAAATGGGTCTGAATGTGTTTTCTATGGTTTATTATAGGGAAATGCGGAGATTCTTTACAAGTTCATAACTCTGCCTGTTTGAAGAAAAAGTTACCTATTCCGACTTGATATATTTCATCTCAACAAAAATGTATCTTGCAATTCAGTTTTGCATATGCTATAATGTCGTCAGACAAAAAAAGCAGTTATTGTTCCATCTGAACAAAGAACGAATCCCCTAACCGTGTTGCCGCACAGTTAGGGGATTCTTCTTTTCTTTTATGGTGGCTAAGCACCCACCAGGTTATTCGTTGTCCTTACGGTTCCTGTCTAACCATTTGATGACGCAGTCGCAAACCACGCCAGCCGCAACAGCAACTAACACTCCCACAATACCTACACTTTCGACATTCTTCGACAACGAGAGACAACAAGAGATACTAAAAAAGGATTGACATCCTGTAATCCATATGACATACTAATATCAAACCCGACACGGGAGTGGATTTTTCAAGAGAAATCTTTTTTCGCCACACAACGACTGTAAAGTTCTTGTGTGGTATTTTTTTGTTGAAATGGAGGTAAAATAATGGAACAGACATTTATGAAAGAAAAGAAGATCCTGCCCCTCGTCCTGTCCATGTCCCTGCCCATGGTTCTCTCCATGGCAGTCAATTCCCTGTACAACATCGTGGACAGCTACTTTGTGGCAAAACTAAGCGAAGACGCCATGACCGCACTGGCCCTGGTCTTCCCCATCCAGAACATGATCAACGCCATTGCCATCGGATTCGCCATCGGAATCAACGCAGGCGTGGCCTATTTCCTTGGAGCCGGCGACCAGGTGCATGCCGACAAATCCGCATCACAGGGATGGTTTCTGAACCTTCTCCATGGAATCCTGTTATCCGCCCTGTGCATTGCCATCATGCCGCCGTTCCTCAAGATGTTTTCCTCGGACAAAACGGTCATCCGGATGGCTCTTGCCTATTCCTACCGTGCGTTTTTATTTTCCCCGGTCATCGCCCTGACACTGGTATATGAAAAACTTTTCCAGGCAGTGGGAAAGATGAAGGTTTCCATGTTCTGTATGATGTGCGGTTTCGTGGCAAATATCATTCTGGATCCGCTGATGATCTTTGGAATCGGGATCTTTCCCGCCATGGGAATCTCCGGCGCCGCATACGCCACCGGAACCGGCCAGGTACTCACCCTCATCGCATACCTGGTCTTCTGCCGGACAGACCCGCTTCCCGTTAAAATAAAACGCCCCTATCTGAAACCGGAAAAAAATGTGGCAATGAAGCTATACTCCGTGGGACTCTCGGCAACCTTAAGCCTTGCCCTCCCCTCCCTGCTGATTTCCGTTCTCAACGGGATTCTTGCCGTCTTTTCCGAGACATACGTCCTGGTACTGGGCGCCTATTATAAGCTGCAGACCTTCATCTATCTGACCGCAAACGGAATCATCCAGGGAATCCGGCCACTGATGGGCTACAATTACGGCGCCGGAGAGAAAGAACGCGTACAGAAGATTTTCCGCACCACACTTGCCCTTACCATGGGAGTCATGTGTGTGGGAACAATCCTGTCCTGGCTGATCCCGGCCCAGCTGATCGGGCTCTTCACTGCCAATGCAGAGACGATTGAGATCGGTGTGACAGCCCTTCATATCATCAGCCTTGGATTCATCGTATCCGCAGTCTCCGTCACCTGTTCCGGCGCTCTGGAAGGATTGGGGAAAGGAACACCCTCCCTGTGTATCTCTCTTTTACGGTATGTCATACTGATCATGCCTGCCGCCTGGCTTTTCAGCCGGTTATCCGGCGCAGATGGCGTATGGTACGCCTTCTGCTTCACGGAATTCGCAGCGGCAGGACTGTCCTATCTGATTTACCGGAAATATGGTCTTGAATAACAGGGCATTTTATTGTATCATATCGTTTAGAATCATTGTGCACAGGAACGTAACATTACAGTTCCATGAATAGAAAATCTACGCATATATGCAGTGGGAATCAGGTGAAAATCCTGAGCGATGAGGTCACTGTGAGGGTCATACCCGAAGCCAGATTACCTGCTTATATGTAGAATGGGGCTTCCATCCAAAGCAAAACATTCTATCTCTATTGCACTTGTATACTGGCCGCATCATACGGAGCATAGGTATCCTATGTCAGTATATTTCTGGCCGTCATACGCTCAAGAGGGAAGTTTGCTAAAAAAAAGCAAACTTTTTTGTTTCTTTGGAAATCTTACAATGATATTCAGACTTAGAAAAAAGAAAGGAACAAAAGAAATGGAACAGAAAAAGCAGAAACAATCTACCAAAAAAGTAATCCTTCTCATCGCAGCGCTGATCATTGCCGCTGCCGCCATGTTCGGCATCTACAAAGTATTTATGCCCCAGGGACAAGCCGGGGAGAAAGAGATTACCGTAACTGTGGTACACGCAGACGAATCCTCCAAAGACTTCACCTTCCAGACAGAGGAAGCTTACCTGGGTGCTGTATTAAAGGCAGAAAAGCTGGTTGAGGGAACCGACGGGGAGTTCGGAATGTTCATCACCTCCGTAGACGGGGAGAAAGCCGACGAGACCAAAGAACAATGGTGGTGTATCACCAAAGGCGGGGAATCCTTGAATACCTCAGCCGACCAGACCCCCATCGAAGACGGAGACCAGTTTGAACTGACTCTGACAGAAGGCTACTAAATCCTCATGGATTCCGAAGGGCGGACATATGGAAACACGAAAAACAATGGGTAAAGTCAATACAAAAGAACTGGCAGGTATGGCAGTTTTAAGCGCAGTCCTGATCATCGGCCAGGTGGGTATGTCTTATCTGCCTAATATAGAGATCGTTTCTCTTCTTATATATATCTACACACAGATTTACCGCCGGAAGGCATTCTTTATCATCTATGTATTCGTTTTCCTGGAGGGATGTATCTACGGCGTGGGCCTCTGGTGGTTCGGCTATCTGTACATATGGAGCATTCTGGCGCTGATTGTCCTGTTAACCGGAAAGACGCAGACGCCCGTCATTACAACCAGCATCATACTCGGTGCATACGGACTTTCTTTCGGGTTCCTGTATTCCATCCCCTACTTCTTTGCCGGGGGATGGGCCGCCGGTTTTTCCTACTGGGTGTCCGGAATCCCCTTTGACCTGCTCCACTGCGCAGGAAATATTGCCGTATCACTGGTGTGCTACCGCCCTGTTCGTTCACTGCTTGGAAAACTGTACACCCTGTAAGAAAGGAGAACACGTTTTGACACTGTCTGAATTATGCAGCTTTATCACCACGCCCAGGCACCGCCTGCTGCCCCAGGACCACAAACTGGGCCCCCGCCTGGTGTGCAGGGAATACTCCCGGTCCGACCAGGAAATCAAGACCTATCCCCTTCCGCCAGATGAGAGGATTTTCGCCCTTTGCTGGAAAATAGACTCCGTCTTATCCGCCACCCTCTGCCCTGCGCCGGAACACTTCTGCTACCAGCTTCCGTTTACTTCCGGCGAGAAGACCCAGCTTCATACCCATGATTACATAGAACTGGCTTACGTGGTAGAAGGCGAATTCCGTCAGCGGATCCTGGGACATGACATCGTATTTTCCAAGGGCGATCTGTGTCTCATTGACAAGAACTGTCTGCACCAGGATTATCTTGTGGATCAGCCCGCCATCATCCTCTTCCTTGGAATTGCAAACGATATCTTTACGGAGGTCATGGATGAAAACGTAGCCACCCAGAAGATTATCTCCTTTTTACAATCCGCACTTCTCAAGCAGAAGGACCTGCAGCAATATCTTCACTTCCGCCCCGGCACGGACCAGGCTGCAGCTGAAGAACTGGAACAGTGCCTGTGCCTTCTGCTGGGAGAACTCTATGACGGTAAAATCGGTTTTCATTATATCTGTAAAGGGCTGCTGCTGCGCATCTTCCGGATTATCAGCACGAAATACGACTTCTCCCTCTCCAAAGAGCTTAGAAAGACCATGAACTGGATTATCTTTGAAGAGATTTCCGACTACGTCAAACGCCATTATGCCACGGTAACCATCCAGGATCTGGTCCGGGAATTTCATTTCCAGGAAGATTATTTTAACCGGATTATCAAGAGCAAGACCGGGCTTACCTATTCCGGTTTCGTCCAGCAGATCCGGCTTGAACGGGCAGAACACATGCTGGTCTCCTCCAGCCGGAGCGTGGAGGAGATCTCAGAACTTGCGGGCTATCACAACAAAGGATATTTTTATAAGATTTTTAAAGAAAAATATGGCACAACCCCTTCAAGATACCGGAAGAACCACTAGTACACCGAAAAATAAGTTCCTAGCCATATAACGCAGGATGATTTTTCATATGCAAGGCGGAGGAATGAGGCGTAGTGGGCGCTACGCTGATTGACGACAACGACGCAGATGGAAAATCAGACAAGTTATATGGCTGGTTACTTATTATTCGGTGTACTAATGTCACTCACTGAAACGCACCCGTTCAATCAGCGAATCCTTCTGTACGGACTTTCCGATTCCCACTGCCAGCAGAAGCTGGATCAGCAGGAGCGCCGCTGCCATGATGACCGCCGCTTTCGCAGGATAGTGGTAAGAATTGATCTCAAATATTTTTGTTGCCTTTGCGTACAGGAATACGGGATATCCGGCAAGGCTCCCAAGGCCCACTGAGATCAGAAGCGTTCCCGCCGTGTAGAAAAGCCCTTCCATCCGGAGCATTTTCATAAGCTGGGAATCGGACATTCCAATGGCCTGCATCATGCCAAGCTCTTTCTTGCGCACATGTACGCTGTTAATCATGGTATTGATCAGATTCATCACGCTGATCAGCGCCAGAATCCCAAGGAACGCATAGGCTGCCCCGCTGGTCATAGCCATCCCCATACTCCAGGTGTCATATTCTTCTTTCCATGTTCTCATCTGAAGCCTTCCCGATTCCTTCACAATCTGCTCCAGAGATTCGAACAGGGTCTGGTCATAATCCTGATCCGCAATCACATGGAAATAGGATTCCGAATGATACTCACTCAGCCGGTCTGCGGCTTCTTTCGCCATAATGAAATAGTCATAATTGACCAGGCCGCTTCTATAGTTCCCAATTGCCGCAATCTCCACATCTTTTTCAAATTTGCGGTCCCCGTCGTGAACCACCAGTTTCAGTTTACTCCCCACGTCAAGCTGTGGATACCAGTGCTGCATCGCTTGTTCCAGTATGATCTTATCCCCGGACTTTAATTCTTCGTAAGTCACCTTTCCCTCCACAATCCCCTTTTCCAGTTCCTTTGCATATTCCTCCGGAATCCCGTTGATTGCAGTAAAATCACCTTCCATAAACAGATCGCCCGTTACTCTGATACTGGTGAATGCATCCACCCGTTCCACGCCGGGAAGCCCTTCAATCTGCTGTTTCAGCGCCTCATTCAACGGATTATCCTTCTGAATCTCCGTCCATTTCCGCTCCGGGTGTTCCCTGTTATTTTCCTCAATGACAGGAGAGATCTCATACTGCCCGACCAGGGAACTGTCCGCACTCTCCCCGGGGTCGGCACAGGACAGAACCGTTGCAACCACCATCAGAAATACCCCCGTCACCGCCATAGCCAGAATGGTGACGGCGCTTTTCTTCTTATGATCCATAAGATTCCGGCAGGTCAGCCGTCCAATGGTGATAAATTCATACCCTTTCCTGCTGCTCCTGGTCTTCTTCCCCATCTCCTGGCCCCGCATAGCTTCCACTTCAGAAACCTTCGCCGCCTTATGCATGGGGCTGAGCAAGGAAAGATACACCGTACATAAGGTAACTGCAACCGCAAGAACATAAGCCCACCAGTAATAGAAGGACACCTCGCCGCTTCGCGCCACCTGGCCTACCACTTCCATGAATCCGCCGCGGTCTTCATTGACACGGACAAAGAGGAGGACAACCACCTTAGACACAAGCGTACCAGTCAGAAGCCCTGCCGGAATCGCAGCCGCGGCCACCCAGAGTCCTTCCCTCAGTACAATCTGCCTGATCTGACGCTTCGTGGCGCCAATCGCCTTAAGCCTCCCGAATTCCTGAATTCTCTGGTTCATGGACACATAATAGATACTGTAGATCGTAATCACACCTGCCAGCACAATAATCAGCATAATCACGACAATGGCCGGAATCATAACCGGATCTACATAATTTGCAGCCAGATACTCTGTATTGATATTGATGTCATTTTCCGGTATCTGAAACTGCTTCGCAATCTCTCGGATCATATCTTCGATATCCAACGTAGTCACCTTCTCCTCGTCCAGAATCTGAAACAGGAAACGATAGGAAATCTCCTCTGCTGGAATTTCTTTTTTGAGAAATGCTTCTGATACCAGAGCCGTATAGACTCTCTCCTTCCGGCTGCTGTCACTGTCTTCCATCAGCCCGCAGATCTGAAACTCTTTCTCTTCCGTCAGATCCAGTTCCCCATTACGGAAGATCTGGCAGGGAACCGTGACCGTATCACCGATTCCGCCTGGCTGTCCCAGTTCCTTAAGGATTCCGGCCGAGACCACGATCTCGTCTTCCCTCTCCGGCAGTCTTCCTTCGGATAGTTCCAGACGATACAGTTCCATCCCCGGCTGATCCACAAACATCATGGCAGCCCTGGCTTCTCCAAGGCTCATATACCCCGCATCGCTTCGAAGGCCATACTTTGCAACGTCATGGTGGGCCGCAAGCTTTCGCACGGTCTCTTCATCCACGCCCCGGTAAAGGGCATGCCAGGAAGGATAGACCTTGTTCGTCGCCGCAAACTGTAGATCTACCATGCCCCTTCCAACCGTGGGAATCACCAGCAGCAGCATGGTGGTCAGAATGATGGCGATGCCAGTCAGTATATTCCGGCTTTTATAGTATTTCATATTGTCGTATGCGACTCTTGTTGTCATCTTCATCAGTAATTCACCACCTTACCGTCTTCAATCTCAACCATCCGGTCTGCCATCTGTGCGATCATCTCATCATGAGTGATCATGACCAGCGTCTGCCCCATATCCGCAACACAGCTTTTCAGAAGGCTCATTACCTCTAACTCTGTCTGGGAGTCCAGATTCCCCGTGGGTTCATCTGCCAGGATGATGGCCGGCCTGGTCACTAAGGCCCTTGCAATGGCGGTCCGCTGCTTCTGGCCGCCCGACAGTGCATTCGGCATGGTTTCTTTCTTATCCATAAGCCCGATCTTCTCAAGCACTTCTTCCACGTCCTCCCTTTTTACCTTCCGGCCGCCCAGCCCCAGGGGAAGAACAATGTTCTCCCATACATTCAATGACGGAATCAGATTAAAATCCTGAAACACGAATCCAATCTTTTTTCTCCGGAACTCTGCCAGCCGTTCATCCTTCAGAGCGAAAATATCCTTTCCTTCAATCCACACCTTTCCTTCATCCGGCCGGTCCAGTCCCCCGATCAGATGCAGAAGCGTAGATTTGCCGGAACCGGAGCGGCCTACGACTGCCGTGAACTTTCCTCTCTCAATCTCCAGGTTGGTATGGTCAACTGCACGCACCAGGTTCTCACCTGCCCCGTAATATTTCACCAGGTCTTCCACCACCAGAATCTTACTGCTGTCCTTATTCATCTCTTACCTCCTGCTTTTTGTAACCAGTTTCAGTACTTTTTCATAATCCGATTATAACAGCCGGACATTGCAAAACCCTTACAGAAACCATAACAGTTTTGTAAGGGTTGCATTGTTCAGTCATGATATGGCAGCCGGAAGGGTGACACGGAAAACCGTCCCTTTTTGCTGCTTCTGTTTTGCTGAAATCGTCCCGCCCTGGCGCTCCAGAATCAGCCTTGCCAGATACAGGCCCACGCCTGCACCTTCTTCCTCCATCCTTCTGGCAGCCTCTCCCCGGTAGAACCTGTGGTAAATCCTGGATAACTCTTCTTTCTCAATCCCGATTCCTTCGTCTTCTACCTCGATCAGCACATTTCTGACCAGCCGCTTCACACGCACCGTTACCGTGGTATGCTCCCCGGAATATTTCACAGAATTATCCAGAATATTGACGAACACCTCTTCCGTCCATTTCACGTCATGGCAGACTTCCAGATCTTCTTCCATCTCCACCTGGATCTCAATCTCCTTATTCCTGGCTTTCAGATAAATCTGACTGACCGCCCCGGCAATGGTCTTTTTCAGACTGGCCGACGATGGTCTGATCTGGATCATATGGGCCTCCATCCGGGACAGGTTCACCAGTTCCTTCAGAAGCGTTTCCAGCTTCTCGATCTCCTTTTCCTCCTGATCCTGAAACTCTCTGCGCTCTTCCTCCGTAAAATGCGTGTCTGTCATCATTTCATGGCTCATCCGGAGGGAAGCCAGGGGCGTCTTCAGCTGATGGGATATGTCTGTAATCAGCGCCTTGATACTGTTCTCCTCTTCCATGAGTATCCGCTTCCGCTCCGCAAAATATACACCCAGCTCCCGAAGAGACTCCCACACCTTCATCCAGCTTTCCGAATCCTCCCGGTAAACGGTTTCATAATCGGGGATCTCACCAAACTCTCCTTTGCGGAACTGTTCCAGACTCTCATACAGCGCCTTCAGATTCTCTCTGGAATCCCTGTGCTTCTTATCATTGATCCCGGCCATGGCTGCAGTCAGCAATGCGCCCGCCAGGATTCCGATTCCCCAGAATACCCACCAGGACCTCTCCAAATCAATTCCTTTTGCACCATAGCCGTACTGATCTTCCAGAACCTCAATCATCTTCTCCATCTCCGTAAACCGGATATCTCCGAAGTTCCAGCTGTCTGGCTTCTCCCACATGGCAATCATCTCTGCCTCCAGTTCCGGATGCTCATTCATAAGCACAAACATCTTCTGCCGTTCCTTCGAAATCTGGTACTTCCCCAACACAAACAGAAAAACAGAGAACAGGACAAAAAAGACAAGATATACAATAAAATATTTTTTTATTTTCTGACGACGGTCCCTGTCCATAGATACCCTAATCCTCTCACATTGGAAATCTCATCTGTCCCTAGCTTATTCTTCAGTCTGCTGATGTTGACAGTCACCGTGTTCTCATCCACGAACTGGCCGTCTACATCCCAGATATGCCCGAGAATGCTTTCCCTGGATACAATCTGTCCTGCATTCTCCCAGAGGTATACCAGAAGCTGCAGTTCCTTCTTGCTCAAGGGAACCTCCTGTCCCCTCTGATACACCTTCATTTCCCGGCAGTTCACTTCAATCTCCCCGCATGTCAGAATCCCTCCGGATTCATCTGCGCTGTCAATCCGGCGCATGAGCGCATTGACCTTGGATACCAGTACCATCAGGGAAAATGGTTTTGTAATGTAGTCATCTGCCCCTGTGTCATATCCATTTACCATGTCAGCCTCTGAATCCAGAGCCGTAAGATAGATAAAATAAGTATCCCCTCTCTTGCGCACCTTTCTTCCCAGTTCCAGACCGCTGCCATCCGGCAGGGTGATGTCGCAGATGAGCAGAGAAAACTCCTCCCGCTTAAGACACTCCCCGGCCTCTGCCAGTGTAAATGCCGACGTGACGGCGTATCCTGCTTTCTGCAAGGTCAGCGTGATCCCCCGGTTTAGATTCCGGTCATCCTCCAGTAGTAATATCTTCTGCATGTCACCCACAGACTCCCTTTCATTTCTGATTACTGCTTTTTACGCTTTCTGGGCTTTGGCTCCGGAAGTTCCCGGCAGGTTGCCTGGACAAGCTTTGTCAGCGCTTCCGCCTCCTCTACGTCCTCCACAAGCAGATAATTCTTTGCTCCTTCATAGGGCGGCGCCTCCGCAAGTTCGGGCCGCAGCTTACGTCCTGCCTCCGTAATCTTGAGGAATAACTGGTTATCGCAGATTACGCCGAAAATCTTTCCGTTGCAGTAGATCCCATATTCTCCGAACATCTTCCTGTAAGTAATCTCTCCGGCCTCCCGGATCTGGTCTGCAATAAATTCCACAAATTCTATTTTTGATGCCATATATGATTCTTCCCTTCTGTAAATTTACGTTTTCACATATCTTCTGCGGATTCCTTCTGCAAATTCCAGAACATCCTGCCGGAATTCCTCTGGCTCCAGAAGTTCCGCACCGCCTCCAAAAGAGGCAATCCAACCCACAACGCTTGTCTTATCCGGGAATCCGACCGTACACAGCAGCGTACCGTCGGGCTGTTCCTGATAGCACTCAATGCCGTATTCTTCGATCAGCCGCCATTTATATTCCGGCGCTATCCTGGCTTTTATCTGAAAAGCGGCGGGAAACACACGCTCCGGGGACAGATCCGGCAGCGTCAGGCTCTCCCGCTTTTCAAAGGGTTCCCCCAGTTTCAGCTGCGTCATCCGTCCCAGCTTAAACAGACGGTAATCTTTCCGTTTCTCACACCATCCCCACAGATACCAGCCGGCCCACTGAAACAGCAGATCATAGGGCTCTATTGTCCGCATGGATTCTCCCTTCGGCGCATAATAGCAGAAGGACACCTTCCGCCCGGAAAGGATTGCACCATGAAGCAGCTCGATCTTCGGCGCAAGGGAATCTTTGTACCAGGAGGAAAGGTCGATCAGAATATGGGTATCTCCTGCAAGGAGGTTCGAAGCCCCTGCCGATAACTTCTCCATGAGCTGGGCATAGCGGCTGGTTCCGCATACACTGTCCAGACTCCGAAGTCCCGCCAGGATTGCCTGCATATCCGACGTACTGAGCAGCGTACGGTCAATCCTGTACCCTTCCATAATGGAAACGCCGCCGTTTTGGCCTTGTTCTGTTACCAGGGGTATTCCCGCCATACACAAGGCTTCAATGTCCCGGTTAATGGTCCGGCGGGAAACCTCGAACTTTTCCGCAAGATAGGGTGCCGTGACTTTCTCCTGCTGCAGCAGGATTGATAAGATCCCGATCATCCTGTCAAGCTTCATTTTGCACCACCAGTTTGTTTCCTCACCGGATGGCGGATTACCGTTTTCAGATTCTCGGTCTTACATCTGCGCACATCGCTCAGATAAATCTCATGATGAAAACGCCCGCTGCCCATGTCCGGCTGGTACCCCTGCTCTTTGGCAAAGGCATCCATCATCTCTATGGTTGCCGGTTCTGCATCATAGCTTCCGATATGCATGCACTGTACGCACAAACCTTCCTCATAGGTAAAAAACTCCACTTTGGAGAAATCGGCCTTCTTCTTTTCTTCCGCTTCCCTGACCGCCCAGTCAAATTCTTCCTTTGTGACAAACTCCGGCAGACGGATCATCGAGATCCACTGGAAGTCCTCTTTTCTGGAATAGTCTACCCCTTTGATTCCTTCCTGCCACCATAAGCCCTCCAGGGGCGGAACGACAAAATCAAAATACCCGTCAATCCGATGATCGCCCATCTTGCTCATCTTAATGGTAAATGCGATTCCGTAGAGCAGTCCGATGGCCTGCTTGTATGCGCCGCCTTCTTCATTGGGGTCGCCTTTGCCTCGCACGGCGACGAAATTCATAGAGGAAACCGTCGCCAGCGCTGGTTTTCTTTTGGGCAGATAGAATTCTTTATATTCTTTCTTGTAGTCAAATGCCATGATTTTTCATCCTTTCTTCTGGTTGTCATTACGAATGTCTGCCGTTTGTACACAATATACTCATTTACTGTGAATACTTTGGTTCGGCTGATATGACAAGTATACCATAGAAACAGGACAAATGTATGTCATGTTTCTAAAAAGACTTTGCCAGTTTTTCTCTGCCAGTTCCTTCACAAATGAATTACATTTCTTTCAACTCCGGGAACTCCAGTCTCACCCTAAGCCACTCTCCCTCAAGTTCCGCCTCCGCCTTTCCGCCCATTCTCTCCGTCAGTTCTTTCACAATAAACAGCCCAAGCCCAGAGGAACCTTTCCTCCGGGATGAATCCGCCTTATAAAACCGTTCAAAAATCTGCTCCGGGTCAGGCCTGCTGGTTTCTGATACAAGATTTTCAAAAGAAATGCATCTTTCCCTCTGCCGTATCACAATCCCGCCTCTGCCATGCAGAAGTGCATTCTGAATCAGATTATGGAAAATCCGCCGCAGACATTCCGCATCCGCCCATACCCGCAGGTTCTCCGACTGAAACTCCACTTCCGGTGAAACCCCCTTTTCTTCAAACTGGCGGTACAGTCCCACCAGACACCCGCTCAGAAGGGGAAGCACCTGGATCTCACACAGCTCCGGTTCAAACTCCTCACTGGTGAGTTTCGTATACAGGAACAGTTCCTCCAGCATATCCCCCAGTTCCAGAAGACGGTCATCCGCTGTCTGAAGATACCGATTGCGCCTCACCGGTTCTTCACATTCCCGTGCAAGCTGCACATACCCCGCCGCCCCGGTAAGGGGCGTGCGGATATCATGAGCCAGGCTTGTAATATTCTGTTTCAGCTGCTTCTGTACTTTCTCATACTGCCGCTGATCCTGGAACCACTGCTGACGAAGCCGGTTCAACTGCCGGCATAACACCAGCACATCCTTTTGACGGCACTCTACTGCGATCTCCATATGACTGCCCCGCTCGATCTCTGAAAGCTGCCTGTGCAGAGAACGTACCGCAAGGATACTGCGGATATACTGCAATGCCAGTAAAATACAGACACTTCCCAAAGCCACCACCATAAACATCATATTCATATATCCTTTTTTCTCAGAACCAGTCCGGCAATCACGGTATACAAAGCCAGAAATCCAAATCCCACCGCATATACATAGAGATCCTTCACAGAAGTATATTTTCCCGGTCCAAGTTCACAAGTCATGGAAATCGAGTATTTCAGCCACTCTCCCCGATGAAACATATGCAGTATTCCAAGCAGAATCCTCACAACAGCGCCGCTTCCAAAGAGAACTGCGGCCAGAGAGCCTGCCGCCACGCTTCTGGTCAGGACACAGACTAAGATAATCAGCGCAGCAAACGCCGTGGTTACGAACCAGATCCAGGACAGGTAAAAGATAATCTCCTTCCAGCCTACATAGGGCACCATATTCCCGCATATCCGGTTCATCAGCAGAGCAAATAACAGATTCAGTACCAGATAACAGAAATCAACAATCCATGCCGTCATAACCTTGCTTCCGATATAATTCCACCGGTTCTGATGCAGAGCCATAACATTTTTGATAAATCCACTCTGAAAATCCGCACAGACAAACAGCATGACCCAGATACCGAATATAAGATTATACGATCCGCCATCCAGACAGATACCCCGGAAAAAATTTAAAGAATCGTACCCTTCCAGTATATATGCCGACTCTTTTACTTCCTCCAAAGAAAGCATTCCAATACGCAAAGAGATCTCCTGTCCCCGGGGCGTTGCCAGCAGCCATATCATCCCAAATGCAATCATCGCTGCAAGCAGCAGAATTCCGAAACACACATACACCGACTTACTTCTCTTCACCCGGTAAAAATCCATACGCAGCAGATTAAACATACTGACGCCCCCCTTCCATACGGTTTAAGAAATACTCTTCCAGATCCATATGATGAAATCCCGAAGCATACACCGGAATCTGATTCTCAATCAGCAGCCGGTTCACCCCTGCCCCGTCCCCGACTCCATAAAGCCGGATAATCCTGGTGTCCGCCACTTCTGCCTGCACTCCCGGAAACGCCTCCTGGATATGAGCCAGAGCCCGTTTCAAATCCTCCACCTCAATCTGAAAGTAATCCTGACATTTTTCTTCCAGTTCCTCCCTGGTAAGCTGCTCAATCATCTCCCCATCCTTAATAATCCCGTAATTTGTGGAAATCTTGCTCAGTTCTCCCAGAATGTGGGAACTGATCAGTATGGTCTTTCCCTCTTCGTGAAGCTTTTGTATCAACTGCCGGAGTTCCCGGATTCCTTCCGGATCCAGGCCATTAATCGGCTCATCGAGAACCAGCAGATCTGGGTTCCCCAGCAGTGCCAGCGCAACGCCAAGCCGCTGTTTCATTCCCATAGAGAAATGCTTTACCTTCTTCTTTCCCGCATCCGCAAGTCCCGTCATCCCCAGTACATCGTCCACGCCCTTCTCATCCGCCAGTCCCATACACTTCGCTTTCATCACTACATTCTGCCTGGCCGTCATATGAGGATACACCCCAGCCGATTCAATCAGAACCCCCAGCCTTCTGCGCACCACCGGGTCGCTGACCGGCTTCCCGAATAAACGGATCTCCCCCTGCGTAGGGGCCGCAATCCCGCAGATCATTTTCAGCGTCGTGGATTTGCCGGCTCCGTTTCTGCCGATAAATCCATAGATTTCCCCTTCCCGTATCTTAAGATCCAGCCCTTTCACTGCTGCTTTCTCACCATATATTTTCGTAAGAGCTATGGTTTCTATGGCTGACACTTCTTCTCTCCCTGCATTCATCATGTCTTCTCCTTTCCTTTCGTTCCTTACAGAAAATATTCTACTACAGGAATATTTAAAAAGTGCTCAGAAAAGTTTAAGAAAGTTTAAAGCCCATTCCCCACACCGTCTGAATGTAGGAATCTGTACCGCTCTTCTTCAATTTGGAGCGGATATTGCTGATATGTACATTGAGGGTCTTATCCTCCGCCAGATACTCCTCGCCCCACGCATATTCATAAATCATCTGCTTTGTAAAGACCCGTTTCGGATTACGGATCAGTAACTCCATAATCAGGAATTCATGCCGTGTCAGTTCCACCGGTTCTCCCTCTGCCGCCATCTCCTGCGTGTCCGGGTTAAGCGTCCATCCCCGGTAGGAATAAACCGTCTGCTCCTGTCCCCTTTTCTCTTCCTCACCGGCCTCCGTCCCGTTACACTTCCTGCGGCGCCGGAACTGCACCTGGATCCTCACCAGCAGCTCCGGAAGATCAAAAGGCTTACACAGATAATCCTCCGCTCCCGACGATAATACCTCTACTTTACTGTCAAGGCCGCTCTTGGCAGACAGCACAATCACCGGAACCTTTTCCGAAAAAACCGATACCAGTTCCTCCCCGGAGATTCCCGGAAGCATCAGATCCAGAAGAACCAGATCGTACTCCTCCATGGAAAACAGCAGTCTCGCCTCACTGCCGGAGAACGCCTGTGTACACGCATATCCATGATCTTCCAGATAATCTTTCAGCATCTGGTTATTCTTCGCATCGTCTTCTACAATTAAAATTTTCTGCAAGTCTCTTCCTCCCATGGAACCACCTGTTGATTTATTCTACCCTTTCAGTAATTCCTTTGCTGCATCTGCATTCTCCTTTTCCACGTAAAAGGAGTAGCTGATCTTCATCTTATTCATTCCAAGAGTTCCGATTACAGCTGTATCAATAGGATTTTTTTGTAAAATCTCTTTTACTTTCATCTTATATTCTATATGATGCTGTGCAAATATCTCTTGAATCCGTTCTTTTTTTGCATAATCATCTACCGTAATCACTTTTGTCCTATGAAATATTCCCATTATATATCACTCCAGTACAATTTTTATGCTCTTTCAGTCCCTACACATAGTCTAAACGACAGAAGGCCGCAAAAGTAATTTTTATTTTCCAAGCCGTATCACATTCCAGGATGCTTTATGAAGCATACTCGTCATCATCCCCCCATCCATAGAAGAGCGCTCTACAGACCTTGGATATACATTCTGCACACCGGCGCCGTTTACAGCCTTCAGATCACAATCTTCCAGCACAATATGTTCCACCACCCGATACCCTTCCATCCCGCGCAGATCCGTTGTCAGCTGAATATCTTCATCCAGCGTACGGTTTACGGCAAAAATGGTCAGTTCTTCTTTCTCTTCATGATACACGGCAACGCTCTCGATATCCGTAACGTTCTCGTGTCTGGCGGTATCATGTTTCGTTACTTTCATTACCGGCATCAAAGCGATTCCTCTCCCATACCGTGACGCATGCATAAACGGATAGAAGATCGTCTGCTTCCATGCCGCACCGCCGCCTGCCTCAGTCATGATCGGAGCAATCACATTCACAAGCTGCGCCAGGCACGCAATCTTCACCCGGTCTGCATGCTTCAGAAGCGTAATCAGCATAAGGCCCACCAGCAGAGCATCCTCGAACGTATAGATATCCTCCAGCATAGGCGGCGCCGCCTGCCAGGGATGGTTCTTTGTAATATCATCATCTGCCGCATTGGAATGATACCACACATTCCACTCGTCAAAACTGATATTGATCTTCTTACGCCCCCGCTTCTTAGCCTTCACATAATCACAGGTAGCAATGACCGTACGGATAAATTCCTCCATATCGTCAGACTGTGCAAGAAAATCCAGCGTATCATCATCCCGGTTGCCATAATACTGATGCATAGAAACGTAATCCACGTAATCATAAGAGCTTTCCAGGGTTGCAGACTCCCATCTGGGAAATGTAGGCATATCCAGGTTAGAACTGCCACAGGAAACCAGCTCAACCGTCGGGTCAATCAGCTTCATCGCCTTGGCCGTCTCCTCTGCCAGCCGTCCGTATTCTTCCATTGTCTTATGCCCCAACTGCCAGGGCCCGTCCATCTCATTTCCCAGGCACCAGATCTTCACGTTATGGGGTTCCTTCACGCCATGTGCAATCCGCATATCACTATACTTCGTCCCCCCAGGATGGTTGCAGTATTCCAGAAGATTACATGCATCCGCAATTCCTCTGGTTCCCAGATTCACAGCCATCATCATCTGAGAATCCACCTTCTTCGTCCATCTGGAAAATTCATTCAGTCCCACTTCATTCTTCTCCAGGCTCCGCCATGCCAGTTCCAGCCGTCTCGGCCGCTGGTCCACAGGACCTACACTGTCCTCCCAGAAAAAATTCGATACAAAATTGCCGCCCGGATACCGGATAACCGGGACATCCAGCTCCCTTACCATCTCCATCACATCCTTGCGGAATCCATCCTCATCAGAGAGCGGACTTCCCGGCTGATACAGCCCGTCATATACGGCACGCCCCAGATGCTCAATAAAAGAACCATAGATTCTCTCGTCCACCTGTGAAATCTGGAAATCCTTGTCAATCACCATCTTTGCTTTCTTACTCATTTCTGAATACCTCCTGCACTTATCCTATTGCATAATTACGCTTTCTTCATACACACATCTTATCATACCCAAGGGCACACCGTAAAGCATGCCCCAAGGGGCGGGTGGACTCCGTCCAGTAAGGTATAACAGGGGCTACGCATACAACTCTTTGCCGTATTGTAAAATTTTCATTTTCCATTGTATTTATGATACCAGACAGTTGTGGGAAATAATACAGATCAATGATAGTACCATTAAAGATATTCACAAGTTAAGAGAATATAAGAACGTAAATTAGGAAAAAATGCAGTCTGAACTATTCCAGCGCTCCATCCGATCAGACACTGGATGAAGCGCTAAATTTTGTGTAAAAACTCTTTATCCGCAATGATGCCCACAGCCGCCCTCTTCATGATGACAGCCCTCGCCATGCTGATGCTCGTGATGGCTGCACACCGTATCCGGGTCATAGTCAAGCTCTCCCGCCAGATAAGCCGCAACCTGTGCATCCGCATCTCCCTGGGCTCCCGGGAACAACTTAATCCCCGCCTCAACAAGCGCATTCCTTGCGCCTCCTCCGATTCCTCCGCAGATCAGCACATCCACATTCCCCTGAAGCAGAAATCCTGCCAGAGCGCCGTGTCCCTGTCCGTTGGTGCCGACCACCTCGCTCTTCACCACTTTCCCGTCTTCCACATCATACACCTTAAACTGCTCGGAATGTCCGAAATGCTGAAATACCTGTCCATTTTCATATGTTACTGCGATTCTCATACTATCATCTGCTCCTTTCTCTTAAGATCCTCTTATTCTTCAATCTTCATTCTTCATTCTTCTTCAACTCAATAATCCTCTGGTTACTGCTTCCCCGGAACACCAGTGACACGTCTTTCAGTTCCTCCACAAACTCACCGTCCACCAGCACGTCAATATAAGAAAGCATCTCCTCCGTCACATCTGTGTGAACCTTTCCGCCCTTCGCAAGATCCACATCATACAGATATCCGCTGTAACACCAGACATCCTTCTCAGGATAGGTCTCCCTGATCCTCCGCAGAAGACCCGTGAGCACTCCCTGGTTCTCCGGTTCAAAAGGCTCCCCGCCAAGCAGGGAAAACCCTTGAATATACTCCGGTTCAAGCAGCCTTATGACCTCATCCTCCGTCTGAGAAGTATAAGGCTGTCCATATTTGAAATCCCATGTCTCGGGATTAAAGCACCCCTTACAGTGATGCCGGCAGCCCGAAACAAACAGACTGACCCGGACGCCCGGGCCATCTGCAATATCACATTCTTTTATCTTTCCATAATGCATATTCTCACCTTCACTCTGGCGCTCCGGTCAGAAACCGGAGTCACGGACTGTCTGGCATGGAACACAACATCCCTACAGGTGCAGCACCCGGTCCTTAATCTCCTGGGTGCGCCCCTGGTTCCAGAACTGCGTACCGATATACCCGCAGGTCCTACGTGCCACGAACATCTTATCCTGATCCTTATTCTGACAGTTGGGGCACTCCCAGATCAGCTTTCCTGCCTTATCTTCCTTGATTGCAATCTCACCGTCATATCCACAGCATTGACAATAATCACTCTTGGTATTCAGTTCCGCATACATGATATTATCATAAATAAACTTCATCACCGACAGAACCGCCGGAATATTGTTCTGCATATTCGGTACTTCGATATAGCTGATCGCACCGCCGGGAGACAATTTCTGGAAATCCGCCTCGAACTTCAGCTTCTTAAATGCATCAATATCCTCGGACACATGCACGTGATAGCTGTTCGTAATATAATTCTTATCCGTAACGCCCTCAATGATACCAAAACGCTTCTGTAAGCATTTGGCAAATTTGTATGTGGTGGACTCCATTGGCGTCCCATACACAGAATAACTGATATGCTCTGCCTCTTTCCACTCCTTACACTTGTCATTCAGCCTCTGCATAACCGCCAGCGCAAAAGGTCTTGCCTCCGGATCCGTATGAGACTTCCCAAGCATCCGCATACACATCTCATACAGTCCCGCATAGCCAAGGGAAATCGTGGAATAACCATTAAACAACAGGTCGTCAATCACCTGCCCCTTCTTAAGACGTGCCAGCGCACCGTACTGCCAGAGAATCGGAGCCACATCCGATACCGTCCCCAGAAGGCGCTCATGCCTGCAGCGAAGACCTCTGTGGCACAGTTCCAGACGTTCATCCAGAATCTCCCAGAACCGGTCCATATCCCCTTCCGAGGAACACGCCACATCCACCAGATTAATGGTCACAACTCCCTGGTTGAACCGTCCGTAAAACTTATGGCTTCCATCCTCGTTCCTCTGGGAATCCTCCACCGTAAGGAAGGAACGGCAGCCCATACACGGATAGACAGCTCCCTGTTTCAGTTCCTTCATAATCTTGGCGGAAATGTAATCGGGAACCATACGCTTTGCCGTACACTCTGCGGCAAGTTCCGTCAGATGCCAGTATTTGGTGCCCGCCTTCACATTATCCTCATCCAGCACATAGATGAGCTTTGGAAACGCCGGCGTAATCCACACACCCTTCTCGTTCTTCACGCCCTGCATCCTCTGAACCAGAACTTCTTCTATAATAAGAGCCAGGTCATCCCTCAGCTGGCCTTCCTTTACTTCGTCCAGATACATAAATATGGTCACAAACGGTGCCTGCCCGTTACAGGTCATAAGCGTAATCAGCTGATACTGGATCGTCTGGATTCCACTCTTTACTTCATCACGCAGCCGCCGTTCCGTTACCCTGCTGACAATCTCCTCATCCAGGCTCTCGCCGCACTCCTTACGCTCCTCGATTACACTCCTGCGCAGCTTCTGTCTGCTGATGTCCACAAAAGGAGCCAGATGCGCCAGTGTAAACGACTGCCCGCCATACTGGTTGCTCGCCACCTGCGCCACAATCTGTGTGGTCACATTACACGCCGTAAAGAAGCTGTGAGGCTTCTCAATCAGCGTCTCGCTGATCACCGTCCCGTTCTGCAGCATATCATCTAAGTTGATCAGATCACAATTATGCTCTTTCTGGGCAAAATAATCGGAATCATGGAAATGAATGATTCCTTCTTCGTGTGCATTCACAATCTCTGCCGGAAGCAGCACCCTTTTGGACAGATCCTTGCTGACTTCCCCGGCCATATAATCCCTCTGCGTGGAGTTAATCACCGGATTCTTATTCGAATTCTCCTGCGTGACCTCCTCGTTAATATTCTCTATCAGAGACAGGATTCCGTTATCCGTCGTATTGGACTTCCGCTTCAGTTCCCGGCGGTAACGGTAACGCACATACTTCTGCGCCACTTCATAGCCCCGCATCTCCATGATTCCCCGTTCCACCATGTCCTGGATATCCTCCACGTTCACCGCATGGGACAGTTCTCCTACTTGGGACGCAATATTATCTGCAATTGCAACAATCTGATAGTCATTCATCTGATGAATCCGGTCCACCTCGCCATTGGCAGCCTTCACCGCATTCACAATCTTCGACAGATCGAACAGGACTTCCTCCCCATTCCGCTTGATCACATTCGTCTTCACATCCGCACCCATTGTATTCCCTCGCTTTCACACATACAAAATATTGATACTCCCTCGTTTGTTCACACAATATGTTGGGTCACGTACTATAATACACTAAACTTCTGAGAAAGTGAAGGGAAAGTTATAAAAAATTTTTACCAAATATATTCTGTTTTTTTCTATCGTATTTCTCCATATATGATAATTGACAACGCAGTTACGGCATTCACGGACTACACAAGTCCCAGATGGACAAATGCATTCCACAGTCCGTCCTCAGCAATAGGTTCTGTCACATAATCCGCAATCTCCTTCACCCATGGCGTTCCATTCCCCATGGCAACCCCGGTTCCTGCATAGCGGATCATCTCGATATCACTGTCACTGTCTCCGACAGCAACCGCATCCTCTCTGTCATATTCCCCGGCCTTCAGAATCTGCCGCATACCTTCTGCCTTCGTAATATAATTCGGCGTGATCACCCCCGACCATTTCTCTGTATAAGGGAGCCGCAGATTCGTAATATGAAAAGAATACCCCCATTTGGCCAGTATCTCCCTGCTTACCTCTTCCTGGCTGAACACAAGCAGCTGTTCCACATCCGGCACCTCCAGGAGCGAATCCACCGGCCTGGGCAGCAGCGCTTCGGTCTCATCCACACAAAGCCCCTCGCACAGTTCTGTATAAATCCTGCAATACTCCTCCCAGCTCTCCCGAAGCACATAGCTCTCCTTGTTATTTCCCATCTCTACAACGCAATGCTGGTCTACAAGATCTTTCATAAGCTCAATATACGCAAGCTGTGTAAAATACTTATGGCCGATCCTCTCACCCTGGTATTCTATATATCCGCCCGAACTTGCGATCACTCCGTCAAACCCGATATCTCGGATCTTCTTCTCAATATGGCAGTATATCCGCCCCGTATTCAGAACCACCTTATGGCCGTTCTGCCGGGCCTTATGAATCGCTTCCACCGCAGACGGCGGAACCGTTCCGTCAAAATCTCTAATCGTTCCGTCAACGTCCAGAAATATTACTTTACCCATCAATCCATTCCCTCTCTCAAGCTGCCTGATCTAATCATGTTTTTATCTCGTCTATCTATTGTACAATATCTCCGCCCGATTTTAAATACCATTTACAATTTCGTTACTTTTTTTTCCAAATTGTTAACTCCGTCTCCCGTTTCTGCCTGATTCAGCAAATAAAAACGGCAGCACCCCGTAATCCTACAGAATACTGCCATCCATTTCTTCCCTTCCGGCTTCTTCACCCTCTGCCTCTACCATCTTGAGGATATCGCACACGTCACACTCCAGATAATCACATACTTTTTCCAAGGTATGCAGATCCACCCGGACAACCTTATTCTTACAATAGTTGTTCAGCTGCGTGCGCTGTAACCTGCACCAGTAACAGAGAGTTGTCTTACTGACTCCTTTTTCAGCCAGAACCCTCTCGATGTCAATCACTATTTTCTTCATGTTTCAACCCCACACTACATCTTTTCATTAGTATACCCAGATTTTTGTTGAAAAAATAGATGTAATAAATTACACTGTAATTAATTGCACCGTTTCTCTTTGCCACTCATAAAGGAGGTATTTTAACATGAAAAAAAAGAAACTGATCCTGGCCATAACCGTATGCACACTGATCTTACTTGCACTTCTCGCTGCCGAGGAACACAAGCCCTATGAGATCTTTCACTCTACGGTCATGTCCTCTCCCAACCTTACGCAGAACGAAATCACTCTGGTAATACACACGCTGCTTCCCATTGACGAGGAAGAACTGGCCAGAGAAATCGTAACAGACCATATGCGCCTGAACGGCGGCCGGCCCAACCAGTATCTGGAACTGGAACTCTACCGGACCGAACTACATTACAGACTCGGCATAGTCTATGATACCATTCTGTGCAACGATGCCGGAGACATCGTATCGGAAGTCGAATTCTGACAGAATTGTCCCACAGCGGGCAACATCCCGGTAAAACATATGGAATCATGCTTCACGCATGATTCCATACAGTCTCTTACCATTTTCTTCTGTCCGTGCAATCACTTCTTCACAGGTAATTCCCTTAATCTTTGCAACTTCTCCGGCAACAAACCTGATATATGCAGACTGGTTTCTTTTTCCGCGGAAAGGCTCCGGCGCCAGATAGGGGCAGTCCGTCTCGAGCACAATCGAGGCAAGAGGAATCCTTTCCACCGTCCGCTTTAATTTCCGGGCGTTCTTAAACGTAACGACACCGCCAACCCCTATATAAAAACCCATCTTCACATACTCCTCTGCCATTTCTTCCGAGTAGGAATAGCAGTGGATTACTCCGGTAAGGCCCCGGGCATATTCCTTCATAATCTCCATGGTGTCGGCAGCGGCCTCCCGGCTGTGGATCAGAACCGGAAGTCCCAGCTCTCCTGCAAGCTCAAGCTGGCGGACAAACCATTTCTTCTGTATATCGTGAGATTCATGATCCCAGTAATAATCCAGGCCGATCTCCCCTATTGCAACCACTTTCTCCCTCTTTGCCTGCTCCCTGACCTGAACAAACGACTCCTCGTCAAGCTCGCCCACTTCGTCCGGATGAACCCCTACCGCCGCATACATAAAGGGATAATCCTGCACCATATTTACAACCCGCCGGCAGGATTTTAAGGATGCACTGACATTGACGATCGTTCCCACCCCCTTATCCGCCATAGAACGCAGCAGTTCCTCACGGTCCTCATCAAACTGCCCGTCATCATAATGTGCGTGCGTATCAAAAATCATAAAAATCTCCTTTCCTCATACCCTTCTTCGCACGAACCGGAGAGCCGGATACCGGTAGCCGCCTCGCTCCACCACCTCTGCCGGCTCCTCCAGAACGGCATATCTGCTGTTCTTCCTCGTGCTATAGTCGTAAGCAAGAATCAGCTTCTCGAATTCTTCACCATCCGCAATAACCAGCTCCGACGCATCCATTACCTCATCCTTCATATGCGTCTCAATAAATTCTTCGATCTGTTCCTTACTGTACCGCACCTGAATCCGGTTCAGTTTCAGCACATCCTCTTTATTCAGATCCTGCGCCACCTGGTCTTCCTCAAGCCGGCTTACAAAATCCTTCCGGCTTCTGCGCCGTCTGTAGAGAGACTTCTCCGATAACAGCTCTGCCAGAGACAGGTTCATCTTCTCTCCCGTCTTCCGAATCAGCTCCTCCCTGTCTTCCCCCGCCGACATCCGGTTCAGAAGCCGCACGACAAGGCCCCTGGTGTCTGACTCACCACTGAGAAGATAATTCAGCCTCGTCACGGTGGCCCGCACATATTTCGTATGTTCCTTATCCATATTGGCAATCCGATGCTCGATATCATCGAACCCCCGGTCGATCAGATCCAGAAGTTCCAGCACATCATCCCTGGTATCCCCCATTGCCCGCGCACACCGCCGGACATTCTCGATCCATTCCTCATTTTCCCTCATTTCCCGGATAAATTTCTTGATATCCATCTTGTAAATATAGAAATTATCGGAAGTTTTCAGAATATGGTACTTCTTGCGCACGATTTCTTCCACATACCCATCCAGATGCTCCCGCAGCAGTTCTCCATAAGACTCCTGCTCCAGAAGCCTGGCAAAAAACCTGTCCATATTGTGTAACAGATCCTGCAGCGCCTTGTTCAGCCGTCGGGTATTTACCAGAGCTGTCCTCAGCATACTTAAGCTAGACCTTGGATCGTTACGGAATGAAAATAACGTGGCATAAACATTCTGAATGTATATGTCCGTCTCCTCCATCTCATCTGAATCCAGCCGTTCGAACGCCTCGATAAACACCGCAGAATAATCGGGAATTACGATATTCGTCACCAGCGTATGGTAGTCCTCAATCCGTTTCAGCCAGCCCGTTTTCAGAAGCCACCCTAAGATTCTGGCCGAAGGCGTCTCCGCCAGATCCGGCTCTGCCTCCCCCTCCTCTGCCTTAAGTTCAAAACGTTTCCTTGCGTTCATGTCACTCAGCACCTGGATACAGACTTCCCGGGTGAGAAAATAATTACTGTACTGATATTCCTCATTAATACACAAAAGCGCTTCTATGTAAATCTCCCGGTTCACGCTCCGGAATAAACTCCAGAACGTGTCCGGGATCTCACCTCGTAACTGCATAATTACTTCCTTTTTGAATTCTCTTTGCCATCCTTATCCGGACTGATTCCCAGAATATCCCGCCAGAAGTTGAATCCACCGGAAGTCTCGGCTTCTTTCCAGCCAACGGCAACCGGCGCAGCCTCGGGAACCACGAACTGAATTCCCTTGTCAGTCTTCGTCACCTCCGGATAGACGATGGTTCCGGCCTTCTCCTCCCCGATATCTCCGGGATAGATATAGGCCACCACAGGGTCATAGGCATTCTGCGTAATCCCCTTCGGATAGGCAATCGTTATGGTCATTCCTTCGGACGGGTCGATATCCGCCTTTGCCCGCCGCCATTCCGCCCCGCCCTTTTCCTTTCGCATCAGCGAAACGTCATAGGCATTCACATAGGTCTGCCGGATTCCCTTCTTCATCACTGCCTCGATCAGTCCCTTTTCAATCTCACTGGGAAAGTCAAAGTCCGGTTCCGACCGTAAACCGTCCGGCACATAAGAAATTCCGTTCTCAACGTCAATCCTGTATGCAAGACCTCCTCCGAACTTCAGTTCCGGCGGGGCAACCATAATCTTCACGTCATGAATCACGGCCGGAAGAACCGGAAGCGATTCCGGCAGCGCATAATTCCCTGCCGCCTCATCGGTTCCAAGTGAGTATCTGTCATTCTCATCCACCCACGCAAGCGTAATCTCCTGTTCATCGCCCGCAAGCCCGTTATGGGTTCCCGTGATCTTATCCGCAGGAAAACTTGTGGTAAGCTTCTCACTTCTGGCATCCGCAGGCAGAAGCCCCTCCACGCCCAGTTCTCCGTACACATATACATTCCCATCCCTGGTATTCCCGGCAATCTCAAGATCTCCGGTATTCCATTCCAGCTGTATGGGGGCAATGGTCCATTCCTTCGCCACAGAGGTATTGCCGGCAAGCACATAATTCCCCGTATAGCTTTCATCCAGGAAAAAATCTACCATAGCCGTGTAAGTTCCTGCATTGACCGCACTGTTCACTCCGCCCACACTCACCTTCAGCCCTTCCGGCATATCTGCACGGAACGTAAAGGACTGGACCGTACCGTCATATACAAATGACGTCTCACTTCTCTCTTCCCAGTTAATCCGGGAAAGATCAATCTCTTTAGGCGATACCTGAATGCCTACGGTACAGGTCACTTCTTTGCCGTCTTCTTTATAATACAGCGTAACCGATTCCTGGCCGACCTTCAGCTTTCCGTCCTTCACCCTGACCTGATCATCCGTCAGCGTCTTTGACGCCCCGGAACTGTAGGTAACACAGGCCTCCATCCCTTTCTTGCTGAACCGGTCTCCATAGGTATACTGCGTCTTTTCGGGCGGCGTATTGAGCACGAGTCCGGTCAGTTCCCCGGCATCAAGTACCTCGAACGACTTGCTCACCTGGCTGGAACTATCTTCCGGGTCGGTGAACGTAACCGTATAGGTCCCTTTCTCAATAACCTCGGACGGCTGAATCTCCATCTCCCAGTCACTGCCCTCTGCCCGGGCAAATAACTGCCCATGCACCACGGCCTGGGCGCTGGCCGACTGCATACTGTCCTGGACGTATTTCTTCACATATTCCGTATGATCCTCACCGGTTCCATACAGCAGCCCATCCGGAACAGAAAACATATCCGCCGTAATTCCGCTGAGTATATAAAATTCACCAGTACCGCCAAGCCAGCCGTTTCCAGGCAGGCTGTTCTCGCTGCCGATCTTAAGGATCCCATTATTCACCAGACTTCCCTCCAGGGTCAGAAGGTACTTTCCCGGAACCGTCAGCGTACCTCTGGCGGATATGGTCAAAGTCTTCCCATAAGGCACCAGCATACCTTCCCTGTTCAGAGTATAACTGCCATATACCTTTCCCTCAGCCCCGTCAAACAGGACACCGGAGACAAACCCGCTCTTTGCGGCGCTCACGTTTCCGGCATCAATCCATGCCGTACCATCATCGTCAGAAACCAGCGTACCGCCCTTTCCGATGGAAGACGCATGAATAACGCCGCTGTTGATCTCTATGGTGCCGCAGCCGGCATTCCCTGTATCATTTCCCTGGTTGTCTCTAAGTGTACCGCCGATCCCTGCGCCTGCAGAGGTATCGCCGGTCCAGGCATCTAACGTACCGTCTTTCTGCGCACTGATCTTAAGTGACGCCTCTTCGGGAACTGCAATTCCCGTATATCCATTGGACCGCAGCACGTTCGTTCCCTTAAGAGTCAGACTGACTTTTGCTTTTGGCGCTATGTAGAGAGGATTAAAACCTCTGTCCGACGCAGCCGTAATTCTGACTTCGTCAAAAATAATCTCATGCCGCTTACCGCTCACCACTGTTACAACGTTACCCGTCTCTCTTCCATCCGAGGTAATAATATAGCTTCCGTCCTCAGGCCCGTCCTTTTCCTCACCGCCGTTCTGGCGATAGCCATCCACACTGATCTCAATGTCACCTTTCGACAGATCCAGATGAACATCATCCGATGCATATACTGTCTGTCCGCCCCACAGGACGAACATAACAGCCACGGCGCCGATCAGATTCCTTCCCGTCTCCATTCGCTTTCTATTCATCATATACCCATCCTTTTTTCTTTCTTCATTTGACGTGATTAGTATAACATACCCCCTCAGCATTTTCCAGAACAACCGCCGAAACCAGGTATGAAAATTTCTCCCATTCAATCCGCCGGAATTCTTGAATTTTATGTCGAAAATTGTTATGATAGAAAAGCAGGATGTTCAAAGAGTATTCACAACACACAAAAGGAGGGAGTATTTGTGTATCATGAACAGAATATCGCCAAGGAGGAAACCAGAGAGGACAGCACCGGGACATCTGCCGGGGAGGGCAAAGGGGTAATGAATGAGAATAAGATTGTTCCTATTGTTAATAAAGCGAATCCTGCAGATTCCGGGGACACGGAAGCCACGGCAGGCATAGCCGCACAGATGGTTGCGCAGCATGCCGCCATACCTGCGGCTCTGGCCGTGGGGCAGTCTGCGGCACAGGCTATCGGGCAGGCAGCAGCACAGCCGGTAATACAGGCAGCCGGACAGTCTGCGGCACAGGCCATCGGGCAGGCAGCAGCACAGCCGGTAATACAGGCAGCCGGACAGTCTGCGGCACAGGTACAGATGGCGCTTATGGCAGGCAGCCAGGCCATCGGGCAGTCTGCGGCACAGGTTGTCAGCCTGCAGGCAGTACAGCCGGCCGCCCAGGTTATGGGACAGCCGGTTGTCCAGGCTGCCGGCCAGTCCGCAGCACAACCGGTAGTACAGGTTGTCAGTCAGCCCGCAGAACAGCCGGTAGTACAGGTTGTCAGCCAGCCCGCAGAACAGACTGCTTCTGATCATCCGGCTCCAGACACAGGCAGCCAGGAAGCGGATACGGGTTCGGCAGCAGGCGCCGCAGACCGCCGGGCGGACAGCGATTCAGATAATGGCCATGCAGATCTCACAGAAGAAGAACCTTCCAGGCGAAGCAGAAAGCGGCGTTCTTTCCGTTTTGAACCCGAGGAGGATGATTTCGATTTTGATGAGGACGAACGCCCGAAGAAGCGTTTCTTCCGCTTTCGTTCTGCCAGCGACGAGGAATCCAGAGACAAGATGATCCTGTCCCGGATCAAGGACGAAGATCTGATGGAGTACCTTGCACTGGAACAGCGCAGACTGGAATTTCTGCAGCAGGCAAAGGAGGCGAAGGAAAAGCGGATTCTGATTGCATTCCAGCTTTTGATTTCACTTGCCGCCATTGTAGGGATTACATACTTATTGCAGGACAATCCCACAATTCTTATCAGTATTCTGTATATTGTAGGGATTATCGCCGCTCTTAACGTATGGAGAAACCCACATGACAAGGGATGGGGAAAAAGGAAAAAATAACGCAGCATCTTTAAGCCCGCCGGCTGGCGGGCTTATTTTCCGCCCCGGCGTCAGAGTATGCAAAATTACTGTCAGAGGCAGCTTTGGCGTTCATTCCTGCAGGCAGCCCCGCTACACCATCATCCCTGCCAGTACCACACTCGCAATAAGGCCCGCCAGGGTAGATAGCAGGGCGCCCGTCAGAGTATATCGTGTCTTTGTCACTTTTGCCGTCATAAAATAGACGCTCATCGTATAAAATATCGTCTCTGTACAGGACATACTGACAGATCCGATCAGCCCTATGTAGGAATCCGTTCCATATTCTTTAAACAGATCCAGCAGCAGTCCCGTTGCGGCAGACGAAGAAAACATCTTAACTACCGTAAGAGGCACCAGTTCTCCCGGGAACCCAATAGAACCCGTAAATTTCCCAATGATTTCCGAAATAAAATCCAGGAACCCCGAAGCTCTCAGGATACCGACTGCCACCATCAGTCCTACCAGTGTCGGCATAATCTTAATTACCGTGAAAAAACCGCTTCTGGCGCCTTTGATAAAGGTATCGTATACATTTACCTCCATCAGAATGCCATAGCTGATAATCCCGAAAATGACCAACGGCACAATAAAATCTGTCATGAACAATAATAATTTCACACGAACTCCCCGTTTTCATATGAAGCTTATTCTTATTGTATGTTGAATCTGTTGAATTATTATTATTTTCCCTTTTTTACCATATAAAAAGCCGCCAGAAAATACAATATTTTCTGGCAGCTCCTGTTCATCTCTATATTATTGAAATTATCCGGATCATCGACTAGTATGACTTGCCCCAGTATGCCATGTGTTTCGCCAGTTTTCCACACCAGATACATTTGTCCGAAATCATGTCCTCATCCTCAATCAGACATCTGGTCGCCGCTCCGCCGGTCACATACTTCACTTCGCCTTCACACTCCGGATCACCGCACCAGCAGGCTTTCACAAACCCGCGGTTCTTCTTGAACTTCTCGGTCATCTCGTCCATCGTAACCGCTGTATCAATATGACCCTGAAGGAATTCGTTCGCCCTGTCATACATATCCTGCTGCATCGTCTCTAAAATATCACGAAGCTTTCCTGCAATCTCGTCCATGGAAACCACAATCTTCTCACGGGTATCACGGCGTACCACAATCACCTGGTTCTTCTCAAGATCCTTCGGCCCGATCTCGATACGGGTCGGAATTCCTAACATCTCCTGCTCGGAGAACTTCCATCCCGGGCTCTTCTCGGAATCATCAATCTTCACCCTGTATCCGGCCTTCTTCAGTTCAGCCAGAAGAGCATGGGCCTTGTCAAGAACACCCTCTTTGTGCTGTGCAATCGGAATTACCCGGCACTCTACCGGCGCCACGTGCGGCGGCAGTACCAGCCCGTCGTCATCGCCGTGAACCATGATCAGAGCGCCGATACTTCTGGTAGACCATCCCCAGGAAGTCTCATATACACTCTGCAGCTCATTATTCTTATCTACATATTTAATATCAAATGCATCCGGAAAACCGCTTCCGAAGAAATGGCTGGTGGCAGACTGCAGCGCCTTGCCGTCATGCATCAGAGCTTCAATGGTATAAGTGTCCTGCGCTCCCGCAAACTTCTCGTGCTCTGCCTTTCTTCCCGATACAAACGGAATCGCCAGCGTCTCTTTGTAACAGTCTTCATATACATGGAGCATCTGAATGGTACGCTCCTCCGCCTCTTTATACGTCGCATGGATGGTATGGCCTTCCTGCCACAGGAACTCTCTGGAACGCAGGAACGGCCTGGTGGTCTTCTCCCACCGAAGCACGGAATTCCACTGATTCCACACCTTCGGAAGATCCCTGTAAGATTTTACCGTTCTTGCCCACAGGTCACAGAACAGAGTCTCTGACGTCGGACGGATACACAGTCTCTCCTGGAGTCTTTCCATACCGCCATGGGTCACCCATGCAACCTCCGGTGCAAATCCATCTACATGGTCTGCCTCTTTCTCCAGAAGTGACTCCGGGATCAGAAGCGGAAGAGATACGTTCTCCACTCCGGTCTCCTTGAATCTTCTGTCAAGATCTGCCTGAATCAGTTCCCAGATCGCATATCCGTTAGGAAGATAGTTCAGGCATCCCTTCACGCTCGAATAATCACATAACTCTGCCTCACGTACCACGTCCGTATACCATTGTGCGAAATTCTCATCCCGGGACGTGATATTTTTTACCAGTTTTTCCTTTGCCATGTTTCTCTTCTCCTTTTCTTTTCCTGCAGGACCCTTGCCCCACGATATTGCCGGCTCTCCCTGTTTCCTGGTATAAACTGCCGGAAGTGCCTTCGCCTGTCGGAAGCCTCCCCGGTCACGGTCATCTTTACAATAAAAAAACACCGGACCTTCGACTCCCATCATAATAAAAGGGACCGAAAAGCTCGGCGGTACCACCCTAGTTAACTGCGACCCTTTCGCAGTTCTCTCTTCATCGCCATTAACGCTGACGTCACGCTGCATTTTCACACAGCGGCTCCAAGGTAGGTTCATTATGTGCCAATCCAAGAATCTTCCAGCCTCCGGATTCTCTCTCTGTGGGACGCACGTTCATAATTACTATTCCTCTTCACAGCCAGAACCCGCCTCTGCAACCATCATTGCCAGCGGGATTTTTAATTTGAATGTTATTCTAATGGATGGCAGAAGATTTGTCAAGGGGGAAAATTTTTTCTTCCCTATCTCAGCAGGATATACACGAAAAACACCAGATACGCCAGCAGGAACATCAACCCTTCATTCCTCTGAATCTCCCGCTTACTCAGCGCCGCCACATATACAAGTAGGCTTGCCCCGATCAGGATTACCGTATCATACACCGCCGTAACGTCCATCACGATCGGAGTTATCGTTGCAGAAGCCCCCAGAATCAGAAGAATATTAAAAATATTCGAACCAACCACATTGCCCACCGCAAGATCATTCTCCCCTTTGCCGGCCGCCACCACAGACGTAACCAGCTCCGGCAGCGATGTTCCAAGAGCCACGATGGTCAGCCCGATAAACGTCTGGCTCAGTCCGAACCGCTGCGCAATCACACTTGCGCTGTCCACTACCAGATTCCCGCCCAGAACGATCCCAGCCAGGCCGCATCCAATATACAGAGCACTCTTGAACGGACTTAACACCTTATATTCTTCCTCATCGTCTGTCTCCTGGCGGTTCCTTGCCGCAAGCGCATCCTTCACCGTTGCATAGAGGAAAATAAGGAACAGCACCAGAAACAGGATTCCGCCCCATCTTCCAAGAACGAACTTCCCCCCGCCGCTTAAAACTTTCATAACAGAAAAATCAGAATTCAGCAGGAGCAGGATTACCGTAATAAATATGGAGAAAGGAAATTCTTTCTTTAGCAACGACCATTTTGCCTGAACCGGGTTCACCAGCGCACAGCACCCCAGAACCACCAGCAGATTAAAAATATTAGATCCAAGCACATTACTCACCGCAAGGTCATTATCCCCCCGCATGGCCGCCGTAACACTCACCGAAAATTCAGGCATACTGGTCCCAAACGCCACCACCGTAAGTCCGATCACAATCGTCGGCACCTTCAGAAGCCGCGCCACGCTGGAACTTCCGTCTACAAAATAATCCGCCCCCTTAATCAATAACACAAACCCTATGATCAACAGTATATAATCCATCATAATCCTTCCCCATCCCTTAAATTACCGGTCAATTATTATTTGCATATTTTCCCGTACTATGTTTAAATGATAAGAGCAGATTCAATGAAAGTCAAGGAGAATTCACAGATGATTACGAATGCATTAGAAATCTTATACGAAGACCCCCACATTCTGGTATGCGTTAAACCCTGCGGCATCGCCACCCAGAGCCGGACCCTCGGAAGGCCCGACATGGTGAGCCTCTTAAAGAACCACATCCACAAGACCTCCCGCACCAAAGGAGAACCCTACCTTGCAGTCATTCACCGCTTAGACCAGCCTGTAACCGGTATTCTGGTCTTCGCCAAGACCCCCTTCGCAGCCCGTGAGCTGAACCGCCAGCTCACCAGCCAGGGCTTCGGGAAATACTACCGCGCCCTCGTAGAAGGCTGCCCCGCCACACCCGAAGGCACGCTGGAGCACCATCTGGCCAAAGACCCCCGCACCAACCTCTCCCGTGTCTGCCGCCCCGGCGCCCGCGGCGCAAAACCCGCCCGCCTCCGCTATCAGACCGTCCCACCCTCACAACGTTACTTCTCCGGCGAATACACGGCTCTGCCAGGCGTAACGGAACTGGAAATCCGGCTGGACACCGGACGCCATCACCAGATCCGCGTACAGCTCGCCCACATCGGCTGCCCCATCATCGGCGATACCAAATACAATCCCAGCCACACCGCCTCCCCCCTCTGGCGGAACATCTGCCTCTGCGCCTGCCGCCTGGACTTCTACCACCCAAGAACCCACAAGCTCCTCCACTTCCAACTGTGCGACTGACCCCGCAGGCCGCAGGCGGTCCGGGGCAGTCCTGGCTGCCCCGGAACAGGTTTCATCCCCAAAGACGGATAATCCCACAGAAAAAGAGGGCCCCTTACTCGCCCTCTTCCTCCAATGCCTCTTCGTATTTCTCAAGGATAATACTCTGTATGCGCTCTCTTGTCCCAGAATTGATCGGATGTGCAATATCTCGATACTCTCCGTCCAATGCTTTCTTGCTTGGCATAGCGATAAAGAGTCCTTTCTCACCCTCGATGACTTTAATATCATGTACCACAAACTCTTCGTCCATCGTAATGGACACAACTGCCTTGAGTTTGCCCTCCTTTGCCACCTTTCTCACGCGTACATCTGTAATCTGCATCTCCCTACTTGCCCCTTTCTTCCTTGAAGAACCGGCTGAAAAATAACACCATCCTAATTCTGATTCACCCCATCGCCGCCTGTTTCCGAATGTGCCTGCACACCAGCCGTTTCCTTACTTATGCACTAAAGTGCATACCTTTCGTTCTTTTCCACGACTACCTTCACACCATTCGTCCCGACATGGCGCGTGTTCGCTCTGATCGTATCCCTGCTTTCCACAATGCAGTTCTCGATATAGGTATTATCCCCAAGATAAACGTCATTCAGAATAACCGAGTTTTTGATCACACAGTTATTTCCCACAAACGTCTTCTTAAAAAGAACCGAATTCTCCACCGTACCGTTAATAATGCTGCCGCTCCCCACAAGACTGTTCTTAACGATCGCTCCAGGATTGTATTTCGCAGGCGGCAGGTCGCTTACCTTAGAATAAACCTCTGGATACTCCCGGAAGAAATATCTCCTTACCTCCGGTTTCAGGAAATCCAGATTCGTCCGATAATAAGCTTCCACCGTTGAAATGTTGTTCCAGTAATCCTTTATCTCATAACCGTACATCCGCTTCAGATTCTTGTATCTGATCAGAATGTCCGTTACGAAATCATGTCTCTCTTCCTCTGCGCAATGCTCGATGAGATCAATCATAAGCCGTCTGCGGATCACGTAGATTCCGGCTGAAATCGTGTTCGACATCGCCAGCATGGGCTTCTCTTCAAACTCTTCAATGCGCATATCTTCATTCAGTTTCAATGTTCCAAAACGGCTGGCCTCCTGTTCCGTATCCAGCTTTTTGCAGACCACCGTAACATCCGCCTTCTTCTGGATATGATATTCCAGCACCTTATTATAATTCATCTTATACACGGCATCCGCCGAGGCGATAATCACATACGGTTCATGACATTTTCTCAGAAAATCAAGATTCTGGTAGATGGCATCCGCAGTTCCCCGGTACCAGTACCCGTTGTCCGCCGTAATTGTAGGGGTAAATACATAGAGTCCCCCCTGCTTTCTCCCGAAATCCCACCATTTGGAGGAATTCAGATGCTCATTCAGTGAACGCGCATTATACTGCGTCAGTACCGCTACTTTCTGAATACGGGAATTGGACATATTGCTCAGTGCAAAATCAATCGCCCTGTAACTTCCCGCAACCGGCATGGCCGCAATCGCCCGCCTCTGAGTCAGTTCCCGCATCTTATGGCTGTTACCGCCTGCTAATATAATACCTACCGCCCTCATACTCGTTCACCTGCCTTTATCAATGTCTCGCCGCTCGCCAGAACGCCGCCCGGATAATCCTCCTTAGACGTCACACCGCTGATGGCAGTATTCTTCCCGACCTGTACTCCATCCGGTATCACCGAATTCTCGCCGATTGTCACCAGACCAAAAGAGTAAATCGCCGGTTTTGACTTATTCGGCACATCGCTGCCGATTCCCAGCGTCACATGATCCCCGATCTCACAGTTCTCGGCAACAATGGCCTTCTCCAGCACACATCCTCTGCCGATGTGAACATCCTGCATAATAATGGAATCCCGGATAACCGCACCCTCCTCAATGGTCACGCCCGACCCGATCACACAGTTATGCACCTCTCCGCAGATCTCAGAACCGTTGCCGATGATACTTCTGTCCACAACAGCCTGTCCGGAAATATACTGGGGCGGAAGCGTCCCGCTGTTGGTATAAATCTTCCAGTATTCCTCATACAGATTAAACTCCGGAATAATGTCAATCAGTTCCATATTGGCCTCCCAGTAAGACCCCAGGGTTCCTACATCCTTCCAATATCCGTTATACTCATATGCAAACAGCCTCTGCCCTCTCTCATGGCAGTACGGAATAATATGCTTTCCGAAATCACACCCCTGCACCTTCTCAAGCGCCACCAGCGCTTCCTTCAGAACCTTCCAGCTGAAGATGTAGATTCCCATGGATGCCAGATTACTCTTTGGCTCGGGCGGCTTCTCCTGGAACTCGGCAATCTTCCCTTCCTCATCCGTCACAACGATGCCAAACCGGCTGGCTTCCTCTCTGGGCACCGGCATCGCCGCAATCGTAACATCTGCCTGGTTATCCTTGTGATAATCAAGCATCACCTCATAATCCATCTTATAAATATGATCCCCAGACAGTATCAGTACATAGTCCGGATGAAACGTCTCCATATAATCAAGATTCTGGTAAATGGCGTTGGCTGTTCCCGTATACCACTCACTGCTGCTGCTCTTCTCATAAGGCGGAAGAATCGTTACTCCTCCGAAATTACGGTCCAGATCCCACGGTATTCCGATCCCGATGTGTGTATTCAATCGTAATGGCTGATATTGCGTCAGCACTCCGACAGTATCAATTCCTGAGTTAATGCAATTGCTGAGCGGGAAGTCTATGATCCTGTATTTGCCTCCAAACGCAACGGCTGGCTTGGCCACTTTCGCTGTAAGAACCCCCAGTCTGCTACCCTGGCCTCCTGCCAGCAGCATTGCTATCATCTCTTTTTTCCTCATGTCATCACCCCTTCTCAGTAGTTTAATTGTTATTATACCACATTTTTCCTCTATAGTGAACAATATTTACAAAAATTTTGATTATATTGTAAACATTTTATTAAAATATTACAAAAAAAATCATCTTGGATTTTTTTCCATATCTGTATATAATAATATGAAAAGAATCTTATTTTTATGACAAGTTATACTCTGTTTTTTAATTTAATTCAAGGAAGGTATCTTATGTATAAAATTAATTTCAAACAACCTGTACATGTACATTTTATCGGTATCGGCGGCATCAGCATGAGCGGACTTGCAGAAATCCTGTTAAAAGAAGGGTTTCGCATCTCCGGTTCTGACAACAAAGAGTCTGCTCTTACGGATCATCTGGAGAAACTGGGGGCCACCGTCTTCTACGGACAGAAGGCTTCTAATATCATTTCCGGAATTGACGCCGTTGTATACACGGCTGCGATCCATGATGATAACGAAGAGTATCGGGAAGCCTTAAGGCAGGGGCTGCCTATGTTAAGCCGCGCCGAGCTTCTGGGACAGCTGATGACCAATTATAAAACCTCCGTGGCGGTTGCCGGCACCCACGGCAAGACCACCACTACCTCCATGCTCTCTCACATCCTGCTTGCCGGCCAGAAGGATCCCACGATTTCCGTAGGCGGTATCTTAAAGGCAATCGGCGGCAACATCCGGGTCGGGGGATCAGAGGTATTCGTCACGGAAGCCTGTGAATACACCAACAGTTTCCTGCATTTCTTTCCGAAGATCGCAATTATCCTGAATATCGATGCTGATCACCTGGACTTCTTCAAGGATCTGGATGATATCCGCCGGTCTTTCTGCAGATTTGCCGGACTGCTGCCCCAGGACGGTACCCTGATCATTAACAGAGAGATTCCCAATTTCGAGGAGATCACGGAGGGGCTTAAATGCCGGATTATTACCTATGGAAATGACCCGTCTTCTGACTACAGCGCTGCCCATATTTCCCATAATGAACTTGGAGAGGCTTCTTTCGATCTGGTAAGGCACGGCGAAGTCATTGACCGTGTCTCCTTATCCGTCAGCGGCGACCATAACGTTTCCAACGCCCTTGCTTCCATTGCTGCGGCAGACCTTCTTTCCGTCCCTCTTGCAGCATCCCAGACCGGGCTGAAAGAATTTCACGGAACAGACCGCCGCTTTGAATATAAAGGAGAGGTACAGGGAATCACCATTATTGATGATTATGCACACCATCCGACAGAGATTAACGCATCCCTGACAGCGGCGCACAACTACCCTCATCGGGAGATCTGGTGCATTTTCCAGCCTCACACTTATACCAGGACCAAACTGCTCTTCCCGGAATTCGTTGACGCACTGACAGCGGCAGACCACGTCATTCTTGCGGAGATCTATGCGGCGCGTGAGACGGATACACTGGGGATTTCTTCCAGAGACATGGCCCGGGCCCTTACAGAACGGGGATGTGACGCATATTACTTCCCTTCTTTCACGGAAATCCAGGATTTCTGTATGAAAAAATGCCAGAAAGGGGACTTGTTGATAACTATGGGCGCCGGAGATGTTGTAAACATTGGCGAAGCGCTTCTAAAAGGTTAGTTTTCCACATTTTCCACATTTTTTTATCCACAAAAAAGCTTGTTTTTCACGCAAAAACTTCTTTTTTGCCAGACCTTCTGGTGCTATAATGTGTCTACAAGAGGTATGATCTGCCAAAAATGTTACGAACTGACAAAAGGAGGTCCGGCAAAGGATTATGACGAAATTAACCCTGACTAATTACGCACTGGGGAATACCACCGTGCTTGAAAATGAGTTTATCGACCAGTACATGGTCAAGGCGAATGGAGAATACGTGAAGGTATACCTTCTTCTTCTCCGTCACAGAAACAGGCCGGACGGAATGATGTCTGTCACCGAGATGGCGGATATCCTGGAATGTACGGAGAACGATGTCCGCCGGGCATTAAAATACTGGAAAAAGCAGGAGCTTCTGGATTACTGCGAGCATGCAGAGGCGGGGACTTCCCCATCCATATTACATACCGAAGCGGTTCTGAATACCGGACAGTCTGATGCAGCGCCAGAGGATACGGCTTCTTCCAGCGCATCCGGAACAGCCGGCACGAATATCCAGCAATACCGGAACAGGCATGAGCGCAAGGAATTCAAAGAGCTCATGTTTGTGGCCGAACAGTATCTGGGCAAGACCCTGTCTTCGGTGGATATTGAGATGATTACCTATTTTTATGACACCCTGCACATGTCGGCAGAACTGATTGAATATCTGATCGAATACTGTGTAGAGAACGGACATAAAAGCATGCACTACATCCGCAAAGTCGCACTGTCCTGGCATGACGCAAAGATTACCACTGTTTCTGATGCAAAGTCCAGCACCGTGCTGTATAACAAGAACTGTTATTCCGTGCTGAACGCCTACGGAATTAAGGGACGCGCCCCTGCCGCTTCCGAGACTGCATATATCAGGAAGTGGAACGAGGAGTACGGTTTTTCCCTGGATCTGATTCTCGAGGCCTGCAACCGGACTATGAACACGATTCATCAGCCGAATTTCGAGTACACGGACACCATACTCAGAAACTGGCTGGACAAGAACGTACATCACCGCAAAGATGTGGAAGCACTGGATATGAATTATATAAAGGAAAAAGAGCGCAGGAAGAAATCTGCCGTCAGGACGGCGCCTGCGGTCAAAAGCAGTAAGAATAACAAATTCAATAATTTTAGCGGACGTTCCTATGATATGGATTCCCTGGAGCGCAGGCTGGTACAGCAATAAGAGGAGATTTCGCAGGATATGGCACTTACAAACTCACAGTATGATCAGCTGATGCGCACCTATGAGCAGCGGCAGCTGGATAATGAATACCGGTTAAGGAAGCGTTTTGAGAAAGCTTATTCACTGATTCCGGAACTGGAGATCACAGACCAGGCGGTCTCTTCCTTAAGCGTAGAAAAAGCCCGGCAGCTTCTGGCAGGTGACGATGAGGCTCTCCGTTCCCTAAGGGAAGAACTGAATTCCCTGATTCTCAGAAAAAAGCAGTTATTAGAGAACCATGGTTTTCCGCCGGATTATCTGGAACTTCAGTATGTCTGCCCGGACTGCCGGGATACCGGATATATCGGCGGCAGGAAATGCCGCTGCTTCAGAAAGGCGGAAGTGGAACTTCTCTATGAGCAGTCTAACGTGAAAGAGATCTTAGAGAAAGAGAATTTTTCCACCTTTTCTCTTGACTATTATTCCCGCAGCCACATTGACCCGCTTACCGGACGATCCGCACTGGAATCCATCCAGACCGCACTGAAAGTCTGCCGTCATTTTGCAGACACGTTTTCCAGGGAATTCCAGAATATCCTGCTTTACGGTGACACAGGGGTCGGTAAGACCTTTCTCTCCCACTGCATCGCAAAGGAACTGATCGACACGGCTTTTTCCGTGGTGTACTTCACAGCTGCACAGCTGTTTGACGTATTCGCAGAGAATACATTTGGCAAAAGAGAAGAACAGGCTTCTGATATACAGGAACAAATCTACGACTGCGATCTGCTGATCATTGATGATCTGGGGACGGAACTTCCGAACTCTTTCACCATATCGCAGCTTTTCCTCTGTCTGAATGAAAGAATTCTGAGACAGAAGGCAACCATAATATCAACCAATCTTACATTGGAAGATATACAATCCATCTACTCTGAACGGACTTTCTCTCGGATCAGCAGTAATTACACGATTCTCAGACTGACCGGTGACGATATCCGTATTCAGAAAAAATTACTTAATCTGGGAGGTACGAATGATGCTACGCCGTAATGACCGTATTCTGGAGAACATACCCATTGGAGCGCTTGGAATCATTGCTCTTGACGGCTGCAAAGAGATGGGCAGCCGGGTAAACGACTACATTGTAAAATGGCGGCAGGAAGAAGGCCATATCTACAAGGACGATGTTGTTTACAACGGATATGAGAGGGATACTTATCTGATCGACGCAAAAGTGCCCCGTTTTGGCTCTGGGGAAGCCAAGGGCATTATCAACGAATCCGTTCGCGGAAAAGATATCTACCTTATGGTGGATGTCTGCAACTACAGCCTGACCTATTCTCTGACCGGACATATTAACCATATGTCCCCCGATGATCACTATCAGAATCTGAAGCGTGTGATCGCTGCCATCGGCGGAAAGGCAAGGCGGATTAATGTAATCATGCCATTTCTATATGAAAGCCGGCAGCATAAGAGGAGCAGCCGGGAGTCCCTGGACTGTGCCCTTGCCCTGCAGGAACTGGTACGCATGGGAGCTGACAACATCATTACCTTTGACGCCCACGACCCCCGGGTACAGAACGCAATTCCGCTGAACGGCTTTGAAACAGTACGGCCCACCTATCAGTTTGTGAAAGGACTTCTGCGCCGTTTTGATGATCTGCAGATTGACAGCAGCCATATGATGGCTATCAGCCCGGACGAAGGTGCGACAGGACGGGCCGTGTATCTGGCGAACGTGCTGAATCTTGACATGGGAATGTTTTACAAACGCCGCGACTACACGAAGATCGTTGACGGACGCAATCCGATTGTGGCTCATGAATTCCTGGGTTCATCGGTAGAAGACAAGGACGTGATTATTCTGGATGATATGATTTCTTCCGGCGACAGCATCCTGGATGTGGCCCGTCAGCTGAAACAGCGCAAGGCAAGACGGATTTTTGCCGCCGCCACCTTCGGTCTGTTCACGAATGGCCTGGAGAAGTTTGACAAGGCGTATGAGGAAGGCAGTATTGATGCCATTCTGACCACCAATCTGATCTATCAGACGCCGGAACTTCTGGAAAGACCGTACTATATCAATTGTGACATGAGCAAGTACATTGCATTAATGATTGATACCCTCAACCACGATGGCTCCATCAGCAGTATTCTGAATCCGGTTGACCGTATTCACCATGTAGTGAATAAGTACCAGAACAGGGAAGAAGTATAGACAGCGAAGCTGTTGCAAAACTGCAGATATCTGCAATTTTGCAACAGCCCTTTTATCCCTTGTCCGGCATCCCATCCGTACATAATATCTCCTCATGATACGGCATACCAAGTTCATCGAGCAATCGTTTCTCCCGCTTCTGGCAGGTAAAGAGAATCACCTGTTTCTTATACTTTCCTAACCACCCGAGCACATTTTTCAGACGAACGTCGTCATAATAGGCAAACGTATCATCAAGGATCACCGGATACTCCTCTTCATAAAGCACGCTGCCCGCCGCCATGCGCAGGGCGAAGTAAATCTGTTCCACCGTTCCGCGGCTTAACTGTTCAAGGGGAATCCTTCTTCCATCTTTCAGCACGCTCAGCCGAAGGCCGTCTTCGATGATAAGACGGGTATATTTTCCTTCTGTAATATCTGCAAGAATCCCTGAGATCTCATCTTTCAGATGGTCTTCCAGCTGCCTCTGCAGCTCCCCGGACAGTTCATTCAGCCTGTCTGCAGCAAGCTGAAGGGCTGACCTTCTTTTGTCGTACTCCCGGTAATCCTGGCTGACCTCATCCAGTTCTGCAAGCTGTTCCTTCAGATTGCCGTACTGAATCTGCTTCTCCCGCAGCTCTTCTCTCACGTGAGTCTGCTCCCACACGAGCTTCTCCAAGGGAATCTTCTCTTCTTCCGGGGTAATCTCTTCCAGAATCAGTTCCGGCGGCGTCTTCTCCTGCTCCTTGCCGACTTTCATACGGTTCCAGACATACAGGCCGCACGCAAGAAAAATAATAATAGACACCAGAAAATTCCACGGCCGGGAAATGAAAAGAAAGGCCAGAATAATGATAACCCCGAACAGAAGCAGTTCCACCGGATGAACACGCCATTTATCGGGCCTCAGTTCATCGATAATCCGCCTGCTTTCCACATTTTCCGGCTCCATGGCAGCCTTCTTTCTGCGATAGTCAAGCTCCCCGGAAATCCGTGCGAACTCTTCTTCCAGATGATGTACATCCCGCCACACATAAGAGGCTTCCTGCTCCATCCGCTCCCGTTCTGCCTGCTTTTTCAGCAGAGATTCCTTGATTTCCCGCTCCAGAATTTTCTTCTTTTCCTTCAGATGCTCAAGCGCTCCGCTAAGATCCATATCGCAGCTGGCCGCATAATTCCGGAACTCAGCCGCAAGAGGCTGCCCGGTCTCTATCCTCATCTGCCCCACCGATACCGTATTGTCATATCTGCCGGGATTTAAGCCGCAAAGAAGCATTTCCAGGTCACCGTCAGCTACCGACATCTGTTCTCCATCGTCCTCACAGATCAGTTCCGCCCGCTTCGTATACCGGTCAAAATTCCGGTCTATCCGGAATGTCTTCCCGCCGCTTTCAAACTTTAATGCTCCGGAATAATAGTTAGGATTCTCCCATGGTTCATAGGTGCTGAACGCATCATGGACCGAAGCCCTCCCCCGTCCCCTCTCCATCCCAAAAAACATTCCCTTGATAAAAGAATGGAGCGTTGATTTTCCGGACTCATTTTCTCCGTAAAGAACATTGATTCCATCCATAAGCTGGATGTTTTTATCCGTAAACTTTCCAAAATGCTTCAATCTTAATTCCAGAATTTTCATAATCAGCCTCTTCTTGTCTCCATCAGTGCCTGCACGCCTTCACATAGCGCCAGATACTCCACGCTGTCTTCATCAGAATCTATCAGGCTTTCAATATATTTTCCAAGAAGATCCCCCTGGTTCTGTGCCAGAAGCTTCTTGAAATCATAGGACGGTTTCGTGTCATCCGCCAGATCCGTAATATTGCCGTAAGTATCCATATCATCCAGATCAAACAGAATGTCCGGATCCCGGAATCCTTTCACCGTCACTTTAAAAATGTTCTGTGTACCCGCCGCCTCAATCTGCTGCCGGATACGAACTTTCAAACCCCCGTTCGTCATCTTTTTCTCTGCCGTCACTTCCAGATGCACATATTGCCGCAAAGAGCAGGGAACAAAGCGGACACGGCAGCATCCCCCGGTAAGTTCACCCAGAATATAGCCGTGCGGGCCGGTATCATTCTTATCAATGGGTTCCAGGGCTCCCGAATATTCCATCCTGCTCTCATGAAACGACTCCGATACACAGGTAGGTTTATGGATATGTCCTAACGCAATATAATCATAACCAAGGGAATGCAGTTTCTCTTTCTGAACAGGGATATGTCTTTCGTCCCCTCCGTGTGCAAGCAGAATCTCATACTTCTGCCGTTTCCCGGGAACCGCCTGATCATACATCCGGTCTCTGATCTCCCTGCCGTAATAACTCAGCCCATAGACTGCGGCCGACAGCTGCGGAAGCTCCACGGCGGAAATCTGACCGTCCAGTATCATATGTACATTTTCAGCCCACACAAAAGTCCGGTAATAGGAATCCCGCTTCAGATAATCATGGTTCCCCGCAATCAGAACCACCTGGGTTCCTGTCATCGAGGCGAACAGATCATTAACCTCCTTCAGTTCCCTGAGAAGCGGCTGCCGGTGGAACAGATCTCCCGCTATCAGCAGCAGTTCTGCCCCTTCTTCCCTACAGGCCCTGGCCACCCTTGCCAGGCTGTTCCAGATCTCCCTTTCCCGCTTTGCGCTGTATGCGCTTCCGGCGTCCGGCTTTGCCCCCAAATGCACGTCTGCGATATGTATGAACTTCATCTGCTGCTCCTTCTTCCTTCTCTGTCTTTGACGGCAGTTCCACAATAAACTGTGTCCTTATGTCGTCACTTTTCGCCCGGATCCGGCCGCCATGGAGTTCCACAATCTCCTTGGCAATGGCAAGCCCCAGTCCCGCACCGCCTGTTCCGGTGGAACGGGATCCGTCTACGCGGTAGAATTTCTCAAAAATCGTCTGAAGCATCGCCCCCGGAATCTTGTCCCCCTGGTTCAGAAACACAATCTCCACGTCCTTTTTCTTCATCCTGGCATCGATCTCAATCTTCGTGCCCTCATAACAGTAGGCAATGGCATTTCTCAGTATATTGTCAAATACTCTCGCCAGCTTGTCCGGATCCCCGTACACTACCAGATTCTCTTCTGCCTGCACTTCGCAGGATAACCGTTTCTCCTGCAGAACGCCGTACAGTTCATCCGCAAGCTGCTCCAGCATCAGAGACAGATTAATCTCCACTGCCTCCAGTTCAATATCCTGCAGATTATAGCGGGTGATATCAAAGAATTCATTAATCAGCTCTCCCAGGCGGATGGACTTCTCCAGTGCAATGTGGGTATATTTCATCCGGTCTTCCTCAGGCATTCCTCCATGGCCGTCCAGCATGCTCAGATAGGCAACGATGGATGTAAGAGGCGTCTTGAGGTCATGGGCAAGAAACAGCACCAGATCGTTCTTCTTCTTCTCGCCCTCCACCGCCTCCAGTTCCTGCCGTTTCAAGGTTGCTTTAATCTCATTTAACCGGATCTCGATGGGCTTTAATTCCGTGATCAGATGAATCGGCTCCGTGGACTCTGACAGGATGTTTTCAATCCCATCCCCGATCTGATCCACATATTTCATCATCTTAGACAGGGCCGCATAATAAAACAGCGCAAAAAGAAGCAGGAAACCCACAATGATGAAAAACATCTTGTTGTTTCCGATTAATTTCCAGTACAGACTGATCGCCTTTTTTTCGTCCACGTCCAGAGACATCAGAAACTCCACAAACATCGCTGCGAAGCTGTCATTATAAATGCCGTCTATCACGTAATTCAGCAGAAAACCGCCTACCAGCACTGTCAGCGCCGTCACCAGCACCGTCTGGAGCAGTATGGTAAATTTTAACTTACGGTAATTATTCTTCAATCTTGTAACCAACTCCCCAGACGGTCTTGATAAAATCCGACTTGCCGGTGGGACCGCTCATCTTCTCCCGCAGATGCCGGATATGTACCATCACCGTGTTGTTACTGTTCTTATAGTATTTCTCGTTCCATACTTTCTCGAATAGTTCTTCCGAACTGATGACTTTCCCCCGGTTCTCACAGAGAAGCCAGAGGATGTCAAACTCAATGGGGGTCAGCGTAAGGGGCACTTCATTATAAACGCACTCGTGGGACGTCCGGTTCAGCAGCAGTCCCCCAAAATCGATCACATCCCCCTCTTCCTTACCCCCGTCGTTGTACTGGGTAGACCGCCGGATCTGCGCCTTGACCCTTGCAACCAGTTCCAGCGGGTTAAAAGGCTTGGGAATATAGTCGTCCGCTCCCAGCGTAAGACCCGTAATCTTATCCATGTATTCCGTCTTAGCCGTCAGCATAATGACCGGAAATGTATATTTCTCGCGGATCATCTTCAGAAGCTGGAACCCGTCAATATCCGGGAGCATAATGTCCAGGATCGCAAGGTCGATCTTCTTGCTTCTGATACAGTCCAGCGCATCCCCGCCTGTATAGAACTTGAATACGCTGTACTGGTCGTTCTGAAGGTATAACTCAATGACATCCGCAATCTCTCTCTCATCATCTACAACTAAAATGTTCATGATAACCTCTTTTTCTCTCGAAAGTGTGTTGTTGGACACATTGACTGAATTATAAATCGCAGTTATTTACGGTTCTTGGGAACGGAATCACATCGCGGATGTTGCCCATTCCGGTAAGATACATCACGCACCGTTCAAAGCCCAGGCCGAAACCTGCATGACGGGTGGAACCATATCTGCGGAGATCCAGATAGAACCGGTAGTCTTCTTCGTTCATTCCCATCTCTCTGATTCTTGCAAGCAGTTTGTCGTAATCGTCTTCCCTCTGGCTTCCGCCGATGATCTCACCGATTCCGGGAACCAGGCAGTCTACCGCAGCCACGGTCCTGCCGTCGTCATTCTGCTTCATATAGAAGGCCTTGATCTCCTTCGGATAATCCGTCACGAACACCGGGCGCTTATACACAACCTCGGTAAGATACCGCTCATGCTCGGTCTGAAGATCCGCACCCCAGGATACCTTGTATTCAAATTGATCGTTATTCTTCTCCAGAATCTCAACCGCTTCCGTATAGGTCACTCTGGCAAAATCTGAAGATACTACGTTGTGCAGCCGTTCCAGCAGTCCCTTGTCCACAAATGAGTTGAAGAAATTCATCTCCTCCGGCGCCTCTTCCAGAACATAGTTAATGACGTATTTCAGCATGGACTCGGCCAGCATCATATCGTCATCCAGATCCGCAAATGCAATCTCCGGCTCGATCATCCAGAATTCCGCCGCATGCCTTGTAGTGTTGGAGTTCTCCGCACGGAAGGTGGGTCCAAAGGTGTAGATATTGCGGAAAGCCTGGGCATAGGTCTCCCCATTCAGCTGACCGCTGACCGTAAGGCTCGTCTCCCTGCCAAAGAAATCCTGGGTGTAGTCTGTATGTCCCGCCTCATTCCTGGGCACATTCTCCATGTCCAGCGTCGTCACGCGGAACATCTCGCCTGCCCCCTCGCAGTCGCTTCCCGTAATCAGCGGAGTGTGTACATAGACGAACCCTCTCTCCTGGAAGAACTTGTGAAGCGCAAAGGCCGTCAGCGAACGCACGCGGAACACTGCCTGGAACGTATTGGTTCTTGGCCTCAGATGGGAAATGGTTCTGAGGTATTCAAAACTGTGCCTCTTCTTCTGAAGCGGATAATCCGGTGCGGATGTCCCTTCAATCTCTACGGTGTCCGCCTGGATCTCAAAAGGCTGCTTTGCCTGAGGCGTCGCCACCAGCGTACCTGTCACAATAACGGCCGCTCCCACGTTCAGTTTCGATATCTGGGCAAAATTCTCCATCTTGTCATGGTAGACAATCTGCAGCGGCTCAAAAAAGGTTCCGTCATTCAGCACAATAAACCCGAAGGTCTTCGAATCCCTTATACTTCGCACCCAGCCGCCGGCCGTCAGCTTCTGATCCAGGTATTTCTCTTTGTTCTTGTATAACTCTTTGATTGTAATCAGTTCCATATCTATTCTGCTCCTTTATCTCTGCTTTGATTCACATGGTCTTCATTATAGCATACCCGGACAGGTTTTGAAAGGCAGAGGAATCATTTTCTCCTGCTTCTTACCAGCCCGCTGCCAAGCACACAGCCGACCATGCAGCCGAACCCGTTGTGTATAATGTCGTCCCACTCGAACAGCCCTCTGCAGAACACGAACTGGCACGACTCAATGATTCCCGAGATCAAAGCCCCGATCAGAAGCCCTCTCCACCAGGACATCTTTTTATGGAATACAAAGGGCAGAAGCAGACCGGCCGGGAACAGAAGCACCATGTTCAGCAGGCTTTCTTTGAGCATCTCCCGGCTTCCCTGGCGGACGGCCTTCCAGGACCAGAACAGCTCCAGATTGCATTGGTGGATACCAGTGGGATTTCTTGTAAATACCGTTGAAGCAAATACAATGCCAAGGAAAAGCAGCAGCAGAAGGCCCGCAACCGCCTGTGACAGTGCAATCCTCCCATGTCCCACCAGGCGGAACAGGATGACTGCCACAAAGAAGAAAAGTATGGAAAAACAGATAATTTCCCGGATCGTCCATGCCCGGTTATGTGTAATAAAAATCTGGTATAAATCCAATTCTGTAACACCTCCGGATAAATTCGCTCTTTTATTCTGATTATACTACCATAATCTTCCGGGATTCGCAATATGCAGGAAGGCGGGGCGTATCACTTTACACAGTGACAGCCTTTTGTTATAATAGGGGCAGGAATTTCCTTGCCATTACCACATGGAGGTAACCATATGCAGCATCTGAAAAATATTTCTGTAAATATCGGCGCTCAGGATTTCGCCGGTCTGATCGAGAAACAGAAATTCTATATTGATAAGACAGATTTCATCAGGGAATGGTGGGAGCATGGTTCACTTCAGAGTTTTTCCAGTTTTGACACTGCAAAGAACGCTTCACAGGGCGATGATCCCGAAAGTTTCTACCATGGTTTCGTCCTTGGGCTTATGGTGGGACTTGAGGACCGATTTACCATAACTTCTAACAGAGAAAGCGGATTCGGGCGTTATGACGTGATGATCGAGCCTCCGGACAGGGAAAAGGATCCTGCTTATATTATTGAGTTTAAAGTCCGAAAACCCGAGAAAGAAAAAAGCATTGAGGAAACTCTGGCCAATGCACTGATGCAGATTGAAGAAAAGGCGTATGAAGCCGCACTGACTGCAAAAGGCATACCACATCAGAGGATTCATAAATATGGTTTTGCATTTGAAGGCCGAAAGGTGCTGATTGGCGGCCAGCGCAGCCGATCTGATTAAGACCACAGGAGGGAACCTGGGAATGACCGTATATAGCTCTCTCCTTCTTTAGTCTCATTTCCTTTTTCATCGTCCATTATTTCTTCCTAGAATACATACAGCAGGCATAACATTACTGACAGATATATCAGAACCAGTGCCGCCAGAGTCTTGTCATGAATCAGAACTTCTGTCGGATCTCCATCAGAATCACTTTCTACGTCAAGACTATATCTCATCATAATGATCAATACTACTGGCACTGTCCACAGCAGATAATGATTTTGATAGGCTTCTGCCGTCTTTTCATCAGTACACCATAAAGCATAAAAAACATGCACCAGAGCCAGACACATATACATATTTTTGTCTAAAAAGGACTCCGTATAAAATTTCAATACTTTTCTGGTATTGCCAGTCTGTATCTTCTGTAATTCATTCCTTCTCTTCCCCAGAACAAAATAAAATGCAGATGCAATAACTGCCAGATATAACCAGTGTGATATTTCAATATCCGTAATAACCGCTCCATAGATCACACGCAGCAAAAAGCCCGACACCAGAATGGATATGTCAGCAATCGGAATATTTTTTAATCCGATACTGTAGGATATATTTAAAAACAGATAAATCAGCAAAAATAGCCCCGAAACAGCACTGCATGTAAATATACTGCATATAAACGCAGTTACAGACATACCAATAACCAGGATCACCGCACTTCTTATAGTGATCTTCCCGGCAGCAATTGGCCTCTTACACTTTGTCGGATGCTGACGGTCCTTTTCTATATCTTTTATATCATTTATAACATACACAACCGAAGATACCATACAGAATGAAAAAAATCCCATCATACTGCGGAACAGTTTTTTCCAGTCAAAGAACTGGCCGCTGCATGCCAGCGCTGCAAACACAAGGATATTCTTTATGTAATGGGAAACTCTCATTTCTTTTAAATAATCTCTCATATCACTTTACCCCCGTAATCCGCATTAAAAGGGATAATATTGACATGAGAATTTGATTAAATCTATTATGCCATTGACATTAATCAGCAGTATTCCCATCACACAGAAAGACTCTGCCATGAGAGCTATATTTTTACCTGCTGTTTCAAAGAACTTAAGAAGTAATACAATAAATGCCCATGAAAAATACAGAAGATAGATTGCAAGTTCGTTATATTCCGTTCCCCAGCCTCCTAAGATAAACAATATAACCGACAGACTGATCCATATACCCGAAACCCTGCATAATTTATCCCTACGGTTAATCAGCAAGGATAATACCGACAAAATGAATACAGCCGCTCCTCCTATATTCAGAAAATTCACATCACATAAAAACCAGGTATACCAGCCTTCTTTAACGACTATTTCTGCTTCCGGCGCAAAGAAACAGGCCCCCACAAAATTGAGGTACTGAAGGATTCGGCCTCCACCCCCCCCCACGGAATTTTTGTACCTACATAGGAAAATGTATTGGATATTTTTACAGAATAAACCAGTCCTAAATGAAATGTCAGCATCAGCGTACCCATAAACGAAAGCGCTCTGAAAACCATATTTTTCGCAGTATCTCTGAATGAAAATCCGCATCGTTCAAACTCTGCAAACGGCAGCAGAAATGCACTTGTCACCATGCTTCCGATTAACATATCAGATACAAATCTTTTATTATTTTCTTTCCCGCAAAAAAACCATGATATGTAAATAATTATCCAGAAATATGCAAAAATATATTTTTCTACAATTAATATACCTTCCAAACCCGAATAAGAAACCACCAGTAAAAGCATCGCCGCAATACGATTCTTCGCATACTTAATGTCCATTAATTTTATCAACATAATATTAGATAAAAATAATAACATTACTTGTACCAGCTGTGCCAGTACAGAAGCAATCCAGGCATTTTCTGCCGGTATCACCGTAAAAAGAAACGTAAAGCCAACAAACGGACTGGCAGTCAGTTCTAACAGCGGCTGACGGATATTCAGTATATCCACATGCAGGAAATTCATAATATTACCATATATTGCAGAATCCGTTCCATAAATAATATTACAGGGACCTGAATATCCGGCAACAGAAACACGAAAAAAAGTGATCGTCATTATCATCTGAATAAAAAGTAATATAAAGTATATCATCTTTTCTGATTTTTGGAGCCCGTTCATGAATCTATATATTTCAATATCCTTTAATACATTAAGAATCTTACTGCAAATATAACCAGTCAGCGCATAAACAACTCCAAATGACAATATATCAGCCATAACAAGAAAAATTCTGATCCACATCCAGAAATCGTCTTCCCCTATCCTCAGAGCAGACAGAATCCTGTCTGCTTTTCCGTTTCCAGACACGAAAAAGGACTCCAGATATATGAACATTATGTTATAATTTGCATATACAATCCCAACAGAATTAACAAAAGAGTATATCCGTATATATTTATTTTGTCCCTTCACATAATCTGATATTGTACCCGTCCGTCCAATGATATAAACAGCCGCAATGAGCATTCCAATCAGACTAATCACATAAGACGGATTCAGCCGGATCTGCATTACCGCAAATCCAGCCACAGATACTATGATATACCAGTTTTTCACTGCATTATTTAACGACCACTTTTTCGTCTCCATACACACTTCCATCTTCATTCTCCTTGTTCATCCTATAGCACATATTTATCTCTGGTATCTTTCTACGTCCTTAATATATTCGCCGAATAGCTTTATCACATATTCCATCTGTTTCTTTGTTCCAATCGTGACTCTGATACAATCTTTTACATTCTCACTCTGGTTTACATTTCTGACAAAGATATTATGTCTTTCCAGATAAGCCAGAATTTCTTTTTTTACCAGCAGGCTGCTGCATCTGATCAGAACAAAATTCGTATCTGACGGATATGCATGAAACATATTCTTATATTCATGATTCATATAATCCGTAAAATATTTCCTGGCCTCATTTACCCTTACTACATAATCCCGCATATAATCAATATCGCCAAGCGCTCCGATAACCGACTCCTGTGCAAATGTAGTAATATTCTTAGGATTTCTGATACTTGAAATAAAATGAATATTTTCTTCCGATGCCAGCAGGTACCCAAATCTGATGTTTGCCAGTCCAAAAGCCTTTGACATGGTTCTGGAAATCAGAATGTTATCATACTCTTTCACCAGTTCTTTACAGCTTCCGCCGGAAAATTCAATATATGCCTCGTCAATGAGAAACATAGTATCCGGAAATTCTTTCAGCAAAAATTCGATATATTCTTTACTCAGCATCAATCCCGTAGGATTGTTGGGATTACATATATACACAAGAGATGGTTCTTTATGATAAATCTTATTCTCAAAGGCCTGCTTATCAAATTCAAATTGATAATCCAACTCATAAAACATGACATGCGCTCCTGCCACCTGTGCCGTTAACCGGAAATTATCATAACTCGGCCATAATATTAGCACCGGATCTCCGACCGTGATAAACATTTTTGCAATATACTCGTGCAGGGAATCCGAACTCGCAAAGTACTGGACATTCTTTTTGGGAAGTTCCACATATTCCGAAAGCAGCGAATGCAGGGTTTCATTATAAGTTGCCGGATAAAAATTCAGAAAATCCTGGTCTAATAATTTTTTCAGCCGTTCTTTCACTTTAGGAGAAGGATTCATAGTAGATTCATTCCAGTCCAGCTTCAGAATCTCTTTTCTTTCTTCATCGTCAGCCTGCCAGATCTTATGTGATGCAACTGCATACGGTTTAAAATTTCTCAAATATCTGTTAATATAACTCATCTGTCCATGTCTCCATTCATGATCTTTGTGTTTTTGGTAATTTCAGTTTTTCCCCATATATTCTGTCATATTTTTCCGGGTAAAATCTATCATTGCCTGACCCATGATACAGGGTGATCTCCCCGATATACAATTTCCCGTCCAGATTATAAAAATCAATTCTTACAAGCGGAAAATCCTGTGCCAATTCTGCAGATAATCTCAGCATCTCTTCAAAATTCTCTGGTTTCGGAATGGACCGGGAAGCCTCATACCTGTCATACGTCTTTTTATCCGCATCTCTTACCCAGATAAAATGCAGCCGGTTCCAGTCGGGATCATATACCTGTCTTACATTGGCGTTCAGCCGGTCAACGGAACAGTAGATAAACTGAAGTTCTCCATTGATATACAGAAATTTGTAATCATCCGGTATCCGTCCATGGGCATCCTGTAACAATTCTTCCACAACAATATAGGGATTTTTTTCAAAATACTGATGTTCCCTGGATATGACCGTATGCAGATTCGAAGAAATAACCTGCCTCCTGAAATATTCTTTCAGCCAGGTATCTGTATAGGAGTTCCGGTCTTTCACGATCAGATTAGAACCGCTTCCATTAGACACTTTTATGATACACGGAAACTTTCTGATCTTGTTCATTGACAAATCCTTCGGCGAACGTGTAACATACAGAAGTTTCGGCGCATAATCATAGCCCAGTTTCTCTTTTAAATAGCCGTGAATCAGATACTTGTCACAGCATTGAACGGAGTGTTCCTGAAAATAATTCACCTTAAGCCAGACAATCTTTTCATTCAATGTTTCCGGGTTTTCAAGATCTATATCATATCCCGTATTCTTCTTATATACTTTCGCCGCCCACTTCTTCTCACCCATAAGAGCGATCTGGATTTTTTTTAACTGCAAAAAGCTTTTTCTTAAGAGAATGCTTTTTCTAATCCTCTGCTTTACCATATAAACTCCTCTAATCCATTTGCGGATGCCCATTCTTTACTTTTCCCCCTGGAGATCACTACCCCTCTTCCGGTTAGTTTCAAAATTGAAAGATCAGACCGGCTATCCCCATAGGAAACACTGTCTTCGTAACCATTCACATCAAAATCCGGATACTTCTCCATAAAACGTCTTACTTTATTCTCTCCGATACAATCCTCACGACATAATCTGCCGGTAAATTTTTCTTCTTTATCGTAGCGATATTCATTTGTGATCAGGTCATCTATTTTATATTCTCTGACAAATAATTTTAAAAAAGGATCATATGAAGCCGAGACGATTACAATCTGATAGCGACGTTCCTGCTGTTCCCTCAGCTGCTTCAATACCTTTGTTATAAAATGCCTTTTTATGACATTCTCATAATATAATTCTGCATAAGCTTCAATTTTTCCCCTCTCCATTCCCCTAAGTTCCAGAAGAACCATCCGCTTATTCAAAGAGCCATTCTTATGAAGCAGTTTCAGAATCCTTTCTATAACAAACATGGTCTTTGTACGGATCATTGCTTTGCGCAGTCTTTCCATCCTCAGCATATACGGAGTCCCTTCTTTGTTTCTGATATAATGGATAAATGCATCCCCCGACTCAAAGTCTACAAGAGTCTGGCAGAAATCATAGATGGCAATGTTATTCAAACTCTTTTCCTCCAATTACTTTTGACAACTCTTTTGCTATTTCTTCCGGGTTAAACTGATGTCTGATATAATCCTGGAATCCGGATGCCACGGAGACAAATTCATCATTACTGCAATGAATTAAATATGACAGAGTTTCCACCCATTTACCGGGATCACGTTCCGGCAGAAACCTTCCCAGATCTTCTCTGTAATATAATTCTGTAGCCTTGGTTCTGGTTGAAATACATACCTGTCCATATTGGGCCGCATGTGTAATATTGATCAGACCAGACACACGGTCATCTCTCAGCGGCAGCAAAATTATGGTGGCTCCTTTCATTAAGGCGTAATATTCCTCTGCGGGCAGCGAATAATACACGCTTACATTCCCAGGAAGATGATTTACCTGTTGTTTAAAATAAGTTTCATATGCAGCACAGACAAATTCAGTCTCCGGCAGCCGCTCTGCTAATTTCATTAAAAATTTCCAGTCCCGATTATTTTCACCGCCTGTAAAGCAATAGACCGTTTCCCTGCGGTATGGTTTCTGAAATCCGATACGTGAATCATATGAATCCGGGATAAAATGAATGTTTCCATAGTCTTTTACTCTAAGTGTTTCTAACCATTTTTCTTTTGATTCCACAGAATTTACGATAATCCGGCACCTTCGGTTGTTCACCATCAACCTTCTCAGACATCTTGCCAGGAAAGGCGGATTGATCGGCGTCAGCCAGTTCATGGCCACAATATTCCGTGAATTACCCAGTATTCGTGAAAAAAGATTTGTAATAAATCCTGTTGTCACTCCCCAGCATACCAGACTACCCCCCCCCAGACTGTCCGAAAATTACATCAATCCAACAATTAAATTTGAA
>CAJULU010000010.1:0-56951 GCA_910587575.1 uncultured Dorea sp.
CTGCGACCTCCTGGTCCCAAACCAGGCGCTCTAGCCAAGCTGAGCCACACCCCGTCACTATATGTTTCCTGTCCCCTGTCGTCACATCTCCGTGACACAAAAGTTATTATATAGGAATATCCGCCGCTTGTCAACAACTTTTTTTAGTTTTTCTGCAAAAAATTACAAATACTCTTGGGAAATATCCACATTTCCGTCTTCATCCAGTTCCATGACCATATAGCTTGGCCTGCGTCCTTCCTGCCTTGGATACGCCACACTTCCCGGATTCAGTGTAATCAGATCTGCCTCCCGGGTGAGAGACGGCTTATGGGTATGACCATACATCACAATATCCGCCCCACGCTGCCTGGCCTCTTCCTTCAGCCGCTCCTCACCCAATGCCACATAATAATAATGTCCATGAGTAATAAAGACATGATGCCCCAGGACCTCAAACTCTTCCTCCTTTGGAAGATCCGTGAAGAAATCATTATTTCCCCTTATAATATGTGACGGGCAGTCTGCCAGAGCCGCAATATAATCCTCCCCGCCCTCCGTATCGCCAAGATGAATCAGCATATCCAGAGGCTGCAGCTCTTCCAGAATCTTCTCAAGATTCCTGTGTGACTTATGTGTATCACTAACAATCAATATTTTCATACTCTCTCCATCCCTTTACCGTCTCTCAAGGATTGTCCGCATCTTCCGAAGCCCTTCTCCCCTGTGGCTTAATTCATTCTTTTTTTCGGGCGCAAGCTGGGCGCTCGTACACCCATACTCCGGCAGAAAGAAAATAGGATCATAGCCGAATCCATTTTCCCCGGCAGGCTCATGCCCGATGATCCCCTCCATCGTGCCCCTGACCACCTCACTGCTTCCATCCGGAAACGCAGCGGCAATCGCACACACAAACCTTGCCGTCCGCTGTTCATCCGGCACTTCGTCAAGCCGGTCGATCAAGGCCTGATTCTTAATATCATACGGGGTGTTCTCCCCCATATAGCGCGCCGAATAAATTCCAGGCTCCTTGTTCAGATAGTCAATCTCCAGGCCGGAGTCATCGGCCAGAACCACCGCCCTCTCATATCCCGGTATCTTCCTCGCCGCCTTTGCAACCTCCGTTGCCTTAATCAGAGCATTTTCCTCAAAAGTCGTCCCGTCCTCAACCACATCCGCTTCAATCTGCGCCTCCCTCTGTGAAATGATCTGCACGCCAGGCTCCTCAAGAATCATCCGGATCTCCGCCATCTTATGTTCATTCCCTGTTGCAAATATAATTTTGTCCACCATCCCATTTACCATCCCTTCATCTCATGTCCGCATTCTTCCCACGCCCCGGCGGCTTCGGCCCCTGGAACTGATAAAAATAAGTCTTCAGCATCCCATTATAGATCTTACGGTTCTTATCCGCCTTCCGTCCAAAATATTTCTCCGCTTCTTCATAAGAAGTAATCATATACGCCGACCAGGAATCAAGCTTTCGGAAACTTTTACCGAAAGCCTGGTAGAGTTCCGGAAGAGCCGCCTTGTCTTCTAACCGTTCCCCGTAAGGCGGGTTCGTAATCACAAATCCATACTTCTTAGGATGGCTCAGTTCCCTGACATCCCTTTCCTGAAAATGGATCAGATGTCCGACTCCCGCCTCCCTGGCATTTCTCCTGGCAATCTTAATCACAGACCGGTCTGTATCATACCCCTGGATATCCACCTGGATATCATCCCGGATCCGGTCCTGCGCTTCCTCCGCCGCATCATACCATAGCTTCTTCGGAATCAGATGCGTCCACTTTTCAGCAGTAAATGAACGATTCATCCCCGGCGCCATATCCGCTGCCATCATTGCCGCCTCGATAGGAAACGTACCGCTTCCACAGAAGGGATCCACCAGTATCCGGTCTTTTCTCCAGGGCGTCAGCATAATCAGCGCCGCTGCCAGAGTCTCCGTGATCGGCGCTTTCCCGGACACCTCCCGGTAGCCCCGCTTGTGGAGAGAAACTCCCGAAGTGTCGATCCCCACCGTCACTTCATCCTTCATCAGAAACACCCTCACCGGATACGGGGCGCCGTCCTCGGGAAACCGTTCCAGATGATAATGTTCCTCCAGCCTTCTGACCATCGCTTTCTTCATAATCGACTGAATGTCCGAAGGACTGAACAGCCGGCTCTTCACGGATGCCGCTTTCGCCACCCAGAATTTCCCGTTCTTCGGTATGTAGTCCTCCCAGGGCAGTCCCTTCGTCCCTTCAAATAATTCCTCAAACGTAACCGCAGAAAAACTTCCCACTTTCCACAGAATTCTCTCTGCCGTGCGAAGGAAAATATTCGCATAGCACACTGCCGCAGCATCCCCGTAGAAAGTCACCCTGCCGTCCTCCACCCTGGCAATCTCATAGCCGAGATCCAGGATCTCTCTTTTCAGCACCGCTTCCAGACCAAAATGGCAGGGAGCGATCAACTCCATTCTATTCATAAAGTTTCTCCAGCCTCTGCTATTAAATGTTACTTCTCCATCTTACTTTTTTCGCTATCCGTTGTCAATACAGAAAACCTGTCACCGGAAGGTTTTCCATATCCAGTGGAATAAAAAGTGCGCCGCATAAGATGAATTCTTATGCAGCGCACTTTTCTTTCCATTTTCTTTGATTTTTCTCTAACCCAGGTATTGTCATGAACCGTCATACGCCCTCAGTCTCCAGGCGCTGTAAGCCGGTCCGCTCCTTCCTAGTAGTTGTTGCTATAGTCAGAGCTGTTAGAAGTAGTGCTGTTAGAGTTTCTGGAATTCATATTGGACGCATTCTTGTCAGATGCATTCTTGTTGCCTGCATTCTGGTTAGATGCGTTCTTGTTGCCCGCATTCTGGTTGCTTGTGTTCTGGTTCGCATTCTGGTTAGATGCGTTCTTGTTAGATGAATTATAATTCTTAGCCATGTCAATTCCTCCTAAATCATTTTTGTTACATGGCTATTATGTCCCTTGTACAACGTTTTATGTATTATTTTGCAAATTTATTTTTAAAATTTTGCTTTTTTTCGAAATTTTATCTTGCATTTTTATCCACACTATACTATACTAAGATGTGTAGAAAGAATACTTTCTACAACCCCTTATTAATTATTTATACTCCCCTCAAAAGATCGATGGCTCCCCCATCGATCTTTTACTTTATTCCGGAAGTTCTTCCTGCCCGTTTTGCAGACTTTCCCTCCGGCTTCTTCCTGCCTCAGGTCAGCGCCGCCGTCCTCCGATCAGACGCACTACAAACGCAATAATAAGCAACGGAACAATAACGGGCGCAAGCAGTGAAAAGATTCCGCCGATGACCGCCACCACCAGCATAATAATCCCCACAACTCCCAGAACCACAAGAAGCTTCTTCCACCAGGAACTGATGCCAGATACATGGACAACCGGCTGCCTTCCCTGTTGTCCGTTCCCATATTCCTGCCGCCTGGGCTCGTATGTATAATCCTCCTGCGCATTGCCGCCATTCCCCGCAGATTCAATAATTGTCCTGGCAAGCGCCCAGGGATCCCCCAGTTCCTCGATTACCGCCGCCTCACTTCGCCCCTTTCCCACCTCGTCTCTGATATACCCGTCATAATAATTAATATTATCCTGCACCGCCGGGCCGTTCAGATCATTTGCCAGGGCATGCCGCATCTTTTCCAGAAATTCATATTTCGTCATCCTAATACCCTCCTAAGCCGGTTCCCTATATCCGGCCTCAGCCGGAAAAAACCTTGCACTTAGAATATCACATACTTGTGTTCATTCCAAGTCCAAGGTTCTTAAAATTTCCTAATATCTTTCTCAAGGAACCGGTAAGGGTTTATACTTCAAAAATAAGATCTCCGTAAGACGGCATCGGCCATGCCTCTTTATCTACAATCATCTCCAGCCGGTCAACCGGCGAACGAAGCGCTTCCATGGCAGGAACCACATCAAAATGATAGAATCTGGCCTGCGCCTCTCCTTCTTCCATCGCAGCTGCCTGCTCAGTAAGCCGGATCAGTTCCGCAAGCGCCTGCTTTGTCTTCGCAAGCAGACCGGAAATCTCCGTAAGCAGTTCTGCCTGTACAGACGCATCTGCCCCGGCCGCTTTCACAGCAATCACCGTGTCGGCAAGCTGCTTCGTATATTTAATCACTGCCGGAATAAACTGCTTGCTGGCCATGTCAATCATCGTACGCGCTTCAATATTAATCGCCTTTGCGTAATTCTCATACTTAATCTCCGCACGGGATTCAAGTTCCGCCTTTGTAAATACTTTGAACTTCTCGAACATTGCCACAGCTTTGTCCGTGGTAAGCGCCGGGATCGCCTCCACCATGGACCGGATATTCGGTAAACCGCGCCTTGCGGCTTCTTCAACCCACTCGTCCGAGTAACCATTTCCATTGAAAACAATCCGGTAATGCTCCACTGCATATTTCTTGATCAGATCATGAACCGCCTTGCCAAAGTCCTCTGCACTCTCCAGAACGTCGCATGCCTCTGCAAACGCCTCTGCAACGATGGTATTCAGCACAACGTTGGGTCCTGCGATGGAATCACGGGAACCCACCATACGGAATTCGAATTTATTTCCGGTAAACGCAAACGGTGACGTCCGGTTTCTGTCCGTGGCATCTTTCGCCAGATCCGGAAGTGTGCGCACTCCCGTCTCCAGCTTACCGCCCTTGAGGCTGTGGGTCGCCTCTCCGGTACTGATCAGCTGCTCAATCACATCCTCAAGCTGTTCCCCAAGAAAAACAGAGATAATTGCCGGAGGCGCCTCGTTTGCGCCAAGCCTGTGGTCATTTCCCGGGTCAGACGCAGACTCCCTAAGCAGATCTGCATGCTCATCCACTGCTTTCAGCACACAGGTAAGTACCAGAAGGAACTGGATATTCTCGTGAGGAGTCCTGCCAGGATCCAGCAGGTTCTTCCCGTCATCCGTTGTAAGGGACCAGTTGTTGTGCTTTCCGGAGCCATTTACCCCGGCAAACGGCTTCTCATGAAGCAGACATTTCATGCCATGCTGACAGGCAACCCGCTTTAACGTCTGCATGACCAGATGGTTGTGGTCAACGGCCACATTTGCCTGGGCATAGATCGGCGCAAGTTCGTGCTGGGCCGGTGCAACCTCGTTATGCTGGGTCTTGGCAGAAACGCCTACCCGCCAGAGCTGTTCGTTTACGTCCTTCATGAATCCGGCTATCCTCTGGCGGATGGTTCCGAAATAATGGTCATCCAGCTCCTGGCCTTTGGGCGGCATGGCGCCGAACAACGTCCTTCCTGTATAGATCAGGTCTTTTCTCTGTTGGAATTTTTCTGCATCCACAAGGAAATATTCCTGTTCCGGCCCTACCGATGGCGTTACCTTCTTTGACGTCGTATTTCCAAACAGACGGATCAGACGCAGGGACTGCACATTAATTGCTTCCATGGAACGCAGAAGCGGTGTCTTCTGATCCAGGGCTTCGCCTGTATAGGAACAGAACGCCGTGGGAATACAGAGTGTCGCCCCTGCCGCATCATGTCTCACAAACGCAGGAGAAGTACAGTCCCATGCCGTATATCCTCTGGCCTCGAAGGTGGCGCGCAGTCCTCCTGATGGGAACGAAGACGCATCCGGCTCACCCTTAATGAGCTCTTTACCGGAAAAACTCATCAGCACTTTACCGTTCTCCATCGGTGCAGAAATAAAGGAATCATGTTTTTCCGCCGTCACTCCTGTAAGGGGCTGAAACCAGTGGGTATAATGGGTCGCCCCCTTCTCAATCGCCCATTCTTTCATCTCGTGTGCGATCACGTCCGCTGTTGCAAGTTCCAGCTCCTTGCCTTCCTCAATGGTTTTTTTCAGATCTTTGTAAACCTTCTTAGGCAGACGCTCCTGCATTACCTTGTCATTGAATACGTCTTCTCCGAAAATATCAGCTACATTTAACAGTTCACTCATATGTTTTACAATTCCTTTCTTAAAAAGTATCAACTTCCCATGCTCCATACCGCTGCAAAGAAAAAGGCACCCCGACCTCCGGTCGGAACGCCTTTGTTCTCTCTACGCCTGTCAGTATACCAAAGTCCGCTGAAAAAGGCAAGTAAAATTTTCACTGATTACGCTTTTCCAACAGATCCGAATAATTCCATCTTCTCTTTCACCTTTGCAATGATTGCTTCATAGCCAGGCTTCAGTAATTTACGAGGATCGAATCCCTTTCCTTCCAGGTCTTTTCCTGCCTCGATATATTTGCGGGTAGCGTCTGCAAATACAAGCTGACACTCTGTATTCACATTGATCTTGGCAACACCAAGGTCAATCGCCTTCTTAATCATATCATCCGGGATTCCCGTACCGCCGTGAAGAACCAGAGGCATATCTCCTGTAAGCTTCTGGATGGCGTCCAGAGTCTCAAAGCTTAATCCTGCCCAGTTCTCGGGATATTTGCCATGGATGTTACCGATACCGGCTGCCAGCATGTCCACGCCAAGGTCAGCGATCATCTTGCACTCGTTCGGATCCGCACACTCGCCCTGGCCGACAACGCCGTCTTCTTCTCCGCCGATTGCGCCTACTTCTGCCTCAAGGGACATTCCCTTCTCACGGCAGATCTCAATCAGTTCTTTTGTCTTGGCAACATTCTCTTCGATTGGATACTTGGAGCCGTCAAACATAATGGAGGTAAAGCCTGCTTCGATACATTTCTTACATCCATCGTAGGAACCGTGGTCAAGATGTGTAGCAACCGGAACAGTGATTCCCATCTCTTCAACCATGGCAGCAACCATATCCTGTACGGTCTTAAAACCGGTCATGTACTTTCCTGCGCCTTCGGATACACCCAGGATTACAGGTGACTTCGTCTCCTCTGCTGCGGTCAGGATGGCTTTCGTCCACTCAAGGTTGTTGATATTAAACTGTCCTACTGCGTAGTGGCCTGCTACTGCTTTTTCAAGCATCTCTTTTGCTGATACTAACATATGAATTCCTCCAATTCCTTCTGCCCTTCCAGATGCTGGCGCATCCCATGGCATGTTATATTTTTCACTAGGTTCTATTATATATCATATTGTAAAAAATTACAATAAAAAAATCCTCTCAAAGATTACTCTTCAAAAGGATTCTCCAGTGACTCCGAGGGGAATCGAACCCCTGATTCCAGCGTGAGAGGCTAGCGTCTTGACCGCTTGACCACGGAGCCTTATTAAACTGTCTTTCTGTTTCGTACTTGCTTATTATAGCAAAGGGGCGACAAATAAGCAAGCACTTTTTTTATTTTTTACAAACTTTTTTCATATCATGACCGGACAGGATAATGATAAATTTCAGATAACTCCGAACAATCCTTCCATCTCCTCATCGTCCATCATCCTGCTGCTCTTATTCCCTACGTTTGCAAGCATGGCTTCCACACGGTTGGCCAAAGTAACGTCAATAAAGCGGCCTACTTCGATCCCCCGAAGTTCAAAGAACAGCAGCGGATTCTCGTCCAGCCGCACTCCCACTCCGTAAAGCGCTGCCGCAACGTGCTTGCACAAAAGCGCCCAGTCCGGGCAGCTACAGCTGAAGCTGATCTCCCGGGGTGACGGGAACAGACCGTCCCGGCTCTGGAACAGTTCCTGCATTTCTTCCGGAAAATCGCCCGCCAGCAGCGCCTCCAGATTTTCAAGCTTCCTGCCGCATTTCCGGATGATGGACTGGCAGCGTTCCTCAGACAGAGGACTGATCCGGATCTCCACCTTGTAAGGGGTCTTGCGGGTTCCCTGGACTCTTGCAAGAATCTTTCCCTTCTGGATCTTAAGGTCAATCACCGCTCCCGTACGGACATATCGCTTCCCCCGGTCAAGACGGCTCTCATAATCCGCATACCGTTCCAGATTGTCGCACCACGCCTTTCCCCACCAGTGGCTGACAATGGTTCTTCCTTTTATTGTGACAGGCTCTAACACCTTTCCCTTTGCCTTTTCTTTCTTCTTACTCTCCGCCGATTTTTTCCGCAGTTCAGCGGCATTCGGCTGGCTGTATTGCGGAAAATCTCCCCAGTATTTGCTCATCCTGCACTCTCCTTAATCTTACCTTAATGGACGAAGTCCACCCGCCCGGCCGGGCATGTATAGTGTTCCACTCCCTACCCAAGCCTCATCAGGGACATTAATTCATCATTCCCAAGTTCTGTAATCCAGCTCTCTGCGCCGCCGCCGATTACATTCTCCGCCAGTTCCTTCTTGGATTCAATAATCCTGTCAATCTTTTCCTCAATCGTCTGCTGGCACACCAGCTTGTGCACCATCACGTTCTTCTTCTGGCCAATCCGGAACGCCCGGTCTGTGGCCTGATTCTCCACCGCCGGATTCCACCAGCGGTCAAAATGGATCACGTGGTTCGCCTTCGTCAGATTCAGCCCCGTACCTCCGGCTTTTACGGACAGTACGATGAACGGCACGTACGCCTCGCCCTGAAAAGCGTCTACAATCTTTCCCCGGGCTGCCACAGGCGTCCCTCCGTGCAGTACATACCCGTCTGCATGGAAGATTTCTCTAAGAAATGATGCCAGATGGTCGATAATCTCCCTAAATTGTGTAAATACCAGCACCCGCTCTCTTTTTTCGTAAATAGTCTCGCAAATCTCCCGGAGCATTGCGAATTTGCCGCTGTCTTCCTCTGCAAATGTCTGCTGCCCCAGATACTGATCCGGATGGTTGCAGATCTGCTTCAGCTTTACAATGGTAGACAGGACAATGCCGCACCGCTCAATCCCGTCGGATTCCACCACCCGCTTTTCCATATCGTCTACCACCTTCCGGTACAATACCACCTGCTGTTTCGACATTCCTGCATAATCAATCGTTTCCAGTTTCTCAGGAAGATCCTTGATGATCCGCTTATCTGTTTTGAGCCTTCTCAGCATAAACGGAGCCACCATGGATTTCAGCTTCATATAGTTCTCGGGACTGTCCTTTAATTTCTTACAGAAATCGCGGAACTCCGCAGAGGTTCCCATCAGCCCTTTATTCAGGAAGTCGAACAGAGACCAGAGATTTGTCAGGTCATTTTCGATAGGTGTCCCTGTCATTGCGATGCGCATCCGGCCGGACAGCTGCTTAATCTCCCTGGTCTGTTTCGTCCCGGGATTCTTGATTGCCTGCGCTTCATCCAGGATGATGCAGGACCAGTCAATCTCCCGCAGTTCCTTGATTCTGGAAACCATTCCATAGGTGGTGATATTCAGAAATGCCGGTTCCGATTTCACCCTTTTCCCCAGCGTCACCGCCCCGCCGCCGTGCAGGATGGACAATTCCATGCCAGGGACGAACTTTTCCGCTTCTTTCTGCCAGTTCCCCAGCAAAGAGGCCGGCACCACAAGCAGTACACGGGCGTCCTTGTCCTGCCTGCGAAGCTTCTCCAGATAAGTCAGCACCTGCAGCGTCTTCCCCAGTCCCATATCGTCTGCCAGACACGCCCCGAATCCAAGCTGATCCATATAATTCAGCCACGCAAAACCATTCTTCTGATAAGGACGCAGAGTGGCCTTCACCGTGCCAGGGACTAAAGCCTTGCGGATCTTCTCCGGTTTGCGGAGGTTTGCCAGAAGGGAAGACAGCCATTTCCCATTGGTAATCAGCGTTCCTACATCCAGTTCTTTCTCTGCCTGGCCTGTGCCCATCTCCATCCGCAGGGCTTCCATCAGCGTAATCTCTTTCTCCTGTCCCTCCATCTCCTCCAGCAGCCGCTCCAGACGGGCATGGTCTACCTCAATCCATTTCCCCTTGAGAAATGCCAGTCCCTCCGTCCGTGCCAGAAGCTGCCGTATATCTTCTTCCGTCAGTTCCACGCCGTCCACCATAAGCTTCGGCTTCATAGAAATGAGTGCATCAAAACCAAGCATGGACGGTTTCTCATCGCCCAGGCTTACAGCCATGGATACTGACGCCGCATTCTTCTTCCACCAGTTGGGAATCCGGCACAGAATCCCCGTATTCTCAATCTCTTCAATCTGTTTCAGAAACGTATATGCCTCATCCGCCGTAAGCTTCAGCGGATGGAACAACTCCCCGCTGTCCATGAAGCCGCCAATCAAGTCAGACACCTCCGCCGCACGATTCAGGCAGGAAAGAAGCGCCAGTAATCTGCTCCGGTCATTCTGATATTCCGTCAAGGCATATTTCAATGGGACATGACGAATCTTCCCGTTCTCTCCCTTTGTGGCATATGTGGCCAGAAATGCAAACGGATAATCTGATTTTTGGTTCTCCACCAGATGAAAGAAGACCCTCTCCGGCACCCGCAATGCCTGGTTCTTCTCCGTCAGGTACATTTCCACAGTCCCGTCATAGGCAGAAATCTCTTTTGAAAAGATTGCCTGCAGATTCTGAAATACCTTCTTCAGCCATTTCTTCGTGATGTGCTCAGCGCCGATTGCAAAAGGAACCGCCCACAGCAGCTCTTCTGCCGCCTCGTCCGGCAATACCACCTTCGCCTTCCCACGCACAATCTCGAGTTCCGGCAGGTCAGTAAGCTGCCGGAAAAAAGCTGCAGCCACCTGATACAGAAAACTCTCCGAAGGGTCTGCTTCCTCAGGCCTGCCCTCAAGGCCAGACTCGTAAAGAGCCGGATACCCTCCTTGCACCGCCCACTTCTCGGCCGCCCGAAATTCGGCTTCCGAATTTAGGGAAGAGGTGTCGGGAGTAAAGCCGTCAGGCGTAAACAGGAATCTGACTGCCGTTCTTTGATTTGCTTTTGCTGCCATCATTTGTACTCGCTTTCTGTGTATATTTTCTTGAAATATTTCTTTATGACCAGAACGATCTTTAACAAGAGTATATATGATATTGGGGCAAAATACAACGGGGAGGCGCAAAAATGCCGGATTACCCGGGGAATCTGGCATCTTTTTTTTCAGCTGCCGGCCCGAGGCTCACGCTTACCGCCAGAGAAAATCCTCTGTTTACAAGGTTTTGAAATAATGATAAGATACAAGAAAAAGACTGGGAGGTACGGTTATGGCAAGGACAGCCTCTATTATTCCGGAATTTAAAGTCCATGACCCGGAAGACGAGGGCAAGTATGGGTTTGCATTTGAGGGGAAGACAGTTTTGATTGGGTAAATATGAGACAGAAGGGGATACTGGCATTATGAAGCTAAAAAAACTTCCTATAGGGATTGAATTTTTTGAAATCTTTCAAAGGGATGATTTCTACTATGTCGATAAGACGGGTCTTATCCGTGATCTGTTAAATACAAGGGGAAGTGTGAATCTTTTTACAAGACCCCGTCGGTTTGGGAAGAGCCTGAATCTGGATATGCTAAAGACATTTTTTGAGATCGGCACCAATCCATCCTTGTTTCATGGATTGGCTATTTGGGAAGAAAAAGAACTGTGTGAACAATATCTGGGAAAACATCCGGTCATATCCATTAGTATGAAGGATGTGGAAGGAGAGAATTTCCAAATCGCCTATGATATGTTAGGAGCTGCCATTTGCGAAGAGGCCGGACGTTTTGACTTTCTTTTGGAGAGCAGCAGACTAACGCAGGCAGATAAGGATAAATTGAGTCTGCTGATAGAAGAAAATTTTGAAAAATCGGCTAATCTTCACCGGAGCCTGCGGGTTTTGACGCAGCTGCTCTTCAAACATTACAGAATACCCGTAATTGTACTGATTGATGAATATGACGTACCTCTGGATAAAGCATACCAGAAAGGTTATTATCCGCAGATGGTATCATTAATCCGCTCTTTGTTCAGCCAGGTGCTGAAGACTAATAAAAACCTGTATTTTGCCGTAATCACAGGGTGTCTGAGAATCGCCAGAGAAAGTATTTTTACAGGACTTAATAATTTTAAGACGGGAACTATATCCGATTTACGGTTTGCAGAATATTTCGGATTTACGTCAGATGAAGTCAAAGAAATGCTTCATTATTATGGCCTTGAAGAAAAGTATGATATATTGAAAGAATGGTATGACGGATATCATTTTGGAGATGCAGATATCTATTGTCCATGGGATGTAATTAACCAGTGTGATAAATTCCTGCAGTCTAAAGATGCCCCAATGGAAGCCCATTGGGAGAACAGCAGCAGTAACGCAATTATTCGGGATATTCTTGCAACGGCAGACGAGACGACGAAAAGCCAGATGGAATCCTTGATTTCCGGCGAAGCGGTAGAAAAAACATTAATACCGGAATTGACTTATACGGATCTTGACAGTGACGATGACGAAGTACGTCAGACCTATCTATGGAGTGCACTTTATGCATCCGGATACTTGACAGATGCCGGCAAGCCGAATCATGGCGTCCACAAGCTTGTCATTCCCAACCAGGAAGTGAGGAGAATCTTTGAAAAAAGAATCCGCTCCTGGTTTAAGGCAGAGATTACGAGTGATACGTCCAGATGGAAAAAATTCTGTCAAGCTGTGAAGTCTGGAAAATATATAGAAGTACAACAGCTATTCAATGAATTTATGTCTGTATCCATCAGTATCCGGGATACTTATGTTAGGAAAGAAATGAAAGAGAATTTTTATCACGGTATGTTATTGGGACTTCTGCAGGCAGAAGGGAGCTGGAGTGTCAGGTCAAATGCGGAGTCGGGAGTTGGATATACGGATATCAGCCTGGAAGTGCCTGCAGACAAGACAGGATGTATCATTGAAGTAAAATACGCAGAAAACGGAATGTTTGACCAGGCCTGCGCCGATGCCCTGCGGCAGATCGAGAAAGGCAGATATGTGGAAGCCCTGCGGCAGGATGGGATAGAGGTAATTCACAGATACGGGATTGCCTGTTATAAAAAAGCTGTAAAATAGCATACTGCGCCGGATAAGCGCAGAGGAGGCAGGCACTGTATTTCGCCTGCCTCCTGTATTCTTCATTAATAAATGGCTCTATAGCTTTATCCACATTAACAGCCAGAAAAAGCAAAACAGCCTTGACTGAACCACCGCCAGTCAAAGCCGTCTTTTCCATCATATATCCGCATATATCCCGTAATGCGCCTTTCTGCACTACTCTGCCGCCACCTGGACGCTATGCTCTACCAGCCAGTCTTTCACCAGGACGTTCAGCACCATCTCCTTGAGTTCCTCTTCCTCTACAGATGATTTCCACGTCTCTACGTCATAACCGGACTGCGAAGCCATCTCCTTAAGCTGTTCTTCATACACCTTATCCGTCAGCTTGATCTTCTCCTTGTCCGCAATGGCTTCTGTCACCATCACGCGCTTTACATTCTCCCTGGCCGCATCTTCAATCTGCTTCTCCAGTTCCTCTGCGGTACATCCCATCTGCGCCTGGACAAACTCCTCATAGTCCTGTCCATAATCCTTTGCCAGCGTCTTATACTGCTCAACCAGAGGATCCTTCACCTTATCCACCTCGTCCTCGGGATATTCCTTCACTTCCGTATTCTCCAGCACCTTCTCCCAGACTGCCTGGCCGACCCGGTCCTCGTAGATCATCTCATTGTCTTCTGCGACCTGTTTTTTCACTTCTTCTTTATATTCCTTTACAGTCTTGGACTTCTCGGAAACACTTTTCACAAAATCATCGTCCAGTTCCGGAACCACCTCTTTGGAAATGCTCTTCACACTAATCGTAAATACCACATCTTTCCCGGCATATTCCGCATTCTTGTAATTCTCCGGGAACACGCCCTGCCAGTCATACGTCTCTCCCGCATTGTGGCCGATCACGCTGTCCTCGAACCCTTCGATAAACTGCCCGGAACCAATCACTAACGGATAGTCCTCCGAGGATCCCCCCTCAAACTCCAGACCGTCGATTCTTCCGGTAAAATCAATCGTTGCCGTATCTCCGGCTTCTACCGGACGATCCGTGACTTCTTCCTTGGTAGCCTCTCTCTGACGTACCGACTGAATATAGCTTTCTACATCCTCATCCGTAACCTCTCCCGGCTTCTCAACCTCTTCTATCTCAACCCCTTTATACACAGAGATCTTCAATTCATCTGTTTCCAGGCCCTTACTGCCGGAACATCCTGCCAGCAGCATGGAAGCCGTTACTGCTCCCACAAGCAACGTTACGATTCTCTTCTTCATATTCCACCTCAATTATAAAAATTTCGCTCCCCATCCGGGGACACTTTTATGTTATAACACATTTACAGCCGATTTCAAAGCATTTTCACATTTATTTCACGATTTCTCTATAAAACCGGGGACAACAGCCGGCAGAACTGCTCCTTGATCCGAATGACAAAGTCCCTCTGCTCATACCTTTTACGGGTCACCAGCGTACTTTTTGCAATATCATTCTCAAATGCATCCATCAGTCTCTCCGTGGTTCTCGCACTGTAGATTACCGCATTCACCTCAAAATTAAGACTGAAACTGCGGATATCCATATTCGCCGTCCCCATACAGGTAACAAGCCCGTCCACACACATACATTTTGCATGGAGAAATCCATTGTCATAAGTATAACACCTTGCCCCCGCCTCGATCATTTCCCCAAGATAGGAATAGGTCGCCCAGTAAACAAAAGGATGATCCGGCTTACAAGGGATCATGATACGCACGTCAATCCCGGATTTGGCTGCGATCTCCAGCGCATCCCGGATATCGTCGTCCGGTATGAAATAGGGCGTCTGAATATAGATGTTCTTCCTCGCCATATGGATCAGCCGCAGATAATTATTGCGGATCTCCTGGCTTCCGGAATCCGGGCCGCTGGAAATAATCTGTACAGGATCCCTTCCGTTCCTCACATAAGTCGGGATCTCAAAAAGCCGGTCTTCCAGGAACAGGTTCTCCCTGGCAGCGTAATTCCAGTCCAGTACAAAACGTACTGCCAGGGATGTCACCGCAGAACCTTCAATACACACATGGGTATCACGCCAGTAACCAAACTTCTTATCTTTTCCGATATATTCCCGCCCCACATTAAAGCCGCCCACAAAACCAATCCTGCCGTCTATGACCACAATCTTCCTGTGGTTGCGGTAATTAACCCGAAGCTGAAGCTTTCCCAGCAGCGCCGGAAAGAACTCCGCCACTCTGATTCCCGCTTTCTGGAGACGCACCCAGTCGGAATGGTGCATCCCCCTGCAGCCCATGCTGTCGAACAGGACACGCACCTCCACTCCCTGCCTGGCCTTGCGCACCAGAACTTCCTCGATCTCTTTCCAGAGTTCGTCATTCTTAATAATATAATACTGCACATGGATGTAATTCCTTGCATGATCCATTTCCGAAAGAAGCGTCCTGAACTTCTCACGCCCGTCCGTAAAGATACGGATATCATTATTATCCGTCAGAACCGCCTCGGCTTCATTCAGATTGTAGAGGATCAGTCTTTTGAAACGATCAAGTTCCGGATCCCTCAGCCTTAACTTCTTCCGGTAAATAGACTCCTCCTGCCTGCGTACAGCATACTTGATCTCCCCCTCGATCTCCTTCATCTTGAACATCCGCTCCCTGCGGAAGTTCTGACCAAGGATGAGGTAGAGCACAAAACCCAGAACCGGAATAAAGTACAACAGCAAAAGCCAGGCCCATACCGTCGTAGGATTCCTGCGTTGAAAAAATATAATCAATAGCGAAAAAACGATATTGATAATATAGAGATGATCCATCATCCACCTGTATACATTGACGATTCCATCTCCCACTACTTCATACATCCACTGCCTCCCTTATCATTTATCGTCTGTTCCAGTCTCTTCCCGCTACCTTCCTGCCGGACAGAATTACCCCGGCTACGCCCGGAGATTACCCAGAACGGACTGTATGTCCATCGACATCTGACTGATCCTCCGGTAATTGGCGAACTGCGCCTGCTGCTTCCCCCTCGCAATGGTTGCCCCCATATGATTTTTCGCCTCCGCAGTAATCCGCTCTCCGATATTCTCCGGTTCCGGCTCCTTTTTGGCAAACATCTTTTCTAACTCCGTAATCAGTATGTCCAGTTCCTTCAGAAGTTCCTTGACCACCGCCGCCGTCTTCCAGAAATCTTCTGCCGCCTTAACCTGACCCAGGCTTTTTAATTCTCCTCCAGCCTCTTCATTCCCGTCTGCGGCAGAAATCTCCTCTGAAGCAAGCTGTTTCGAAACATCCTCTACAAGCTGGTCAAAGGTTTCCCTGAGGCGCCCCAGTTCTTCCTCCTTCGTCATCTTACGGTAACGCACCACATTGCCGCCGATCACAAATTCCACGCCGGTAAAATCCTCTCCGGTACTGGTATCCAGCGTCCAGACTTCCCTCGTACCGTTATCATATCCGTCCACAATGTTCTTATACATGGAACCATAAGCCTGTGCAAGACTGGCGGCATAATCCTTCACACTCTTCTCTTCCTTCCCGGACAGCGCATCCAGATACCGCTTCTCCATCTCTCCATAGAACTTACTGCTCACACCGTTCTCGCCGTCAAAGTCCAGCCGCTTCAGAATATATTCCCTGCATACCCCGTCCATCAGCGACAGCCCGTCATCAGAAATCTTCACAAGCCCGCCTTCCTCCGGAAACCGCAGGAAATCTCCTTTTGCCTCCAGGTCTGCAAGCTGCTCCCTTATGTAACCCATACCCTGCGGCGAAATGCTGACCCTGTCCGGCGAGGCCGCCCTCTGCTCTTCCACAAACCGGTCCGCAAACTCCACGATCTTCGTACCATTCTGGAATACCTCTACCTGGGAACTGTTACGGATATTCAGCCGGTCCAGTATAAATGTATAATCACCATAGATCTTCATAAGCCCCTCTTCACTTTCTCACTCTTAAAAAATTATCCTTATCTATTACTATCGGCCGTAATTTTCCGAAAGATAAGATATCTTCCTCCATTTCCCAGCCAAATCTCTTGCACATGCTGTCAAAGAATGGTACAATGTGTGACATGGAATAAAGAGTTTAGGAGGTTAACCCGTGAGTACATTTACCATTGTATTGCTTGTCATTCTGGTTATTCTGATTATTGCATGTATTGTGTTATATTTTCTGGGAAAGAAGGCAGAAAAGAAACAGGCCGAACAGCAGGCACAGTTAGATGCCGTTGCGCAGACCATGTCCATGCTGATTATCGACAAAGGAAAGCTGCGTCTGAAGGAAGCCGGTCTTCCCGCCGTCGTCGTAGAGAATACGCCCAAGTATCTCCGCCGTTCCAAGGTTCCGGTAGTGAAGGCAAAGGTGGGTCCAAGGATTATGACTCTGATGTGCGATGCAGAAGTCTATCCGCTGATTCCGGTCAAGAAAGAGGTCAAGGCCACGGTCAGCGGGATTTATATTACAGGGGTGAGAGGGCTTAGAGGACCTCTGGACACGCCCCAGAAGAAGAAGGGTTTCTTTGCCCGGATGAAGGACAAGGCTTCCAAGGCGCAGAAGCAGTGACAATGTCCCCGGTTCTTTCAACCGGCAAAGCAGATAAAAGCATTGGATCCTCAACGGTCCAATGCTTTTATATTCATCTCAATATTGCAGTCCGCAACCTTCTCACTGTTCACATCCAGCGCATAGTTCACATGAACGTCAATCTTCTCCTCTGTTACGTCCACCTGCATGTCCTTCGTATGCGTCCCCACCAGCAGATCACCGTAAGGCGTCTCATACTGGGTAATATTAATCTTATCCTTTTCAAAAATCATATGGGTATTGGACAGACCGCTCTTCATAATCTCCAACTTGTCGTCCGCAATGCGCACTTTGTTCTTAATGGTTCCCGGCATCCCTTCCACAACTTCATCATAGATAATGTAATGCTTATCATTCTTATAATAATAGGTTGCCGGAGTAATCACCCTGATTGGCTCATTCCCGTCATCTCCCGCCCCGTCAAACGTCTCGTAATGCAGGCCGGATATACTTAATAAAACGTCTTTTGTCATAACATCACCTAATATTCTTCTATATTGACCAGCTTCGTTGCCCCCACGTCATAGGATAAGATGGTATTGGCAAACTGTGAAAACTTTTCTGCAGCATCACTTACATAGAACTGACAGGATGCTGCTTTGTCCGACAGATTCTCATTCCCGCCTTCACGCAGGATATGCTTAAGATCCATCGCCGTCTCATATGCAGGGTTCACAATATGTACCTTCTCTCCGAAAAATGCCATGATCTTCGATCTCAGCAGCGGATAATGGGTACATCCCAGGATCAGTGTGTCGATCTGTGTCTGTCTCATGTCTGACAGATAGATGTCGATGACCTCCTCTGTAATCCTGTGCTTCGCAAATCCCTCCTCCACCAGCGGCACGAACAGCGGACATGGCTTCCCGATCACCACGGCTTCCGGATTCATTTCCCGGATTACCTTGGTATAAGTCTCACTCCTTATGGTCGCTTCCGTCCCGGCAACACCGATGATGCCATTCCTGGTCGCCTGTACTGCCGCCCTCGCCCCCGGCACGATCACGCCGATCACCGGAATGTCCGTCTCCTCTTTCACCGTCTCAAGCGCCAGCGCACTCGCCGTATTGCAGGCAATCACGATAGCCTTCACTTCCTTCGTCTCAAGAAAACGGATAATCTGCCTGGAAAAACGGATAATATTGTCCCTGGACTTACTTCCGTACGGCACTCTTGCCGTGTCTCCAAAATATACGATATTCTCGTGGGGAAGCTGACGCATGATCTCTCTTGCAACCGTCAGGCCGCCCACACCGGAATCAAAGACTCCGACCGGAGCCGTGTTACCCGAATTATTCTTCACCCTAAGAATCTCCTTTATACCTTAATCCATTCGTATTATTCATTGTACAGCCTGAATCACAGAATTTCAAGTTTAAAATGCCGCTCTTATACACACTCTTATTGACAACGCCGGAAAACTCAACTAATATGATAGAGATAACCTGTACATTGACAATATAATATACTTTCCTGGACGGAGTCCACCCGCCCGGCAGGGCTTGTATTACGGTGTGCCCTTGGGTATACTTAACCGGGCAGCCGGGGGACGTGCTCTCACCCTTTCCGAGCCTTGTGAAAAGTGGTGATTATTATGAGTACATACGAAGAATTCATGATCTTACTTACATTTGCCTCACTCGTTACTGCAATTCTGAATATGAAAAATAAAAAATAGCCGTCCTAATCTTTGGCGAGACTGACAGCTATTTTTTACTAGAATTAATTCGCCGGGACGGGTGACTGGCACTCACCTTCCGGCTGCCTTGTTAAGTATATTATAGTCAGATACGATTTATATGTCAACCATTTAGGAGGTAACCATGCCAAAAAGAACAGATATTCACAAGATACTGATTATAGGTTCCGGCCCGATCATCATCGGCCAGGCCTGTGAGTTCGATTATTCCGGGACCCAGGCCTGTAAAGCTCTGCGGGCACTTGGATACGAGATTGTACTGGTCAATTCCAACCCGGCCACCATCATGACAGATCCGGAGATGGCGGATGTAACCTACATCGAGCCGCTGAACGTAGACCGGTTGGAACAGATCATCGCCAAAGAGCGCCCCGATGCACTTCTGCCGAACCTGGGCGGACAGTCCGGGCTGAACCTGTGCGCTGAACTGGCCAAAGAAGGAATCCTTGAGAAATATAAGGTAAAGGTCATTGGCGTACAGGTGGATGCCATCGAGAGAGGCGAAGACCGCATCGAATTTAAAAAGTCCATGGATGCCTTGGGAATCGAGATGGCAAGAAGTGAAGTTGCCTACAGTGTGGACGAAGCCCTGAAGATTGCCGATAATCTGGGATACCCCGTGGTCCTGCGCCCTGCCTATACTATGGGCGGAGCAGGAGGCGGCCTCGTATATAATAAGGAAGAACTGAAGACCGTATGTGCCCGGGGACTGCAGGCAAGCCTGGTCGGACAGGTTCTGGTAGAGGAATCCATTCTTGGATGGGAAGAACTGGAACTGGAAGTAGTCCGCGATGCCGACAACAATATGATCACCGTATGCTTTATTGAAAACATCGACCCCCTAGGCGTGCATACCGGAGACTCCTTCTGTTCCGCCCCCATGCTTACCATCTCGGAGGCGTGCCAGAAAGAGCTGCAGCGGCAGGCATACAGGATTGTGGAATCCGTGGAAGTAATCGGCGGAACCAATGTCCAGTTTGCCCATGATCCCGTCACTGACCGTATCGTAGTGATTGAGATTAACCCTCGGACCTCCCGTTCCTCTGCGCTGGCCTCCAAAGCAACCGGCTTCCCCATCGCTCTGGTGTCAGCCATGCTCGCCTGCGGGCTGACCTTGAAGGATATCCCCTGCGGCAAATACGGTACGTTAGATAAGTATGTCCCGGACGGCGACTATGTTGTGGTCAAATTCGCACGCTGGGCTTTTGAGAAATTTAAAAATGTCGAAGACAGGCTGGGGACACAGATGCGTGCCGTAGGCGAAGTCATGAGTATTGGAAAGACTTACAAGGAAGCATTTCAGAAAGCAGTCCGCAGTCTGGAGACCGGCCGTTACGGCCTGGGATTCGCCAGGGATTATCATACAAAGAGCAAAGAAGCGCTTCTCCAGATGCTGATCACACCTTCCAGCGACCGCCATTTCATCATGTATGAGGCGCTGCGCAAGGGTGCGTCCGTGGAAGAAATTTTCAACATAACAAAGGTAAAGACCTACTTTATAACCCAGATGAAAGAACTGGTGGAGGAAGAGGAAGCCCTTGCGGCAGCCAAGGGAACGCTTCCTTCTGATGAAATGCTGATCTCTGCGAAAAAGAATGGTTTTTCCGACAAATATTTAAGCCAGATCCTTGAGGTATCCGAAGACTCCATCCGTAACCGCAGGATCGAACTGGGCGTGGAAGAGACCTGGGAGGGTGTTCACGTAAGCGGCACGCAAGACAGCGCCTACTACTATTCCACCTACAACGGGGAAGACAGGAATCCTGTCAACACCAGCCGGCCCAAGATCATGATTCTGGGCGGCGGTCCTAACCGGATCGGACAGGGAATCGAATTTGACTACTGCTGTGTCCATGCTTCACTGGCACTGAAAAAACTGGGCTTTGAGACGATCATCGTAAACTGTAACCCGGAAACCGTTTCTACGGACTATGACACTTCCGACAAACTGTACTTTGAACCGCTGACATTGGAAGACGTCTTAAGCATCTACAAGAAAGAACAGCCGGCCGGCGTGATTGCGCAGTTTGGCGGCCAGACTCCTCTGAACCTGGCTTCCGAGCTTGAGAAAAACGGGGTCAGAATTCTGGGAACCGCCCCTTCTGTCATCGACCTGGCGGAAGACCGGGATCTGTTCCGGGCAATGATGGACAAGCTTCAGATTCCCATGCCGGAATCCGGAATGGCCACCACCGTAGACGAAGCTCTTGCCATCGCGGCAGAGATCGGCTATCCCGTCATGGTACGTCCCTCCTATGTCCTGGGCGGACGGGGCATGGAAGTCGTTTATGATGATGAAAGCATGGAGGGTTACATGAAAGCCGCAGTAGGCGTGACGCCGGACCGTCCCATCCTCATTGACCGCTTTCTGAATCACGCTCTGGAATGTGAGGCAGATGCCATCAGCGACGGGAACCATGCCTTTGTCCCTGCAGTAATGGAGCATATCGAACTGGCAGGCGTACACTCCGGCGATTCTGCATGTATTATCCCTTCGGTACACATTTCCGAAGAAAATGTACGGATAATCAAAGAGTATACCAAGAAGATCGCAGAGGAAATGCACGTCAAGGGTCTGATGAATATGCAGTATGCCATCGAGAACGGCAAAGTATATGTTCTGGAGGCCAATCCCCGGGCTTCCCGTACCGTACCGCTGGTATCCAAAGTCTGCAACATCCGCATGGTGCCGCTGGCAACTGACATTATCACTTCCGAACTGACAGGACGTCCGTCTCCGGTAGCCGGATTAAAAGAGCAGGCCATTCCATACTATGGAGTGAAAGAAGCGGTCTTCCCGTTCAATATGTTCCAGGAAGTTGACCCGGTGCTTGGCCCGGAGATGCGTTCCACAGGGGAAGTCCTGGGGCTTTCCGCCTCTTACGGGGAAGCATTCTACAAGGCACAGGAAGCCGCACAGGCAAGACTGCCTCTGAAAGGCACGGTACTGATCTCCGTCAACCGCAAGGATAAGGCCGAGGTGGCCGAGGTGGCAAGGATATTCGCCGAAGACGGATTTCAGATTCTTGCTACAGGCAATACCTGTGACACGATCCGCGAGGCAGGAATTCCGGCCGAGAAGGTGAAGAAGCTGTATGAAGGACGGCCGAATATCCTGGATATGATTACCAACGGAAAGATTGACCTGATTATCAATTCCCCGGTCGGCAAGGACAGCGTACATGATGACAGCTATCTGAGGAAAGCTGCCATCAAGGGCAAGATTCCGTATATGACCACCATTGCCGCCGCAAGGGTGACTGCAAAGGGAATCCGCTATATGAATGAACATGGCAGAGGGGATGTGAAGTCACTGCAGCAGCTTCACAGCGAGATTTCCGAACGATAATAGATTCCCGGCTCAGAATCCTCAAGGGCACGTCTGATCGGACAAAGTTCATCCGCCCGCAGGACTGCAATATATGCCCTGCGGGCTTCCTTATTGGGCAAGGCTCTTGCGCCCTGCCCTTTTTACTTCTTCCGGTTGAGTATCAATGTAGCCATGCCGCAAAACAGACCGCCGACAGGGTACACAATCCAGCAGATTTCCCACAGATGGAACACCAGACCAGCTATCAGAAACAGAATCGTTGCCAGAAGCATGATACACCCGCACCAGACCGCAACAGGCCCGTTCGCCTCTGTGTTTTTCAGATTGTTTTCCTTATTGTACGCCTCAACATCATATTCCTGCTTATGCATTCCCGTATAAATAAGAATGGATACAGCTGCAGCCACGATCACCAGGAAAATCCCATAGTAAAACTCTTCATTCATATCATCCGGCAGAGGAAGGGATTCCCCGTTCATTCCAATCAGAAGCCCTGCCAGAATCAGTCCCACACCGGCTGCAATCCTTGCAGGAAAATGACTGTCGAACTCTTCTTTTTCTTCCTGCGTATAGAAATCCTGAATAAACGGATGTTTTTTTCTGTAATCGGAATCCTTTAATCCCTGTACCACAAGAATCAGAATACCTGCCATGGCAAGCACCATGAATAACGTCTGCCGGACGGCTTCATTCCTCTGCCCCAGCCCCGCAAGAATCTCATAGGAGGCCGCAGCAGTAATCAGCAGGGCAACCCCGCAGGTAATCCATTTGCGGAACTCTTTCATACGTCTTCTGTGCTGCAGATTGTCTTCCAGTTCCGACTCACCGGCCTCTTTTCGAAGCAATGTATCCAGGTCACAGGAAAACAGATCGCATAATTGAAGCAGCTTTTCCATTTCCGCATAGGAAGATCCTGCCTCCCATTTTGATATTGTCTGCCGGGACACTTCTAACTGTTCGGCAAGCTGTTCCTGTGTCATGTTTTCCCGTTTTCTGTAATATTGAAGATTCTCTCCGAATAAACTCATATGTTTCACCTTTTCTTTCTCTGAATTTCCTTTACGCGTCAAAGGTTAGGATTATCTTATAATATACGCCATGTTAAATCTACAACTTTCATGTTGCTTTTAAGGAAATTCATGTAAACTTGAGGTTGCATACCTTAAATACGCTGGCAATGAGAAATTTTTTTATTTCCCAATTCCCTGGTATCCATGAAAGTAAGTATTTTAAATATAGCAAAGAAACAAAAACATTGCATCCCCGCCGGTAATCCAGTATAATAATCTGAAAAAAGTAAAAGAATCTGAAAAAGAAAAACAACAAAGATTTTAAGAGGGAAATAAAAATGCCAGAATATCGTACATTGAGTGAAAATGACATCTGCCGGAATCTATTCCAGCAATTCATCCGCCGCCAGGTGGTCAGGGAATGCTGGCGGAAAGAGGGGGATACATGGGTAATCCGAGAGGATCCCTTTATTGATGACTGGTCCGAAGAGGACTACCAGGTATTAGTTACCTGTCTGAAAAATACGGTATCCACAGGCGGCCTGGTCTATGGTTTCTTCTTTGACGGCAGCCTGAAAGGCTTTGTTTCTGTGGAATCCGCTTTGTTCGGAAATCAAGAAAACTATCTCGATCTCACAAGCCTGCATGTATCTGAGGATCTGCGCGGCAACGGCATAGGAAAAACACTTTTTCTTAAGGCTGCCAGGTGGGCGAAGGCGCATGGCGCAGACAAGCTGTATATATCGGCCCACTCAGCCGTGGAGACCCAGGCTTTCTACCGGGCAATGGGATGCGTGGAGGCACAGGAGTATCACCGGCAGCATGTAGAAGCAGAGCCATTTGACTGCCAGTTGGAATACCTTATTATTTAGGAATCATCCGATTAAAATCCTCTTCCCTTCAAATGCAAACCCATATTTCCGGATTCTCTCTGGTGCAATCCCTTTTGCTTCCAAATCCGCAGCATAATGCATTCGGTCAATCTGATCCAGCGCTTCTGCTACAGCCGCTTCTAAAGACTGCTTCTTTTTTGCATTGCAGACCTTGAATTCAATAATTGCGGCATCTTCCGAAGGCCGGAGAGGCTCCAGCATCACGTCATATCTTCCGAAACCGCTTTCCCGGTTGGATGTGATCCTATACCTGTCCGTCAGTTCAACAATCAGTCCAAGCACAAAACCATGATAAAAACGTTCCGGTTCCGACTCCTCAGAAGGATTTTTGCCGGTATCGAAGTAACTAAAGGTAGCGGAAGCAACCCTGTTCATATAGAGATTCATGGCATCTACATCTCCTAACAGAAATGCTTTGATAAATGTGTTATATGCAGAGACAGAAGCAGACTGCCTGAACCATCCGGCCACCATCCGTCTGAACATCGCAGTAACTTCCCAATTGGTCAGCTTTAATCTGCATTCCGGGTATCCGCTGTCATAAAACTCAAACTGCTCTACCCGCAGATAGCCGCTTGCCAGCAGCAGACTCCAGACCGCATTTTCATCGGCATCCAGCATACTGAATACAACCTGCTCATCAATCTGTGCATGGAGCGGCTTGCCGCAAAGCAGATCTTCCATGGCAATCTTCAGATCCGGACTCCCTTCCCGGATCAGCTTCCCCACCAGGCCGTTGCTGCTGGTGTTGGCCCAGTATGGAGAGAAACGGCGTTTGTCCAGATAATTGATGATGGACCAGGGATTGTAAATGTCCGGCCTTTTGCCGAAGGTAAAGCCGTCATACCAGCGCCGCACCTGCTCCCGCTGTTCATACAGTCCATATTCTTTCAAGGACTCCCAGACCTCCTCCTGTGTAAAGCCGAAAGAATCCTCGTATTTTTCAGAGGTCGTAGTCACCACCTCTAAATTGTTTAAGTCAGAGAATACAGACTCCTTACTAACCCGCATGATCCCCGTCATCAACGCACGTTCCAGATAAGGGTTGGACTTAAATGTGGAATTGAACAGATTTCTGATAAAACAAACCAGCTCATTCCAATATCCGCCTACATAGGCTTCATGCATCGGTGTGTCGTATTCATCCAAAAGTATGATAACTTTTTTTCCGTAATAGCGCATTAGATAATCAGAAAGATTGGACAGGGCTTCCGATGCGAGATAATCTTCCATGTCTGCATTTACTTCCTGGTAGAGACTTTTTTCCTTTTCGTTTAAGAGCCCACTTTCCAGCAGAAAATCGTATTGATTGTATAAATGAGTAATAAGCTGGCAGATTTTCTTCCTTGCACTCCGAAAGGATATTTCTTTCACCTTTGCAAAGCTTAAGAAAATCACAGGCCACGTCCCCTGCAGCCTCCGGTACTTTTCCTCTTCCCAGACCGCAAGTCCCTGGAATAAACTGCCGCTGCCGACATGCGGAAAATCTTCCTCACAGCCGGAACCCTTTCGGCAGCGTGTTATGTCCAATCCGCCGGGGCGTGAAACAGGTAAGGATCTCTGGGTGTCTTCTACAGAAAAAAACTTCTCCACCATGCTTAGGTTCAGCGTCTTTCCGAAGCGCCTGGGGCGGGTGATCAGTGTGACTTCATCCCCGCTTTCCCACCATTCTTTAATAAACTTCGTTTTATCAATATAAAAGTAATCCTTTTTAATCAGTTTTTCAAAATTCTGATGGCCGATCCCAACTGTCCTGGACATAAACACACCTCCTCTGTCAGAGAAATCAAATGAGCCTCTTATTCTTCAAACGCAATCACCGCTCCGTCATACTTCTCATCAATGAATTTCTTGATATCCTCAGACTTCAGAGCCTTCACCAATGCCTGGATCGCCTCATTCTCCTCATTGCCCTCTTTCACGGCAATGACATTCACATAAGTCTTAGCCGCCTCAGAATCCGATTCCTCATAAGCAATCGCATCCTTCTTCACTGAAAAGCCTGCTTCTAACGCATAATTACCGTTCAGTACCACAAAAGCAACCTCGTCTACCACTCTGGATACCTGCGCAGCTTCCAGTTCCTCAATCTTTATATTCTTTGCATTCTCTTCGATATCATTTACCGTTGCATTCAAGCCTGCGCCCTCTTTGAGCGTAATCACGCCATTATCCTGGAGAAGCAGAAGCGCCCTTGCCTCATTGGTCGTGTCATTCGGCACGGCAATGGTATCTCCTTCTTCCAGTTCGTCTAAGCTCTTCTTCGTTCCCGGGTAAATCCCGAAAGGCTCATAATGGATGCCGCCTGCATTCACCAGATGCGTTCCCTTCTCTTCATTGAAGCTGTCAAGATAAGGAATGTGCTGGAAATAGTTGGCATCAAAGTCATTGCTCTCCACTACTTCGTTGGGCTGGACATAGTCATTGAACACCGTCACTTCTAACTGATATCCCTCTTTTTCCAGTATGCCTTTCGCCTCCTCCAGAATCTCCGCATGGGGTGTTGCAGATGCTGCAACCTTAATCTCCTTAGATCCGGAAGAAGAACCGCCGTCAGAACCGGAGCCGGAAGACCCCGAATCAGATCCGCTGTCAGAACCACCACATCCCGTCAGTGCCGCAGCCGCTAAAACACCTGCAAGCAATACTGTCAATACTCTTTTCTTCATCATACATCTCCTCCATTTTCATTTATATTTGCAACCACCCGGAACCGTTCATCCCGGAACCGGACAGCTACTTTCGTTTATCCAGATGAACCGACAGCTTCATCCCTACCGTCTGGAATATCTGCACCAGCAGAATCAGCAGAATCACCGTAACCGCCATAATCCCAGCCTCATACCGGTAATACCCGTAACGGATTGCAATATCTCCAAGCCCGCCGCCGCCGACGGTTCCTGCCATTGCGGAATACCCAAGGATAGTTCCCAAGGTAATCGTAACTCCTACAATCAGAGACGTCCTTGCCTCTACCAGCAGAACCTTTGTCACAATCGTAAATGTGGACGCTCCCATGGACCTTGCCGCCTCAATCACCCCTGCATCCACTTCCCGCAGAGACGACTCTACCATACGCGCTATGTAGGGAACCGCCGCAACCACAAGGGGTACGATGGTAGCCGTGGAACCATAACTCTTCCCCACGATGAACCTGGTAAATGGGATCAGCACAATCAGCAGAATCAGAAACGGAACACTTCTCACAATATTGGCAATCACATCCAGAATCTTATAGAGGACTGCATTCGGCCGGATTCCCTCTCTGTCCGATATGGTCAGCAAGATTCCCATGGGCAGCCCGAACAGATAGCCAAACAGCGTGGAAGCCAGCGTCATATACAAAGTCTCTCCGATTCCTTTCACCAGCATCTGAATCACTTCACTACTAAACATCTCCTGTCACCTCCTCAACCTCCAGTCCTCTCTCCCGGATATACTCCTCAATCTCCTTCTGAAGCTTCTGGTCGTCCGGCAGACCCAGAATCATCTCCCCCTTGGCAATCCCGCCTACATTCTTGGTATCCGCCTTCAGGATATTCACCGGCCTGCCTGTCTTCAGAACCATATTGGCAATCACCGGCTCAAAAGACGAATTCTCTGAAAATACAATCCGTATCTTCTTCGCTTCCATCAGCCGGTCTTGAGGCTTTGCCAGATTCCCCGTTTCCCCGCCGTCAACGTCCTTAAGAATCAGTTCTCTCGCCTCCTTCGTCTTCGGATGGCTGAAAATCTCATCTACCAGTCCATGTTCCTTAATCTCCCCCAAAGACATGATAGCCACATGGCTGCAGATCTTACGGATGACCGACATCTGATGGGTAATGATCACAATCGTAATTCCAAACCGTTTATTAATATCTTTCAGAAGATCCAGGATTGACGCCGTGGTCTGCGGATCCAGCGCACTGGTGGCTTCATCACAGAGCAGAATCCTGGGATCCGAAGCCAGCGCCCTGGCAATGGCAACCCTCTGCTTCTGCCCGCCGGATAACTGTGCCGGATATGCCAGCTCCTTCTCCTCCAGCCCTACAATCCCCAGTAGCTCTTTGGCGCGCTTACGGGCCTCTTTCTTCCTGACTCCCTGAATCAGAAGCGGAAAACTTACATTATCCACCACGTTTTTCTGCATTAACAGATTAAAATGCTGAAAAATCATGGCAATGTCTTTCCTCTGCTTCAGAAGTTCCTTCTCCGTCATCCCGCCCAGTTCCCTGCCATCCACGAAAACGTCCCCTACCGTTGGCTTTTCCAGGTAATTCAGACAGCGTACCAGCGTACTCTTACCCGCTCCCGACATCCCGATAATCCCGTAGATGTCTCCCTGTTCAATCTCAAGGCTGATGTCCTTCAATGCATTGACCTTTACATCCTTTGAAGTAAATGTCTTCGAAAGATGCCTGACTTCAATCTGTGCCATCTTACTTCTCCTTCCTGTTTCTCCTTCTCTTATCTTATCTTTCATCAGATTCATGCTGACACGGCAATCTCCTTATTTCAGACAATAGAAAAGGAACAAGTACACGCTGCACCTGTTCCTTACACTCTACCAGAATAAAACAATAGTATGATAAAAAATCAGATAATCAGACGCATACACTAATAAGCCATGTTCATCATGCACATCATGCACATAGCAACACAGCCTGTCATCATCATATTCTGATTCATATTCTGATGAAATGACGTCTTCATATCCAATTCTCCCTTCCGCTTTATTTCTTTATAGTTCTATAGTATATTAAAACAATCCGGCATCATTGTCAAGTACTATCCTCTTATCTTCTTAAAATCGGAAAAGGTTTTTGCAAATGCTTGTCAGGTTCATCCGATCGTATCCTTTCTCCCAAGCCTCACTTCTTCCATCTCTTCCGCCATCTTCTCATCCATATGGTCAAACAGATAATTCTTTCCCGGCTCTCTCCTTCTTTCGGCTTCTGCCCGGATCTCCTTTCTGACAATCTCCACTTCTTCCAGAAACTCCCGGGAAGAAATCAGCTTCCCGCCCTGCCCCAGAGTGACAACCTGTTCCACGCCATCCGATGTAACCACCGTCACATGGTACTTCTTTCCAATCTGGTGAACCACCTTTTCAATATACTGGTCTGCCGTCTCCGCTTCTTTGGTGTAGACCACATGGATGTTGTGGTATTTCTGGATTTCCAGGGCATAGCCGTCCACTTTATAGGCATCAAATACCAGAATTACGATACATTTCCGAAACCCCTGGTAATTGCAGAGGATGTCCATCAGCTTATTACGGGCCGCCTCAATATTCACTTTTGCCAGTTCTTTCAGATCATCCCAGGCAAATATCACATTGTATCCGTCTACCAGCAGGTACTCCTGGACAGCCTCTTCCTTCCGGCGGGTGTTCTTCTTCGCCGACACAGTCACCATCCCGGATCCTGGAGGCGTCTTTCTTTCCACCTTGCCGTAAGTGCGGATAAAGATTTCCTCCAGTTCCTTCTCTTCCTCTTTACTGAACTCAGGCCGGCGGTTTCTGCCCTGAGCAGTTCCGTTTCCCACCAAAGCTTCTCTCTGTGCTTCCTTACGTCTCGCCCTCTTTGCAAGCAGGCTCTCGATATGCATATGATCCGGCACCTCGCTCCACGGCACCATAAATCCGGCTCCATGGGCACAGAATACGGAACCCGTGGGATTCTCCAGATCCCGCTCCGGATCGTACCCCTTCTCTTCGATGATTTCCTGGGCATTATGACAGGGCTCGTACCCCCGGAACGTAAGAGTGAGCTGCCCCTGTCCTCTCGAATAACTGTTGACCTCCATCTGGTAATCCCGCATGGCGGCTACCGGAGCTTTGCCCTCCAGCACAGCTGTGTCTCCTTCGATCTGCGGCGGATCAAATTCCCCTGCCATCTTCTGCAGATCCGTCATGGCACGCCCCACCATTTCCGAGGGCAGTTCCAGACGGAAATCATAATAAGGTTCCAGCAGAATGCTTCCGGCCTGCATAAGCCCCTGCCGGACGGCCCGGTAGGTTGCCTGCCGGAAATCCCCACCCTCGGTATGCTTGGGGTGGGCACGTCCTGCCAGTAAAGTAATCTTTAGATCCGTAACCACGGAACCCGTCAGCACGCCCCGGTGTTCCCGTTCGGCCAGATGCGTCAGGATCAGACGCTGCCAGTTCCCGTCCAGCAGATCCTCACTGCATTCGGTAGCCAGTTCCACCCCGCTTCCAGGCTCTGACGGCTCCAGAAGCAGATGAACCTCTGCGTAGTGTCGGAGCGGTTCATAATGTCCCACACCTTCCACGGTATTCTGAATGGTCTCTTTGTAGACAATGCTTCCCGTGTCAAAGGTTACCTCTGTATCAAAGCGCTCACGGATCAGGCTCTGCAGAACCTCAATCTGCACTGCCCCCATCAGCCGGGCATAGATTTCTCCCAGTTCCTCATCCCACATGATCCGGAGCATGGGATCCTCTTCTTCTAACTGCCTCAGTTTCTGCAGCATGACATGGGCATCGTACCCTTCCGGTAAAAGAATCCTGTAATTCAGAACCGGTTCCAGAGCCGGGGAATGGGAGGTTTCTTCTGCTCCCAGCCCATCCCCGGGGGCTGTATGGCTAAGACCTGTGACCGCACAGACACAGCCTGTCTCCGCTTCCGGAACCATCTCATATTTTTCCCCGGAATAGATGCGGATCTGATTGACCTTCTCCTCCCACGGCTTTGCCACTTTTGGGGCGGAGGTGAGAATGTCCTTTACACGCAGACGCCCCTTTGTCACCCTCAGATGAGTCAGACGATTTCCCTGGGAATCTCGGGAGATCTTGAATACCCTGGCTCCAAACGGCTCCTGGCCATGCGCCTCATTTCCATGGAATTCCTTCTGTTTTTCCAGGCTTCCCCGGGCTGCAGACGGCATCTCCGCAGCGCAGCATGTATAGCACATATAGCGTTTAAGGCCGTCCATCAGTTCCTGAACGCCCCTTAGCTTTAACGCTGAGCCAAAATAGCATGGGAATACATTTCTTGCCGCAATCAGACGTGCTATCGTCTCTTCCTGTAAGAGTCCGTTTTCCAGGTATTCTTCCAGCGCAGACTCCTCACAGGTTGCCAACTCCTCGTTGAGCATTTCTTCTTCCTGGTCAAATGCAATGCAGGATCCGTCAAGGTGTCTCTTAAGTTCCTCAAGCAGCTTCTCCCTGTCTGTGCCTTCCTGGTCCATTTTGTTGATAAATAAAAATGCAGGAATCTGATAGCGTCCGAGGAGGCTCCAGAGCGTACGGGTATGTCCCTGCACTCCGTCCATTCCGTTAATGACAAGGATTGCGTAATCCAGCACCTGCAGGGTACGCTCCATTTCCGTAGAGAAATCCACGTGTCCCGGGGTATCCAGAAGCGTTACCTGGGCGTCTCCCAGGGGGAAGACGGCCTGTTTGGAAAAGATGGTGATGCCGCGGCTGCGCTCCAGTTCATAGGTGTCCAGGTATGCGCTCTTGTGGTCTACACGGCCGGGCTTTCGAATCCTGCCGCTTAAGTAGAGAAGACTCTCGGACAAGGTGGTCTTGCCGGCGTCTACGTGGGCAAGGAGGCCGATTGTGCGATATTTTTTATGATTAAGTGGTTTATTTTCAGATGTTTCTCCCATCGAAAATGCCCCTTTCTGTGCTATGATAATGATCCAATCATTATCATAGCACAGAAAGGGGCATTCGTCGATAAGTGAATATCACAGCTTTTCAATCACACAGCTATGAGGTTTATCCGTCCGATTCTTATCATAGTTTATCCCCACCAACAACACTTCGCCGCCATATCCGTTAAGCGCCTGCACATAATGCCTGTCCTTAATCTGCCGTATTGCCGTATCAGCCGTTTTATCATACTTTAACTCCACCACCAGCGCCGGCTTATTCACCGAAGGCAACGGCAGAAAAACAATATCCGCAAACCCTTTCCCGGCAGGCAGTTCCCGGATCAGCCTGTAATCCTTTCTGGCACTATAATAAGCCAGGCCAATTGCGCAGCTTAATGAATTTTCATCATTATAAGTCAATATGGACGCTGCTTCCATGTGCGCTTTATCAAGCCCCCTGGCAACACTTTTTTCATCTCCTTTTAACGTATCTTCCAGGAGTTTCTCCGATGCTTTCAAAATCCTCATAATTTCTTCCCATCCTCCGACACTCATGGCATTCTCAAACTCCCGGATAATTTCTTTATTGGGGATAAACGCTTCTTCCGTCTCCGAATCATATCCCAGATACCCTAAATGAATCAGCAAAGTAAGTACATCATCCTTCGTTTTGAAATTGCGCATATCATTCTGGAAACTGAACGTATTGACACGGACACGTCCGCCGCCAAGCATCTGCGCAATATCCGTGCGAAGCCCGTCAAAATCCATGTCAATGTACGTCTTGATGGCATCATAAGTCTCCGTGGAAGTCCAATAGCTGGAAAATCTGTGGCAGCACATGGCTTCCACAACGGATTTTGGATTGTAAACATGTTTATAATTGACAAGCAGATATCCGTCATACCAGCTTCCGGCTTCCTCGAAATCCATCCCGAACCGCTGGCACAATCCCTTTACCTCATCATCCGTAAATCCTGTAAATTCTTCTAATGCTTTCTGATTTGTCATCGAATATTCCCAAAACATATTCAGAGCGGAATGCTGCCCGTATTTTTTTACCGGCAAAATCCCTGTAGCATAGGCAAGCGCAACATAAGGCTGGTCTTTTAACAGATTCCGGAGAAAATCAAGATACCGCCGCTGCAGGCCTTCCAACTCCTGCCGCTCCCGCATTACACAATCCCACTCATCAATCAGAAAAATGAATTTCTTTTTTGTTTTCACATATATTTTCCGCAGTGCCTGCGCAACCCCCATGCCCTGCCTTGGCAAACATTCCCCATATTCCTCCTGCAGTTCATCCACCACTTCCTGTTCAAGATACTCTGTAATCTCCTGCTCTTTGGATTCTATCAAAAACTGCTGCATATTCAGAAAAATCACATCGTATCTGTTCAAATGCTCTTTAAAAGTCTCTTCGCTTTCTATTTTGCGCCCTGCAAACAATTCCGCCGAATCACAGCCGCAACTGTAATAAGCCGCAAGCATTTTGAGAGCCATAGATTTCCCAAAACGCCGCGGCCTGCTGACACAGATATATCGCTGCTCCGTATTCAGGCATTTATTCGTATAGCTGATCAATCCCGTTTTATCCACATAAATTTCAGAACGCACCGCATTCCAAAACCCGTCATTATCCGGATTCAGATAAAACCCCATAACCATACCTCCGATTTTTGCATTTCTCCACTTTACTTTCATGCTACATATTATACATAGATGTAATAATACTGTTATCAGCCCTTCTTTCCCCAAACGTACTGGGAATGATACTCCATATCAAAGGAATACCGATCTGTCTCGCCTTGACTTCCAGTAAATAATATACTGCTGCTTTTGCCGCTCCATACATATCGTTCGGGGTCTGCTTCCGGCTCAGATCCATAATTCCATTCCATAAAGCATACTCCGCAACCGTCCCGGATGATATAAAAAGCCGGCAATTAATATCTCCTGCGACCCGAACCGCACGTAAGCACATCATAATGTTATCCGTCTGTACATGTTCTTCATTCTTTTTCTGACATAAACCGGATAATCTCTCTGATAGAATGATTTTCTCCCGACCCTGTCGGTAATGTCCTGTATCCATGTACATATCCGTTCTTTATCAGCAATTCAATCAATGATAATATATCTTCTACCCTGCTCCTGGCCGGGCAATAAGTATAAGACGATGATCTCCTTCTTTCGTGGAGTAATCTACTCTGCGATTCTTTTCTTGTCTCTTTCTAAAATTTCTGACGTATCATATTATGCTGCCCCACATACAGAACACCGGCTGCAATTCTTCCAGATATTTGTAACACCCCTGCTCCTGATTATTAACCGGAGTGATTCAAATCCATCCTACGGCACAAGCATAACCTTAAAAGCCGCCGGATCCTTTTCCGCCACTTCAAATGCCTTTTCCCACTCCTCCATCTTAAATGAATGAGAAATCAGCCCGTCCGTATAAATCGACCCGTCTATCATCCCTTTCATCACCGGCTCATAACAGTACGGCGCCAGATGAGCCCCATAAATCTCCAGTTCTTTGCCGTCTCCAATATCATTCCAGTCTACCGTAATTGCCTGCGGGAATACCCCAAACTGTACATATCTCCCGCAGAAACGAACGGCATCCATCCCCTGCAGCACGCTCTTTTCACTGCCGGATGCTTCTATATACACATCACAGCCATATCCGCCTGTCAACTCCCGAATCTTATCTCCCACGTTCGTTTCCGCAGGATTCATGACCATATCCGCCCCACACTTCAGCGCCATATCCATGCGGTTCTGCCTTAGATCCAGGCCGATAATCCGCTTTGGCTGCAGTTTTCTTGCCACACTGACCATCCCCAGGCCGATTGCTCCTAACCCGCTGATCACCACCACATCATTATGCTGAATCTTTGCCCTCTCTACCGCATGCATCGCACATGCCAGAGGCTCAATCAGAACCGCCTGTTCTAATGACAGTTCATCCGGCACATGATGATGGATTCCCTGCTTGTGAAACTTCATATATTCTGCAAATCCACCCTGCGTCTCCTTTTTGAAACCGTAAATAGAATGCCTCTGGCACATAGAGTAATAACCGGCTTTGCAGAAACGGCATTCACCGCAGGGAACGATCTGTTCAGAAACCATGCGGTCCCCTTCCTTTACACCAGTCACATTCTTCCCGTATCTCACAACACGGCCCACAAACTCATGTCCTCCGATAACAGGAGCTTCAATATAACGCTTTTCCGGTGTGGCGCCCCAGATCCGCACACCGCCGTGCAAGGTCTTTACATCGCCGGCACAGATCCCGCATCCCTCAATCTTCACAAGGATTTCGTCATCGTCAATCTCTGGGACCGGCACATCCTCATAACGGAAATCTCCGGGCGCATGCATCATCAGTGCCTTCATCATTTTCTCCATACCTCTTACCTCCTCTTCTTTTTACTATTCTATCTCCATTTCATATCTTAATCAACCACAACATAATATCGCCTGCAGGAAATAGCCGGATAAATTTTTATCAATCCCGTGTATTTTTATCCGTTAATATGCTATAATGGACAAAATCAAAAGAATAGGAGTGATTACCAATGGTTATTTCAAATGATATTAAATATGTCGGCGTCAATGACCACGCCGTAGACCTGTTCGAGGGACAGTATGTGGTAAAGAACGGCATGTCCTATAATTCCTATGTAATCCTGGATGAGAAGGTAGCCGTCATGGACACGGTCGATGCACGTTTTACCCACGAATGGCTGGATCACATCGAAGCTGCTACAGGTTCCCGCAAGCCCGATTATCTGATCGTACAGCACATGGAGCCTGACCATTCTGCTAATATTGCCAATTTCATGAACGTATATAAGGATACCACCATCGTATCGTCCGCCAAGGCGTTTGTCATGATGAAGCAGTTCTTCGGGACAGACTTTGCCGACAGGCAGATGGTTGTGGCAGAAGGTGACACCCTTTCTCTTGGGAAACATGAACTGACCTTTGTGACCGCCCCGATGGTACACTGGCCGGAAGTCATTGTTACTTATGACAGCTATGAGAAGGTCCTGTTCTCCGCCGATGGTTTCGGTAAGTTCGGCGCACTGGACGTAGAAGAAGAATGGGCAGACGAAGCACGCCGTTACTATATCGGGATTGTGGGCAAATACGGCGCACAGGTTCAGCGGCTTCTGAAAAAAGCTTCCACACTGGAGATCCAGACGATCTGTCCGCTGCACGGACCGGTACTTACGGAGAACTTAGGCTATTATCTGGGACTCTATAACACCTGGTCTTCTTATAATGTAGAGACGACCGGCATCGTCATTGCATACACCTCTGTATACGGCAATACGAAGAAGGCGGTTGACTTACTGGCGGACAAGCTGCGCATGAAGGGCTGTCCGGCTGTCATTGTCCATGACCTGGCACGCTGCGATATGTCACAGGCAGTGGCAGACGCATTCCGCTACGGCAAATTAATCCTTGCGACTACCACATACAATGCGGATATTTTCCCGTTCATGCGTGAGTTTATCGATCATCTGACCGAACGGAATTTCCAGAACCGTTTTGTAGGGCTGATGGAAAATGGATCCTGGTCCCCGCTTGCCGCCAAGACCATGAAACAGATGTTAGAAGGATGCAAGAAGCTGACCTTTGCAGATACCACCGTCCGCATTCATTCAGCGCTTGATGAAGAGAGCAATGCACAGCTTGAATCACTGGCTGACGAGTTCTGTAAGAATTATCTGGCACAGCATGACGAGACGGCCGATAAGAATGATCTGACCGCACTGTTTAAGATTGGTTACGGGCTTTATGTGGTAACGTCTAACGATGGGAAGAAGGACAACGGGCTGATTGTGAATACGGTGACACAGGTTACGAATACACCGAACCGGATTGCAGTGACCATTAATAAGGATAACTATTCCCACCATATCATTAAACAGACTGGTATCATGAACATCAACTGCCTGTCTACGGATGCTCCTTTCAAGGTATTCGAGAATTTCGGATTCCAGAGCGGACGGACGGCAGACAAGTTCGCAGGATGCTCTCCTCTTCGTTCGGATAACGGGCTGGTCTTCCTTCCAAGATACATTAATTCCTTTATGTCTTTGAAGGTGGAGCAGTATGTGGATCTGGATACCCATGGTATGTTTATCTGTACGGTTACGGAAGCGCGGGTAATCTCTAACGTGGAGACCATGACTTATAATTATTATCAGAGTAATGTGAAACCAAAACCGGATACCGAAGGTAAGAAGGGATATGTATGCGTGGTCTGCGGGTATGTATATGAAGGCGATGAACTGCCGGATGACATCGTGTGCCCGCTTTGCAAGCATGGGGCGGCTGATTTTGTGAAAATAGAATAAGTTTCAACTGGTAACAAATGGGACTGTTGCAAAATTGCAGACATCTGTAATATATTGCGTGATGATAGCATTATTTACCGCATATATTGTGTAATCTTTGTGTTTTGCAACAGCCTCCTTATCTTTTCTCTGACTCTTGTCTATTCCCCTTTACTTCCTCATCCCCCCATTCGCCGGATTATCCAGCAGCCTCCCAAACCCGTCAAACCTGGATCCATGGCAAGGACAGTCCCAGGAATGCTCTGCCTTATTCCATTTCAGCGCACACCCCATATGAGGACACCGTTTCTTCGAAACCGTAAACAGATTCTTCACCGCCTTCCCCCCATTCACAAACAGCTGGGGCTTCACCATATTCCTGGACGGATGAAACACCGGCGCATAGGGATTCTCCCTCTCCAGAATCAGATCCGTCAGAATCGATGCCGCCGCCATCGAAGACGACATCCCCCACTTATTGAAACCAGTGGCCACATAGCACCCCGGCATACTCCGGGAATACCTCCCAATATAAGGAATCCCGTCCAGCGTCATACAATCCTGCGCCGCCCAGTAACACTTCTCATCCAGATTCGGATAATACAGCCTGGCAAAATTCCGAATCTCCTCCCAGTTACCGCCCTTCTCCCCGGTTCTGTGACCGCCGCCTCCCAGAAGCAGGCAGTCCTCGTAATTACGGAAAGACATTCCCCCTTTCGCCTCGTCAATATACATCCCCTTCATCTGCGGCCCATTCTTAAGCGCAATCACATAAGACCGGTCCTGGTACATTTTCAGAAAATACATCCCATGCTTATTATCAATCGGAAAATGGGTAGCAAAAATAAGCCTCTCAAACTGAATCTCCCCCGTCTCCGTAACCGCCCGGTCCTTCTTCAGTTCCTTTACAAACGTATTTTCATAAATCTTAAGCCCCTTCACAATCCCGTTCACAAATTTCAAAGGATGAAACTGCCCCTGCTCCGCAAAGCCAACTGCTCCCACCGTCTGAAAAGGAAGCTCACACTCATCCGTTACCTTTGGTATAAACCCAATCCGCCGAAGCGCCTCCGCCTCATCCTCCAGTTTCTTCCGGTTATCACGGGAAAACACATAAGCCGGCCTGACTTCATAATCACAGTCAATCTTTCTGCCAAGTCTTGCAAACTTACGCACCGCATCCTGGTTAGCCTCCAGATACATTCTCGCCCGCTCCGTTCCAAGCCGGTCCGCCAGCTTCCGGTAAATCAGCCCATGCTGGGCCGTAATCTTTGCCGTGGTATTCTTCGTAATCCCCGAACAGATGCGCCCGCCTTCCGCAAGCACATAATCCACGCCCGCCTTTTTCAGAAAATAAGCGCAAAGAATCCCCGCCATTCCGCCTCCAATAATCAGTACATCCGTCTTCCTGCTGCCCTTCAGCTGTTTAAACTGCGGCAGGCTGATATTTTCAGTCCATATTGAACGCATTTCCACCACTTTTCCATCCTCCATACCATTTCATATCTGTTCTTAGTATTCTGCAAATGCCCGGAAAATATAAAAACTACACGAAAAATTACCGATTTTTTCTACCATTATGATAAATCAATTTTCCTCGAATCATGTTATACTTTTAGAAAATGGAAATATTTAGGAGGACAGTAAGACTTATGGGAATTATTTACAACGAAACATCAAAAACCATCACCTTACAAACAAAACATTCGTCTTATCAGATGAAGATCGGCAATCTGGATTATCTTCTTCATCTCTATTACGGGCCGTCTATCTGCGATGCGGATATGTCCTACCAGATTATGCAATATGACCGGGGATTCTCCGGCAATCCTTACGAATCCAGGAATGAACGGACGTTCTCCCTGGATGCGCAGCCCCAGGAATTCAGCACCCAGCAGCAGGGTGATTTCCGCACTGCCAGCATAGAAGTGGTCAATGGAGACGGCAGCTATTCTTACCACGGAAAAGCCGTCAGCCATAAGATCAGCAAGGGCAAATATCAGCTTGACACACTTCCCTGCGTATTTGCCACAGATAACGATACCGTGGACACCCTGGAAGTCACCCTGGCAGATGAGATCAGCCACGTGCAGGTAGTATTGCTTTACAGCGTCTTCGAAGAGGCCGACATCATAACCAGGGCAGTAAAAGTCATTAATTCCGGCGACACTTCCATTCATCTGAAGAAAATCATGTCCGTCTGCCTTGACTTTTTAAACGGCGCAGGCTTTGACCTGGTAAGCCTTCCGGGACGTTACGGCCAGGAGCGGCAGGCAGAGCGGCAGCATATGACCCACCACATCCATACCATCGGCAGCGTGCGCGGTTCTTCCAGCCACCAGCAGAATCCCTTTGTCATCCTCTGCGACAGGAATGCCACGGAAGATTACGGGAAATGTTACGGATTTTCTCTGATGTACAGCGGGAACTTTCTTGCGGAAGCAGAACTTGACCAGTACGACCAGCTCCGCCTGGTCATGGGAATCCATCCAAAGCAGTTTGTATATGAATTGAAGCCCCAGGAAGTCTTCGAAGGGCCGGAGGTTGTGATGGCATTTACCGAACACGGATTTACCGGACTGTCCCATCTGTACCACGATTTCTACCGGACGAACCTCTGCCGCAGCAAATTCGTCCAGGATGTCCAGCGTCCGGTTCTGATCAACAGCTGGGAAGCAGCGTTCATGGATTTTGACGACGTCAAACTGGTAGAGATTGCCAAGGCAGCAAAGAATATGGGCGTTGACCTTCTGGTTATGGATGACGGCTGGTTTGGCAAACGTGACGATGACAACAGCGGGCTTGGCGACTGGTACGTGAACCAGAATAAGATCAAATGCGGCTTACATAAATTAGTAGAACAGATCAATGACCTTGGCATGAAGTTCGGCATCTGGTTTGAGCCGGAGATGGTGTCAGAAGACAGCGACTTATACCGGGCACACCCCGACTGGGCTATGCAGATTCCAGGACGCCATGCCGTCCGCAGCCGGAATCAGATTGCCCTGGATATGAGCAGACGTGACGTGCAGGATTATCTGATTGAACAAGTCAACGCCATTCTGGATGACGCCAACATCTACTATGTAAAATGGGACATCAACCGTTCCCTTGCAGATATCTGGTCTAACGAACTGCCTCCCGAGAGACAGGGGGAAGTCTATCACAGATATATTCTCGGTCTTTACCGGGTAATGGACAACATCATCAAGACACATCCGGATATCCTGTTTGAAGGATGTTCCGGCGGCGGCGGACGGTACGATGCGGCAATGCTCCACTACTATCCGCAATACTGGGTCAGCGACAACAACCACCCCATTGACCGGCTGAAGCTCCACTATGGGACATCCTTCGTGTACCCGGTGTGCACTATGGGCGCACACATTTCCGACAGCGGCAGATTCGTTCCCATCAAGACCAAGGCCGTGGTTGCCATGTGCGGAACCTTCGGATACGAACTGGACGCAACCCACCTTACCGAAGAAGAACAGGCCATCTGCAAGGAGCAGAGCGATCTCTTCCGCAAATATTACCCGCTGATCATCAAAGGGGATTATTACCGGCTGACCAATCCCTTTGAGGCAGGAAACATGACCGCATGGCAGCATGTTTCAAAAGATCAGTCAGAGTCCCTTCTGAGCGTGGTCGTGACCAACCTCACCTGCAACGGCCCCCAGGAATATGTACGGGCCAAAGGACTTGTACCAGACTGGATGTACCGGATCAATGACGGTGAAGAACTATATTCCGGCTCTGCACTTATGAATGCCGGGCTTCCCATCAACCGGGAAGTAGACGAATTCAGTTCCTTCCAGTTCTATTTAAAGAGACAGGCATAACCAAAAGGGGCTGTCGGAAAGCCCAGCATTTCCCGACAGCCCCTTTCTTTTCATTTTACATCTCAGCCGAATGTGATTTCCCAGCCATGTTCTAATTATTCAGCAAATCAGCGATTTCAGAAAAGCTAATATACAAATCATCGTAAATATTCACCTTAACTGTGGCTTCAAAAGAATATTGGACAGTAAGCATATTTCCTTCAAAATAATTAACCGTTATAATCTTACGGCGTGGATCTACAATCCAATACTCCCGAACCCCTGCATTCTTATAGTAATACAACTTGCGGATATAATCATCCTCCGGATTACCCGGCGAGACAATCTCGATAATAAAATCCGGGGCGCCGTTACAGCGCTTTCCGTCTAATTGCTCCTTATTACACACAATCATAAGATCCGGCTGTACAATCGTAAGCGGCCTTACGGAAAGCTTCACATCGAATGGAGCCGGAAATACCTGGCAGTCTCCGCCCTTTTTCCGTAAATAATTACGGATAGTGACCAGCAATTCCGTAAGGATTGTCTGATGCTGCTGTGACGGACTGGCCATATAATAGATCTGCCCCTCAAAAACCTCTGCCCTTATCTCTTCCGGAAGTGCTTCATATTCCTCCAATGACATGAATGCTGTCTGTTGTTCTAAAGCTGACATAGTCTTACTCCCTTTCCTGGTCTATCATACCCGTGACATGTAACCCTTATACCCTGGACGCCTGTCTCTGCCGGACGGAATCCTTTCATCCATCCGGCTGCCATTTCTGTATGCCCGGGCACGTCTACCTCTGCCCCCGCAGCATCTCAATCATCTTCTTCGGACTCGGCGGATTCCCCTTATAAAGAGACATCATCTGATACAATTTCCCCGCCAGCACCGTAATCAGCGCCGCCGTCAGAATCACAATCCCAAGAGATCCGAGCGCCTCCAGAGTATTCATCGCTCCAAGCAGAATCTTCGTCGGTGCGACCAGAATCGCCGTAAACGGCATCCACACCTGCCAGGTAACCGCATCCCACGGCACATCCGCACCCATCCCGCCAGAAAACATCGTGGCAAAGAAACTCACGATCAGCACCAGCACAAACAGCATATTCGTACTGGACAGATCCTCCGGCTTCTCCGCAACTGCCCCGCCCACTGCTGCCAGAGAACAGTAAAGCAAAAGCCCGGCAGCCAGCATAAGAAGCGCAAGAATCACACCGGAAACCGTAAACATCCCCGTGAATTCACCAAAGGATTCCACCAATTGAATCAGCGCCATATCCGTCTGGGGATTCACCATCTTCGTAAAATGGATACCAAGGGCAAACCCGCCGAACAGCCCGCCGATCCATACAAAGATCTGCAGGATTCCGCTTGCCGCCGTGGCAAATACTTTCCCTAACAGCATGGCCCACGGCTTCACGGATACCAGAAACAGATCCATCAGCTTCGACGTCTTTTCCATTATCGTATTATTGGCCGTTCCCTGTCCATAAGCAAGTATCATAAAATACAGAATCATAATGTTCAGATACGGAAGCAGATTGCCCAGTATCCCTTTGGCTGCAGCATATTCATCCGTCTCATCCGCAGGAATTCCGCTGTCCCGCACCAGAGTCTCAATCGGCATCGTCATCTCCGCAATCTGTGCGGGTTCAAGATCCGAACTCTGAATCAGAATATATCGGAAGTAATTCGAAAGAAACGCCTCATAAGCATTCACGTCCTTCTTACCAAGCTTCGTATCATCGGGAAGCAGGACATCAAGCCTGTAACTGCCGTCCTGCCAGTCCGTCACAAGCAGGGCCGAATAATCATCTTTCTCGGCCTTCTTCGCCGCTTCCTCCACACTTTCTTCCATTACATACTCAACATTGGCAAACCGTTCCGGATCCACACTGTTCAGAACCCCGTAATCCGTTTCACCTTCTGTCCCTGCGCTCTTCTCAACCACATATATTCTGTCTATCTTACTGACATACGTCCCGTCATCTTTAAAATACTCCATTGCCGGCATAATCGCAGCCGGAAGCGCCAGACACAGCAGGGCTACGATAATCGTAACGTTCCGGTATCCTTTCTGCTTGATATGCTGGACAAACGTAAAAGAAAAAATCTTTCCAAGCCCTTTCATCTGTGATCCACCTCCTTTGTGCTGCTCTGACGGAACATCGTAATCCACCCGCCAAGCTTCATACGGCTGCCCCGGTACATCATCAAAGCACGGTAGATTCTTGCACACACATAAGCAAGCAGCAGAATCACCGCAATCTGAATCACCCAGGAAACTGTCAGCATCCCGATTCCGATATCACCCACAAGATAGCGTACCGGCGCACAGAACATAGAGGCAACAGGAAACAGCGTCACCACATAGGTCAGTACCGGATTGCCGCCAAATCCCACCGTCATGGTGGCCACCATATAACCCGCCATTACCAGCAGGACAACCGCAAGGTTCGCCGGTTCCACATCCTCTGTCGTGGAACATCCGGTCCCGATCAGCCCGCTGATCAGCGAGACCTGCATATAGCCAAGCAGCAGAGAAATCACCAGAACCAGCACTGTAACCGGCGAAATCTGCAGGATTTCCGAGGAAATTCCCGCCGCCGCAATCTGGCTGCCCAGCACAGACGTATCTGCAAACTGCCCGGTAATCACATAGGAGATTCCCATGACCGCCACAAGGCTTGCAATCAGTCCAAATATATAAGTCATCACGGCAAGAATCTTCCCCACCAGCATTGCAAGCGGACTGACGCTGACCATCAGAAGTTCTGCAAGCTTTGACGCCTTCTCTTCGATTACCTTCTGGATAATGAATGATGCGGCAAAGGAACACAGAATCAAAAGCGCTACGGAATAAATCATCTGCACCCCGAACCGTGCCCCGAACTGATCGTCTTCCTCTTCTTCCAGATATTCGGAAACACTCTGCACATTCGTCACATAAGGATCCGTCATCGCCGCAATCTGCTCCGGTTCTGCGTCCTGCTGAACCATGCGCGCTTCATCCAGAAGGCCGGAAAGTACGCCCACGCAGGAATCCAGATCTCCATCTGAAAAATCTTTCTCTTCCAGGGTATAAGCCCCCACCGTAAAGCACATCTTTTCCGTGTCCTTCTCCAGATGCACATACGCTTCTTCCGGCTGAATCATCGAATCATAAGTATCTTCCGACCACTCGGTATCCATAAGAGCCGTATCCACAAACTCCGTTTGTGCAAACATTTCATTGGTAAGCGTAATCTGCTGCAGATCCAGGTCGTATCCCGTATCATTCCGGACATAGACCGCCGTAATTCCCACAGCTTCCGCCGCATTTTCCCCTTCTCCCGGAGCTGCCCCGTTATTTCCGCCCATCATCAGCGTCATAACCGGAACGCTGGCAGCCGCAATCAGGAAAAAGATCAGCATGGTAATGATATTCGCCTTTCCCTTCACCATCTGGGAAAGTGTAAAACGGTATACCTTCCCGGTTCCGGTAAAGTCGTTTCTGCTAATCTTCATGTGCATCACCTACTTTCTCCACAAAAATCTCATGGAGAGACGGTTCGCGAAGGCTGAATGTGACCACAGTAATCCCTTTCTCAATCAGAAGCTTCAGAAATGCATTGGCCTGCTCATCCCCGGACACCTTGATCTGATATTCGGTTTCTTTTGCCGAAACCAGCTTAAGCCCCGCCTCCTGAATCAGGTCCGTCACATCCGTCTCCGTCTTTAGCTCCAGATTAATTCGGCCATAGCTCTTCTTAATCTCATTCAGATGTCCCTGCAGGATCGTCTTAGAACGGTTCAGAATGATGATGTCCGTACAGAATTCCTCTACCGTGGCCATCTGATGGCTGGACATGATCAGATATTTTCCCTTGGCAATCTCCTCCCGGATAATGCCTTTAAATAAATCCGTATTCACAGGATCCAGGCCGGAAAGAGGCTCATCTAAGATCAGCAGATCCGGGTCTGGCAGAAGCGCTGTCATGAACTGGATCTTCTGCTGATTTCCCTTGGAAAGCTGATCCGCTTTCTTCGGGGCCTGCGCCTTTGTACGTCCGCGCTTCTTCTTTCCGTCCTCTGTCTTAGGCGCCTGGGGATAGAGATATTCTTCCACCTCAAGCCGTCCGGCCCAGTAGCGGATCCGTTTCTTCGCCTCCGCTTTCCCGATCCCCCGAAGCCCTGCAAAATAAATCAGCTGATCCATCAGCGTATACTTCGGGTACAGCCCCCGCTCCTCTGCGAGATAGCCCACATTGCAGGTGGCGGTGTCAAGGGGCGCACCGTTCCAGAGCACCTCACCGCCGTCCCGCGAAAGCATATTCAGCATCATACGGATTGACGTGGTCTTTCCCGCTCCATTGGTTCCAAGCAATGCGAATACACCTGGATTTTTCATCTCAAAGCTAAGGTTCTCCACCACTGTTTTCTCTCCGTATTTTTTTGACAAATTTTTTACTTCTAAACTCATCTGCTTTTCTCCCTTCTTTGCTGTCATCAGTATAGCACAATTCAGGAGATTTTGTTTCGTTTTTGCGTGAAGTGTTCTATTTCCGTCTTCAATGGAAGACGGTCTGACTGCTTAATAAAACCGTCCGAAAGTCGGAATCAGCAGCAGAATATTCAGTCCCCACATCACAATTGCCGCAATCAGCCCGATAATGCAGAGAATTTTGCCTGCCTTCGCCTGCCCCGCCTTACTGGAACCGGCACCCATCCTTGCCCGTGAGAATCCAATGCAAGCCAGAAGAATACTCACAATCGGTATCAGAAATGCAAACACAATACTCAGAATTCCAAATACCAGCCCCATCGTGGCCGCACCGGAGTTATCCACCGTATGTACCGGAACCACATTCTGATAAGGCTGTCCGGGATTCCCAGGCATCCCCTGCCCTGGTACAGTTCCCGGATTCCCAGACATCCCTCCCTGGGGCATGGGAAGCGGCTGCTGCAAAGCCGCAAACAGCTGCTCCAGGCTCTCCCTGTAAGGCTTCTTCTGCAGAACTCCGACAAACCCATCCAGGTTCCACTCCCCGCCAAACGTTCCTTTTAACCATGCCTCCAGGTGAAAAACACCGTTACGGTAATACCATTTCAGATACTTATACCCTTCCATCATCGCATCCCCGGTACGGTAAGCCGGCTCACCCTTCCAGTCTGCCATAACGAAGCTATTCTTCCTCAGATAATCATTCATCATAAACTGTACAAAATCATCCGGCTTATTCAGCACCAGTTCCTTCACATATCTTGCCATGTTTCCCACTCCTTACATCCATATTTCTGTTTTTAATTTAAGGCTGGCAGTATCACGGGATCTCATCCACGTTTCCCTGCCGCCAATATATCTGACTTCTCTAGAATATCAGTTCCTGCTGCTCCATCACTTCAATCTGGGACACGATCATCGTCTCCGGTTCATTTCCCCGCATATGATCCGCCTTCAGATACTGCATTCCATTACGCAGACTTGCGGCAATCAGATTCAGCACGTAGATATTATCAAACCGGTTATAAATGGATTCCCCTCCAAGTCCGGTCAGGCACACAAGCTGGGTATTCGTCTTTTTCGCCACATCCATCAAGGGCTTGAGCAGATGTGACGCATTGGTCTGTGCAAACGGATTATCCATCAGCAGTACCTTCCCCTCATTCCTGTCCGCAAACAAATCGGTATCATCCTTGCGCATATAGTAGAGAAGGCTCGACAGGATGACAAATGCCGACAGAAATCCTTCTCCGCCCGAGTTCCTTGCCACTTCCGCCCAGGTAATGGGATACTCCCTCTGAGCCTCAATCTTATACAGACGGATCTGCACATTTCCGATTCCCACCACCGAATCATACAGATTCCTCGTGGTAATCCGGGTGCCGAAATACTCCTGTGCATTTTCATTCTGCTCAAATAACTTAAGCCCTTTGTGTGTCACCTCATCAATCAGATCCTTCAGATGAAGCTGATACAGGTTCTCATTCTCCTCCCACTGTGGAAGCTGGATTTTGAGCATCTTAACGGGCCTCTCCCGGATGGTAATGGTAGAATTATGGTCAATCCTGCCCAGATTCTGATGGACTTCCTTTACATAGTCCTCCAACAGTTCCACAATCTTGTTCTTCTCCTTCTCCACCAGAGAAATGTCAACCGCAAGCTTCTCCATGAGACTGTCATAGGACTGAAGCGTTGTGGAAAGCTGCCGGAGCACCGCCGCCGCATCCTGGGCCAGTTCCAGCATGGCCTCTAACGGTTTCTTATAGAAATCCTCCTGGAACTGCTCCATGCGCACCACCTGGTTCAGAAAGCCAGTGAGCTTTTCCCTTGCTTCCCGGCAGTCCCGCAGCTTCTGGTTATAATCCCGGATCAGAACGCCTTTAAAATTCCGCAGATTCTTTGAATCCATCTCCTCAAAATTCTGCTCCCACAACACCTCTTCTCCCAGCGGAAATGCACTGTACTCCGCAAGAGCCGTCAGATTCTCATCATAACTGCGAAGCCGTTCCCTCTTGAATTCCGCCTGTTTTCCCGCTTCCTTCTCCTGGTAACGGAGCTGGTTCTTTCTGGCATCAAAATCCTGGTTCTGGATTGCCTCTTTCGGCAGCGGCTCCTCGGCCTCACACTCCTTTCTCATCCGCTCCAGACGCTCCCTTTTCTGCTGATTGACCACCGCAATCTGCTTATCTTCCTCATTCCAGAGCCTCTGCTTCACCGCAATCTTCTGTTTCCGGTCTTCCGCCAGAATCTCCTGGCGGGACTCCTCCTCACGGTTATAAGTGACCTGCCGGCATTCTTCCTCCGAAAGCCCGTGCTTTGCCTGCAAATGCTCCAGCTCCTCCACAGACTCCTGATAACGGTTTCCCGCACGCTGTTCCTGTTCCTCAAGTTCCTGGATCTCCTGGGACATATGAGAGGTGATTGCCGCATACCTGGCCTCCATTTCCTTCATATCAGAGCTTGCAGCGCTTCCCTTTTCACAAACAGGCGGGTGGACTCCGTCCAGCAAGGTATACCTCTGATACTTCTGCCCCTCCCGGCGAAGCTCCTCTCCTTCCTTACTCAGGCTGTTCCGTTCAATCTCTCCCGCTTTCTGCTGTTCCTTCAGCTTCTCCTGCTGATTCCGGGCCAGCTTCTGCTTCTCGGCCAGCTTCTGGGTCTCTCTTTTACAGCGTTCCATCTCCCTTAAGCTCTGCGCATAAGCCTCATACTCCTTACAAAGCCCGTCAAAATCCTCAAGCCTTCTCTGCTGATACGCCACATCCTGCTCTGCCTTACGGATCTCTGTTTCCAACCGCTCTGTCTCATTCCTAAGCTTCGCCAGTTCCTCGGAACTGGTACCCATCTCCCGCTCCAGCATCCCAAGCTGCTCCGAGAGCTTTGCAATCTCCTTTCCATTCGCTTCCCACTTCTCCCTGCTGACCTCCTGATTCCGGATCCGTTCCTGCCGTTCGAAATACTCCGTATACTCAGCCTGCCGGATTCCGATTGCTTCCTTTTTCTTCTGGATCTGCTTTTCCTTCTCCTGCACCAGAATCCGCAGCTTCTCTTCATTTAGCAGATTCTCATTGAACCAGACATAGAAACTGACGCCCTCGAACCGGATCATCCCGCTCCCCCGGTCCTTCTTACTCTCCTCCAGCATTTCCCTCGCCACAATGGGAATGGGAAAAGACGTATAGATACCGCCCACATTCTTTGACAGCTTCTGAACCTCCGCCGAAGACAGGATCAGTGCATACGGCAGAAACGGATGACTGCGCACCAGCTCCAGATTCTCCTGCTCAGAATATCCATTCTTCGCCAGCCACTCCATACCGTAGACCACATGAATCCCAAGATTCACCAGTTCCTGTTCCAGATCCTCTGGCAGTTCCAGCACCTTCCCCTGGGTCAGCCTCTGATATTCCTTCTGCAAGGCGTCCTCTTCCTTCTCAAGGTTTCTCCGCAGTCCTGCGATTTCCAGCAGCTTTCTCTCGGACACATGCAGAATCTTTTCACGGTCAAACAGCGCCGTTTCCTCCAGATCCAGATATCGCAGCACAACCTTCCTTGCTTCCAGTTCCTTCTCATATCCCTGCCGCAGTTCCTCCTGCTGCCTGCGTTCCATCTTTCCCTGAATCTGCTTCGAATTCAGATCCTGAACCTTCCGCTCAAGGCTGCGGCATTTCTCATGGGTCTGTTCCTGCTGTTTCTTAAGTCCCAGACGGGACCGGACAGCGGTTTCCAGATTCTTCTCATAAGATGCCCTGCATACTTCCAGAGCCCCCGGCTCATAGACCCCGAGAATGTTCCGCACCATCTCTGCCTCATACCGCCGGTTATAGGCCTCCTCTGTCCGGTCATAGGCTGCCGCCGCACTTTTTAACGCACCGGCCTGCGCCGCATTCTGAATCAGACCTTCCGCCAGCCTGGCAAGCTTTTCCTCCGCCTTAGCCAGTTCTGCTGCCAGGTTCGCCGCTTCCTCTTCATTCTCCTGTGTCTTTGCCTCGTTTTCCTTAAGAAGGTTCTCGAAATACCGCCGCAGCGTATACCCCAGATAATTTCTTTCCGGTTCCAGGTCCTCTTCCTTCTGCCTGGACACAAGAAGCTTCTGGCGGATCAGTTCCAGTTCCTCCCGGGCCTCGTTACAGCCCTTCCTCTGTTTGGCACAGATCAGAAGATGTAACGCTCTCGTTATCCTTGCGGCCTCCTGCTCCAGATCTTCCTTCTCAATCTCGATCATATCCCGGTTACTCAGGTGAAACCGAAGTTCCTCCTCCAGCTGATGAATCTCGCTGGAGAGCTTCTCATACTCCACCCGTGAGATCTGCTCCCGGATGGACTCGATTTTCTCAAGAATGCCCTGGTACTCCTCTTCCGTCCCTTCATGAAGCCGGTTCAGTTCCGCAATAAAATGCGCCACCAGATTCTCCTGCTGCCTCACCAGAGCGCTTTCCGCCTGGTATCCTTCCGCCTTCTCCCGGATCTTTTCAGCCTCTTCTTTAAATGCGCAGATGATGTCCCGCCTCTTGATCTTCGTCTGGTTATCTTTGTACTGTCCTACATATTTCTCCAGAATCGTCTGAAATTCCTTCATACGGTTCCGTTCCTTATTCAGCTTACTCTCCACAGCGTCCAGAAACCATTTCTCCACCAGCCCCTTTTCATCCCGGCAGTCAGCAAACAGATCCGACAGTCCGGATTCCTTCAGATTCACCTTCTTAATGATTGTCTCCCACTCCTTGTAGTGGATCTGATACTCTGTCAGCTTATCAAAATACTGCCTGGACTGGGCCGGATTCATCATATCGTAATAGAAGAAATTCATAGACCGGTCCTTTTTATAGGATTCAAACATCTGCCTGCACGCCGCAAAATTCTTCAGGACCATCTCCTTCTTCCCCTTCTCTATCACCGGAAGATGATGGATATCCTGGATACACGGTTCCCGGTACTCGCTGATGAGATTGACCATCTCAAGGCTCTCAGCGCTTCCCTCGCCTACATCCTGGCTCCTTCTTACCATCATTCCTGTCAGCACATAGCCGGCGCCGCCGTCCAGAACCCATTCCACCAGGATAAAAGAAGGTTTGTTCGTGGTAAAATAACTCTCAAAAGGCCGGTCTTTCGCATCCCGGTATCTCTTATGCACAAAAGGCGCCGTCACCATCTGCACCAGCACCGACTTACCGCCTCCGTTTCTGAGGGACAACAAGGTACTCTCGCCGTTCAGATGAAAACATTCGTCACTGATACGGATCGCATTGTTGTTGTAGTTCACATTAATCAGTCTGATGGCATTGATCTTACTCATCTTCCGTCACCCCCAGTACCCGCAGCACCCTGTGATAATTGTTCTGATTCAGCAGGTTCCAGTCCATAAAATTATCCAGCTTCTTCGTGGTCTTGATCATCTCATCCGCTTCCACGTACTCAATCAGCCCCTGTTTCTGCAGAAATGTCAGAATCGAATGGAGAAATCCCTCCTTCGTGGTCTTTGCCCGTGATCCCTTGTCATCCGAGCGCAGAGCCTCATAGGCCTCCAGCATATTGGAAAATGCAATCCCAGACCGTTCTTCCTCCTCTTCATCCATGCCCTCGGCCCCTTCCTTCAGACGGCTGGAAATACAGTTCTGCAGTTCTCCCACCCGCATGTATTCCCGGGCTTTACTGCTGCTGCCCTGTCCGTCAAAGAATTCTACCAGAAGCGTCAGAACCACAAACTGGGAGAGATAATAATCCTTATCCGTCCCGGAGGATTTACAGAGCACCGCTTTCAGCTGCGCCTTGGAAAAACCAAGGAAGTGATTCTCCTCCTTCGGGATGAGATAGATCACATTCCCATACCGTTCAATCCTGCTTTCCGCAATCTCCCCCTGGGACTTCACCAGGTTCTGGATCCCCTCCTGCTCCGTGTATGCCTTGTAAAGCTGCATCTCTTCCTCTTCCCGAAGTTCATGGTGTTCCAGAAGATAATAGAAAATCTCCTGGCTGACCCGGATCTCGTCTAATTCATAAGCCATCTGCTTTTGCTCCTTTATTGTTTTCTATTATTGCCATCTGCTTTCAAGAACATCAGCCGTCTCACCCCACCCGGATCAGAACATTGGAACACCGTATGGTCTTCCTCACCTTATCCTCACTGAGTATCCCTTCAAATATCACGGCGCTGCCATCTTCAATCCGGTAAGTCTCCACCTTCTTCACATCCCGGAACTCGGGATATTCCTCCACCAGATGAAGCAGCATCTCATTCAGATGGAATTCCCCCGGCCGGTCCTGGATAAACTCACTCCGCTCCTTAAGCAGTGCGCCAATATCAATCTCCTGGTTCTTAATCAGCTCCACCATGATCTCCTTGAAAATCTCCACATTCGGTATCAATTCTGCCAGTTCCTCTTCCTGCTCCTGCACATACGTGCCGATTTCCCGAAGGGAAACCTCCCCTTCCTTCACCGCATACCTAAGCAGCCTGCACAGACTCACTTCATATCTCTTAAGCTTCTCCTTCCGGCTCCGCTCCTGCTCCTTAAGCCACGTCTCCTCATCAAAATCCAGTTCCTCCGCACTGTCCTCCTCCATGCGCTTTTTCACCGGCCTCTGCAGCTGGAATGCCTGGTTCAGATTATAGTTCTTGTCCGGTTCCTGGTTAAACAATGGCCGTAAGAAGTAGTCCAGATTCGTAAGGGCCGCCGGATGTTCCAGTACCTTGTCATACAATTCCGTCCGCAGCGGAAACCGGCGAATCAGCGACATCTGCGTCAGCGTCTCCAGTTCCTTCGTATACAAAGCCTTAAGGTCAAAATGACTGTTCAGTATCTTCTGATGTTCGTCAATCGTCCGGTTCAGATAGGTCTCAATAATCCGCAGATGAGCCAGTTTCTCCTCGTCCTTTCCGCTCAGACGCTTCACGTTGATATTCTCCTCCTCCAGTGCCTGGGCCCTGCTTTTCACCATCTCCCGGTAGTTCTGGAACTTCTGCTTCGTATCACTGATGGTATCCAGGTTGGACAGCAGGATGTCCTCATAATCCTTCACCGAATAATTCAAGGCATTCCTTCGGATCTTCCCCATTGCCTCCTGGATCTTCTGAAGCTGGATCCGCAGCAGATTAAAGACATTCTTGATCTCATCCACAGCCTTGTCATAACTCTGCTTCTCCAGATGCATCTGAAAGATCATCTCGTGAATCGTCAGCTTCATATTATTCTCGATCTCCAGGGTAGCCAGCAGAAGATTGTAGCCGTCGTCCGTCAGATAATAAGAAGTCCGCTTGAATTCCTGATCTATGTAAATAATCCGGTTCGCCACATAACTGATGTGAAGATTCTGAAATCCATTTTCCTCAAAATCAAATCCCTCAAAATACATTGCCCGCCCCTCATTGGACAGCACCACGTTGACCACAAAATCCCCCAGCTGCCTGCAGTCGTCATAGGACATCTCTTTCCGGAAATGCCGGGTATTGACCGTATCAATATAAGCCCCGATATCATCCATCGTACAGTGCTCTTCCTTCAGGGACTGTTCCATCACATAGAGCATGACTGCAAAAATAAGATTCAGCTGCTCCCCCAGCGTCAGAAATCCGTACTGCTTCCAGGTAGTCTTCTGGGCGCTGTTCTGGATTAAAACAGCATATAAGCCCACATTCTTCATCCTTCTGGGAAAATGCTTTAAAAATTCGTACTGCAACCTGTCCCCTCCATTCCAATCTTCCACTTAAGCTTTCCCGTGTCTTAGTCGGCAGGGCAGAATTTCTCGATCACACAGGTATGTTCCCGTGTCTTCCGGTCATAATTCACACCCACCAGCAATAGATTGCCATAGTATTCCTTAAGGCTCTGGAAATATTCCTTCTCCCGGATCTGCTGAATTGCCCCCCGCACACTCTTGTCCCATTTCAGTTCCACCAAAAGTGCCGGTTTGTCCGGGAACTGTCTCCTGGGAATAAACACCAGGTCTGCAAATCCTTTTCCCCCCGCCAGTTCCCGATGAACCGTATAGAAATTCCGGGCCGCATATAAGGCAAGAGAGATCGTATAGCTCAATGCGTTCTCGTCATGATATTGTATATGGGAAGTCTCAAAATGCGCCTGCTTCATCCCTTCCGCCACCTGTCCGGCCCGTCCCTGCGGACGGCTTACACAGACATTGTCCTGCATTGTGTGTAAAACCAAATTCGTATACTCAATCAGCCCCGTCTTATCAATATAAACCGCCGAATTCACGGCCTCCCCGAACTTACTATTGTCTGGATTCAGATAATTTCCCATGAAATACCTCCCTACCGTTCCATACCGGCTTAAAAGTCAGCAATATTCAGGATCTCCTGCGGAATATACTTACCAGACACCAGAACCTCCTTCATCCTGCTTACCGATTCCGTCTGAAAATAAGAAAAAAACTTTTCCTGTATATTCCGGTTCTGCTGCTCCTTCGTATCCGGCAGATCTGCAAATCCGCATGTCCTGTCCGCTTTCTCAAGCATGGCCTCATACGCTTTCACAAACGGAACAATCTCCCATCTGCCGGAAACCGTATCTGCAAGGCTTTCGTAGATTCCGATACCCTCATAATCCAGATCGCCGAAATAGTACATCTGATTCCCGCCGTCCTTCATATACGGCTCCACACACAGGTCAAAATCCCGGAAGGAACGCAGAATCCCCTTTCCCGCACCATAGATCAGCGTCCCCATTTCCATCCCAAGAATCCTGCCCTCCGGCTCAGTAATCCCACTCTTTCCTTCCAGTTCATGATTGCTTCTCTCCCGGATACCGGCTCTTTCCCCGGGAACGCTGACACTTTCCTCCAGCAGATGCCGCCGCATACTATAGAACGTATCCTTGTTCTCCAGGATCAGAATATTCTGCGGCACTTGTCTCGTATGCGTATAATATGCCAGCGGCTCTGTGGTCTGATAAATATTAAGGAAATCTTCCGATAATCCGCAATTCTTCAGAATGCGCTTCCCCGGCCCCCGGCTTAGGAATTTCTCACGGCTCCAGATCTCAAAACTCCGTTCATTCACCGATTCCCTGTCTTCCAGTTTTTCCCTGTTCTGCCTAAGATATTCACTGAGCCTCAGAATCCATTGCCGGTCCTGCCCGTAGTTCTTAAGATGTGACAGATAATAATCAATCGAAATCAGCGGATGAAGCTGATACTTTAGTTCCTGTTCCCATGTGCTGTAATCCTGTTCCTTTTCTGACAGCCAGTATTCCCGGTAGAGCGCCGGGTGCTTCCCATTGGTGCCGGATGCTTTTAAGGGCTTAATCCTGCCCTTCGAAAGCAACGTCAGAATATATTGATATTGCTGCTCATAGGAAATATCCTTACGGGACTCAAGTAAATTCTCCAGAGAGATACGCTTCATCTTTTATCTTCTTTCCTCTCTTCCATCATTTTCATGTTCTCCTTAATATTAGCATAATTTCATTTTAAAATACAGTGTATAATCTGTAATAGGGAAAGTAATAAGAAAAGACCCTGGAATACATCCCAGAGTCTTTCCCATTACTTCATAAATGATCTTAATTCTATTTCTTCTTTCTGTTCCCTTTCCTGGACTTCATCTGCACGCCTGCGATAATCGCCACACACGCCACTGCCAGAACAACCCATATAAGGAGTTTGCTGGTATCTCCAGTCTTAGGAAGAAGGGACGAAGCGGCTGATCTGAGAGCATCTGTAGCCGTTCCGGTTCCAGTGCCGTTCGCATTACCAGTTGCGCCGGTGCCATCTGCATTATTTGCGGTGGTGATCCGGCCGTCAGAACCATTACCATTGCCCTGACCATCTGTATTACCGTCTCCGTCAGTATTTCCGTCTCCGTCGGTATTGCCGTCTCCACCCGGATTATTGCCTCCCGGATTGTCTCCGCCCGGATTGTCTCCACCTGGATTATCTCCGCCTGGATTGTCTCCGCCCGGATTATCATCTCCACCGGTATTATCATCTACGCCATTACTGTTCGGTCCACCCGGCACTGCCGCCGTCCATGCAATCGCAATCGGTGACGTACTGGAAATCTTAAAGCGTAAGGCATCGCTGCCGTCTTCCGTCTTGGTCTTAGTAACTCCTACGTTCTCCCAGTGCTCTACTTCACCAATCTGATCACCGGATGCAAACATATGCGCAACTGCAAAGTCATAATCCTTGATGTTCGTTCCTTCCGGACATTTTACCGTAACATCCAGACCGCCTTCCGGGAAATCATCCGGTGTTGCAGGCTTATAAGTTACTTCGTTATCGGTACTGATTTCTACCACAAGGTCATAGAATGCGATATTCTGATACGTGAAATCTCCCGGCGCTCCGATATCGGAAAGAACTGCGGTAAGTTTTGAAATAATCTTTTCCGTTGCATCCTTCTTATCCGGCGCCTCCAGCTTCTCCATCAGTTCCGGCGCAATGACGTTCTTCTCATGGTCTACCGTATCAAACTTGGTAACACCGGTTCTTGTATATACGATATTCTCATACTTCGCAAGAGTCGCCGATGCAATCGCACTGTCATTCATACCTTCTTTAACTGCAATCGCCTTAATCGTAGCCGTTGCGTTAATCTTGAAAGGATCTTTATATACATTGCTGTCCTTTGTCGGATCCGTGCCGTCTGTCGTATAGAAGATGGTCGCATCTTCTGTAGGACAGGTAATCTCTACGGTTCTGGAACCGGTAAATGTAGATCCGTCTTCCGGTGAAATGACCGGAGTCTTAACCGTCAGCTTCGGAGAGGTCTGCGTATCCTTGGTCGCTTTACTGGCCTTGTGCGTCTCGTTCTCTGCATATCTTGCATATCCGGTATATTCCGTATCCGGTTTACAATCCGGCTTGATATTCGCATCTTTCTCTGATGAGTACTTCGAAGCCTCTTCCTCGTCCGGGGTGCTGAAGCGATACTCGATTACTCTGGAAACCGGTTCTGTCTGGGAAGGTTTATCTTCTGCATCACCGGGATCACCGGAATCACCGGAATTCTCCCCGTCACCCTCTGTATCGGCATCGTCTTTCTGATCCGTATCTTCCTCTGTATCGGCCTTTGCGTCCGCATCGTCCTTCTGATCAGAATCATCTCCTGCATTCTCCCCTGCAATCGGGATAACCGCCGTAATCGTCTCGCCGTCTTCATTCTCGGTAAACTCTAATTTGAACGCTGCCGGGCTGTTCTCTGTTTCCAGTTTTTCGAAAACAACTTCTTTTTCCCCGACCGCACTCTGCTCAATGTTCGGTGAATCTACCGACTGAGCGTAAAACTTATGTGTAGATTCCGGGACAATGTTGTCAAATACCGGTTCTGATGTCCATTCTCCGTCATCCATCTTATACTGATACTCTACGCCGTTCTGGGCATTGCTAAGATCAAGCGTACAGTAGAATTTCTTATTGTCCTTTGAGCTGACATTATAGTTATAAGTAA
>CAJULU010000010.1:57009-57554 GCA_910587575.1 uncultured Dorea sp.
CGCTTTCGCCCTGCGGATCACTACCGGCTGTGACAGCGGCGTGTCTCCTTCCAGCGGGGTCAGCGTATAGTTGATGTGTTTATTGTTCTCGCTGACAAGTTCCATGTTCTCAATCCGTACGGTTGAATAAGAACCTACATCCGCACTTGCAATCGTTGCCTTTGCCTTAAGCTTCACATCATTCTTGTCAGCATCCAGAATACCTGTACACTGAGCATTCAGTTCAACCTCGTTCGTGCCGTCGTATTCCCTGTTTTCAGCCGTAAGACTGTTAAGGTTAATCGTTACCGGCAGCGGATTGATTGTGAAGGTTACCTTCGGCGCCATATCCGTATAATTTCCTGCTCCTTCAACGGTATATGTGATCGTACCTGCACTGACCAGATCATCTGGTGAAGGCGTCAGCGTATAATCCACATCCTTAATCAGATTCTTGGTTTCTGTAACGCCATCCGTCACAACGTCCAGCGTAACGTTAATCTCCGGATCCTTCGCACTTCCGTCATAATTAGCGGATTCCGGATCAATGGTTACCTTTGCACCGG
>CAJULU010000010.1:57601-75243 GCA_910587575.1 uncultured Dorea sp.
AATGGAAGCGCGGTTAATGGTAAATGTCTGGGTATACTCTCCTGTATAATTACCGGAATTAGCGGCTATAATCTTTACCGTACCTTCCCCGACCTTGATATTGTCTCCATAAACAGCCGTATAATCAACAATACCATCTGAATTCAGAGTCATACCATTATACTTGACAGTAACTGCCGGCTTGATCTGCTTTCCGGTAAAACTCTGACTGGAAATCTTGCTGACCATGTCTGACGTAATCTCTTTGGGAGAGATGATTACCTTCTTCGTAAAGGTCTCATACCCCTCCTTTTCATAAGTAACAATATAATCCCCGGCATTCCGGATCTCAGTGGCCGGCCCGCGGCCAATAACCTCGAATTTGCGGGTCCATCCGGCTGAATCTACCTTATAGACAATGCCGCTCTCCGTCGTTCTTTCTTCATTTTCTTTGATGGCCTGCCTTGTCAGATCTTCTCCCGTATATTCCATATCCGTTGCTACGACATCATCCTCTGATAAGGACACGCTCCGTGTGATTGTATCCGAAATAGAACCACCTGTAACAAGCAGATTATTTGCATTTACAATCGTTCCATTACCATATATTTTCGCTCCTTCAGGATGACGCAGATTACCGTTTATCGGAATAATCAAGCCGCATCCTCCCGGAATCGTCAATGTCTGCGGCGGAGGATTTTGATCGCCGCGAAGACTCTCCTTGAGCGTAGCACGGCCATGTACAATTCCGTTTTCTTCCGTTTCATCCCATACGATACCTTGCAGTGATGCAATCGAAGTCTTCCGGTCGATAGCATTTGTTATAATGGTTGCTTCCCCATTGGTCAGCGTCGTCTCTAATGTGGCACATCCGATCCCGCTGCTTTTCGGTTCCGTTCCGTTTGCCCCGCCAATGGCCTTAATCTTACCGCCGTTCACGACCACTCTTCCAAGCAGCTTCGTCTGGGAACTTCCATTCGCATACTGTCCGCCGCATCCGATTCCCATTCCTCCAGACATACTACTGCTCTTTTCTCCGCCTATCGCAGTAACTGTTCCGCCATTAATCGTAATCGTACCGCCCGGCGAATAAGCAGCGCCTCCAATACCGGCACAATTGCGTCCGCCAGTTGCATTTATAATACCACTATTAATGGTAATGTCACCGCAAGGCTCTGAACCAGCCCCATATCCGCCGATACCAGCGCCTCCGACTCCACCGGTCACATTCAGTGTGCTGTCACTGGCCGCTCCTTCTATAATTAACTTTCCATGTGCCGCAACGTATATTCCAGCAAGTCCCTCCGCACTTGTCAGTGTATTGGTTCCCTGCAGTTCCAGATTAACAGTTGCATATTCACTGACTTCAAAAGCCGGACACGCACCGCTTGGAGCCGGATCCGGAGCCACCGTCACATCTTTCAGTATAATATGGTGGATTCCGCTTGCCACTTTAATTGTACCGGAAGTACCCTCAATGAGATGCTTACAGGTTCCATCCTTACATCCAGCCTCCGATGCTTCTGTAATAGTAACTGTCGCCGGTGTAGTAACACTCGGATCACCGGATGCCCTGACCCCGGGGGCAGCACCCGGCGGCGTAACATCACTTGTGGCCGAAACCGTTGATGGCGCAAAAAACATCATTGTACATGCCATCAATGGAACTGCCAATAAACTTAATTTCTTTTTTCGCATCATACTATTTCCTTTCTATAAATTTATCAAATCGTTAAATCTATCGGTAAAATGCGGTTTTGACCTTTAGATCGACCTTGATATAAGTATACTTCAATTTCCTGGGAAGTTCAACGATTTGTTCCTGTCAGAGTATACTTATATATGGAAACTTTCACTTCTAATGCCATTATATTCATATAGATTGTCTGAAATATCCGGCATTGCGAAAGTTATTTATGCGAATTTTATTCGGAAATAAATTCCGAGGCCACCGCTCAACCGTCCGGGCATATCGTCCACCCCCTGTTCCGGTTTTTTTGCTTTTTCCCGCTATTAACACCGGCATACCGGTAATATCTCTTCTTATCCATCACATTTCCACCTCTTTCCGCACTATATTCTACAGTCTGGCCTGATTCGCCTAAAAAGAGTGTCTTATAATATATCGTCAGAAAAATCATTTTGATTAGAAATCTTTGTAAGAATGTTGAGAAGATATTTTAAATTTCATAACCGCAAAGTCCGTCTGTTCCTGTCGGACTTTGTCGTTTCCGCAATCCGTATGAAATGGCCATATATAATAAAGAAGGGATACACAAAAAATATGCATCCCCTCTTCTTCGGCCTGTATCTGGAATAACCACGAACTTATCTGCGGTATTACAGGTACTTCTTCAGATCCTCCATAAACTTTTCTTCACATTTCACCAGCTTTTTTGCCAGCGAGATACTGTCATGTGACGCATCCGGGCATTTATTCATACATTCGCTGATGGACTGGATTCCCATATTACATCCATTCATCAGGATTTTGGCTGCCTGCGTGCTGTCATCCTTAATCAGCATCTTCATTTCTGTCGTAATCCAGGAAAAAGCCGAGGCAATCTTATCTGGCTGCTGCTCCCCCTCTCCCAGTTTTTTCAGAAGTTCCGAAGATTCTTCCTCCAGCTTCCTGTGCTGTTCCCGGTAAGTGGTGACAGTCTGATCCAGATCTGCGTTCATAATAAAATCTTTCAGCCGATCCATACTATTGATCGCCATTTTGCATCCTGCATTACATTCCTTTAAAAGAGCGGATGTCTGTCTGTCCATATTGTATCCCTCCGATATCTGTATTTTTATATAGTCTGCGATAAAGGCACAAAAAATATACTGCACTGGCAAAATATTCACAAAACACAATATCTATTGGTAAAAACCGCATTTGGCACATAGATATTGTGTGCAAAAATATTAAAATATTTAGAAAGGATCAGATATGATGCGAAAAAAGAAACGAACTTCTTTAGCCGTGTACTTAGCCGCACTTACAACATCTCTGTGCGTCCCATTCACAGTAAATGCGGCCAACCCAACTCTTGATACATCAAGCGGTATAGTACACATTGAGGACTATGATGCAACGAATAAAACTTACGACTGCCGTACCCGATGTGATGAGCACGTGATTACTTCATCGAATACTGACCCAGAGAAAAACCAGACCATTGTAATCTCTGGCGGTCCATTAACAAACGCCGCCCGGGAATACGATCATATTGTTACTTTAAGGAACGTGCATATTAAAGCAAGTGAATCAGACGGACCCGCTCTTTCCATCACAAACAACACAAAAGTCAAACTCATTTTAGAAGGTACAAACGAACTGGAAAGCACAGGCGGCTCCTATGCCGGCCTGTTCGTAGAAGCAGGCAGTTCCGTTGTAATCGAAGGTAAAAACGGCAATTCCGATTCTCTTACCGCAAAAGGCGGCACCGGAGGCGCAGGCATTGGCGGTCAGGGCACAGAAGCCCAGGGCAGTATTACCATCAATAGCGGAACAATCTCTGCCACCGGCGGAAAATCTGCGGCAGGCATCGGCGGAGGAGACTTTGGCCCCATTGGCAATATTACGATCACAGGCGGTATCATCACGGCCCAGGGCGGAGAAGGTTCTTTCGATACTGCCGGAATCATGACGTACAAAAGCGGTGCAGGCATTGGATACGGCGGCGAGGCCACACATGACTATGCGCTGAACTCTGATGATGCAGACGACTTTGCCAAAGTCATTCTGTCGGGCGGGGAAATCACTGCATACGGCGGAGCGGATATCGTCGGACAGGGAACCGTATACGGCATCGACTGTCCCGTTTTAAAATCGGAAAACGGAAGTACCGAGATGATCGGCTCACTGGCTCCTAAAATGTATAAAAAATCATTTAACGGAATTGTATGGGCGACCCCCTATACGTCGGGTATTAAGCGTGAAGGTTCCATCTATGGAAAAGCCTGTCTGACAAAAGATATCCAGCAAGAGGAAATTTTAAGATTTTTTGATAATACTGGTACTTTACTCATAACACCCCCGGCACCCAAAAAACTTCTGCATAATTACGGCGGTATTAACGGTACGAAATCCAACAGCATTATTAACAGACACTTATTAAGCAACTCTATTCCGCCAGGAAGCGACCTCAGGGGATCCATTGGTCCGGTAAGCACCAAAGTAATTCTGATCGCCGACGACCTTAAGAAATCCTCGGATCTGGATTTGAAATACACCGGTTCCTCCCTTACAGATGCCGCCTTCCAACTGATAAATCCGGACGGTACACGTGACGTCACGATAGAAGGCAAGAAGGAAACTGTAGAGATAGACGACCTCGAGCACTGGACTAAAATTGCGTATTCTGCACATGACCAGCTGACTCCTTTGACAGATGGAATTGTAGAGGCCGGGTCTTATATTCTGAAATGCTCCAATCCGAACTATCCTGCCTCTACCAGTTTTGAAATAAAAATTGAAGTAGCGGCCAGGGATATCAAAGAGTGTAAGATCAGCGAGATTGAAAGCGAGGTATACAACGGGAAAGAACACAAACCGGACGTAACGGTTTTCTATGAGGACAAGACAACCCATGAGGTAACAGAAATACCCTCAGACAATTATAAGGCCAAACCGGATTCCTGGAAAAATAATATAAACGCCGATGATAAGACCCCCGCAACATTTACGCTTTCAGGCCAGAACAACCTTACCGGCTCTGTTGATCTGTCGTTCTTTATTACGGCCATTCCGATTGACGGCGACAATACTGCCATAACCTTGAATGGCGAAAAAGGGGATATTATTGACAATCCCGAAAAGAATCAGTTTACTGCAGTATATAAGGGTGAAGATTATTCCTTAACAGAGACTGTGACTCTGGAGACAGATACTTCTACAGAGACACTGACGCCCGACAAAGATTACACTGTTACCATACCAGGCGCCAAGCCCCATGATACAGGCACTTATACTTACACGATTAAAGGAACAGGGAACTATAAGGGTGAGAAAAACGCCACTTTTGAAATTACGCCAAAGCAGATCGCAGTCAAAGAAGAGGATCTGCAGACGGAAACCACGAAACCCTATGATGCCAGTTCCTATATCGGGCTGAAACAGCTGCCCCTGACAGGAGTGTTAAATGATGAAGTTCAGGCAGATCTTGAGAAGACAAAAGCAATCATCTGCAATACTGACGGAACTCCCGCCACAGATGCTTCTGCCACCCCATACACTTCCGTTGTCCTGGACCCGCTGGAACTTTCCGGCCCGGAGAACAAGTTAAAGAACTATTCCTTTGATGAATACCTTGGAAAATTCGATGACAAGAAACCAAGAATCACCGTCAGGGACGGAATCACCATTACCCAGGCTGCGGCATTACCGCCAGAACTCATGACCGTTCTCGGAGATGAAAACAATAAATTTACATGTACTCTGACAGTTAAGAAATCTGAGAATCCTATATACGAAGGTCTGAAATATGAATATCGTTATCGGCCAAGCAATGGAGCAGAAGGCGGTACCGGGGATGAAGAATGGATTCCCATCCCCGTTCCCACCGATGATGATTCTGCCTCTGTTACCATCAAGAACCTGGAAAAAGGCGACTATATTTTTGAAGCACGCTCTTTAGCCACCGGAAATGTATCGGAAAGCGCTTTTGGCGGTACGGTTCCGACGGAAATCACCACGATCGACCTCTTAGACGAACCGGCCAGACCGGAAGGCTTCCGGTTAATATCCGATGGAGATACAGAAAAACCGGACAGAGAGTCATTTACATTAACACTGGTTCCGCCCGAGGGCTGGGATACCACAAGAGCCCTTCAATACTGTATTGTTGAAGACAGTGAGGAACTGGATGAAAGCACCTTGCCTTATGAAGACTATAAAGTCTTTGAAAGCAATATGCCAAATCCGAACAAAAAAACAGACGGTGAAGCTTCCACTTCGTATGTAGCATTTGTAAGATATGCACAGACGGATACCCGCAAGCCAGGTAACTCAGAAGTGTCAGAAGCGCTGAAAGTCACGACAGGAGATTTATATGTGTCTGTTCCCAGCATTTCTTTTTACGAAGATGCAGAACCCGATGACACGGATAAGTCCGAAGGCAGTGAAGACAGCGGAGATGCGCAGCCCCCGAAAGACGAGGAGAACTCTGAAGATACAGAAAATACGGAAAACTCCAATGTCATTCTGAATGACCACGAGTTTATCGGATCTGCGAAAATCCAGATTACCTGCGATACGCCAGGCGTTAAAATCTACTATACACTGGACGGTTCAACACCTACCAAGGACAGCATTCCATACGACAAGCCCTTTACCCTTTCCAGGCATAAGAAGGAAAACCTGGTTCAGACCGAAGGTGAACTGGACAGGAAAGAGACCACCGTCAAGGCCATTGCCATCCGCTCAAAGTGGAAAGAAGGGACAGCGGAAAGAGTATTTTCCAGACAGCTTCCGCAGTTACCGGAACTTGTGCTGACACTGTCCTCACCAACCGACAAGGATCCTTACTCTTTCGTAAACTCAACCATGGTTACGCTTGAGTGCAAAACGGATTCAGGAAACAAGAAAGATAAGCCCAAGATCTATTACACTATGGCGGCAGGTGAGACGGTACCCGAAGATCCTACCACCAGCAGCGATCTGTATCAGGGACCTTTCACAGCCAAAGAAACCATGACCATTAAGGCAATTGCGGTTCAGGACGATATGACTTCCAGAATCATGGAACCCGTGAAGCTTACACAGATTGTCCTGACGCCAAAATTAAGTTACAGCAGCAGGCCCAAACTGTTCGCCCGTACCGGAGCGGAAGAGACGGCCGCCAACCATATTACTTCTCTGCTGGAACGTACCATCCAGGACAGGATGGCAGAGGAAGACAGCACTCCAGATGCTTCCAGAGAAGAGGTAAGCGATAAGATCGGACAATTGTTGTCTACCCGGCTTGACATCCTTGGAAACTATACTGCATTCGATGTTGTAAACGATATTGAGTATTATGATTTTATTGTAATGGCTACCGTTGGTTATGAGGATCCCCGGCAGGCCACTGCCAGCGATTTCCCGGAAGAGGGTTATACATTTACCATTGATTACCCGGACGGCACAAACATGGAAGCAAATGACTTTGCCTTAGTCCATATGTTTGAAGAAGGAGAATCCGTTGGAAAGATCGAAGAGAGAATGGGGCAGGATATTACCAAGACCCCGAAGGGACTTCAGTTTACGCTCACAAGTGCATCTCCAATTGCAGTTGCATGGACGGCGGCAGAAGAAGACGGACCTTTCAGCAACAACGTAGGAGACGGCAACGATAATCCAGAAGAACCCGGCACCGATCCCGGTACCGATCCCGGCACCGATCCTGGTACCGATCCCGGCACCGACCCTGGTACCGATCCTGGTACCGATCCCGGCACCGATCCTGGCAGCAACTCCAGAACCGGTTCGGATTCCGGCAGTGACCCGGCCAACAGTTCCGCAAATAGCGGCAATGGCGGCACAGCTTCTGCCGCAGATGCAGTCAGATCCGCAGCCGCCAGCCTCCTGCCAAAGACTGGCGATACCAGCAGGATTCTTGTATGGATCGTACTGGCAGCCGCCTGTGTCGCAGTGATCGCAGGCATACAGATCAAATCCAGAAAAGGAACTGATAAGAAGAAAAAGCATTAACAAAATAAGCATATCCACCAGAGTTCCGTGCTTCCGGCACATGTTCTCCAGTGGATATGCTTATTCTTTCTTTTCAGAACTTATACGAAGGTGCAAAACAATTGTCAGCCAACTCTTCCTTATTTTAGAAAACATCTCATTTCTCAACAATATCGTTCATTACTATAAAATATAGTTTTCCAGATGTATATAATTCCATACAATTTTTAAAGCCATCATATATCTGATACTCACTTTTCTGTCTGTCAATACTTTCCTGCCGTTTTCCATTATCCACCTTCAGTTTCCTATTACATTTGCACTTTGGCAGGAATAGCAGAAAATCCCTGCCAGAATGACAAGCACCGCTATCATTCTGCGTTTATACTTCTTCCATTTTTTCTTCCACCTTCCAACTGAGAAACACCTTACTCATTATGCTGTAACATTTTAACGTCATATTATTAACTGTTTTCGACATATTTTTATATTCCTTATACCATATGATTTTTTCATCTTGTAATCCTTTTTGTATGATAGTATACTAAACTTAGTAATTTTATCTCTAAACAGAATAACGGAAATACAAAAATCTCGGAGTAATTTGCCATGAAAAAGCATTTTAACACTGCAGGTAAATGCTATGCAGATGAACATTATATGGTGGATATCCACAGGCAGTTGGAACAAATAAAAGAAATGGTTACACAAGGAGACTATTTCTGCATCAACCGTGCCAGACAATCCGGCAAGACAACGACACTCTCCCTGCTAAAATCTGCACTTGAGGACGAATACACTATATTTTCAATCAGTTTTGAGGGCATCGGCACCTCTGTTTTTGCGACCGATGAAACTCTGGCTTATGCATTCCTCTGCCTTCTGAACGACTGTCTGACCTATAATGAGGTAAAGCAGGCCGCACAGCCATTAAAAGAACTTCTTGCAGATGCTGTTTCCAGCGCATCAGACGGATTATCGTTTATAACACTTTCCCGTCTGGTTTCACAGATCTGCACGGCCTCTGACAAACCGGTCATCTTATTCATAGACGAGGTGGATCAGACCGGAAATCACAGTTCCTTCCTGGAATTTCTCGGAATGCTTAGGGATAAGTATCTGAAACGGAGGGAGCGTCCCACGTTCTGGTCGGTGATTCTCGCAAGTGTATTTGACATTAAAAATCTGAAACTGAAGCTGCGTTCTCAAGAGGCGCAGCAGTACAACAGTCCGTGGAACATTGCCGCAGAATTTGATATTGACATGAATTTTACAAAAACCGATATCGAAGGAATGCTTCTTTCCTATGAAAAGGATCATCAGACCGGCATGGATATCAGCCTGATCGCAGGATTACTGTATGATTATACGTTCGGCTATCCGTTTCTGGTAAGCCAGCTCTGTAAAATTATGGATGAAAAGCTTCCCGGACGGGCTGAATATGACGGCCAAAAATCTGTATGGAACAAAGATGGTTTCCAGGCTGCGCTGCAGCTGCTGTTATCGGAATCAAATACACTATTCGACGATATGCAGAAAAAGATTTCCGACAATCACTATCTGAAAAAAATATTATAAAGACCAGAGATGAAAAACGCACGGATATAATCGTTGATTATCTGGGAAAACAATATGTAATAGAATTAAAAATCTGGCATGGCAGTGCATACAATGAACGTGGTGAAAGGTTAAAATGTTCCAGGTATTCTGGCCTTTTTATACAAGGGGACGGCAGACAACACATATTTTTGTGTCACTATGCCGTCCCGCCTTTTCATTCAGATCTATCAGCACATACCATAATTTGGTTTGAATGCACCATCTTCACTATTATATTGTCACATTCACCTTCCAGATACTGCCATATCCCACCATTATTTCCATAAACCTTCCTGATAAAGTCCTTTACCATCCTGCGCACCATTATTTTCGTATCTTCCAAAGAAGATATGCCAGGCAGCGCCTGTATCCTGCTACGGTCGTCCCCTGTGATCCTCCTGCCGTCCAACGGCTTTTTCAGCAGGAGATGACTCCCATGCCGCCTTGGATTTATGATTATAGCATCCTGAATCTTTTGATAAGATATGCTCATAGCGTCACGATGTCAATAATTGATATTTGCTTTTCTTGCCTGGCTGCATAGGTCACGGGCAGATAACGTGTAGTTTTTTCCATCCTTGATAAAATGTGTCCCGCACTGCCGAAACTCAAAATGTACTTTACGGGCGATACACTGCTCCCGTATGGAAAGTACCCACGCATAATCAAGCGGTCTGGCATTCCTGTCTGATTCGCCGCCGACTACAACTAATTCAACATAATCAAGATAGGCGTCAAGGTTTATTTCCCCGATCAAAGGCTGACAGATAATATCTTTATGTTTAATAGGAAGTTCATTGAAAATGGAAAGCCTGTAATCAGCTCTGTCTTGATTTTCTACCGTACATCCGACAGTAACATTATCATATCCATCGTTCCAGTTCTCAGGGATACAATCCATAAACCGCTCAATACGCTTTGTCAAAAACAGGAAATGCAGGTCTGGGCGCTCCCGTATCATCTGCCAGCATTCCGGACGCCATTCATCGGCATCCTCTATCAGAAAATCCGAGGAAAAGCACAGATTTATGGTCTGTCCCGATTTAATTTTATATGCTCCTGATTTATTTCTTGCGACAGGGGCATAGAAGTTATCCGTCTTTAATATATTGTTCGTATCAATACCACGCTTGGAATCGCCTTTATGAATGTAACAATATCTGCATCCCTCGCTATGTTTGCGGCAGCCACGCCACGGATTCCACATTGCCATAATCAGACACCTCTTATTCCTACGCCCTAAAAGCCAACACCTACCCCGCCACAGCTTGTCCTATGATTCTTCATACAGGTCATCCCTGGTAATGTTATTCAGCCACTTCATACTGCGGTAATGCTTCAGCACCCAGGGCCATTTGGCGAATTCATCGGTACACAGCAGGAAGTACACCCACAATACAGGAAGTTTCAGAAGGAATGCCGCCGCAAACCCAAGCGGCACTGCATAACACCACATGTCAATCGTGTCACAGATGAATCCGAACCGGCTGTCGCCGCCCGCCCGGAAAACCCCCGCAATCAGCGTTGTATTCACCGCCGCACCCATGACGTAATAGGTGTTGATCAGCATCATATATTTCAGATAATGCATGGCCTGTTCTGTCAGTGAAGCATACCTGAGCACAACCGGCATGGCGGCCAGGACAATCAGGCCGCCGATTGCACCGGTAATAACCGTAAGCTTCATGACCTTCTTTGCGCCCTCCTTAGCCTCTTCCAGCTTATTCATACCGATAATATTCCCCAGCAGGATACCGCCCGCACTTGCCGTACCGAAGCACAGGATGGTCCCGAAATTCCGCACCACGATCACAAATGAATTGGCAGCCACCGCATCGGATCCAAGGTGCCCGATAATCACGGAGTACATGGAAAACGCCACACTCCAGACAATGTCGTTCCCCAGGGCCGGAAGGGACAGCCGTACAAAATCAGAGAACAGGCTCTTGTTCCTCATGAACAGGTAACGGAAATCCAGCTTGATATCCCGGCTTAAAAATGACACCACAAAACAGGCGGCAAGCTCGATCAGCCTGGACATGGACGTTGCAAGCGCCACGCCCATGGCGCCAAGCCTAGGCGCCCCGAACAGACCGAAGATGAAGACCGCATTTAAAAATATATTCAGCGAGAAAGCCAGCACATTCATGGCCGTGCTGATGATGACCCTGCCTATGCTGCGCAGGACTGCCAGGTACACTTCCGTAATTCCCCAGCACAGATAGCTGACACTCATGAATCTTAAGTAGGAAGCGCCGATCCTCACCAGTTCCTCATCATTGGTAAAGATCTGCATCATCGGTCCCGGCACAAAAAGCGCAAGACAGGCAAAAAGAAGGGCGATCAGCAGCGAAAACCGAAGGGCAATCCCTTCGATCAGCTGGATGGCTTTCATATCCCCTTTTCCAAAATACTGTGCGCTCAGCATCGTAGCCCCGGTTCCCAGGCCGTAGAATACCATGAACAGGATATTGGCATACTGGGAAGCCAGGGACACCGCCGATATGGAGGACTGCCCGACATAGTTCAGCATGATCACATCAGCCGAACTGACCGCCGCACTGAGAAGGTTCTGTATAACGATGGGCAGCACCAGTTTAAATATTTGTCTGTAAAATGAATTGTTGTTTGTCATATCTGCTATTTCGTAATTCGTCCTTTCTAAAGGTCCTTGGATTTGTCTGCCGGATATTTCTTTTCCGTAATGTCCATTTTGGAATGAACGATATCCACCAGGTCTGCATTCAGTATCTGCGTCATCTGGATACTGTAATTCAGAACATCCGCCAGCTCTTCCAAAACATGTTTCAGGTCAAAATTCTCATCATCCCACTGAAAACATTCCAGAAGTTCGGCGGCTTCTATAGATATGGATTTTGCCAGATTTGCGGGCCTTCGTGACTGATCCCGATCCCAGTTTCTGTCACTGATGAATTTCTTTATTCTGTCATTCAATCGTTCCAGCCGGTCTTTCGGTTCCTGTTCATCTTCATTTCCGTCATCCCTCAGCTTCTCAAATGCCTGCACAAGTTCTGACAGTCCTTCCCGGTCCTCTTCGTCGAATCTTCCGATAACCGGACTGTCAATGTCCAGCACTCCGATGACCGCTCCTTTTTTGTGAAGCGGAATCACAATCTCTGACTGTGAAGCGCTGTCACAGGCTATATGTCCCGGGAATTCATGGACATTTTCTACCAGCATAATCTCATCCCTTGCCGCTGCCGTGCCGCATACGCCGCTTCCAACGGGAATCTGCACACAGGCCGGTTTTCCCTGGAATGGGCCGAGAACCAGTTGTCCATCCTTCACGAGGTAAAATCCTACCCAGTTGATTTCCGGCAGCACCTGGTTAAGAAGCGCAGATATGTTCGCAAGACTGGCTGTCAGGTCTGTGACTTTGTCTGTCAGCCCCTGAATCTGGATTCTCAGCAGACGGTAGAGGGATTTCTTGTCTGCAGGGTAGATAATGGATGATTCTGATTCCTTCATTCGTTTATTTCCTCCTTCGTTTCCGCCGTCTTTTCTGCCGTCTTTTCTGCCGTCTTTTCAGATCTGGCAGTTGTTGACACGGACTGTATGGTTAAAATTCTTTCGTAATCTCAGTTACACCGTATTGCCTCTTGAAAGCTTCCAGATCCTTTTCGTTTCTGATGAGCATAATATCCGTAAATCTGCCGGTAGTAAGATCCCTGAATCCGGCCACCTGCTCTCCGGTGCAGATACTGCAGCGCAGGACAGGCTTCTGGGTTTCGGGATCATAAGGGGTTACTGTAAAAGCCGGCTTTGATTTTCTGAATCGTTCAAATATACCTCTCCTGATCATTGGTTTCCAACTCCCCTTCCTGCATTTTCAAATCAAAGACTGCTTCCTCTATCGCCTTCAGGCATTTATCAGTATCTTTCCTGATTTCCTTGCCCCAGAACCGGATTACCGTCCATCCCATGAACCGCAGCTCCCGGTCAATTTCTCTGTCCCTTTCCATATTCCGTGAGATTTTCTTTATCCAGAAATCGCTGTTATGGCTGTTCTTCAGACGTCCCTGTAAAACCTCCCAGTCCTTCCCGTGAAAAAATTCACCGTCACAAAAAATAGCAATCTTATATTTTGTAAGAACAATATCCGGTGTTCCCGGAAGCTTCTTATAATTTTTCCGGTACCGGTATCCCTTATGCCATAAAGCTTTCCGCAGTATCATTTCTATTTTAGTATCCTTACCGCGGATATGCTGCATATTCTTCCTCCGCTGCTCCGGCGTCAGTACATCCGCCATCGTATTCACCCTATGCCGTTATTTTTCTAAATGTTTTTTTATGACCTGTGCAATTGCTCTTCCCAGTAATGGCGGCACAGAATTTCCGATCTGCATATAGGTCTTGGTATAGGCTCCCCGGAAATAATAGTCGTCAGGATACGACTGGATCCTGGCCGCTTCTCTTGGCGTAAGGCCCCTGGCCTGCGTGGGATGAATATACATATTACAGTCAAACTTCATATGTGCCGTAATCGTCTTACAGACTTTATTCTCTTCCAGCTTAAAATATTTATCCTTAAAAATGCCGTTGCGCCGTGCATAGGGCATAATATCCGCAATCTTGGGATCATCGGATCTGTCTCCCTGATACATCCGGCCGAATATCTCAATATCCCTGTCATTATTATACCGGGCCTTATGATTTAATGTAAGACCGTATGTACGTCCCTGATTAATGTACCTGATATATTCATTCGTTTCCATAGTCCTGTTCCGTTCGATACGGTAACCGGATTCCTCCGAACCTGTTTCCGTGGAATTCTTTATTCTCAATGCCTTTAATGGCCTTAACCCATACAATGCGTCTCTTAATACATAATCCCGGATCCCTGCCGATGATGAAATGATTTCATGAAAAATCCGGCTGATATCCCTGCCGGTTCTGCTGCCGATATAGATTAATCTTTCTCTGTTCTGGGGAACCCCGAAATCCTTCGCATTCAGTATATCACATTCCACCTGGTATCCAACTGCACGAAAATCTTCTTTCACCTGTTCCGCAACCGAACACATACCTTTGACATTCTCCATGACAAAAAATTCCGGCATGATACGACGGACCGCTTCCACAAAATTTTTATACAGCTGGTTACGGGGATCATCGATTAACCGCTGGCGGTTCGCCATACTGAACCCCTGGCACGGCGGGCCGCCGATCACGATATCCACGGATTTGCCTTTGAGAAGTTCTTCCAGACGGCCAACGACATTTCTGATATCTCCTAATATAATATGATCTCTCGGGGTTTCCGGATGATTATGTGCATAGGTATCTACGCAGCAGGCCTCTATATCATTAGCCAGGGCAGTAATGAATCCTTCCTGTGTAAATCCCAGTGACAGTCCTCCCGCACCGCAGAACAGATCCACCATCTGCAGGCCTTTTTCATCCGCTTTTTCCCTGACCTCTTTTATGTATGAATTGCAATACTTATTTACCGGGCAGGACAGGCATTTCCTGATCTCCCCGTTACATATTACCGCCAGTTTCCGAAATGCCCGCCGCAGTCTTTCATCTGTCTGGATCCTCTCTTTCACCGCCTGCGCTCTTGACAGAAGAAATTCTTCACTGATATCCCTTGTAAACCTTTTGAGACAGTCTGCATATTCTTCCTTCTCTCCAGTCAGGGCTTCCTCTGCAAAGGATGTTATTTCGTTGATATCATTCTGATAATCCATCAGTCTTTCCACTCTCCTACATTCTCAAGGGTGTCCCGTACAGACTTTGCAACGGCTCTGGAAACATCAACCGTAACGGCGTTCCCGAACTGCTTGTAGGCCTGGCAGTCTGAGACGGGAATTACAAAATCATCGTCAAATCCCTGCAGTCTCGCACACTCTCTCGGCGTAAGCCTCCTCACCCTTCCATTCTGTGTCACATAATTGTCCTGGCATGCCCTGTGCATCTTTGCCATCGTGGCACACAACGGCCTTGCCACTTTTAAGTCAATCTCGGATTTTGCCTGATACCCGCCGGTTCCGTTGGATAAAATCGTGGGCAGTATCCGATCGGACAGAAAATATTTCTGATTCACATTCTCTTCCAGCAGATCCTGCAGACATTTTTCCAGCTTTACAGGTTGTGGAAACTGAAATTCCGCATTTTTATTTGCAAAGCACACGATATAGGTCCTGTTTCTGGTCTGAGGAACTCCATGCTCCGCCGAATTAAGAAAATCAGCATATACATGATAACCCAGATCGTCTTCCAGGATTCTCTTGATTGTCGCAAAGGTCCTTCCCTGATCATGGGTCATCAGCCGTTTTACATTCTCAAGAATCACGGCCTTCGGTTTCTGGTCCTTACGGATCTTGTCCCGCAGTATTTCTGCAATCCGGAAGAACAAGGTCCCTCTTGCATCCTCAAAACCTCTCTGCCCTCCCATCATACTGAACGGCTGACAGGGGAACCCCCCGATCAGCACTTCACAATCCGGTATTTCGTCTAAGGGAATTTCATTAATATCCCCGTGCACTATGTTATTTTTATAATTAGCCCTGTATGTCTGTACTGCGAATTTATCGAAATCATTTGCCCAGATAACGTGATAACCGGCATCTTCGAAACCTTTATCCAGGCCGCCGATTCCGCTAAAAAGAGAAACCACCCTCATCACTATACTTCCTCCTGGTTTCTGTAGTTTTTTATATATTGCCTCCATCACATATGCCTAATTATAACCATTTTATATCAGGGTGTAAACGATTTTATTTTCTTTATCCGGCAAATCATATTTAAAACCAGCATAAAATCAGCGTCTCCATTCACTCTGGAGGCGCTGGATCTTTCTATTCACAACATCCCATCCATCTGCGCCTGGGTAATCACATCGTTCCTCACCATACTACGGAGCACCTGCCTTACCCTCATGGAAGCCAGCGCTTCATCCGTCCCCGGTGCATATACCGACGGCGCATTCGGCACCCCGGCCAGCACCGCCGCCTCATAATCCGTCAGTTCCGCCGGCAGTTTCTCAAAATATCCTGCTGCCGCATCATAAATCCCCTCATAACCGTTCCCAAAACAGGCCATATTCACATATAATTCAAAGATCTCTTCCTTGCTGTACTCCTTCTCAAGATCCATCACCGCAAACACCTCCGCCGCCTTACGCTCAATGCTCTTCTCCTGCGTAAACAGCAGATTCTTGGCAAGCTGCTGGGTAATGGTACTGCCGCCTTCTTTAAAAGACATGGTCTTTACATCCGTCCAGAGGGCACGGCAGAGCGCAATCGGATCAATCCCCTTATGCTCTCTGAATCTTCGGTCCTCCACGGAAATCACTGCTTCAATATAGAAATCCGTCATCTCTGAATACCTTGTAAAATGCTCCTGCGCCCGGATGTTCCCTACCCTGTCCGCAACAGACATCTGGGAAACGGCATCCTGGTACATCTTATATCCTCTGCTTCCATAGTAAATGCCTGCCGACAATACCGCCAGCAGTATAAGAATCAGAAGCACACAGATTGTTCTTCTCACCGGATGTCTTTTCTTCATGGTTCCGTCAGCCCCTTTCTGCCAGACTGCTGAAATGAGAATGCATCTCCTGTTTGCCCTTGCCGCAAATGTACTATTCTTCCGTCTCTTTAATGCCGAAAAGAATTCTCATATAATCCTGCTTCTCATTTAAAATCCTGATAATAAGTATACAGTTTTCTTCTATTCTGTAAAAGATATAATTATGCCTGCAGAACAGACTGCGGTAATCTGTCAACACCCCTGTTATCTTTACAAGCTCGGTTCCCATATAGGGAAATACCGCAAGGTTCCTGACCGTCTTTGTAATCTCCCTTAAAACCTTTACAGCGATTTCTTCACTTCCGCAATGAGCCAGAACGGAACACTTCACATTCTGCAGATCCTCCTTCGCTTTTGGCGTATATTTTAGTTCCATCATAACCCCAGTTCCGCTTCTACTTCATCTGCAGACAAAAACCCTTCCTCTCTTGCAGAACGTTCTCCTTCCTCCAGCTTGGACAGCAGTGCCAGCATTGCCTTCATGCGGTCATACTCTGCCATATTTAAAATGACATATTCGCCCCGTCCGTTTTTAGTCAGAAATACCGGTGAACCTTCCGTAGCTTCTTTTAAAACTTCCGTATAATTTCTTAAGTCTGAAATTGGTTTAATATTCGGCATAAACAATCATTCCTTTCCTTTTCTCATAGTATACCACCTATCACAGAAAATAACAATGTGAATTTACATGTGAATTTATCAGCGCATTTTTATAGGCGCTGTTTACTCCGCTCATCTGCCCGTACACCTCTGGCCGTTCCTCCTTAAGCCTCTTTTCATCTGTCTTCTGCTCTGCCCCCCCCCCAGACTGTCCGAAAATTACATCAATCCAACAATTAAATTTGAATTT
>CAJULU010000011.1 GCA_910587575.1 uncultured Dorea sp.
AAAAATTCAAATTTAATTGTTGGATTGATGTAATTTTCGGACAGTCTGGGGGGGGAACATTCATGGGAACCTATCTGAATCCCGGCAACCAGGGCTTTTGCGGAATCCGCAATGACACCTATATAGATAAAAGCGGGCTGATCCGTCTCATTAACGACACCATCGACACTCCCCGGCGGCTGACTTGCGTCAGCAGACCCCGCCGGTTCGGAAAATCTTTCGCTGCTCAGATGCTGTGCGCATATTATGACAAGACCTGTGATTCTTCCAGTCTGTTTGACGATCTTGCATTTGCTGCACAGGATCATGGGAGTTACCAGAAATACCGGAACAAATTCGATGTCATTTACCTGGATATCACAAATATCATGGGCGAAGCAGGCACGGAAGAATTACCGTCCTTCATCAGACGGAAAGTTACAGAAGAACTTCTGAATGCATACCCATGCCTTAAAACAGATGAATCTTTTTCCACAACCTTAATCAATGCCACGGAACTGACCGGGAATAAATTCATTGCAATCATAGACGAATGGGATGCCCCAATCCGGGAAACTCCAGAGGCTCAGAGGCAGTACCTGGCATTTCTGCGCACATTGTTTAAAAGCAGCGGCACGACAGCCAGAATCTTTGCGGCCGCATATATGACTGGCATTCTGCCGGTAAAAAAAGATGGTTCACAGTCTGCTATTTCGGATTTCCAGGAATTTACCATGGTCTGTCCGATGGAATTTGCCAGTTATGCAGGATTCACCGAATCCGAGGTAAAAAAACTGTGCAGAGACTATCACAGGGATTTTTCTATGATGAAACAATGGTATGACGGTTATTCTCTCGATCATAGTGAACCTGTCTATAATCCTAATTCCGTCATAAAAGCGGTCCGCACCAATAAATTTTATTCGTACTGGACGGAAACCTCCGCTGCAAGAAGCCTGATGGAATTTATCAGCCTGGACTTTGACGGCCTGGGAAGCACCATTGCCAGACTGCTTGGCGGAATAAAGGTTCCGGTCCATACAGAAGGATTTGCTAATGATTTCCTTACTTTCCGAAGCCAGGAGGATATCCTTACATTACTGATCCATCTTGGATATCTTGCTTACGACGAAGAGTCAAAAACGGCGCACATACCAAATGAGGAAATACGGCTGGAATTTGCCAGAGCAATCCGCGAGGTAAAACGGGACGATACCATCCAACGGATCCGTGAAAGTGAGCAGCTGATTTATGACACGGTTCATAAAAATGCAGACGCAGTTGCAGCCCAGATTCAGAAAATTCATTCAGAGGAGACTGCCATTCTTTATTATAATGATGAGCAGGCATTACGCAGCGTCATAAAACTCGCCTATTTCAGTTACAAAGACCACTACCTGAAATTCGAAGAACTTCCGGCGGGTGACGGATATGCTGATATTGTCTATTTTCCGAAAAAGGCATCTCCATTACCCGCTCTGGTCATCGAATTGAAATGGAAACAGTCTGTAAAAGGGGCAATCGCCCAGATAAAAGAGAAACGGTATCCGGCGGCTCTAATGGGTTATGGCGGCAATATTTTACTGGTGGGAATCTCCTATGAAAAAGATGGTCCGATGAATAAGCACAGGCACACTTGTATTATTGAAGAAATTTAAAGCCAGAATCGCCGCACCCGGATTCATGCCTTGGAGAAAGGGATACCAGGGAAATCAGATCTCCCGGCATCCCTTCTTCATTGAATAAACTTCGTCAAAGCTATTGTTCAATATTCCAGAATATGTTATAGTATCTTTATAACAATCATCACTTAACAGTCAAGATAATCTGATTTTCTTATCTGATTTTCATCAGAATTTATCCGATTTCGTGAGACATAACAGAAAGCGCAGGTGATTCCCATGATTGAATGAACCTTTATTTCCCAGACAGCAGGGTATTCGCTAAAAACAGGAACCTAATGTCAGCCAACGCCTTGCATATAACCTGATAATTGAATATAATGGAGGTAGTGAATGGCAGATAAAACCTTACATTGGCATAATGGCTTTCACGCAGCACTCCAGATTGAACTTCAAGGAGAATCTGCACATCTGGAATTCTACTCAGAGCATGAATTATATCAGATGCCTCTGCGCATTGATACATTAGTAATCAAGAATTCCGATGATACGCCCATACAAAAGAATATTGGAAAGATTTTCCGGAAATATAATTTAATAGAGTACAAAAGCCCGGATGATTATCTCAGTATCGACGATTTCTATAAAGTATATGGATATGCATGCCTTTACCAGTCTGATACAGACAAGGTACATACAATTTCCATGAATGATATAACGATTACCTTCGTATGCAGCCATTATCCCCGAAAAATGTTAAAGCTGCTGAAAGAAGAACGCAAAATAGAGGTCAGGAAGGTGAAGAACGGAATCTACTATCTCATCAACGATCCGCTTCCCATGCAGATTATTTTAACTACCCAGCTTTCTGTCAAAGAAAATCGCTGGCTTGGAAGTCTGAGAAAAAATTTATCGGCAGATGAGAGCACCAATCAGTTAATCAGAGACTATAACCGTCACAGGCAGTCTGTCCTGTACCAGTCAGCAATGGATCTGATCATGCGGGCAAACCCGAAGACAATGAAGGAGGCAAAAAACATGGTATGTGATGCATTCAAAGAATTATTTGCGGATGAATTTAAAGAGCAGGATGAAATGCTCAAAGTTCAATATGACCTGATCAAAGCCCAGGATAAGAAGTTGAAAGAACAGGAAGCCCAGTTCAAGGAACAGGAGGCCCAGTTCAAAGAACAGGAAGCCCAGTTCAAAGAACAGGAAGCCCAGTTCAAGGAACAGGAAAAGAAACTCCGGCAGGCCTCTGAAGACCAGAAGAAAGCCTGCAAGAAATCCGAAACCCGTCTCCGTTTTTTAATCCAGCGTCTTATCAGCAATAATCTTATAGAGGACCTTAAAAGAATCAGCGAAGATGAAGAATATCTTGCCCAGATGTATCAGCGGTATGGATTGTAACAGAGAAACTATTTACAAGAAATCGGGATGCCGGAAAATCTTTACACCTCCAGGCATCCCTTTGATTCATCTGCATACGGAATTTTCCCCAATCTTCCGTTTTCCAATAATAACACATCCCCCAACAACGAGGAAAACCTAATTCTGCTGACAGCATATCCGGCAGTATCATCCAAGAAACAGACCGCAGGACATGCAGCGCAGTATGCACTTGGATGTACATAGAAACACGGAATCAGATAAACTGAATTTCCGGAAGAGCCGTCATATCCTTCCCTGCCGGTATCCCCAACATCCGGCACAATAACGGCGCTACACGAAGCTCGGAAATATATTCTGTTTCGAATCTCCCTGGTTTTACCAGATCGCTGAAAATGTAAAGTGGTGTGTCTCTCTGTTGCGAATCCGTCCCTCCGTGAATCCCAAGCGTGTTCATTCCATGATCTGCCGTAATCACGACCTGGTATCCGTCCCTTCTCCATTCTTCTGTCAGTAGAGACAGAATCCCGTCCACCCTGGCAATGGCGCCTTCGTATGCACTGCTGCCAGCTCCTTTCAAATGTCCCTGGTAATCAATTCCCATGGAATGATATAGAATAAAATCCGGTTTATACTGTTTTCTTAAATATTCCCCATCTGCAAACAGGTGAGAATCCGGATAATCATCTTCCCAGTAAAAGATTCCTGTATCAATCATGCCCCCTGAATGAATCTGAATCCTATCCTCAGCTATTCTGAAGGGACTGTGGTTATACAATTCACTCACCCACAGATATGCTGCCGCTGCCGTGACTCCCCCCTGCTCCTTACACAAGGAAAACACATTCTCACACAGGAGCGTCCCCGCCGTCTCGTTGGAAGTAATTCCATGCTGATAGACCGGCGTTCCCGCAAGCAGCGTTGCATACATCGGTCTAGACAATGACGGCAGTTCCCCTCTTACCTTATACTTTGCCCCCCTTTCATAATCAATCAGATGTTCCAGATATCCAAGATTCCTGGTTCCCGCCTCATACTGACACGCATCCAGTAATACAAATATCGTCTTATTCATAATCCAATCCGCCCTTCTTTACTCTCCCGTCGAAAATGTATTTTCTTCTATTTTTTATGGAACATACAGTTCTTACATTGTCTTTTATTATATTATTTCTGAAATTTTCCTTTCTGTTTTTATTCTGTATATCTTTTACGCCTCAACTATACTCCACTCGTTTAATAATATCAATCTATTTTATACATTTTTACAAGTTTAGTCCTTTTTCACAATTTATTTATTGTCATTTTATGCAATTTGTCTTGACTTCTTTCTTTTATTACATTTATATTGTAATAAATAAAATAATTTTTCCATTTTCAAAACATTTATTCTGAAATATACTTTTTAAATGAAAGGAGTATGATTATGGCAGCCATTCAGAGCGATCCTGAAATTATTGGTGAAAAAAATCCGAAACTCAACCTGGCAATGGAAAGTCACAAGGCTTCCATCGTTGCAGTCGGCAAGGCATTGTCCTCTCCCGTCAGAATTGATATCCTGAATCTGATTAAGGCGAAGCCCATGTCGCTGCAGGAAATCTCACGGCTTCTTAAGATACCTTTATCCTCAACGGCTATGCACATCCGCTGTCTGGAGGCCGCACACCTGATCATCACAGAAAACCAGCCTGGAATTCACGGTTCCATGCGTGTATGTATGTGCTATTTTATTTCTTTCCACCTGGACGTGTATGATACTGACATCGATGCAACCGACCATTCTTTTCTCTACGAGATGCCCATCGGGAATTATTACAATTTTGATGTCGTCCCGACCTGCGGCCTGGCCGGGACCGAAGGTGTGATTGACAGTTTTGACACTCCGGTGTCTTTTTACAGCGCAGAACGCCACACTGCACAGTTAATATGGTTTAACCAGGGATTTCTGGAATACCGTTTCCCAAACAAAGTGAATACCCTGCTTACTCTGAAAGAACTTTCTTTTACGCTGGAGTTATGCTCGGAAGCACCCGGCTACAGCGAAGACTGGCCTTCAGACATTACATTTTTTATCAATGAACACGAGGCGGGGACTTTTACATCACCTGGGGATTTCGGCGTGAGAAGGGGACGGCTTACGCCCGATACCTGGCCTATGGGACGGACTCAGTATGGACTTCTGACCACGATCTCTCTAAGGCCGGACGGAAGCTATATCAATGAGGTTCTTGTCAATCCGGGAACGGCCTTAAGCAATATAGAGCTGGACAGCCATCCTTATATTTCTTTTAAGATCTGCATCAAGCCGGAGGCAGCCAATCTCGGGGGGATTAATATCTTTGGAGAAAAATACGGAGATTATCCGCAGGGAATCTGTATGAGAATTGTATATTAAAATTTCGTCCAGCAAAGTATACCCAAGGGCACACCGTGATTCATGCCCTGACGGGCGGGTGGACTCCGTCCAACAAGGTATACCCAAGGGCACACCGTGATTCATGCCCTGACGGGCGGGTGGACTCCGTCCAGTAAGGTGTGCCCTTGGGTATATCATAGGATATGCATTTTTCAAGATTGATTCACAAAAGTCCGGCCCGCAGTTCTTCCGGCGTCTTCATGGACAACAGCCCCGGCGCAATATCAAACACCGTTCTCGCCCCGGTCTGTCCCGCCTTCGCCAGACGGTATGCCGCCCTGGCATAGCAGATCAGCACGCTTGCCGTAAATTCCGGGTTCGAATCCAGCTTCAGTGAATATTCGATAATATGCCGGTTTCCCTCTTCACCAGTCTCTCCGCTGCGGATGACAAACCCGCCGTGAGGCATCTTTCCATGCTTTTCCTTTAACTCTTCCTCCGTAATAAATGTTACCGTGGTATCATACTCATCAAAATAATTCGGCATGGTCTGAATCGCCTTCGTGATTGCCTGCAGATCGGCTCCGTCTTCCGGAACTACATAACATTCCCTCAGATGCTTCTCCCGGGTGGTCAGTTCTGGCCCGCTTCCGCTCCTTACCCGTTCCACAGCCGCCTCAATGGGCACCGTATACTGAATCCCGTTTTTCACGCCTTTCACCCGGCGGATGGCATCCGAATGTCCCTGACTTACCCCTTTTCCCCAGAAGGTACAGGTACTTCCCTGGGGCAGAATGGACTCTGCATACAGACGGTTCAGAGAGAACATTCCCGGATCCCATCCCACCGAGATAATGCTGATCTTTCCGCCTTCTTTCGCCGCCTTGTCCACATTGCCGAAATATTCCGGAATCCTGGCATGGGTGTCGAAGCTGTCAATGGTGTTGAAACTGGCTGCGATTTCCGGTCCCATCACCGGCAGATCCGTGGCAGATCCGCCACAGAGCACCATCACGTCAATCTCATCCTTCATGGACGCCATATCATCCATACGTCTGACTGCCGCACCTTCTGTATGAATCTTCACAGAAGACGGGTCGCGCCTTGTAAATACTGCTTTCAGCTCCATGTCTTCGTTGCGGGCAATGGCAAGCTCCACGCCTCTGCCGATATTTCCATATCCTACAATTCCAATTCTGATCTTCTCCATGAATATCATATCCTTCCTTTTTATATCATTGTGTCCTGTTTTAGCCTGGTATGCTGCATCCAGATGTCTAACAGATCTCCGCCCCGGCCGGCATCTCCTTCTCCGGTGTCATCAGCGCCAGATTCCCGTCCGCATCCTCCGCACATAGCAGCATTCCTTCCGATAATACTCCCGCCAGCTTCGCTGGTTTCAGATTCACAAGTACCATAACCTTCTTCCCAACCATCTCTTCCGGCTTATAATACGCCTTAATCCCGGACACGATCTGCTTCACCTGGCTGCCGATCTTCACCTGGGAACAGAGCAGCTTCTTAGACTTCTTCACTTCCTCACAGGCAATGATCTCACCTACCTGGAACTGCATTTTTGCAAAGTCCTCGAAGGTAATCTCCGGTTTCGCCTCTATATCAATCACCGCTTTTTCTGCTCCATCACAGGCCGCTTCTCCCTCTGCAGTGCCCCCTTCCTCCTTCACAGGCGGATGCAGTTCCTGCACCTTCTTCATGACCTCTTCCACGTCAAGCCTGGCAAATAAGATCTCCGGCTTCTCCGTCACCTTGCCGTCTCCAAGCTGGGCCAGAATCTTCCCGGAAGTTTCCGGCATAAACGGCTCAATCAGTACCGCCCCGGCCTTGATACCCGCAATCAGATTGTAAAGCACGGTTTCCAGACGGTCTTTCTTCGCCTCGTCCTTGGCCAGCACCCACGGCGTCGTCTCATCAATATATTTATTACAACGCTTGAACAGGTTGAAAATCTCCGTAATCGCATCCGCAACCCGCAGATCGTTCATCTTTCCATCCACAACCTTCGGCGTATTCTCTGTAACGGCCTTCAGATCCGCATCCACGGCTCTCTCCTCTTCTGTTTCAGCCGCACCCTTATCCGTCACCACGCCTCCGAAATACTTATTCGTCATAGAAATGGTCCGGTTCACCAGGTTCCCCAGCGTATTCGCAAGGTCAGAGTTCATGCGCTCTACCATCAGTTCCCAGGTAATCACTCCGTCATTGTCAAAGGGCATCTCATGGAGCACAAAATACCGTACCGCATCCACTCCGAAGAAATCTACCAGCTCATCCGCATACAGTACATTGCCCTTGGACTTGCTCATCTTGCCGTCCCCCTGCAGAAGCCACGGATGCCCGAAAATCTGCTTTGGAAGCGGCAGATCCAGCGCCATCAGAAAGATGGGCCAGTAAATCGTATGGAACCGGATAATATCTTTGCCGATCAGATGCAGATCCGCCGGCCAGTTTTTCTGAAACTGCTTTGTACTCTCACCGTCACAATCGTACCCGATTCCTGTGATATAGTTCGTCAGCGCATCCAGCCACACATAGACCACATGCTTGGGGTCAAAGTCCACCGGAATTCCCCACTGAAACGAAGTCCTGGACACACACAGATCCTGCAGGCCCGGAAGCAGGAAATTATTCATCATCTCATTTTTCCGCGACACCGGCTGGATAAATTCCGGATGCGTATTGATATGTTCAATCAGACGATCCGCATATTTGCTCATTTTAAAGAAATAGGCCTCTTCCTTGGCAGGCTGGACCTCACGGCCGCAGTCCGGGCATTTTCCGTCTACCAGCTGTGACTCTGTAAAGAAAGACTCACAGGGCGTACAGTACATTCCTTCATAATGTCCTTTGTAGATGTCGCCCTTGTCATATAATTTCTTAAAAATCTTCTGAACCTGTTTCTCATGCTCCTCATCTGTGGTGCGGATAAATTTGTCATAGGAGGTATTCATCAGATCCCAGATCCTGCGGATCTCTCCTGCAACATCATCCACAAATTCCTTCGGCGTAATTCCCTTTTCCCCGGCCTTTAACTCAATCTTCTGACCGTGCTCGTCTGTACCGGTCTGGAAGAACACCTCATATCCCTGGCTTCTCTTGTATCTTGCGATTGCATCGGCAAGGACAATCTCATAGGTGTTCCCGATATGGGGCTTTCCAGACGTATAGGCAATGGCCGTTGTCATATAATACTTTGGTTTTTCACTCATTTTCTTTCTCTCCCTTCCATCATGTCAGCATTGACTTTCTGAATCTGACAAAAAAACCGTCTCCTTGAAAATTACATCAAGAAGACGGAATCTGACCGTGTTACCACTTCTGCTTCATCCTGCCCTCACGGACAGAACCTCGTTAAGTGTCACCTGTACTGTACCAGGAAACACTCTCCCGCTATAATGGGCGAACCCATCGCAGCCTGTATCGGACATCCGTCCCATAGTCGGTGCGCTGCTCAGAAGCCATCTTCAGTCCTTCTCCATCCATCCCTCTCAGCATCCCCATACTCCGGACATCCCTGCTCCTGGTATGGTTCCGAACCTGCTTTAAGACACACGTCTCTTTCCGGTTCTGCGGGAACTCTCTGTAAGACTTGAAAGAACTTACTCTCTTCATCATTGCGTTTTTCATTCATTGTTCATGTTCAAAATCCTAACATACAATGTCCCCGCTTGTCAAGCATGGTTTTTCCTGTCCTTCATGCCGGATAAAAACTTGTCCAGAATTTCTGCATGTCTTTCCCCTTTCCTGCATATACATATAAAAAACATGGAAGGTACTTTATGTCAAAAAAACGTTCCGCAATCATCGCTTCCCTGTTTCTGGCGGCCCTCTTACTGTCAGTGGTTCTGTTTCGCCATTTCACCGGAAATGAAAACAAGCGGTTTGAAACCTACACTAACGACCTGTTCTGCCAGGAAGTAGCCGGAAGCACCATCTCTTTACACTACACACTGAAGAACCCGGAAGCCTACGGAATCGACCATGCTCCCGTCACCTTCGGGTACTGCACCACAGACACCACCGCAGTCTGCGCCTCCGCAGAAAACGCACTGGCAGTTCTCCACTCATTCGACCGCAGCCGTTTATCCAGAGAGAACCGGCTGACCTATGATATCCTGGAAAACTATATGGTCTCCGCCCACGAACTGGCCCCCTATGCACTCTACGAAGAGCCTCTGGCTCCCTTAACCGGAACCCAGTCGCAGCTTCCCGTGCTGTTGTCAGAATACCAGTTCGACACTCAGAAGGATATTGATACCTATCTGGAACTGCTCACAAAGACACCCGAATATTTTCACTCGATTCTGGAATTCGAACAGGCGAAGTCCGAGTCCGGCCTGTTCATGGCTTCTTACTCTGCCGATGCCCTCATCGCAGAATGCCAGGCCTTTATCGACATGGAGGATCAGAATTACCTCTATTCCTCTTTTGAGGACCGGCTTGCAGCCACCGGACTGCCCGATGAGACGAAGAACGCCTACATAGAAGCAAACTCAGAACGTATTAAGAATTACATTTTCCCGGCGTATACGGAATTGAAAGACGGCCTTACGGCCTTGCGGGAAACCGGAAAGAACAATAACGGCCTCTGCCATCTTCCCGACGGCAGGAAATACTACGAACTGACCGTTGCCTCTGAGACCGGCTCCTCCCGGACCATCCCGGAGCTTCAGCAGCTGACCCAGGGACAAATGTTTGCAGACCTCACCGACATGCAGAAAATCCTGTCGCCGTCCGCAGAAGGAGCCTCTGTTTCCTCCGACCTGTTCAAAACCCAGGGAACCCTTCTGGAAAACCCGGATCCGGCCTGCATCCTGGAAGATCTGGAACAGAAACTAAAAAGCAATTTCCCGAAGCCTCCCAAAGTCACCACCGAGATCAAATACGTCCAGAAATCCATGGAAGAGTATTTAAGTCCTGCATTTTATATGATACCCGCCATTGACAATGCCGCCGACAACGTGATTTACATTAACGAAGGGCATCTGCCGGATGACCTGTCCCTTTTTACGACTCTTGCCCACGAAGGATATCCCGGGCACCTGTATCAGACCACCTATTACGCAAGCCAGAAACCGGATCCTATAAGGAATCTTCTGAACTATGGCGGTTATGTGGAAGGATGGGCCACCTACAGCGAGATGATGAGTTACTACTATGCACCTGTTTCCAAAGAACAGGCCACACTGATGCAGAAAAACACCTCCATCATCCTTGGACTCTATGCCCTTGCAGACATGGGAATCCACTATGAAGGCTGGACGCTTCTGGACGCCATTTCTTTCTTCCGAAGCTATGGGATTACCGATACGGACACGATCGAAAAGATTTATGACCTGATCATCGCTGACCCGGCAAATTATCTGAAATACTATATTGGATACGTGGAATTCCTTGAAATGAAAAAAGAGGCCATGAAGGCATGGGGCGATGATTTCTCCCAGAAGAAGTTCCATAAAGCCGTGCTTGACGTTGGCCCTGCACCCTTTCAACTGGTAAGAGAATATGCATTAAAAAAGAAGTAATGTCTAACGTTACATACAGGCTGACATAAGTGAACATCAATTCGGGGCTGCCCCGAGTTGACTGTTTACTAAGATCATCCCCTGCCCCGGGCGGAAATTCTTCATCCGATCAGAACCTCCATCTTAACCCCGTCCTGTCCGCTCAGACCTGTCACAAAATGATAACGCACCTGATCCTCCAGTTCTTCACCCGCATAAATATTAAAAAAACTATGTCTCATGAACTCGGAAAGATGCAGAAAGATATTTTTCGCTAATGCATAAGAAAATTTCTCCAGTGTAATATTCACATGTATTATCTGCTCACTGTCCGCTTCCACAAGACAGCCGCCGACTCCTTCCTCTACCCCGAGAAATAACCGGATATCCTCAAGCATATCCGGTCTGACGCACGGACGGAATTCATTAAAAATCTTTAAATCTTCTGCTCCCATATTCTTCTCCTCTCCGGGTATTCCCGGCCTGCCAGACTCCTGATTCTCCTGCCGCTATCCGAAAAGCAGACGGTAACAGAGATACACCATTACCAGCGCCGCAACGCAGGCGGCTTCTGCCAGGATCAGCTTCTCTTTTCCCTTCTTTCCGTCTCTTTCCAGTTCCTCCGGCTCCATCAGCATTCCCCACGGACTATGTTTCTGCATAGTCAGCGAGATTCCCTTCTTATCGCTCTCTCCAATGGATTTCAGAAATTCCCGCCAGTTTCCTTCCAGAAGCTTCATCCCACGGATCAGGTCTGCCTGCATATTCTGGTTTTTCAGAAGCATCTGAAAAAAGCCGGCCCGCTCAGAATACGCTTCCTGCTGCCGGTATACGGCATCCTCTTTTTTCTCCAGAAACATCTTATATGCATATTGAAGCCCCTCCTCCGCTGCTTTCTGAGGGCTTCCCGTCTTCTCATAGATATTGATCGTGTAATGATACACCTTATAGACACCCTTCTGGGTCAGATAATAATCCACCATCTGGTTAATGGCGCTTTTCACAGGAACTTTCAAGGCGCTGTCCTTAGGGGAACTGACCGCATATACCTGCCCTTTGATTGTCGTAAGCGCAGCAAGAAGTCCCGTCACTTCTTCATTCTTCGCACTGATTCCCGAATGCTTCAGAAGATTCCCGCTTCCCTGCATATGTGCGGCAAAGCTGTTGGCCCGTTCCAGTTCTCTTCCGGAAACTGCCGCCTTTCCGCCGGTAACGCCAGGAGAACCGGCCGTTCTGTCTCCGGCCTTACTTAAGATGCGGTTCCTCTGGCTGATCTGCTGTTCACCGGACCGGCCTGCCGCCTCGTACTCCTGCTGAATCCGCACGTTCCCGTTCTTCGTCACGCTATAGATTCTTCCTTCCTCCTCAGATGCTGCGGACAGACTTCCGGAAGACACATTCGAAACAGAAGCGGTATACATACCTTTTCTGCCCCTGCCGCTAATGCTCTCCTGCGTCTGTGATTCCGGCATGAAAAACCGGGCATTCCCCGTAGTCTTCATGGTGCCCCGTGTATAAAATCTGTCCGCAGCCCTGGCGGAGATCGACTCACCCGTGGTCTGTTTATATACGCTGGATTTCACAACATTCACTGCCTCTGTCTGCCCCGCCTTCTCCAGTAACTGCAGCAGTTCATCCAGCTCCTCTTCCAGCAGAAGGTTCAGCTTCTGGGATAAAACCTCATTCAGCCGTTCCATCTGAACTACCTGATCCTCTCCCAGCGTATGTGTAAGAATTGCTTCCAGAAGCGCAAGATAAAGTCTGGATAATTCTTTCAGTTGTGCGGAGAGCTGTCCGTCGTCCAAAGGGAACCAGGCCTGAAACGCCTCCCATAACTCCATCTCCATCTCAAGAGTCCATTTGAGATCCGCTTCTTTCAGAAGCTTCCCTTCTACTCCGAACCATTTACTCTGTCTGGAAAGTTCGGGCGTGTCTCTCTTCTCTTCCGTGCGTTCCCGTCCTTTATCGTCTTCCTGTTCCGCTTTCCGCTCTGCACGCTCCTTCTCCAGAGCCTCCTTCGCCTCCGCCGCATGGCGGGCGGCTTCTGCAATCAGCACCTGGCCGGCTTCTAACTGTGCGCTCTTTCTGGCAATCCGGCTCTCTGCCGCCGCAGATACGGCTGCCGGCAAGGCTGAATCTCCTCCTGTTTCTCTGACCCCTGGCATATCTGTTCCCCCTCTGCCTGCTGCCGCTTTTTGTTCCCCGGACTGCACAGACCCGGAAATCTGACACAGCCACAAAGTTTCCCTCTTATATTAGATATCGGCTCATTCGCATAGGAAGTAACCTCAAACTCTTAAATTTTTTCATTCGGTATGCCGGAAGTTACTGTCAGAAAGTCCGGTCTGTTCAAAAAAGGAACGAGGTCTTTCTCCCCCGTCCCTTCGATTCCACCATATCCTGTTATTCAGCAGCTCCCGCTTTCTCATAATAACTGTCAAACAGATCGCCGATCGCACTGTGTGTCTCATGGGAAATAGACGGCAGTGACTTGCCCCAGGACTTCGTAGCCTGCTCAAATCCCTTCTCAACCGCTGCCTGCATCTCTTTCATCTTCTCCGGATCATCTCCTGCAAGCGCATATGCAAAATCAAAGATTCTCTGTGAAGTCTGCTTTACTCCCCAGTATCCGTCTTCAGAAATCGCCTGCTGGGCCTCTGCCTTGGTCTGCGCATCTACCGTGAAGTTGCCGCTGGCAATCCTTCTCCACATATCATCGCCCTGTGCGCTCATGCCCGTAATTCCCTGCTTCTGGAACATCTGGGTCATCATATTCGTGAAACGGGCCATCTGGTTATCCAGATCAGCCTTAAGGCTCTGCACCAGCGCTGCCCTCTCGGAATCACTCATCTTATTCGATACTTTTGTATCGCTGCTGAATTCTACCCGGTCTTTATTCGCCTGGGAATTCTTGTTACTGTCTACAGCATTCACTGCATCTTTGTTCTGCTCCTGTGCCGCCTTGTCTGCAGCAGCCGTTTTGTTCGCATTTACAGAAGTATAGCCTGTTGTCGCCTGGACATTCTGATAATAAAGATCTTCGATTTTCACAGCATTTCCTCCTTTTCTTCTTATAATCTAGTACAGCATTGCACTAGCGTGCTAAGAAAATCATATTTATGTTTATATTACATATATCGGCGTCAATGAAAAAAAATTAAGAAACTTCATGTAAATAACTTCCAGATTCCTGTTTCCCCCTGCTCATCCTTACACAGCGCTCACACCAGACGAACAGATCCTCGTACACCTGCTCCCGGTTCGTCTCATTCAGAATCTCATGACGTCCGCCTGCATACAGCCTGACTGCAACCCTTCGCATCCCCGCAGACTTATACTTCTGATACACTTTTATGACTCCCCGGCCGAAGGAACCCACCGGATCATCCGCACCGGCGGTAAACAGGACCGGAAGATCTTTCGGAATCCCGGCCATGCTTCCCGGCCTTGCCAGCGTCTTCATTCCTTCGAACATCTGATAGTATCCTCCCACGGTAAAACGGAACATACACAGAGGATCCTCCACGTACCGCCTGCGGATCTCCGGATCCGACGTAACCCACTCTCTCCCCGTCTCGCCCGGCTCGAATCTCTTGTTAAAGCTTCCGAAGCTTAAGCTGTCCACGAATTTACTCCGATACCGCCAGCCTCTGAACATGGCCGTCACCCGGCAGACTGCCTGTCCTGCTTTCAGCACAGCCAGAGGCTGATATCCGGTTCCCATGACGACCGCACCGGCAAGCCCGTCTCCATGTTCTGTCAGATACTGTCTCAGCAGAAACGACCCCATACTATGGCCAAGCATCAGATAGGGCAGGCCCGGATATTTCTTCGATGTAATCATCCGAAGCTGATGGATGTCGCCGATTACATACCTGTTCCCCTTCTTCTCCGGGAAATATCCATATTCCGTCTCATCCTTTACAGATCTTCCATGTCCCAGATGATCGTGTCCTGTCACATAATAACCATGTCCGCACATATATTCCGCAAATTCATGATAGCGCTCAATATATTCCACCATCCCGTGGCAGATCTGGAGCACTCCTTTCGGCGTATCCTCCGGAAGCCATTCCACGGCGTGTATCTGCGTCTTCCCATCCCTGGAAAGATAGTAAAACTCTTTCTTCATCTCTATCTGTCTTCCATCCTTACATAATCTCTGTGTTCAGCCAGCGGCCTGTAAGCCGGGCGGATAATCTTGTCAACGTTTCTTAACTCTTCCAGTCTGTGCGCACTCCATCCTACGATACGGGCAGCGGCAAAGATCGGCGTATATAAAGCCGGCGGCAGGCCAAGCATACTGTACACAAGCCCGCTGTAAAAGTCCACATTCGCATTCACGCCTTTGTAGATCTTCCTTTTCTCGGCAATCACCTTCGGAGCCATCGTCTCTACCATCTCATAAAGCGCATACTCCGCTTCACAGCCCTTTTCCTGAGCCAGCTTCTTTACAAATCCCTTGAAAATGTCCGCTCTCGGGTCAGACACAGAATAGATCGCATGTCCCATTCCGTAGATCAGCCCTTTCTTATCGAATGCATTCTTCTCCAGAAGGTCGCAGAGATACTTACGCACTTCGTCCTCATCAGTCCAGTCCTTTACTACCTTCTTCATATCATCAAACATCTGTGTCACCTTGATGTTGGCGCCCCCATGCTTCGGACCCTTCAGAGAAGCCAGCGCTGCGGCAATCGTAGAATAGGTATCCGTTCCGGAAGAAGTGACAACGTGAGTCGTAAAAGTAGAATTGTTACCGCCGCCATGATCCATGTGAAGCACCAGGGCCATGTCAAGAATCTTTGCTTCCAGCTCGGTATACTTACGATCCTCCCGCAGCATCATCAGAATATTCTCAGCCGTAGACAGTTCCGGTGACGGCGCATAGATGAACAGATCCTCACCCATGCGGTAATTATACGCATGATAGCCGTACACCATCAGCATCGGAAATTCACTGATCAGATTCAGACACTGGCGAAGCACATTGGGAATCGTCGTATCATCCGCTTTCTCATCATAGGAGTACAGATTCAGAATGGAACGTGACAACGTAATCATGACATCCCGGCTGGGCGCCTTCATGATGACATCCCTTACAAAGGTGGGCGGAAGAGTGCGGCGTTCCACCAGCGTATCATGAAATGTCGCCAGTTCCCTCTCATTGGGAAGTTCTCCGAACAACAGAAGATATGCAATCTCCTCAAAGCCGAAATTCTCATCCTCCAGGAATCCTCTTACCAGCTCCTTGATGTTATACCCCCGGTAATACAGGTTGCCGGCACAGGGAACCTCCACGCCGTCCACCAGTTTCTTTGCACACACATCCGAAATATTCGTAAGTCCGGCAAGCACACCCTTTCCGTTCAGATCGCGAAGGCCCCTCTTTACTTCATATTTTGTATACAGTTCCTTATCGATCTCATTATTCTGGGCACACAGCCGGGCAAAATGTTCGATCTCCGGTGTCACCTCAAACAGAGAAAACTCCTTCCTATTATCCATATACACCTCTCCTTTCTGTCACTGCAGAACTACAATACCATCAGTTACCATCTATGATGAAAGGCAGGTCCGCAAAAACCTCACGTTAATGACTCCACAAAATAGTTGCTCAGTTCTGCAAACTCTTCCAGCGTCAGAGACTCTCCTCTGACACTGGCCCCCTTTCCCAGCCTCTCAACCGCCTCCGCAATCAGTTCTTTTGAAAAATGGATTCTGTCCGAATTCTTAAGCCCGTTGGCCAGAGTCTTCCTCCGCTGATTAAAAGATGCACGTATGATGTCAAACATCAGCCTCTCATCCGCCACCTCTACCGGCGGCCTCTCATGACAGGTCAGCCGGATTACCGCAGACCCCACCTTCGGCCTGGGCATGAAGCAGTTAGGTGGCACATTCGCAACGATATACGGACTGGCGTAATACTGTACAGCCAGGGACAAGGCGCCGTAATCCTTACTCCCAGGCCCGGTCTGCATCCGGTCCGCAACCTCCTTCTGTACCATCACGGTAATACTCTCCACCGGCACATGCTCTTCGAACAGCCCCATGATGATCGGAGTCGTAATATAGTAGGGGAGATTCGCCACCACCTTCACAGGCTTTGCACCATTCTCCTCTTCCACAAGTCTCCGGATATCCATTTTTAAAACATCCTCATTAATAATCCTTACATTCCCATATCCGCCAAGTGTTTCCGAAAGTATCGGAATCAGATTCTTATCAATCTCTACAGCCACGACCTTTCCTGCTTCCTGCGCAAGATACTGGGTCATGGTTCCGATTCCCGGGCCGATCTCCAGAACCAGATCATCTCTGTTAATATCAGCGGCACGGATAATCTTGTCCAACACGTGGGTATCAATCAGAAAATTCTGACCAAACTTCTTCTGAAATGAAAAATTATACTTCCGCAGAATCTCTATGGTATTTTGCGGAATTCCTAAGACTGGCTTATTCATATGTATCTCCCGAATTGTGGTAATGTACAATATTATACATTATTTTCCCCTCTAATAACATAGCAAAAAGATTAAATAACCATTAAGAAAAAATGAACTATCTTCCCGCCTTCTTCACCCCGAAAAGAACCATGCCGCAAAGGACAGACACCGCAAGCCCCCATGCCCAGGCCGGCACGTCATGGATATTATAACACCGGACATTGATCCACATCTGGTTAATCGCCCGGTTCTGTTCCTCATCAAAACACACCATCAGCACAGCCCGGTCCATTGCCTCCCCCCTGGGATACCGTGCAAAAAGCTGTCGGTTCACCTGATCTGAAGGAGCCGTGATCACATACTCCTTTCCTCCGTCCTGGCCGAAGAAATAACCCAGGTCATACTCCGAGACCTCCGTCTCGTCCTCCTTTGCACCATAACAATAGCCGGCATACTCAAAGATACGCGGATCGCTGCCGCCGGAGATTACAGAAGTATATCCCACATAATACATATTACGGATCACATTGTCCGCCCTGGAAGTAAAATTAATAAAAGCCTCAGCCGCATGCTGTCTGGCCTCATCCCCTGCAATCCCGTTTTTCAGCATTACCCAGCCGTCGAAATAAATATTCGTAGCTTCCTCTGGTACGGCAAACGCAAGGGGAAATCCGTCTTCGTCCGCCTGGTCCATGGTGTACACACCATCCCCGGACCACTGGTAATTTGCCGCCACCTTCCCGGTGACCATATCCGCTTTTCCCGAATCTGTTTCGAATGAGTAGGCATTATTCTTCACATCCTGCAGGTAATCCTGCACTCTGGCAACCGTTTCCGGTGAAGTATCATTCATCTCTTCCTGAAGCCGCTTAAGATAATCCGGCGCATTCCGGAATTCTTCCGAGGTCAGCAGATCAGATTTCACAGCCCCCACCGCCGCAAAATAAGAATCCCGCACATTATCCTTAAGAGTAATCCGCCTGCAGTACGCCGGATCATTCAGAATCTTCCAGCTTGAAGCAGCGCTTTCGCTCACCAGTTCCGGATTATACACGATTCCGGTAATCCCCCACATATAACCCGCCGCATAATCCCCCCAGGGTCTGCCGCCCGCCTCATTTTCTTCAAAAATGTCTCTGATGTAGGGCGATACCCCATTGATATAATAATTGTTCCTGTCAGAAGTATCAAAAAACTCCTCCGACAAGGGCACCAGCTGATCCTCGTTCAGAAGCTTCATAATCATATACTCTGACGGACAGACCAGATCATAGGTATCTCCCAGAGTCAGCATATTATACAGATCCTCATTATTTCCAAAGGTGGAATACTCAATTTTCACCCGGATTCCATAAGTCTCATAATACCATTGCTGAAAATCCTCCATCATGGTATTCTCGCCGGAAATCCCGCCGCTTTCAAGTTCAATGGTTTCATCCGCATCCCAGTCTCCCAGGTCAATATACTCTTCCCAGTTACAGATCCGAAGCGTAACTTCCTGATCTCTGCCGTCACTGCCGGCCGCTTTTACCGCCAGCGGACTGCATACCGTCAGACAGATGGCCGCTCCCCCGAGGGCAGCCTGCATTCTCCCTTTCCGAAGCCTCCCATACCATGCCGCAAGGCATCCTCTCATCCCATTCACAATCACACCCCCGTTCGTCTCTGCCCGTTCCCTCTGGCACGGATATTCATCACTGCCGAAAACAGGACCACCAGAAGAAAGATTACCGTAGATAAGGCCCACAACGCCGTCTTGATCGTAGTCTGCGCCCCTTTTGTCGCATTCACCACATAAGTGCTGATCGTGTCAAAGGTAGCCGGCTTGGTATAAGTAGCCACAAAATAATCATCCAGCGACAGCGTCACCGCCATGGCAAATCCAGATATGATCCCTGGAAAAATCTGCGGGATTACCACCCTTATCAGAGCGGTAAAAGGCGTTGCCCCAAGATCCAGGGCCGCCTCGTAGATGCTGGAATCCATCTGTTTCAGCTTGGGGATCACAGACAGGAACACAAAGGGCGCACACAGTGTCACATGTCCGGCCACCAGAGGAATAAAGGTATCCTTGCTGACGCCGCACACTACCACCAGCAGAATACAGATGGAAAATCCTGTCACCACGTCTGCATTCACCACGGGCACCTGGTTCATGGTGGTAATTGCCGAAGCCATCCCCCTGCGGGAATAAAAAGCCCCTATGGCTCCCATGGTTCCAAGAACCGTTGCAATCAACGCCGATCCAATGGCAAGCGCCACGGTTCCAAGAATCATCTGTACCAGTTCCGGCGTTGTAAAAAGCGTCACATAATTATGCAGGGAAAAACCCCGGATTGCCCCGATATTCGTAGCATCTGTGAAACTATATACCGCCAGAACCAGAATCGGCAGATATAAAAACAGAAGGACGAAGATGACTGTCATCCATTTCCATGCATTTCTCATCATAACAGCGCCCCTCCTCTCGTATTTTCCTCCCCGTCTCCTCCGGACAGCAGTGTAAACAGGCAGATAATCCCCAGCAGGATCAGGGCTATCATAGAACCGCCGTTCCAGTTATAAGCCGCAAAGTAGCTGCCGATCAGGCTGCCCATGATGTAGGTACTGTTATACAGCATATCCAGAACCACATAATTGGTCATGGCCGGCAGGAATACCATGGACACGCCGCTTAAGATTCCGGGAAGTGACAATGGCAGCGTCACTTTCAGAAATGTCTGCGCCTCTCCCGCTCCCAGATCTAACGCCGCCTCCAGAAGCGCACCGTCCATCTTGGAGATCGTAGTGTAAATGGGCAGAATCATGAAGGGCAGGAAATCGTAACTCATACCAAGCACCGTATTGAGAAAAGGATGATACGCCAGATTCCCCTCGAGCCAGGTAAGGATCTCCTTAAGCGCAGTGATACGCAGTGAAAAATTGATCCACATCGGCATAATAAAAATCAGCACGATCACCGTCTTCCCCTTCATCCTTCCGGTGGCAAGGATATAAGCAAGGGGATACGCAAGAAGCAGACACACCACCGTTGTAACCGAAGCAATCCCGAAACTGTAGCACAGCGTCCCAAGGGTATTGGGATCTGTAAAAAATCCCGTCAGATTCTGAATGGTAAACTGCCCCTGCCCGTCTGTAAATGCATAGTAAACCAGCACAAGCAGCGGCGCCACAACAAAAACCGTCAGAAAAAGCCCATATGGAATTCCCAGATATTTTCTGGAAAAGGTACGTTTCTTCATATGTCCCCCTCCTACTTCTTCACAGTAAAGATCATCTTATCCACCGGCATGAGCAGTCCGACCTGATCCTCCATATTCCACAGATACTCATCATTAACCACGAAATCCTGTTCCAGATCCGTATGGATCACATAACTGTAATGGTCGCCCTTGTAGATCAGATTGCTGATATACCCCTGTACCAGCCCTTCCTCCTGGTTATCCGTCAGTTCAATATCCTGGGGCTTGATGGAAATCCTGATCCGCACCTTCTTCGGATCCAGTTCCAGACCTTTTGCATCCAGCCAGCTTCCGTCCTCCGACATGGAACTTCCTTTGACGATATCGGTAAGATTCACGTTCAGAACCGTTCCATTGTATTCCAGCTCATAATTCTTATTAATCTCCGCCGCAAAGATATTGGTATGATCTTCCGCAATCATGACATGAATATTGTCCGGCTCCACCTGTACTCCCACCCGGTCCCCCACTCTGGCAGAATACACTGACTGCGCTACAATCTCATTCTTTCCCGATTCCACGGTAATCTCATAATGCATCCCCTTAAAAATCACAGAAGTCACGGTTCCCCGGATCCGTCCCTGCTCTGGTGCGGTCAGATTCACGTCCTCCGGGCGCACTACCGCCGTAATGTGCGTTCCTTCCTCGATATCATCCACACAGGGAAATTCCCCGCCGCAGAACCGGACTTTCAGTTTCCCCGTCATAATTCCATTGAAAATATTGCTGTCGCCGATAAAGTCCGCCACAAACGCATTAATCGGTTCATTGTAAATGTCTTCCGGCGTACCGATCTGCTGCATCTTTCCCTCTGACATGACCACGATCTTATCCGACATGGTAAGAGCCTCCTCCTGGTCATGGGTCACATAGATAAAAGTAATACCAAGCTCCCGGTGCATCTCCTTTAATTCCAGCTGCATTTCCTTTCTCATCTTCAGATCCAGCGCCCCCAGGGGCTCATCCAGAAGAAGAATCTGCGGCTCATTCACCACTGCCCGGGCAATGGCCACCCGCTGCTGCTGCCCGCCCGACAGCGTGTCAGTTTTCCGGTTCTCGAAGCCCTCCAGATCCACCAGTTCCAGAACCTTCTTTACCTTCTTTGCAATCACCTTCTCCGGCGTCTTCTTCTGCTTCAGCCCGAACGCAATATTCTCGAATATATTCATATGCGGAAATAACGCATACCTCTGAAACACTGTATTAATCGGCCTCTTATTCGGCGGAAGGCTGGTAATCGGTTTCCCGTTCAGCAGTATCTCCCCCTCCGTCGGGATATCAAACCCGGCGATCATCCGCAGGGTGGTGGTCTTTCCACACCCGGAAGGCCCCAGGAATGTAATAAATTCCCCCTGTTTCACCTCAAGATTAAAATCGGACACAGCCGTATAGCCGTCCTCATAAGTCTTGGTAATATGCTTTAATTCAATGATATTCGTCGTCTGTTCCATCTTCATACCCCCCAGCTTCTTTCTCTGACCGTTTTTCTGACAGTTCCCTGACCCGCAGCACCGTTCGTCAGAATGTGGGCGGCGTGCTGACCCAGATAAAACGTGCCGGCCTGCTGCCCGGATTCTCGATTCTATGCTTCCGCTTCGCCGGATAATAGAAACTCTCCCCCGCTTTCACGGAATAGACTTCATCACCCAGATAAAGCCGGAGCCTTCCCGTCATCAGATACCCGAACTCTTCCCCGTCATGGGGTTTATCCTCCTCCAGGCTCTGATGGGGCTGCACCACCACCAGCAGCGGCTCCATCTGGTATCTCTGTGCCGTGGGAACGATCCATTGGATGCTGTTTCCCGCTTCATCCACCTTCTCGAAAAAACCCTCTTCCGAAAATACAACGTGCTCTTCTTCCGTTTCCTTAAAAAATTCAGAGGCAGTCGTCCCCAGACATTCGATCAGATCAAGAAGCGTCACAATAGACGGAGATACCTGCCCCCTTTCCAGCTGGGAAATAAAACCCTTTGTCAGTTCCGTCCGGTCGGCAAGTTCCTGCTGCGTCAGCCCATTCCGGTTCCTCAGATCCTTAATCTTCTTCCCTATGTGTTCGTTCACATATTCCAGTTCCATAATCTGCCCCTGCTCCTTCGCTTTTTATCCCTAAACCAAAAATATTCTTTTACTAAACTTACACGCTGAATCCATTATACTCTTATTAAACTTTTTGTCAATTATATCTATGATTTAATTCTATTCTTTTTACCCTTCCCAAAGCCATGATTTGTTCTGATTCATCCGGCAAATTCTATCATTAGACAACGCCCGTCAGAACCTCTCTCTGCTTCTTCTGCCGTTCAGTCATTCTGCCGCCGGATACCGGATTCCATCAGAAGTTTCTTCCTGTGTTTTCTCAACAATCCCCCTTCCCATTCATATTCTATTATGATAAGAGAGAAAACATAGAAAAGGAGAATAAGAAGCCTATGGCTATCGGTTACTTATTGATACAGGCCCGCACCGCCCATGACGCCGTCCCTTTAAGCGGCGTACAGGTGAGGGTCACAGACGCAGATTCCAACACCCTCTACCAGCTGACCACAGATGAAAACGGAGAAACGCCCGTCATTTCTCTGGAAACAAAAGATAAAAGTTTCTCCCAGACTCCATACTATAACGGATTACCTTTTACTTCCTACTCTGTTCTTGCGCAATACCCCGGTTTCAATTCCCTGCTTGTCTCGGATATCCCCATCTATGACGGGCAGACAGCCGTACTGCCCATGGCCCTCACCCCCATGCAGCGTTCGCAGCGGCAGAATGTCACACTGGAAATCCCGGTGGGGAAACCGGCAGTCGCCATGCGGGACACCACTGAACAGGAAGGAACCTATATGGAACCGCGCAGTCAGGAAGGTTCCACAGAAGAACCGCGCATCCTGCGCCAGGTCGTAATCCCGGACCCGATTACAGTACATCTGGGGACGCCCAGTTCTAATGCGCCGAACGTTCAGGTATCTTTTCCGGAATATGTAAAAAATGTGGCGAGCAGCGAGATCTATCCCACCTGGCCGGAAGCGTCCCTCACTGCAAATATTTACGCAATTATCACGTTTGCACTCAACAGAATTTATACCGAATGGTACAGAAGCCGTGGTTACAACTTTGATATTACCAACAGCACCGCCTACGATCAGTATTTCGTACAGGGACGTCCCATCTATGATTCCATCAGCCGGATTGTAGATCACATATTCAATGAATATGTGCGGAGGCAGGGACATACCGCACCCTATTTTACTTCATTCTGCAACGGAACCACTGCGACCTGCCAGGGATTATCCCAGTGGGGAACCGTGACTCTTGCGAATCAGGGACTTACGCCGCTTGAAATTCTCCGCTCTTATTATCCAAGAGACGTTGAAATCGCAGAGACAGAGATTGTTACCGGTATCCTGTCCTCCTATCCGGGAACACCGCTCAGGACCGGGAGTACGGGGCTTGACGTTCAGACGATTCAGACGTATCTAGGCCGCATCCGCCGGAATTATCCGGCAATCCCCGCCATTACGGATACGGAAGGAGTATTTGGAGACAGTACAAAGTCTGCGGTAACAAAGTTCCAGAGTATCTTCAATCTGACGCCGGACGGTATTGTGGGAAAATCTACCTGGTATAAGATCTCCAGCCTGTATACAGCCGTTACCAGACTGGCCGAGCTGGACAGCGAGGGCGGGAGTATCGGAATCGGTACCGTACCGCCGGGCAGCATACTGCGCCAGGGTTCTTCAGGGCCGGACGTGATTACCCTGCAGTACCTTCTGGATCTTATCTCTGAATATTACCCGGAGATCCCCGGGCCTGTCCAGGACGGAATTTTCGGAAGCCAGACCCGGCAGTCAGTCATCGCCTTCCAGCGGACTATGGGACTGAATGCCGACGGTATTGTCGGCCCGCTTACCTGGAAGGCGTTATATGATACTTACCGGGGAATCCTGCAGAACGTGCCGTCCCAGAAGCCGGACGGAGAACCGGATGGGACTAATACCTTTCCATATACTGTCCAGCCCGGGGATACTCTCTGGCTTCTTTCCCAGAGATTCGGCACCACGGTGGACGCAATCAGACGCCTGAACGGACTGACAGGGGATATGCTCTATATCGGACAGGTGCTCCGGATACCAGGTACGCAGACAGGGGAATATCGAGAATATACCGTCCAGCCCGGGGATACTCTCTGGCTTCTCTCCCGGAGATTCGGCACCACGGTTGAAGAGATCATGCAGCTGAACGGACTGACCAGCGATCTGATTCTTGCAGGGCAGGTACTTCGGATCCCTCTGACATAAGATTTTGCTGATATCAGATTGCCGATGTCAAAAAAGAGATGTCTCTGACTTCAGAGACATCTCTTAATTCCATCTGGATAATCCGATTAATTATTCTCACCCGGTCTTGCACTTCTTAACTTGAAGTGTGCCACCAGTGACTTCAGTATCTGTGACTGGCTGGACAGCTCTTCACTGGCCGCCGCACTCTCCTGTGCCGTAGCAGAGTTCGTCTGGACTACGCTGGAAATCTGATCCATTCCCATCGTTACCTGTGTAATTGCTTCTGCCTGACTCACTGCCGCCGTAGAAATCTTATCTACATATGTAACCGCACTTCTTGTACTGTCAACCGTCTCGGAGATCGCTGCCGCCGTACGGTCTACAATACTCGTTCCATTCTCGACTGCAAGAATCGTTCCTTCGATCAGAGTGGTAGTGTTGCTTGCCGCTTCTGCGCTCTTGGATGCAAGGTTACGCACCTCGTCAGCCACTACGGCAAATCCCTTACCGGCTTCTCCTGCGCGGGCCGCCTCAACGGCAGCATTCAAGGCAAGAATATTGGTCTGGAACGCAATATCCTCAATCGTCTTGATAATCTTGCCGATATCACCGGACTTCTGGCTGATCTCACCCATAGCCATAATCATATCCTGCATCTGCTCATTAGACGCCGTAAGCTTGGTCTGTGCCTCCATGACCTTCTCGCTTGCTTCTCTTGCATTCTCAGCCGTATTATTCACTTCTCTGGAAATATCATTCACGGTTGCCGCTAATTCTTCTACAGAACTTGCCTGCTCCGTAGCGCCCTGTGACAATGCCTGGGCGCCGGAAGATACCTGGTCAGCGCCGCTGGCAACCTGGTCAGAGGCATCATTAATCTGCCTCATTGTCCTGCTTAAGCTCAAGTTCATCCTACGGATCGCTGCAAGCAATGGCTTGAAATCTCCCCTGTAATGCTCGTCATTTGCATATAAATCGAAATTCCCCTTTGCCATCTCGTCCAGCAGACGAGACAGATCCGAAACCACATCCTCCAATCCCTGACAGGTCTCCGTCACACTGCCTACCAGCATACCAAACTCATCTGACGATTCATACTCCAGGGTCTGAGACATATCTCCCTTTGCAAGCCCTTCCATCGCAGCCTCAACCTGATATACCGGATATACAATCGTCTTCGTGACAACTGCGCAGATAACCATTGCAAGCAGAATTGCCATAACTGTAACGGATACAAGAATAATCATACTCATATTCGTAGTCTTTACGCTCTCTTCGACTGTTGAGGCACGTATGGCAACCGTCTCCGTATTCAGATCATTAATCTCCGTGACTACCTGGTCCAGAAGCGGCGTACATTCTGTCCGTACCATTTCTGCCGCTCCCATGGGGTCTCCGGATTCCAGTTTTGCCAGAATCTGCTCTGCTATATTCATCCACTCTGTGAGTGAAGCTTCCAGTTCAGCCACCTGGTTCTTATCCAGAACGCCCATCTCATTAATCTTCTGAAGATTCGTCCGGATATTCTCTTCATTCTCCTGGATTGACTGCATATTTTCTGCATCTGTCTGCCCGGCAATAACCATATCCCGTATATCTTTTGCTGCAATAAACGTTGCAATCCGGCATGCTTTGACCGCATCATCCACTGCCACCGAACCATCTACAAAACCAGTAAGGTTATCACTTGCCTTCCTCAACTGTGATATGGAATAAACGGAAAGTAAAGCAGTTAATAGTAGCACCATTCCGAATGCAACCAGTAATTTCATTCTTATTTTCAATCTCTTAAACATCACTATCTCCTTCTGTCTGTTCTATATTCGCAGTATCTTCCTCTGCCTCTTCGTCCCGGGATTCCTCCGTCTCTTCTGTACCCCTGTCCCGGGATTCCCGTTCACTTATTTCATCCGGCTTCCGGAGACTGCCGTCATCTACCTCTTCATTAAGGGAACGCTCCTCTCTCTCTGCCTGTAATACCATCTCTTCCTGCGTATCTTCCGGCAGATCTTCTTCCACCTCTTCTCTTCTGATCATTCCTTTCAATCTTTCCTGTATGTCTGATAATCTGACTCTGAACCGGAACCCTGCTTTCTTACACTTATTCGCACAGATTCTTCTGAAAAAACGCCAGTTACGAATCAGCCAGCAGAATACAAGCAGAAACGGATATTTTTCCAGTATCGGAAAAAACCGCATCATATACTCCCTTGCAGGGAACATCCATGCCTGCTTCCTCAGAGCCCATTCCTTATCCCGGTTACGCCAATAAAAATCCAGCCGGATCTTCTCATATGGCAATAGCGTTTCATCCAGATGCCTGTTCTCACGTCCATGAGACATGATATATTCTTCCAGTTCCAATGCCAGCCCATACTGCTGTTCCGCATCCTCACCAAACCAGAGAGTCCCCAGAATATCCGCCTGGTTCTCGAATTCGCTCCACCCGGCTTTCTCCAGCAATTCTTTTACAGACTTAAAATGGAACATTTCCCCAAGCAGCTTCCTATACTGCCACAAGTCTAAAATGTCCCGTATCTTCAACCGGCCTGTAATGTACAGTTCCACCATTCTCGCAATCCGGAAGAGATACTCTTCCTCATTCGACAGCATATGTATGGTATGATAAGGCTCCACACACCGGAACCTCTTGACCGGCCCTGCAAAATACCGCTGAATCACCTTGTTCTCAATCGGCATGAAACCGTAAAACACAATCCTGATTCCTGGTATCCTCACATACAAAATACCGCTGCAGGTCGTCTCCTCTCTGTGCTCATAGTCCATATCCAGCATGATCCTGTTAATCCGCAGCAGATCCTTCTTATCTACAAGAATCTCTATCTGTCTGATATGTGCCATCTCCGGCTTTGGATACATCTCCCCCTCGCTCAGACCAAGCAGAAATAAAGCTTCAATGTTATTTCTCGCCAGCTGCCACTTAATGACCTCTTCTACCTTCTCATAAGTCTCATACAAAAGAAGTGACTTCTTATATTCCTGGTAAAACTGGTCATTACAGTCCTCCGAGATATTCTTCTCAATCCCTAACAGTCCGACATAGACGATATTAACAATCTCCTGGTATTCAGAAATATCGAGAACCGACTCCCATCTTACATGCTTCCGCATGGACTGAAGCGGCTTCTGATTAATAACTGCGGTCAGCAATATTAACGCATATCTGAACTCATAATTAATCGTCTCATTTCCTCCCTTCCAGGCTCTATTAATTAAGCTTCGACTAATTACACCCTTTATATAGATTATCGGACGTTATCAGACAAATATAACATTTTTTCACTTTTTTCTTCTTCTTTCCCAAGAATTCTTCTCTCTGCGAAGATATCCATAGCTTTCTGATCGTAAATTGACCGTCTGGCATCCACGGCAAGCCTTCCGGCCACCAGTGTAATACACCGACGCTTCATGATCGTAACCAGTTCCCTGGCGTGACTGGCCACCAGAATCGTCATCCCCCGGTAATTCAGTTCATCAAACAGCTGCATCAGATCCCATGCCGAATCTGGATCAAGGTTCGCTGTCGGTTCATCTGCAAGCAGGATCTCCGGCCGCACGGCTAACGCCCTTGACAGAAGTACCCTTGCCTGTTCTCCTCCAGAAAGCTGATCCGGGTATGCATCGCACTTTCCGGCAAGTCCGACCAGCCCCAGCGCCTTGATGACTTTCGGCCGTATCCGTACATCTGCATTTCCAGTTGCAAGAATCGCCAGTTTTATATTATCATAAATCGAGCGGTCTTTCAATAGTCCAACTTCTGGTGACATGATTCCGAGTCTGCGCCTGTGCAGGGGAACCCTTTTCTGTTCCATGACATCGAGCCTGCGCCCCTCAACAATAATCTGACCGGATGTGACTTCTTCCTGCTTCATAATCAGATTCAGCAGCGTACTCTTGCCGGCTCCGCTCTTTCCTACGATAAAAACGAATTCCCCCTTCTCTACGGTAAAGGAAATATCCTTCAGTGCGACTTCATTCTTATATTCTTTCGTCACATGGTCGAAAATAATCTGTGCCATATACTCCCACCTTAATTTTTTTCCCACAATTACCGATATTTATTATATACTATTATTTATGAAAACAGTCAATAATATTTCCGAAAAAGATGGAGACAAAGATGAAAAAAAGATTACTTTGCGGATCTGTTGCCGGAATTTTGATCATTGCATTACTGTTGTGCCTGCCCTTCTCACAGATTGAACTTGCCTCCGGCACCATGAAGCCTGCCCTGGTACTGCCGGCGGCTGCTCCGGATCCGGTGGAACCTCCGGTTGTCACGGACGGTCAGTATTCCTTGTCTGTGGAGAGTAGCATTGGGATTCTTACATATTATAATCAGTCTGACAGCCGTTGGGCCGATTATCTGTACGGCGGCCAGGATCCTCTCAGAAAATACGGCTGCGGCCCTACTGCCCTGGCTATGATCGTATCCAGCTTCACGAACCAGACCCTCCTGCCGCCCGAGATGGCGGACTGGGCCGCCGCTAATCATTACTGGGCGCCCAGAGGCGGAACCGCACATAATTTTATTCCAGAATGTGCTTCGGCTTTCGGCCTGCAAGCCAGTTCCTTCCAGAATTTCACCGTGGAAGGAGTCCTTAATGAACTGACCAGCGGCCATATCCTGGTGGCGCTGATGGGACCCGGCCATTTTACCGGAAGCGGCCACTTCATCATTATCACCGATTACTGGACCGGCACCCAGGTACGGATTGCAGACCCGGCAAGCCTGGAGAACACACAGACTCCCTGGGAGGTTCAGACACTCCTGGATGAACTGAGCCGTTTCGCCAACTCCGGCGGCCCGGTCTGGAGTATTACTCCAATATAGATATTCATATTCCATTCTGACACAGTCTGGTTTACGGAAGCATAGAATTAAGAAAGGCTGCCGGAAAAATGTAACATATCATTTTCCGACAGCTCCTTTTTTGTCTCTCTATTGCGCTGATTGATAGTAAGAGTCCTTGCCCGTCACTTTCATGTTAAGCACTTTATCAATACTGATCGTCCGGTTCAGACTCTGCAGTAACTGACCGCTGAGTTCCTTAATCTTTCCGGCTTCAAAACTCTTCGGCTCGTACCGGTTCTCTCCCCTGAGCCAGGAGCGGATCATTTCCCCTTCTTCCCCTCCTGCTTCGACTAATACCCGGATCTCCTGCTTTGTCTCCTGAAACTGCTCCAGTTCCTCCTGCCTCATCTTAATCAGCAACTGAATGGATTCCTGGTCATTTCTTGACATTGCTTCCGCAAGATCTTTGGTCACTCTCTCTATCTCTACCATATGCACATAATTACGCTGCACCCGCTTTAGGACTTCTGTCAGCAGTTCTTCCCGATTCTCCATACGTCCTCCTGTTTATACGGCAGCCGTCTTACTTGCTTCTTTGAACGCATCCCTGAGTTCCGCAACAAGGGGCTTCAATTCCTGGATTACAGCGCTGTTTCTACCAGCCTGCAGCCTGCTAAGTTCATAAAGAAAGAATTCATACATCCTTCTCAGATCGTAGCTGATCCGATACTCCATATTCAGAGTTCTATTGAGATAGTCTACAATCTCCCTCGACCTTTTCACCGATTTCTCAAACAAATCATAGTTCTTATCATCCAATGCGATCTGCGCACGATTCAGACGCTTGATCAGCTCATCATACAGGAGCAGAAGCATCTCACTGCGCGTCATCGTATTTACAGTCTGCATCTTATACTGTTGATATCCATTCTGATACATATTATTCCCCTTTTTTCATCTTAATAGCCGCCAAGCTGACTCAGCCAGCTGCTCTGGCTATTCATCTGGGAGATCAGAGTCTCCAGGCTTGTGAACTGCTTGATATAGCGGTCACGCTCCGTCTCCAGCCTTGTCTGGAGTTTCGAAATCTGCTTGTTAATCTCTGAAAGCTGCTTGAAGATAGCATTATCAGTAAGACTCATAGGCGAACTCGTGGATCCGGCTTTCTTAATCAGAATACCCTTGGTATCCATGGAACCCATCGTCTTTACATATTTATTCATCACGTTCTTAAGGTTCGTGGCCATACCGGTAATATCGTTGCCCTTCTCATCTTTTGCCTGAGCCGATGTGAAAAGCTTCTCAACAGACTCAGGATCTGTCTCAAGCGCCGCCCGCAACTTTGACTCATCTATTGACAGCTTACCGTTGTCTGAGTAAAGAGTAGACGTTGTGATTCCAATCTTCCGGAATGCCTCCATCGTGCCGCCGCTCATAACAAAACGCAGATCGCTGCTCAGTGACCTTAAGTCGCTGTCACCGTACAGCATACCCGTTTTCGCCTTTTCTTCCCAGGTCTCAATCTCGCTCTCGCTCAGTTCCTTCTTCTGCTCGCTGGTAAGAGGTGCATAATCACGATCCGGCTTAGATGTCAGTTCTTTGTTCACCAGTTCGATGATCTTATTGTACTCTTCTACCATGGACTTGATATTGTCTACGATATTGTCCACGTCTACCTGGGCGTTAATCTCTACCGGATCTTCGAAATCCTGCTCCAGCTCCGGCTTGCCATTCACCATGATCACATTGCCAGCTGCATCTGTCTTTTCTTTATATCCAAAGGTTCCCTTTACTCCGATGGAAAGACCGTCAACTGTAAAGGAATTCGTGTCGCGGATCAGTTCCACTACATCGTCAGAACCTTTATACTTCACTGCAACAACCGCATCCTGACCCCTTACTCCATCCTGCAGATCCTGTATATCCTTGGAATCCACTCCGAAAAGATGATTCAGAAGATCAGCATCTCCTGTTATCTGGACAGAGCCGCTGGCACCTTTTTCATTGGATGTGAAGGTAAATTTATCTCCAACCGTCTGGTAGCTTACGGTTACGCCTGCACCGCTTTTATTAATGTCTTTCATCAGCTGATTAATGGTTGTCTTTTCCGTAATGGTAAACTCCTTGCCATTAATGTTGATAACATTCTTTCCATCCTTCAGGTCATCCGCAGTTACCTTTGAGCCGGAATTCAGTATTCCTTCATTCAGATTCACACGGTTTGAAACTCCTGCTTTGATTCCGAATACGCCGTTTTTCCCCACCAGATCGCTGTGGCCGGAAGCAATCGAAAGTGTAGATGTGGTGTCTTTCGTTCCCGCAATTAACTTGCCGTCACTATCCCTTTTTACTGTTGACGGGTCATATGTTGCAAAGCCAAGACCCTCTTTGGCCGTCAGAGTAACATCAATTCTGTTCTTTCCAAAAGCGGAATCCAGCTGCTCCTGGACAGACTTACGAATGGTCTCATTATCTGCCGCCTCGCCCTTGCCCAGCTTATCAGCCGCAGGCATTTTAATAGTCGCAGACTTCCCGTTGTAGGAGAACGTCATGGACTTTCCGCCTACTTTTTCTGCAAAAGAAATACCCTTTATAAGCTCCTCTTTTTTCAGAACCTCTCCAGTCTGTCCTTTGTCTCTTTTGAGGATCAGTTCTGTAGCTTTTCCTTTATCATCCTTACTGTCAAATCCCAGCAGATCCATCGCTGAATTCGAGCCGCCTACCATCTTGACCGTATTACCGCCTTCCCGTCCGGTAACTTTGACATTAATGCCATTCCCATCTGCGCTGAACTTGACAACATCGGAAAGCTTCGTCTTATCATTCACTTCCACTTTCGAAAGCTGGTCATTGATTGCCGCCGCAATTCCCTCTGCCGTTGTATAGTTATTGAGTTCTCCCTTTGAGTTCGTCAGCCCCAGGGTAATGGAATAACTATCGCCGCCATATGTGAAATCTAATGACTTGCCTACCAGATTCTGCTGCAGATATGGCTTATCTGTAGTCAGTACCGACTGATCGAAGTCAGCCGGATATGTGATATCACCAATCTTCCCTGTCTCAATACTCATATTTGAAACGGAACTCGAAGAAGTCCACTTCGCATCCTGCGCCATCTGCTTCACACCCATAATCGTGATCGCATCCGCCGCACTTGCCGTTCCTGTTACAGAAACAAACTTGCTGTTCGCTCCTGAGGTCGTAATATTATTCCTTCCCCACAGCATAGAACTGAACAAATTGTTGGAAGATGTCAGAGATGCCGTATATTTATTCGCAAATGCGATCATCATATCACTAATGGCGCGGACAGCGTTCTGCTTCCACTCCAGCTGCTGTTTCTTCTGCTCCTGCTGCGTAATCTTACTGGTAGTGCCGTATGTCATACCTTCAATCAAGGTGTCACGGTCCATTCCGCTGGCCAGACCGCCGTATCCACGGATGCTGTTACTTGTTGAATTTGTCAATCCACCTACTGTTGCCATGCCAATCTCTCCTTTTCTTTTCATTCATAAAAACTTATTATTTGTGCGATACGATAGCTGCCGCGTACATAAATGACCCGTTACACTACGCACCTTTTTACAAATTCAAATTTATTCTGTACTTATTTATCGGCATATAGTATACTTTATATAATAGTTAGATAAGTTTTAATTACGAATGGAGGAATTAATTTTGGCTACTATTATCGCACTTACGAACCAGAAAGGCGGCGTAGGCAAGACAACATCATCCAGCGCTTTAGCTGCCGGTCTGTTCTCTTTTTACAATAAAAAGGTACTGGCCATTGATCTTGATCCACAGGGAAGCATGGGCTTCAGCCTTGGACTGGATATCGAGAACTGCAGCACGATTTATGACGTACTGAAGGGACAGGTTCCCATTAAAGATGCGATTCAGGATACCGATTACTGTGACATCATTACATCTAATATTCTGCTGAGCAGCGCAGAACTGGAATTTACCTCTTCGGACCGGGACATTCTGCTGAAAAGGGCTCTGCTCCCTGTGATTGCCGAGTATGACTATATCATTATTGACACCCCGCCTGCACTGAATGTACTCACGGTCAACGCTTATGCCGCCTCTGACCATCTGATCATTCCCATGGCGCCGGAGATCCTAAGTCTGCTGGGCGTTTCACAATTAAAGGAAACCATTGACTCGGTACGCCAGAGCGTCAACCCACATCTGAACGTACTGGGGATTCTTCTTACCAAGTATAACCCGCGTACGCTGCTTGCCCGCGAGGTAAAGGAGATGGCGGAGAACATCGCCTCCCAGATCGGTGCCTGTGTGTTCCAGGCGCAGATCCGCACCAGTGTATCTGTGGCTGAGGCTCCGGCACACGGACTTAGTATCTTTGACCATGCGCCTACTGCCAAGCCGTCTCTGGACTATCAAGAATTTATCCGGGAAGTCGTAGATCTGACTTCTTCCGATACCATATAAGGAGGCATAGATCATGGCTAGAAAAAGCAATAAAACTGCCCATGTGCTGAATCTGCTTGCCGGACATGAAGCACAGCCTGCGGCAGACGAGACACCAGACAACAGACCATCGGCAGGGGATGAGATATCAGACACCGATTCCTCTGCCGATGTACAAGAAACAAAGGAAGCGTCCTCTCCCGCAGAATCCCGGTCCGCAGCAGGTTCCACCCAGGTTCAGAATATATCCGTAATTGATACAACCGGCGAGGATCCTGTCGCTAATCTGATACAGCAGAATTTATCTGCTCAGTTTGAAGGAGACGGCGGGAATATTTCTATGGAAGCTTCTGAAGACATCCCGGATTCTTCCGGGACCCCCAGCCGTCTGGAAGCTGCAGATATCCCGTCATCATCTGATATGGCAGTGCAGGCTTCTGCTTCCTCTGACTCTCTTTCTGCAGATACTGCAGCCACGGCAGAAGAATCCGTTCCTTTGGAAGTTCAGACAACGGCAGATGTTACCGTACCGACACCCGACCCGGTTCCGGCTCCGACTCCCGTTTCGGTTCCGACGCCGGATCCCGTTTCATCCGTACCCATTCCGGATCCGGAATCAGTTCCGGGACCCGGTCCTACAACGTTTTCGAAGAAGACCGCAGAGCCGGAACCAGAACCGGAACCAGAACCGGACTTTATCTATCTGAATGTTATGGAAACGATTGTAAATGATAAGATTATTTATTACATGCGTCAATTTGACGTCTGCACCTGCGACCGCTGTGTTGCTGACACGATCGCTCTTACCATGAACGGACTGACCCCGAAATACATTGTTACTTCTCCGGCTGCGGTTGATCCGCTGATCGGATTTTACACGAATAAGCTGATATCCGATATTACGGTTGAGGCAACGAAAGCATGTATTACCGTAAAGGACAACCCAAGACATTAGATGAATCTCAGACAGTATAAAAAAGGAGTGCAGAACCGCACTCCTTTTATACTGTCTGTTATTTCTTGAGTCTGAATTTCTCTGTCTGCTGCCTGAGCATGGTGACCTGCGCAAAAAGCTCCTGGCTGACTGCCGCCGACTCCTCACTGCTGGCCGAGTTCGTCTGAACAACCTCTGAAATCTGGCCGATTCCATCCGTAACCTGCTTGATAGATTCTGCTTCACCCTGAATCATTTCGGCTATGGAGCCAATCGCACCGTTAGACTCCACAACAAGATTCAGTGTCTTCTGCAGAGTGTTCGATACTTCGTCAACAATAAGACTGCCCTTCTCGGTCACGGCAACCGAATTACCAATCACTTCCTTGGTTGCTTTGGCCGCCTGGTCAGACTGTGCCGCCAGACTGCGCACCTCGTCTGCCACAACCGCAAATCCTTTTCCTGCATCCCCTGCCCTGGCCGCCTCAACTGCCGCATTCAGAGCCAGGATATTCGTCTGGAAAGCAATATTTTCAATCGTTGCAATAATTTCCCCGATCTTCCGTGATGCCTGGGTAATATCGTTCATAGCAGAAATCATCTCTTCCATCTGCTGGCCGCTGATCGTCACCTGCTCACCGGTAAGGCGTGCGTTTTCCTGTACACTCTGCGCCATTTCCACATTCTTCGCCGCATTTCTGGAAAGTTCTTCAAGCATAGCATACAGCTGCTCCACCGCACTGGCCTGTTCCGTAGCCCCTTGTGCCAGTGACTGCGCTCCGCTGGATAACTGCTCTGCACTTCCGGAGATCTGATGTTCCACCTTTCCTATGTTACCGATGGACATTGACAGCGTATCCGTGAAAATTCCAATAGAAGTCTCAATCGACTTAAAATCCCCCACAAACGGCGTAGATGTCTGTATATCAAACATCCCCTGCGCCAGCTGGTTCATAATCCGGTTGATGTCCCTTACATACTCCTGAATCACCTTCAGGGAAGTCCGCAATGTTTCCGATAATTCTCCAATCTCATCCGTGGATTCATAGTTCATATCCAGTTCAAGCTGACCTTGCTGTAGCGGCCGGACACATTCGCTGATATACATAATAGGCTTGATTACCTTCTTCATGACATAGATGATCAAGCTGGCCAGACAGATCAAAGCTACAAAAAAGCACACTCCTGCCAGTACCTGTACGACATGAATCGTCCGGAACATACTCTCTGAACTCTCCTCCGTAAGCTTCTCGCTTTCCTCCACGATCTTCTCCAGATTTTCAACCAACACAGACAGATTCGTCCGAATGGTACTCTGATAATACTCCTGCGCCTGCGCCGGATCCGTCTTCAGTAATTCCAGCGCATACCCGGCCGACTCATGCAATTCCTTATGCAGCGGCTCAATCTGATTTCTTTTTTCAATAACAACAGCGTCATCGGTCTCCAGATCGCTGTAAAGCCATTTCCCAAGTACGCATGTCGTCGGATCCAGGCTTCCTTCGAACTCAATCCCTGCGTACAAAGCGCTGCTCAGACCACTGGACCATTTATAGTGCGCTGTTTCCGCCTTTTCGATCGTATCCAGCATCTCACTTGCAGCACTGCTGGAATTCGCTGCATCCTTAATAAGGAAGACATTAAATGTCACCACCAGGCTGTACACGAGTACGGCGGCAAATGCAAAAGCTACCCGAATTCCAACCATTGTCTTAATACTTTTACGCATGGATATATATCCCCTCTTTCTTTCTATATACTCCCTGTATCATTGCTGGGAGTTTTCTCTTCTAACTTAAAAACCTCTCAGTATATTGTATTGCAAAATCCAGAAATTGTGTCAATCTATCCTGCTATGCAACAGCCGTAAATCCCCCTTGCTCCGGCTGCTGCTCTGGCTGTTCCGGCTGTGTCTGCGCCGCAGTGGTTGTTCTTGTTGTCCCGCCTGAGACATACACTGTACCGCATTCCGGACAGATTGCTGTATGCATGGTAACGGACTGGCTGACCACTCTTCTGTCTTCACGCTCCGCAGCCGCACGTTCCCGGACGACATGTTCCATCTCGTGTCCTCTTACTGCAGATGCCGCCTGCTCGGGGGCAATCCGCGTCGGTGTCTTATAAGAAACTCCTGCATCGTCAGAACCATCCTGGTATTTTCTCTCTTTACAGGTCTGACATTCACCCTCTTCTGCCGATTTGCGCACTTCGTCTATTCCGGCCCCGGAGGTACCATTCTTTTCTGAATCGCCTGGATTCACATACCGGATCCGCATACGCACTGCAAGTTCTGCCGGATCCATCCCTTCCCTCAAGAACGGAATCATATAACCGATTCCCCTTGGAGCATCCGCCTTCACGGCCGATACCGGACGAACCGGCTCTACCGGTGTTCCCGGACTTGCCGGACGCCCTGCCGCTAAAGCTGCGCCAACCCCCAGGCTTGCCTGGGTTCTATATACGGAGCCGACACCTCTGCCAGGCTGTACACCGGATACAGCCTGTAACGGCTGTCCCGGCTGTACCTGGGACACCGCACCAGCTTCCTGGCCTTTCCTGCTCTCTTCTGCAGTCCTCTGAGTCCCCTGCACTCCGGCTGAGGCGCTGACATTCCGTCCGTACTGCACTCCCTTTGTCCGTGCATACCCCGCATATTGATAAGATGTGCTTATATACGGGCTCATTGCTGAGATTCCGCCTACCATAAGCCTTCACCTCCGTTTTACTCCTCATTCATACCTACGACATTATCCCAGATATTATTCACTTCTTCCACGCACTCCATATAAATCTGTGCCATCTCGTTCGTCTTAAGACCCAGTTCCTCTGCAATCTCCTTGATCTCACCCCAGTCAGCCTTCTCATAGCAGAGTACCAGTTCATACAGACGCCCCGCCTTTCCTTCTTTCCGGATTAAGGCATCCTTTACTTCTTCCAGAATCGGAATCTCATAGAGAATCTCCGCAATCGGGGCATCAATCATATACTCCAGCATCGAGAACATGCCCAGCAGATATGCATCTGAAGTGTTGATCGGGAAATTCTTCAGTCTTTTTACCAGAGCCGACGTAAAATTCGCACGCATAAAGGAAGCCTTCAGCAGTTCCTCAGATTCTGACTTGTTCTGTTTATCCTCGAAACTCAGCAGATATACCCACTGCTTTAACTGGCTGATCCCGACCCGGACCAGCGCCTGGCGGACAGACGTCGTCTCATGATGCACTGCAAAATACGCAGAATTCGCCATCTTAAGCAGCGCATAGGTAAGGGATGCATCCCTTGTGATCGTCTCTTCCAGAATCTCCACATCCGGTTCGTCCTTCGTAATCTCAACGATAAGCTGATAGAGATTGCCCTGCATGAAGTCCATCTTACTTGCCTTTGACGTTGTGGCTCCTGCAATATAATTGCCCTCCACAAAATCCACGCCAAGTTCAACTGCACAATCGTACACTTCCTTGCTGTTCACTCCCGTCGCAATAAACTGCTTCTGGAAACCATGAGCCATGTCGATTACGTTGGCAATGGAGCGCCTCTGTGCCCCTTCCATCTTATTCGAAAGATCCATCTTAATATAATCCACGTATTCCAGCATACTGAAATACTTCGGTGTAAACTGGAAATCATTAATGGCAAAATGGTATCCCTGATCACGGTACTTGCTGATCAGAATTGCCGCCAGAGAATGAACGACAATATTATCCTCGATCTGGATTACCACCTTATTTTTATCAAAGATCTTCGGCGTATTCCGGAATAAAAGAGTCGGGGTAAACGTCATGAACGTCTTCTTATCCTTGAATATTCTCTCGGAATTCTCGGACAGGAACGCCACCATCGTGTTGGCCGCCACGCTGTCCGAACTGGAATTATACAGGCTGCTTTCATCCTCCTGGACTAGCAGTTCATATCCAATAATGGTATCTGTCTTCAGATCCTTTATAGCCTGTCTTACAACGCAATTTTTCATTTAATATCCCTCCGGTCCAGTAATGCATCCATGACCTCAACCAAACGTCCGATCTCCGGCTTCGAAAGCTGCTCGTCTGCGCCAAGCTGCTTACCTTTAATCCTCATCTCTTCATTGATCAAGGATGAGAAAATTACGACCGGCATATTCCTCATCTTCTCGTCATCTTTCACAAGTTTCGTCAGACGATGCCCATCCATCTCCGGCATCTCGATATCGGTAATCAGAAGCGCCGCCCTCTTATAGAAGTCATCTTCGCCTCTGATACTCTCAAGGAATTCCCATGCCTCCCGTCCATTATTGAACGTCGTAAGATTGCTGTATCCTGCGCGGAAAAGAGAATCTGAAATCATCTTGGTCAGCAGAATGGAATCTTCTGCAAGGATGATGCTCTGATCTCTCTGCATTCTCTCGCCAAGCCTGTCGATCTCTGAAACCTGGATACTCGTCTCGGGTGCGATCTCCGCCACAATCTTCTCAAAATCCAGGATCGTAACAAGATTCTCCCCACACTGGGCGATACCGGTAGCAACCCCGTCCTCTCCGTTAGTCAGCGCCTTGTCCGGTTTCTGGATGGCTTCCCATGAAATCCTGCTGATGCCTACCACAGAATGTACGCGGAATGCAATGTGCATCTTGTTGAAATTCGTAATGATGAACAGATCCCTGTCCTTCGCATCCCCGCTCTCACCCGTCAGATACTTGGGAAGATTAATCACCGTCAGAAGAATCTCCCTGGGCTTGAAGATTCCTTCTACGGCATCATGGGAATGTGGGATCGGCTTTACTTTATCCGCCATCATAATCTCCAGTACCTTCGCTACATTAATTCCATACAACTCACCGAATATGGTAAACTGCATAACTTCAATCTCATTTGTTCCAGATTCCAATAAAATCTCTGTATTCGCCATACACACTCACTCCTTTACATTCTATGTATATTTGGTTAAAGCACCTTTTCCGGCCTGCCCGCTGACCGTATGTACACCTGCCCGGTTGCCACGTCCAGCAACATGGTTCTCGCATAATTCGCCCCCACATCCTCGCTGCTGACACGCAGTCCTTCAGACATCAGTATCCTCTTAACATTCTGTGCATTCCTCTCTCCGATATTCCCAAGACCGCCGCCGCCCTTCATCTCGAACATCTTGGCGCCGCCTGCAATCTTACATACCATTCTTGATTTTGTTGCCCCAAATGCAGAAAGCTTGCGAAGTGTCTCGCGTATCCCCGTATCTGCAAATTTATATACATTGCCATCCTTCGCACCACTTTTTTCAGGAAGCATAATATGAAGAAGCGCTCCTAACTTAATCATCGGATCATAAAAAGAAACACCGATACAAGAACCCAGCGCATACGTGATCAGTACGCCCTCCTGCCTCGTCATCTTCATATCAGCAATTCCAACCGATATCTTCTTCTCCATCGATCATTCAACTCCTAGTTTTCTCATAAGAACATTCAAAGATTCTACATCTGGCAGAAGCAGCATATTACTGTTTAATGCTTTTCCGTCTATCTTGAATTCGCCTGTTATCATCATAATCCGGTCTGAATGCTGTCCCATCATCGCAATCGGCACACTCATGATCCCGCCCAGCATATTCACGGCAAGCTGCGGAACCGACAGATCCACACTCATGTTCACCAGAGAGGACATTGCTGTAATATAGGAGGAAATCACAATGTTACCAATCTCCATCAGAACAGAAGAATCAATCTCCTCCAATTCAAAAAAGTCTGCCTGCGTCTTACCAAGCATTCGGAACAGAATCTCGTCAGAAAACTGTTTCGTCAGAATAAACAGCATGATTCCGCCTAACTCACCAGACATCTCAACCAGGATAGCCGCAACCACTTCCTCCGGATCTCCTACATTGTTCAATGCCTCGTTAAAATCCAGGATCTCCACCTTAGGAAGGGACATATTCACCTTTGCATTCAGCATACTGGAAAGGGCCGTGGCTGCATTACCGCCGCCAATACTGCCGATCTCCTTTAGAATATCAATCTCTAACTCGTTCATCTCTTCATAGGTTTTTATCCCCATATAATCCACCTCTCTATGTTCTTAATGTATTGATTGTATTAATTACTTCATCAGATGTCTGAACCATCTTCAATGCATAAGAATATGCTCTCTGCGCTTCAATAATGCGGGTAAAGTCATCGGCAACGCTTGCCCCCGACATCTCCAGTGCATGGTCAACCACCTTTGCACCAGCAATCAGAAACGGCTCTCCGTTCTTCACAGCCGGAGCAAATTCGTTATTGCCGACGCTTAACATGCCATCCATGATGTTGAACCCGTAGACTCCAACCTCACTGCTGAGTTCACCGCCGGTCTCCCCGTTCAGAACCTGTATCGGATTACGGTTCTGATCAAGCACCAGATTCCCGTTGTCATTGACCAGATAAAAGTCATCTCCCCGCTTAGACATACTGAAATGTCCGTTTCTGGTATATGTAATCTCGTTCGTGATCGGACTTCTCACCATAAAAAATCCTTCGCCGATAATCGCAAAATCGAATTTTCCCTCCGTCGTGACCAGTCCCTTCGGATCAAAATCCGTCTTCGTCTGCTCTACGAGAATTCCCGTACCTGCCTTCAGCGGGGTATCCGCCCCGGTATAGTTATTCAAGTTATAATACATCAGATCCGTAAATACCGGCGTCTTCGCTTTATAACCATAGTTGTTCACATTGGCAAGGTTATTGGCAACAACGTCCAGCTTCCGCTGTTCCTCCATCGCCCCTCTTGCCGCAGTATAAAATGATGTATACATATGCCACTCCTCTCTGTCCTGTCTCCCCGCAGACAGCCGGAAGACCTCACCTGTTATCAGCGGTCTATGTCGCAGACCCTATGGTAACCATCTTAGCTTCAAGCTGGTCGTAAATTTTAAGAAGCTGGGCAGAACTCTGCAGAATCCGCTGGCTGCTGATCATCCGCGTCATCTCTTCCGCCATTGATACGTTGGAATCCTCCAGAAACTTCTGGTTCACCTCTGTTCCCTGGGCAGCCTGAGGCGCTGCCTGGGCCCGGAACACGCTTCCGCTGATCTTGGTAAGCTGACCGTAATCTGCGAAATCCACTACCTGCAGCGTTCCGAAGAACTGATTGCCGTCCTCACTGGTAATGTTCCCCTGCTTGTCAATCGTGATCTTATCTGTTGTCAGACGGATTGCACCGTTCGTTCCCTGCACCCTGCCAATTCCCGGCATGGTCAGATATCCCTCATTATCCAGATTAAAAGACCCGTCTCTTGTATACACCGGTCCTTCACCGGTATCGATTACGAAGAAGCCATTGCCGGTCAGACCTACGTCTAACGCATTACCAGTCTCCCGTATGCCTCCTTCCGTATAATCGGTTACCCGCTCATCAGCAGTGTTCACCCATGACACAGTCCCCACCGGAGTCTTGCCATTCCTGTCATAGCGATAGATCATCTCTTCCCGGAAAGTACTCTGCATGATTCTGTCCATCCTGTATCCCGGAGTCGAGACATTCGTCATGTTATTACTGATGACGTTCAGATTGCGGTTCTGTGTGATCATATTCGAAGTCAGATCATAATACCCTTGAAACATTCCTGCTCTCCTTTTCTTCGTTGAATTTCTCCATGTGTTTTCGTAGTTTCTTTATTGCATTCGTATGAATCTGGGAGACGCGCGGTTCACTGACATTTAATACATCCGCAATCTGTCTCATGTTCAATTCATCTATATAATATAGCGAGATCACCATCTGCTCGTTCTCCTTAAGCATACCGATTCCGTCCGCCAGGACCTGCGTAAGTTCTTTCTGGAGAAACTTACTCTCCGGCTGTTCACTCTTATCCCCCTGGGGCAGCGTCACCCCGACTTCATTCCCCTGGGCTTCCGCCAGCACCATATCCAGCGAAAGGATATTAAACAGCGAAGCCTTACGCATCGTCTCCTGATATTTCTCGGGGGTAATATTCAGAAAGTCTGTCACCTCCTGCACAGAAGGATAGTATCCAAGTCTATTATATAACGTTGTGACCGCTTCTTCAATATCTCTTGTGCTCTTTCTTGTACTTCTTGGCACCCAGTCCTGTTTTCTGGCAAGATCAATGATCATTCCTTTGATCCTCTTGGAGATAAAAGTCTCGAATTTTACATTTTTATCCATATCAAATTTATCAATGGAGGACATGATTGCAATGACGCCCTCGCTGATAATATCATCTACCTGGGAAAAACTCATATAGATATCCCGCATCTGCAGCGCAATGCTCTTCACAAGATAGATATAGCGCATGACGATCTCCTGCTTTACCTCCAGGCTGCCCGTCTCTTTATACAGTTTTAAAAGCTCTTCGTTCGTCTTGTCTTTATACTGTTCCTGTGTGTTCATACTGCACTCCGTTTAGTCTTATTTACATCGTAATATTGCCGATTGCCTGTATCTGGATATTGTTGCTGATCTCATTAAAGGACAGCACATATACATCCGGGAAAAACTGCTCGATCAGACGGTAGACATGGATTCTGACCACCTGGCTCGTCAGAATGATCGGCGCCTGGCCAAGTTCCTGGAACTTCTTCACTTCCTCGGACATCTGCGTAATCACATTCTGCATCACGTCCGGGCTGAGGGCCAGATATACGCCATGGTCTCCATTCGTCAGACTGGTAATGATATTCTTCTCCAGTTCCGCATCAAGCGTCACAACCCTCATACTGTTGCCCTCGCAGAATCTTCTGGTAATTGTACGCTTCAGCGCAACACGGATGTTCTCCGTAATAGAGTCCAGATCCCTCACAGTCATGGAGGAATCCACGATCGTCTCCATAATCGTCTCCATATCCTTGATCGGAATTCCCTCCTTCAGCAGATTCGTCAGAATCTTCTGGAAGTTACCATAAGATATCAGATTCGGGATCAGTTCATCCACAAGTTCAGGCGACTGTTTCTTCATGTTATCAATCAGACGTACAACTTCCTGCCGGTTCAGCAGTTCATGGGCATGCTTCTTCACAGTCTCCGACAGATGTGTCAGCATGACAGACAACGGGTCGATAACCGTATATCCATAGATTTCGGCCATCTCCTTCTTATCCACGGTAATCCATTTACTAGGAATACCATATGCAGGCTCGATGGTATCTATTCCATCGATCTCCTTCTCAAGATTCGGCGGCTCCAGGGCAAGATAGTAATCTACCAGAATCTCTCCCTTGGCTACCTCCTCACCCTTAATTTTAATCACATACTGATTCGTGTTCAGACTGGAGCTGTCACGCAGTCTGATAGACGGGATGACAAGCCCCATCTCCTGTGCATACTGACGCCGGAAGATCACGATACGGTCGATCATCCTTCCGCCGCTTGCCTCGTCCACCAGAGGAATCAGACTGTAACCGAACTCCATCTCGATAGGCTCTACACTGATCAGCGAATATACGCTGTTGATATCTTTGAAGCTTTCCTCGTCCTCCATCATCTGCATAGGATCTGCCTCCGGCACGCCCGGGCCGCCGCCCATAGCCATGGGGCCCTGATCCGGCGCCGCCGCAAATGACTGCATCCGGCGAAGAAGATAATACCCACCCAGCATCATAACAAGGGCAATGACGGAAAGCTGAAGTTTCGGCATCCCAGGAACTGCAATCAGAATCGCAAGAACACCGCCCGCAATCATGATAGACCTTGGCTGGGCCGAGAACTGTCTTGTCACATCAATGTTCAGACTGTCCTCCGCAACCGCACGGGTTACAATCATACCCGTTGCTGTTGAAATCAGCAGCGCCGGGATCTGTGACACCAGACCGTCGCCAATGGTTGCAATGGAATACACCTGAAGCACTTCTGAAAATCCCATGCCGCCCTGTACCATACCGATAATACAGCCGCCAAGGAAATTGACTGCCGTGATAATAAGGGACATGGTGGCATCTCCCTTAACAATCTTGGTGGCACCATCCATGGAACCATAGAAGTCCGCTTCCTTCTGAATTTTATAACGCCTTTCTTTTGCTTCATCCTCCGTGATCAGTCCGCTTCCTAAGTCAGCGTCAATCGCCATCTGTTTACCAGGCATAGCGTCCAGTGTAAATCTGGCAGCAACCTCGGCGACACGTTCTGCACCCTTGGTAATAACCAGGAACTGTACCAGTACGATAATCAGGAAGATAACAACTCCGACAATTACATTTCCCTGGAGAACGAAATCACCCATGGACTTGATTACCTGTCCCGCCGTACCCGAATTACTAAGGATACTCCTTGTTGAGGAGATGTTGATACCGATCCGGTATAAGGTTGTGATCAGAAGCAGTGACGGGAAGATAGAGAATTCCAGCGCCTCTTTGATATTCATACTGATCAGAAGAATAATCAGCGATACCGCAATATTCAAAATAATCATAACGTCCAGCAAAAACGGACTCAGCGGTATGATCAGCAGCAGTACAATCATGACTACGATCAATGACACCGCATTATTTAATATGTTTTTCATCCTCTACACCAACTTTTTATTCATTCGGAATACCTCAACCAATATCTCCGCAACCACTCCGTAATATTCTGCCGGAATCTGTCCTCCCAGCGGGGTCGAAGCATAGATTCCCCTCGCAAGGGGCTTATTCTCAATCACCGTGACATTACTGTTCTCCCCGATCTCCACAATCTTAAGCGCAATATAATCCTGGCCTTTCGCAATGACCACAGGAGCATTGTCATGGTCTATATCATATCGGAGCGCAACCGCAAAATGCGTAGGGTTACGGATGATCACGTCCGCATCCGGAACCGCCTGCATCATCCTGCTCCTTGCCATATTCTGCTGGAGACTCCGGATCTTGCCCTTGACTTTTGGGTCTCCTTCCATCTGTTTGTACTCTTCCTTGACTTCCTCTTTAGACATCTTCAGGTCTTTTTCATATTTCCATCGCTGATAGAAGTAATCGAATCCGGCAATAGCGGCAAAGATCATACCGATCCGCAGAACCATACTGATAATCTCCTTCAGCACATAAGCTGCAGCCGAAACCGGATTCACATCCATCATCTGCGCAATCACAACCAGTTCATCCTTCAGGATTCCATACAGCACCACTGCCAGAATTATAATCTTCAGCAGTGATTTCACCAGTTCCACAAGCTGCCGGACGGAAAACATATTCTTTATCCCCTTCAGAGGATTGAGTTTACTTAGTTTGAATTTCAGCGGCTCTTTGGTGAAAAGGAACCGTGTCTGTATTCCTGTACCTATCACACCGATCGCCAGGCTTATCACTCCCAGCGGAAATATGCACCATGCGGCTGTCTCCACTGCTTTCATGCCCACAAGCTGCAGGCTGGAAAGCGACAATTCCTGGATATCCGCCACCGAAGAAACCTGGAACCGCATAAGATCCCGCAGTCTGCGGAATATACCTGGAAACAGTAACTGTAAACAATAGAAACACCCTACAAGCGAAGCGACCGTGATAACGTCCTTACTGGTAGCAACGTTACCTTTTTTACGCTGGTCCCTTCGCTTCTTAGGTGTGGCTTTTTCGGTTTTTTCATCTGACGCCAAAGGTGTTCACTTCCTTTTATAAGAATGTCAGTATTCCCTGGACCGTCTTCATCATTGTCGTCATGATCTTTTCAATGAATTCACCTGCGGGCGCATACAGAAGCGCCAGAAGGCCCAGACCGACAATTAATTTCATCTGAATATTAATCACAAATATACTAATCTGCGGCACTACTTTATTCAGAATCCCCACTCCGATTTCTATCAGGAATTCTGCTGCGATCATGGGGATCGCAAGGCTGATTCCCATGCCTACACATTCCAGAAAGATATCAATGATCTTCAGTGCAAGTCCCTGGGTAATCACTATCCCGCCATAGGGAACAATCTCCGCTGATGTCAGCAGGATTTTCATCAGAGCAAGATGGCCGTCTACTGCAAAGAAAAGCAGGATCAGCCAGGCCTGGTATACACTACCCGTTACGGGCATCTGCGCATTACTCTGCGGATCATACACTGTGGCCATGGACAGACCGATCTGATAGTCTATCACATAACCTGCAAAACTAACAATAAAAAAAAACAAGTGCATGACATAGCCAACTACATATCCTGCCGCAAATTCTTTGATCAGAAGAAACCCGAACTCCACCGTACCCGCAATCTCCACCGCCTCTTCCATGGAGGCCGAATAGATTGTCATGGTCAGAATGAAGATAAATCCGGCTTTCACCCTTGCCGGTATGTTATTTCTTCCCAATATCGGATTCATCAAGACAAACCCTGACATCCGCATTAAAATCAGCGAAAACAAGGTAAGCTGTGCGGTATTATCTATCGACATGTCATCACTCCTCGCATCAGCCTTGTATCATTCGGAAAATTTTCGTGGTAAACTCCTGCAGCAATTCCAGCATAGAACTGCCGGAAAATACAAGTATGATACCTATTACCAGTAATTTCGGCACAAACGTGATCGTCTGTTCATGAATCTGCGTTGCCGCCTGAATGATAGAGATCAGAATACCTACCATCATACTGATCACCAGAAGCGGCCCGGCCAGCTGGATAATCAGTATGAATACCTCATACATCAGATCAGCCACTTCTCCATTTGTCATCTATAGGCCCCCTTTCCTGTCATCCACTCATTCGGAAACTATTGACAATTGTTGAGAACAGAAGTTCCCATCCGTCTACAGTTACGAAAAGCAACAGCTTAAACGGCATGGAAATCATCGCTGGCGGCAGCATCATCATACCCATGGACATCAAGGTAGACGATACTACAATATCTATCAGAAGAAATGGAATATACAACAGAAATCCTGCGGTAAAACCCCGTTTCAGTTCACTCGTCATAAAAGAGGGGATCACCACCGTCATAGGCAGTTCCACCCGGTTCTCCACATCTTCTGTCTCCGACATATCCAGGAACAGTTTCAGAGAGTCCTCCTCCGTATTGTTCAGCATAAACGTCTTCAGCGGAACCTGTGCACGTTCAATCGCCTCTTCCTGCGAAATCTCCTGATTTTTATACGGCGTATAGGCTTCCGTATTAATCTGTTTAATAACAGGATCCATGATAAACAGAGTCAGAAAGATTGCAATCCCAACCAGTACCATGTTGGGCGGTGTCTGCTGGACACCCATTGCATTTCTCAAAAATGAGAGGATGATCACCGTTCTTGCAAAGGACGTCACCATGACCAGAAGAGAGGGCAGAAGTGATATGACAGTCAGTGTCAGCAGAATATCCAGCGTAGGAACCTGATTGCCATTCACATTGATTAATGAATCGTACACTAATTTCTACCTCCTCTTTTCGTTATGTCACCCAGTTTATCCATCATCGTCTTAAAATCTGGTATCTTTCCTGTTCCTTCCTCTTCGTCTGGCTCTAAAGGAAACAGATCTTCATCCTGGACTTCTGACAGAAGACTGATCTGGCCTGACGTGACACCAACGAGCAGATACTTTCCACCCACCTGCATGATCGCAACGTGTCTGTCCTGGCCAAGGGTAATCTGGTCGATCAGACGCATATAACGGGAACTGCCGCTTCTGCCCAGACCTTTACCTATGTATTTGCTGGCCAGATAACTCAGATATATAATCACTATTACCGCAACAAAAGTGGCAATCACTCTCCACATATCTTTCCTTCCTTACTCTCTTAATGCTGCTCTAACGCAATCAGATTCACTTTCATGATCTCCGTGATTCTTACTCCGAAGTTGTCTTCTACAACTACGACATCACCCTTCGCAATGCACTGTCCGTTGACATAAAGGTCTACCTGCTCGCCCGCCAGTTTGTCCAGAACAACCAGAGAGCCTTTTGAGAAGTCAAGAATATCTTTTACAAGCTTCTTGGTTCTTCCAATCTCTACGGACACCTCAAGAGGCACACTCATAATGAGTTCCATGTTCTCTTCCTGTTCGCCTTCTAACACAATTCCGGTATCTGCTTTCAGATTCGGCTGCATCGGCGGCTGCACATGAAGCATCTTTGGTTCCGGCGGTGCTTTCGGGGCAGGCTTCTGCTCCTGCATCTGAGCCTGCATCTGCTGCATCTGCTGCATCATCTGCTGCATCATCTGCATCTGCATCATTGCCACGTCCGGGCTTACCATGGGCTGTACGGCGCCCTGCATCATCGGCATCATTGCCGGCTGGGCTGCTGCGCCCGCCATTGGCTCAGCTGCCGGTGTCGGCGCTGCTGGTGCTGGTGCTGGCTGCGGTGCTGGTGTCGGCGCTGCTGGTGCTGGCTGCGGTGCCGCCGGTGCTGGTTCTGGCTGCGCTGCCGATTCCGGTGCTGCCGGTGCCGGTTCTGGCTCATCACCCATCATTCCTGCAAGCATCCTCTCAATTTCTTCCTGAGACATCTTACCTCCGGAAGACTCCTCTGATGAAGCAGCAGGTGCTGGTGCAGGTTCCGGTACGGGCTCGGGTTCCGGTGCTGCCGCCGGCTGCGGTGCACTCTCCTGTCCTCCCGGAACATAAGGAACAATATCCTCCGGCGGAAGGAATCCTTCTACCAGTCCCTTTGCCAGTCTGATTGGCATTACGTTGAAAAATTCACTTTCTAACTTATCTGCAATCTTTAATGTAAAACCGATCAATACCTTCGGTTCTTCATCTGTAAAATATTTATCTATAAACTGCTGTTTATTCTCCACCTCAAAAGAAACCGGTGTGGAGATATCTACTACTCTCCCCAAGAATTCTGACAACGCTGTCGCAGACGCCCCCATCATCTGGTTCATGACCTCGCAGACTGCACTGATATTGATCTCGTCTAATTCGAAATCTTCATCAGCAATCTCCATCCCCATGGCCATCTCCACGATTACTTTAATATCATGCCTCTTCAGCAGCATAACGTTCCGGCCTTCCAGGCCGGCAACATAAGTAATCTCGACACAGACTGCCGGGTCTACTCTGTCCATCTCAAATTCTTCTCTTTTCACGACGTTGACGATTGGTGTCGTAATATCCACCCTTGCATTCAGCATCGTGGAAACAGCTGTCGCCGATGCGCCAAGGCTGATATTAAGTATCTCGCCTATCGCATCAATTTCCAGTTTACTAAAGCAATCTGCTGAATTCATATTAAACCTTCTCTCCTTCCGGGAAAATCACCCCTTTTTCTATTTGCCGATATCTAACGCTTTCTGCGCCATCAGCTTCATGGCATTAAAGGCCGTAATATTTGCCTCATAGGCTCTCGTTGCGGACATTCCGTCTATCGTCTCTTTTACAAGATCTACATTCGGCATCATAACATAGCCTTCCTCATTCGCATCCGGGTGATCCGGATTGTAAACCGGATACAGGTCTCTCTGGTCTTCCACAATCTCCGTCACTTTCACTCCGCCTTTGGACGCAGTCCGGTTCAGGAGACTATTGAATCTGGTACGGAAAGAGGTTGCCGGAACTTCCTCAAGGACAACCATCTTCCGGCGGTAGGTTCCTCCGCTGGCAGTCCTGGTTGTCTCGGCATTGGAGATGTTCTCTGCTGCGATATCAAGCCGCTGCCTCTCAGCCGTCATTCCTGATGCACTTATATCAAATGAACTCAAAAAAGACATATTAACCTCCTTAATTAGCCAAGGATCTTTTTAACCGTTGATAATACACGCTCCGGCTTAAATGGTTTTACGATGAAGTCCTTTGCTCCGGACTTAATGGAATCCATTACCATCGTCTCCTGTCCCATTGCGGAACACATTACGACGGTTGCTCCCGGATCCATCGCCTTAATCTCCTTCAGAGTCTCCAGACCATCCTTGTTCGGCATGGTTATATCCATGAATACAAGATCCGGCTTCTCTGCAGAATAGGCTTCTACCGCCTTGACTCCGTCCTCCGCTTCAATCAGATCCGTATACCCTGCCTGTGACAGCGTATTCTTTAACATCATTCTCATAAACGCCGCATCATCCACTAATAAAATCTTTGCCATTTCTTCTACCTCACTTTTGTTAATGTTCTTGTTATCATTATAATTTATTTACTCAGATAATTCCTTGGATTTATCTGGTAGTTATAACACTATGTCCCCGCCGGCCTCTTCAAGCATCTTGTTCGGCTCAATCAGACGGTCCTCAATCTTGACCGCCACATTTTTATTATGTACGCCGAGCTGACCGTTAAACCAGGGCTGACCCTCAATATACAGGGAAATCAGCGAATCCTGCGGCTTATTCAGGTCAATCACGTCTCCTACATGGAGATTATAAACATCATCCAGATTCAGCCTCGCTATGCCAAGCTGCGCCATGATATCCATCTTGGATTCTCTGATATTCTCCAAAATATCTTCCCTGCTGTTACGGCGAAGCGCCGCATCACTTTTCTTCGCCAGGTGTTTTGTCTTGTCAATGATCTCAAATACGTTACTCAGCAGCGTGCCCGGCATACAGATATTCATACTGCCGTCCACACCGCCCAGTGTGATATGCAGCATAATGATGACAACGGTCTCATCCACACTGATTCCCTGAAACATACTGGGATTCTCTTCCACCCGTTCAAACTCAACATCCAGATTAATATACCCCGCCCACACATCTTTGGTGATCATGACCAGGTATCTGATAATCTTCGCATACAAAGCCAGCTCGATATCCGTATAAGTATATGACATATCAACCGTCATATCTGTTCCCGTTCCCCCAAGCATACGGTCAATCATGGATACCATCAGCATCGGGCTGATATGCATCAGCATCGGCGGATTACTGGAATGGTCAGGCAGTTCTATATTAGCAATCGTGAGTACGTCTGATTCATTCAGCGCATTCCCGAATTCGTAATACCGCTGCTCTTCAACACCCATAACCTCAACTTCGCTTGCAGCCCGGAAAAGACCATTGATCTGTGAAGCGGCGATCCTGGAATAATTATCGTAGATACTGCTGAGCATCTTCAGCTTATCCTTCGTATATTTCTTCGGGCTGAAGAAGTCATACTTCTTGTATTCCTTCTCCTTCACAACTTCTTTCTTTTCCTCTGCCGGCTCATCCATGCCGCCGGAATTCTGCATGGAATTCAGCAACGCATCTATCTGACTTTGCGATAATACATCTGCCATCCTAAACTCCCACTTTCCTTACTTTACTCGCTTGTTCTGTTCATCATCTGATAATATTCTTCCAGAGAATGCTCTACCGCGTCAGACTTCGTAATCAGAAGTTCAACTCTCCGGTTCTTCGCCCGGTTCTCAGGCGTGTCAAAAGGCGCAACCGGCCGGAACTGCCCGTATCCCATCGGAACGATTTTGTCCGGAGTCACTTCCGTACGCTGCTGGATGAACGCTGCAACCCTGGCCGCCCGCTCACAGGAAAGAACCCTGTCGTTCTCCGGATTGTTCGGAATTACCGGATCCGCCTGTGCAGTGTGTCCCAGAACCTGAATCTCTTTGACCGAATCCTTGACTCCCGAAAGGATCGATGCAAACTGCGCCAGCACATCCATTCCATCCTGCTTGATCACAGAACTGTCCCCGTCAAAGAATACATTATCCTGAAAAGTAATGAACGTATAACCGTCTCCTTTAAACAATTCGACTTCACTGTCCATATTGGCCTCGTCTACCGCAGCCTTCAGACTCTCATACAATTCATCGAATGCATCCGCCTCCACGGCTCCGATCATTTCGTCCATCCCATCCGGATTCGTCTCATCCGCAATCTGGGATACATCCACGGCGTCCGGATTAAAACTCTTAACAATCATAATCCATTTCGACTGATCCAGAGTAGAGATCGAATATAATAACACGAAAAAACATAACAGCAGAGTAACCATGTCTCCATAGGTATCCATCCAGTTAGCGCCGCCACCGCCGCCACCTTTCTTCCTCTTCTTCATAGCTTACCCCCGTTAGTTATTCTGATGCTTTTTCCTTTTTCTTTGATATCGCATCCGGATCCAGGAGTTTCTGGCGCTCCTTCTGGGATACGAACGTTACCAGCTTCTCACGCAGGAACTTTGGATTATCTCCTGCCTGAATTGCCAGGATTCCTTCAATCATAATCTGTTTATACAGTAATTCTTCTTCATTCCTCACCCTCAGTTTTCTTGCAATAGGCGCGAATATTAAGTGGGAAAGTATACAGCCATAGAACGTCGTGATCAGTGCAGTACCCATATCCGTACCGATGCTTCCTGCACCGCCTTCGTCCAGATTCATACCTTTCAGCATGTTAACCAGTCCGACCAGCGTACCGATCATACCGAAAGCCGGAGCTTTCGCATCAAGAGTATCGTAAATCCCGATAAGATCCTCATGCCTTGCTGCCATGGCATCCACGTCACTCTCCAGAAGGGTGCGTACTTCCTCCGGTTCTGTCGCATCCACGATCAGCATAATGCCCTGCTTAAAGAACATATCGTCAATCTCGTTCGCTTTCTCTTCCAATGCCAGCAGACCGTTCTGCCTGGCAAGCTGGGCCATCTCCACCAGTGTGTCAACCAGCTCTCCTATATTATACTTCTTTCCCTGGAACAGCATCTTTGTATGCTTGGGAAGCGTCAGCAACATACTGAATGGGTAACTCGCAATTCCTGCCGCAATCGTTCCCCCTAATACAATTGCAATACTGGGAACATCTACGAAATTCCCAAGCTTCGATGGACCGATACCTACAACGATAATCAGTACCATACCGATAACCACACCTAAAACACTAGTTATATCCACTTATCTTCACCGCCCTATTCCTAATTACTTATACGATCTATCTCCACGGTAACAATGTATCTTTCCATTGTACTCTATTGTTTTCTCGATTATCTCTTCCGCACCCTCTTTTACTATGTAAAACTTGCCGTTGGTCATAAGAATCTTAGATTCCGGGATCAGTTCCACAGACTCTATATGCGCACAATTCAATACAATCTTTGTGTTGTTCAATTTCGTCAGCATTATCATATCATAGTTCCTCGTAAATTTCAAATACATCACAAGATATGACGGCAATTCCGTAACAATTTGGTCTGCAACTGCGCACTTGCTGCGCAGTTGCAGCCAATGAATTGCAACTCTATATCCCGAAATATATCTACCTATTACAATTGTTACTATTTCTACTTTTCAACAGTTACTAACGCTTCATATTAACAAGTTCTTGCAGCATTTCATCCGTTACGGTGATAATCTTTGAATTTGCCTGGAAGCCTCTCTGGGTGGTAATCATATTAGAGAACTCATTAGCCAGGTCTACATTCGCCATCTCAAGATTTCCTCCAAGAATTCTTCCTACAGGTCCGCCGTTCGGCTTGATTGCTTCCACTCTTCCGCAGTTAGGTCCTACGGAATAGTAATAACCATTCTGTTTCTCAAGACCGTTAGGGTTCTCTACGGCAACCAGGGCAAGCTGACCGATCGGAATCGTACGTTTATCCTTGTCAGTTCCCATGATGGTTCCGTCTTCATTTATTCTCCAGCTCTGGATCTCATAACGCTGTCCGGTGTCCGGATCCAGAGGAATACGGATGGTTGATAATGTATCCGCATACTCCGCGGCTACTGAAGGGACGAGATCATTCCCCTGATTATATGCTGACTCTTCCGTATTAATCGTTCCTCCGCCTTGATCTGCCGGTATTTTTACTTTACCGGTTCCTGTCAGGGCTTCTCTAAGCGGTACGATCACATCTTCAAATGTATCGCCCGCCTCCTTGGCCTCAATCGTAATCGTTGCACTGTTAAGGTATCTTCCGATTCGGTTTAAGCTGATATTTACCTTACTGAAATCAATAAATTTATCTTCCAGCATAATCTCGCCTGTGGCCGGATCGGTCTGAATTTCACCATTAGCATCCTTCACAGGTCCCTTTCCCATCAGACCTGGGTTCAATTTAAACAACTCGCCTGTCCGGTCAGCCGGATCGGTCACTTCCGTATATGCTCCGTTTTCGTACTTATATAAAGTAACCGTTGTATCAGCTATATCATCATCTGTTGCCGTAACATACTGATCCATCTTTCCCACTGCCGTAATCCAGTCGTTTACCGCATCTTCAAAATCATTCACTGATTTAACGCTGGTCTCCACAGTGATACCTGCTATGGTGATTTTTGATCTTTCACCCGGCACTGTTGAAATCTGCAGATCTACCGGAAGATCTTTAATTGTGGATGAACTGGGTGTTTCCGGAACCTCCGGTGTTCCCGTTCCTTCAATAGGCGCATATCCATACACATAACTTCCCTGGTTATCTACCAGATATCCATTATTATCTACACGGAAGATTCCGACTCTTGAAAGACTGAGTCCGGAAGACTCAATATTGTCAAAAGCACCGTTTACCATGTTACCTACCAGGAAGAATCCCGTTCCGTCGATCATACAGTCCATGTTATTGGAAGACGGAGCCGGCGCTCCTGTGTTAAACTCTGTGGAGATTGATGACAGCTGGGATCCATAACCTACCTGTGAAGCGTTATGTCCGCCGGCCGCTCCTGCCAGCTGGCTTCCTCCCGTACTGTTGATGGAGTTCGTATACATTGCGTCCTGGAAGTTGTAGCTGTAAGACTTGAAACTCCATGTATTCACGTTCGCTATGTTATTACCGATAACATCCAGTTTTGACTGATGTGACTTGAGTCCTGCGACTCCTGCAATCATTGATCTGACCATTTGCCATTCATCCTTTCTTTCATTATACTATACTCTGCGCTGTCCCGATGTATCTGCAAGTCATACAGATACAAAAGCCTCCGTCAAATGGTCCGGCCTACATTAGAACTGCGCTGTCAATATTTGTAAAAATATTTTCCCTCATCTCTGTTCCCGACATTGTTGTCACCACGACATTATGCGGAACGTTCACGATAAATGCACCGCTCTCGCCGATGATGACCACGTCTCTTGCACCTTTTTCCCGGGCCTTTGAAACTGCCTGGTTCAAGTCCTTAAGGAGACCGTCTGTCATCTCGATTCCCCGCTCCCGGACTCTCTGTACCGCATGTTTGGAGAATTGAACGGACTGGGCTTTATCGGCTTCTTTCTGCAAAACATCTGCGAACTGCACCTTTGTGCCTTTGTTCGCACCTGTGCCGGCGATTCCCTGTGCCGCAATCTGCGATGATGCATGCTGCAGCTTCAGCGCTCCGGCATTCGTAATCTGGTTCATCTTACCCATATCTGCACCGCCTTTACCTCTGTTCCCCGTATCATCCCCTCAGACTACTCTTTATCCTTGTCACCCGTGGTATTGTCAGTATCCGTCTTGTCTGTATCTGTCTTATCGGTTCCTTCGGTCTTGTCTTCGTTCTTCGTATCCTCATCCTTGATCTTTACCGGGACGTCGCCGATACCCATTACCTGTGACAACTCGTACTTCGTTCCATCAATGTATACTGCCGTTGCTCCGGTCAGGTCTACACCTGTTACCGTCCCCTTCTTCGTTCCCGTGATATCTCCGTCATCATTAGTAATCGCAACCGTTACCTCTTTCCCCAGTAACCCGGTAGAATAGGTTGTCAGCGTTACCTGAGACAGATTATTTGATACCGTTGCAAACTTGGATACCGCATCGGTTACCTGTGTCATGGCATTCATGGTGGCCATCTGTGTCATCTGGTTCATCATGTCGCTGTTGCTCATAGGATTCATTGGATCCTGATACTGAAGCTGTGCTGCCATCAGTTTCCAGAAATCGTCCATGGTCATATCCTTGTTAGCCACTGCCGATGTCTGGGAAGACTTTGTCGCATCATACTGATATTGGGCGGCATCACTCTTTAATACATCTTCAATTCCTGCCATTTCTTCCTCTCCTTTCTGTCATTCCGGCCTTGAAAATCTCTTAGCCCGCCAGTCCCAGACGCAGCTTCTGCAGAAACTGTTCTGCATCCTCGCCGTCCTGACCCTGCTTCTTCTCTTCTTTCTGCTGCTTTGCGTTCTGATTCGCCTGCTCGTTCTCATCCCGGGTCTGATTCAGATAGTCTGTCTCCTGCTTCTCCACGATGATCGTAGTCTCTCCGCCCAGATTCCGGTCAATAATATTGCCAATGTCCCGTACATTCTGGCTGAGCGCATCCATGGCACGCTTCTCAGAACAGATGATCGAAATTGTCGCCTGGTTTCCTTCATACAGAACCTTTACGGCAATCTTTCCAAGGTTCGCCGGCTCGATATGAATCTCAAACTCCTTCACACCCTCCACAAGCTTTGCAAGCAGAGTGTCCGTCACCTTCTGGGGCAGCTCTTCCGGCTGTTCCACATATACTCTCGCCGCCGTCTCCGGTCTTTCCACCTCGGGTGTGGCCGCATTCGCTGTCTCAGGCTTTACTGCCGCCGCTGCCGCTGCCGTCTGTTCTTCCGTAGAATTTTCTGACGTGTATACCGTCTTTTTCTCCGGCTGTACAGACTTTACCTCCGGCCCTTTGCGGTCTGATGAAAAATCCGGTGTCTGCTGCTGCGTCTCTTCCCCATCCTGTACAGGGGTAACCGGTATTGCTTCCATTTTGCTTACATCCGCTTTCTCCGGCGCCGGCGCTTCGGGCTGCTTCGTAAACTGATCCGGCTGCAGATTCTGAACTCTTCCAGTCTCCGGAATCTGCTGCGTCTGCGTTTCCGCCGGTATCTGTACTGCCGCCTGCTCCTCTTTGCCAGCCATAAGCACAGACTCCTCTGATCCGTCCTCTGTCAGTCCGACAGAAATCTCCGGTACTACGGTTTCTGCCTTCTCTTGCGGCTCCTGTTCCACTGCTGCGAATCCATAAGAGAGCCTTTCCCGTAACTGTGCCGCAATCATTGCTTCTGCCTGGCTGGTATCTGTCTTCGTGTCTTCTGCCTTATCTGTCTTATCTGCCTTAACCTCGTCCTTTGATACCTCTTCCGGCTTTTTGTCTTCTGCAGCCTCAGTCTTATCTGTTCCGGCCTCCTGGTCTTTATCCTGTGTGTTCTGACTTTCCTGCGCATTCTCGTTCTTACTCTGAAGCAGCTTACGGAAATCATAGTCACCCGACACGTCTGCCGTCTGGCCCGCCGGTTTCGGCTTTCCCATCGTCTGGAGCCCGATATCCATTGTCTTCATACTCAGTTTCTCCATGGGTCTCTTCCTCCTTTCCTATATATAATATGAAATCTATAGTAATCTGCCAGAGATGAAATAACTGTCATCTCTTTATGCAGGATTACCCCACAATCCTCGCCATCGCCCTCTTGGTAGCTACAAACTCTTCAATAAACTGCTCTTCTTCCTTCTGGACTTCCTTCTCATACTCTTTAAATTTCTTTTCTTTTAACTTGTCGATGGAGGAAGTCTCCTTTTTCGCTTCTACCACTTCATTTCGCTTGGCCTCTTCCTGTTCCTGCAGTTTCGCCAGTTCCTCATACTTTCTCCTGATCCTGATTCCCAATGCATCCAGATAATTCTCATAAGTGTGGATATCGCAGATCTTCATACCGCTCATCCTGCTATCTCTGAATTCCATCGCACAACGGCGGTGTTCCTCTTCCATTGCCTCTATGGCCTTTTCACATTCTCTGACCTTCGCAAGAATCCTGGCATGTTCCGCCTTCAGACCGTCAAGCACCTGTTCCTTATAATTCAATACCGTATCCAATGAAAAAAAGAATTTCTTCACCGCAATATCTCCTTCATAGTCGCTAAGGACTCCTCTCCCGAGAAGCTTTCATTAATCTTCTGCATTAAGAATGCATTCACTTTGTCGATCTTAGAAATAGCCCCGTCAAGCCTGGGGTTCGTTCCCGACTTATATGCCCCGATCGAGATCAGATCTTCATTTTTGGCGTACACACTCAGAATATCACGCATCTTAGCTGCCGCCTCCCGGTGTTCCTCCGGCACAATATTCGTCATCAGACGGGAAATACTCGCATTCACGTCAATCGCCGGAAAATGATTCTCATTGGCCAGCTTTCTGGTAAGCACGATATGTCCATCCAGAATACCCCGGACAGTATCCGCAATCGGTTCATTAGTGTCATCGCCTTCTACCAGTACCGTATAGATTCCGGTAATGGAACCCTTCTCGAACTTCCCACTCCTCTCCAGCAGCTTCGGAAATTCCGCATAAATAGAAGGGGTATATCCTCTTGCAACCGGCGGCTCTCCGGTCGCAAGCCCAATCTCACGCTGTGCCATGGCAAAACGGGTAAGGGAATCCATCATCAAAAGAACATCCTTGCCTTGATCCTTAAAATACTCTGCAATGGTGGTTGCCACAAGCGGGCACTTCATCCGCAGCATCGCAGGCTGATCCGATGTGGCCACTACAAGAACGCTTCGCTTCATCCCTTCCGGACCAAGATCTTTCTCTATAAATTCACGCACTTCCCGGCCTCGCTCTCCTACGAGCGCAATCACATTGATGTCAGCCTTCACATTTCTTGCAATCATTCCCAGCAGGGTACTCTTCCCTACGCCGCTTCCCGCAAAAATGCCAATACGCTGCCCTTTTCCCACCGTGTTCAGTCCGTCTATGGCTTTTACCCCGAACTCCAGAGGATCTGTGATCGGCGGCCTGGACAACGGGTTAATATATGTATTCTCTACATAGTAATAACGAGAAGAAGGAAGCGGTCCTAAATCATCCATGGGATTCCCCGTGGCATCTATGATCCTTCCTCTTAAAAACTCACCTACCGGAATCTTCAGCCGCTTCCGTGTATTTCTTACAAAACTGCCGGCTGCCACACCGTTCAGGTTCTCATATGCCATAAGCTGCATCTTGTCTCCCCGGAAACCCACGACCTCTACCGGAATCTGCCTGTGCTTCTCCTCGTTGTAGATCATGGCAATATCCCCGATGCTGGCCCGGTTCCCCGAAGACTCCATCGCCATTCCTATGACATTCTCTATCTTTCCTATGTAACTGATTGTTTCTGCTTTCTGTATCAATTCCGGCAATTTTGAAAACATACATTCACTCCCCGGTTACACTCTGACATTGTTCAGAATGTCTTTGATGTTCTCCAGCTGCGTTCCGACGCTTGCGTCAATAATCTCATCCGGCAGTTCTATAATACAGGTGCCTTCTTCACCGTTATCCATAGTTATAATCTTGATATTCTCGGAAAGCCTGGAAAGTTTATCCAGAAATTCCGCATCCACATCCATGGAAACGCCCGTGTTACATTTGGTAATATAGATCTTGGCCCACTGCTTCTTTGTAATCTTGTCAGTCGCCGCAAGAATCATACGCTTTACAATGTCGCCGCTGGACTGCAGGCTGGTCTGTATGACCTTCTCTGCCACCGTAAGGGAAATCTTCTTCAGATCATCCACATACTGTTCCAGCAGCTTCTCCTTTTCCACTGTAACACTGTGAAGCACCTCAGATATGTTGCTTTTCAGTTCCTGGATCTCTGCGTCCAGAAGTCTCCGCTGTTCATCGTACGCCTCCCGGAACCCGTCCTCCTGCCCCTTCTGCTGACCTTCCCGATACCCCTGGTCACGCAGATATTCTGCCTGTGACCGGGCATCGTTTATGATCTGCCGGGCCTGTGACCGGGCCTCTTCCAGAATCTCTTCTACCGAAACCGAATCTTCTTCCTCTTCTTCTTCCTCCGGATCTTCCTCTTCATCCTTCGGTTCTTCGATAATCTTGAATCCGGCAAAGAAATCATAGGGTCTGACATCCTGTTTCTTTTCCGGTTCTTTCACAATTCTAGGCAATGATTTCATCCTTTCCGCTCTTAACGATAATCACTTCTCCGGCCTCTTCCAGTCTGCGGATCACACCGACAATTCTCTGCTGTGCTTCTTCCACATCTCTCAGACGTACATTAACCGTGATCTCAAGGTCGGACTGGATACTCTCAGCCATACGCGAGGATACGTTGGAGAAGATAAGTTCCTTGATATTCTCGTCGGATCCTTTGAGTGCGTACACAATATCCTTGACATCGCACTCCCGGATGAATCTCTGAATAGATCTGTTGTCCATGGACACAATATCTTCGAATACGAACATCTTCTTCCGGATGGTTTCTGCAAGTTCTTCGTCCGTCTTGCCCAGTTCGTCGAAAATGTATTTCTCGTTGGATCTGTCCATGTGGTTCATAACGTCCGCTATGTAATCAATACCGCCAATCGCCGTAACATCGGATGTAAGGATGCTGTCAAACCTCTTCTTCAGAGAATCCTCCACCACCTTAATTGCTTCCGGTGACGCACTCTCCATCCTGGCAATGGCCTCAACCACTTTAATACGCTTCTCTTTCGGAAGTTCACTGATTACCATGGAGGCCTGATCCGAATCCGCATAGGAAAGAACCAGCGCAATCGTCTGCGGCCTCTCATGCTGCAGGAAGGATATCAGATTCTTCACATTGCTCTTCCGTATAAAATCAAACGGCCGTATCTGAAGAGACTTTGATAATTTATCCAGCAGCGACTGTGCCGTACTCTCTCCAAACGCTTTCTCCAGAACAGCCCTGGCATATTCCATACCGCCGTCAGTCACGACCTTCTGGGTCAGACAGGTCTTATAGAACTCATCCAGGACAAGTTCCATCTCCTCCGGGCTGACATGTCCCAGCTTCGCCACCTCAATCGTCAGCCGCTCAATGTCACTCTCGCTCAGATGCTTATAGATCTTCGACGCCTTGTCGGCTCCCAGGGAAATGACTACGGCCGCCGCTTTCTGTTCCGGCGTCAGCTTGCTTTCTCTTTCTTTGGTTTCTTTGCCTTCTTTATTTTCCTTGTCGTCTTTATTGTCCGCCATCACCAACGCCTCCGTTCAGCCAGTTCTTCAGCAACTGAGCAGAAATCTCTGCATTCTGTTCTGCGAATTCCCGTACATTCTTCTTAAGTTCCATACTCCTGTCGTTCTGGAGCTGCAGAAGCTCTTCATTCATGTCAAGCACTGCCGGAACTTCTTCCGCCTCTTCCTCTTCTTCTACAAGTTCCTCAAGCTCTTCCTCTTCCTGTCTCCGTCTTCTGATAACCAGGATAACAATAATGATAATCAGAAGCAGCAGCAATGCAGCGCCTGCAATAATCGCCCACAGCGGAATGCTCTCAAGGATTCCTCCGGATGATACTTCCTCAGAATCATCATCATCACCGATTCCGTCAAACGGTGCGCTCACGATTGCGATCTTCTCTTCCTGGGCATCTGCCGCAATACCTGCCGCATTTCCCACCAAAGAGCGGATCTGATTCTCTCTCAGGCTTCCATAACCGTTCCCGTTGATAGCAACAGAAACCGTAAGATCTTCCAGCTCGCCCGGATCAATCTGTCCTTCTTCTTTCAGTTCGTTGACCAGATAATCCCGCACTGCGCTCTCACTGTATGCGCTCGTGCCGTCAGTCTCCCCGTTCGTATTATACTCCGGCGTATCTGCATTGGTCTCTGCCCCGGCAACTCCTCCGGCTCCGTCCCCGGTACCAGCCTGTTCTTCATAAAGTTCCTCGTGACTGATAATTCCCGTCTTATCCTCTGCATCTATTTTATCCGGCGTGGTATATGTGGTCTGCTGGCGGATCAGCCGTTCCATATTCAGCCGGGCATGCGCTGTAACACGTACATTCTCCTGCCCGTAGATCGGACCAAGAACCTTCATAACACTGGCCGAAACCGAATCTTCTACCACCCTCGCAAGCTCTTCTGTATCAGAACTTCTGGAAGAGCTCCCGTTGGCATCAACAGAGACGTCATTCCCGTTCCCGTCAATAACCGCCACATCTTCCAGTTCCATCTCCGGAATACTCTTCGCAACCAGCCGCTGGATTGCAACCACCTGATCTTCCGTCGGCGAACCTCCGTCCTTCATAATCACCACAACAGAAGCCGTCGACGCCTCTTCCTCGTCATTCAGCGCATACTTGCTCTTTTCTCCAAGCGCAATCGTAACCTTGGCATCCTTCACCCCGTCAAACAGACGTATGGTGGAACCGATACGATCCTGCAGTTCATAGAGCTTGTAGGTCTGCTTATCCGAATCCGTAGTCAGCATACTGGCGTTGTCCTTAAACGTATCATATGTAAATCCGCTCTTCGGATATCCCGCCTGCACAAGAGTCGCCTTCGTCTGATCCACGTCATCCTTCTTGACCATGATGGTCGATTCACCGTTAAATTTGTAATCTATCCCATCCTCTGTCAGCCTCTGCGCAATCTGCTGCATCTCTTCCTGTCCCAGCCCGGAAAACAACTCTGCATAAGGCTGATTATTCAGAATGACCGCAATTGTTATGGCGCCTCCGATCAGCAGGACCGCTCCCACAATGATCAGGATCTTGACCTTTCTGCTCAGATTGCCGACAAATTCTTTAAACTGCCCAAACTTTTCCTTCATTGTCCAAAACTCTCTTACTTTCCGATTCTATGTATCATCGTTATTTTTTACAGCAAAAAATATCCGTCTATACATCAGTACATCCCCGTACTATAGACTGATACGCATAATCTCATTATAAGCCTCTAACGCCTTGGTACGCAATGATATCAGCATATCTACCGCAAGCTGGGCTTCCGATCCGGCAATCCCTACCGTGTGCGGATCCTCAATCTGCCCCGTTGCCAACTGATACTGCCTCCTTACAAGTGTGTCTTCCGTTGACCTTACATTATCAATCGCTTCCTCGAAAATCGACTTGAACGCCGAAATCCCCTCTTCTCCTTTTACTTTACGCAAATCTGCGGCATTTGCCGTCCCGTTCACAGTCCCAGCACCCGATACTCCCGTGGCACCCATCATACTTTCCAACGGCTGCAATGGCGCAATGAACATATCTTCCATATTATATCATTCCTTTCCCAAATCACATAGCTTCTATAATTACTGTGCCTTAATCGCTGTCTGATAACGCTTGACGTCATTGGTTACAGACTGGAGCAGATACTGATAATGCAGCGTTGTTCTTGCCATCTTGGTATTCTCAACATCGGCATTCACATTGTTCTCATCCACTCTGCCGGAGTTATCCCTGCTGTATACCAGACAGTCCGCCTCATCAATCGCCTGGCGGATCGTCGCATTATTCTTTGTCTGACTGGCCGTCAGCAGACGCTTCCGGTAAATCTCCTCAAAGCTCACGGACTGACACTTATATCCCGGGGTATTCACATTCGCAATATTCAAGTCTATGATCTCCTTCTGCTTCCACAGAAAATCCAGGGACTTGTGTGCCATTGAAATCGTATTTCCAAACATCATATGTCACTTCCTTCTTAAATTATTAATAACTCCTCCGAATTTAAGGTTGACAATTTCCAACCACTCTTACTTATTATAGACTTTATTCTACAAAAAGTCTACACTTTTCATCACATTTTAACATTTATGTAACATGTAAATACTGCCATTCTCCATCGGCGCCGCATGCTCAGACAAGACCGGAAAGTACGCATCATCCATATGTAAAAACCAACGCTACAGAAACGTGCCCTGTCCGTTCATATCAGAAAGAGAACTGGTAAGTTCGTTCACCCTGCTCATCATTCTCAGCCTCATCATATCCACCAGATACTGCGCATTCTCCTGCGACAGGCTGTATGTGCCGTTCTCTGACATACCCACCTTTGTCTCCCTTCCGTTCTGCAGGACATTCATTCCGCCGACGCCCGTATCCGCACCGGCAGCCTTCCCCTCTACCGTCTTTCCGGTAGTCAGATCGGAATTCATATACTCCTTAATTCTCTGGATATAGTTCCTAGTCTCCTTAAACGGCGGGACTCCCCCGTATTTTGCCACGTTCCCGCTCCCCGCATTGTATGCGGCCAGCGCCAGATCTATGTTGCCGTTATATTTTTTCAGCTGCTGGGAAATATATTTTGCACCGCCCATAATATTGCTTCTTGCATCAAAGGGATCCTCTACACCAAGGGATCTTGCCGTGGCAGGCATCAGCTGCATGACTCCCTGTGCTCCCGCAGAAGACACCGCACTGGCATCAAAACCGGACTCCGCCTTCCCCATGGCTTTCAGCAGATTCAGCGGCACGTCATACGTTCTCGCCGCCTCCTCAAAAATCGCATCCATACTCGTACTCCCGGTCTCAATGACTGCCGCACTCTGCGTTATCCCGGACCGTTCTGCGGCATTCAGCCCCAGAACAGTATTGTAAATGTCCGCAAAACTCTGTCCGGCAGATGAAGTCTGTCCCGTATACGGCGGATAATCCGACAGCCCCTGAATCTGGTTCAGAACATTGCTCATATACTTGTACCAATTCTCATAAACCGTATAATCCATTCCCATAGCCTTCCTCTCCATAATCTAAAATTCCCCAGATGCGGATCCGATTCCTGTCCCCTGGGTATTCCTATGATAATACAAATCAGAATATACTCAAAACTGTACTATTATTTATACCACGTTTCGCCCCTCTTGAAAAGGTTTTTTTGTATGATAAAGGCCATTAATTATCTATTATAGCATATAAATCGCCAGATACAGTCAAAACAAACCTGTTTGATTTATAAAATTACGGATATTGACAAAAATTTACCACAGATTATGACAGGAAACTTTTCATACAGATATTTACTTTTTTAGCGAAACGTTATAAAATATAAAGTGCATATTACTCATTATTTTTATATTTTTACTATCTACTTACTATCATTATGTACTAGGAGGAATGAAACGTGTTTAGAAATTTGAAGGTGAGGAGCAAGCTGCTCCTCTCATTTGGAATCATGATGTTATTCTACATTGTGTCTATCATTGTAGCTAACATCGGACTCGGAAGCGTTCTCGAAGGTCTGGAGAACTTCTACGAACGTCCTTATCCGATGGTCCGGTATTCTCTGGAAGCCGAGTCATCCACCCGCCAGAACCAGCTGAATATGTTCCGGGCCCTTACGACCGAGGACGAGGCAACAAGCCAGCAGCTCCTGGCTCAAGTAGAGGAGCTTGCCGCAACAATGAACAAAGCGCTTGATGAACTGACCAAAGTATACGGCGCTGACGATCCGCTGGTGTCAGCCGCCTTGGATGCTGCATCCAAGCTGAAGAAATCCCGTGAAGATGCGCTTACCTATCTGAATGCCCACCAGGGACAGATGGCTCTTGGCGTTCTGAACGGAGAGTATGCAGAAGCCGGTATTGAATTCCAGGAGGCAATTGATGCCATTATCGAAAGAGCCGAGACGAATGCCGAACTGTTCTACGAAGAAGGTCATGCAACCAAGAAAACTTCTACATTTCTGTTAGTCGGTGTGGCTCTTTTCAGTTTAATTGTAATCATCATCCTTGCAATCCGGCTTACCAAGAGCCTTACTGCTCCGATTATAGAAATTGAAGGCGCAGTAAAAGAGATGGCCAAAGGTAATATGCATACTAAAGTTACATACGAATCCAACGACGAATTAGGCGGACTTTCAGAGAATCTCCGCTTTGTCCTGAAGACGTTGTCCAGCTATATTGAACATATCAGCCAGCGGCTTGGTGCGCTTTCTGACGGAGACCTTTCCGTTGAGATGGACATGGATTATCTGGGTGATTTCCAGTCTCTCAAGACTTCCTGCGGTAAGATCATCGAATCCCTGAACGATGCCATGAGCCAGCTCCACCAGGCCTCTGACCAGGTCGCAGAAGGATCCGAACAGGTATCCAGCGGCGCACAGGCGCTGAGCCAGGGCGCTACAGAGCAGGCAAGCTCCGTAGAAGAGTTAGTTGCCACGCTCAATGAATTATCTGACAAAGTTAACAAGACTGCCCACAACGCACGTGACGTTAACGATCTTATGGGTCTGACGGTAGGAGAGATTGACAACAGCAACAAGATGATGGAATCCATGATGACCGCCATGACGAGAATTAATGATTGTTCCAGCGAGATCGAGAAGATCATAAAGACGATTGAAGACATTGCATTCCAGACTAATATCCTTGCACTGAACGCCGCCGTTGAGGCCGCCCGTGCAGGAGAGGCCGGCAAGGGATTTGCCGTAGTTGCAGATGAAGTAAGAAGCCTTGCTTCCAAGAGCCAGGAGGCAGCAAAAGATACCACCGCATTAATCAGCAATTCTCTGACTGCTGTTTCGGAAGGTAATCAGATTGCCGCCGATACCCAGGAATCTCTGCTGAAAGTTGTGGCAAGCGCTCAGAAGATTTCCGAGAACATGGCCGCTATCACAGAAGCATCCGATATGCAGGCAGAAGGAATCCAGCAGGTTACACTTGGAATCGACCAGATTTCTTCCGTTATTCAGACGAACTCCGCTACTGCACAGGAAAGTGCGGCTGCCAGCGAAGAACTCTACAGCCAGTCAAGTCTGTTAAAGAGCCTGGTAGGACGGTTCCGTCTGAAGAACATGGCAGGACCGATGAAACCGGCTCCGGCAAGAATTCCGGAACCGGATCCGGATCCGGTTCCAGTTCCCAGCCCGGTTACCTTTTCCGCTCCGGTTTCCAGCCCGGCGTCTACTTCCGTTCCGGTTTCCGATACGGTTATAGTACCGGCTCCGGCTCCGAAGGCGCCGGTAAGCAGCGGGGCTTTTGTGGATGATATGGCAAAGTATTAAGAGTTACAATCATATTAAGAGAAAGACAGGATTCCTTTTATGAAAGGAATCCTGTCTTTTTATTATACTTACCGGCTATCATCCATCCTGTCAGACGGCATGACTTGCCCAGTTCCCTCCGGGCATACCCCTTTCCGCAGTATTTTCTGCTTCATCCGGATTACCTCAAAGTCATTTGGAAGCAGTGACAGTAACTGACCTATAATTCCATACGCTTCTTCCCATTGTCCCTTATCCATCAGCCCGCAAAGAACCTGTTTCACCTGTCCGCCAAGCATAATAAATTCCTCAGATATGTTCTGTTCCGGGTTTTTCAGTTTTTCCTCCAGATACCTTAGCAGCTGTCCCACAGCGCCCGCCATCTTCGGATAGACATAGAGCGACCTTTTTAAATAAGGAAAACTTTCTATCAGTTTTCCGTCGTCCATAAGGCCAAGAGCCTCCTTAAGGATTACTGCGAAACGATACCTGACCGGCAGGGGATATGCATCGGGATCCGCCAGCACGTCTTCCCTGTACAGTAATGCTGCATCGGTACAGACGCTTTTACAATACTGTATAAGCCGTTCTGTCAGCTTAGATGGCTCCATCAGTTCCCGTGTCAGCAGATTCTCCAGAAAACATTGTTCCAGCCGTCTTGCATAGAATGGCTGCGCCTCCAGCAGCGGCATAATCTTATGGCAGAATTCCTGCATTTTTTCCGTTTCCCTGCGTTCTGTTACCGTCTCTGCATAATCATCCCACGCTTCCGGAGACACCCCGGCCAGCAACGGTTCTAAGGAGAACCGATTGCGGACTGCAATCTCGATTAATTCCCATTGAAACCCAGGCGGACAGTCACTGGCACAGAGGCGCCACAAATTCTCCGCCTCTTGAAAATTTCCCTTTTTTTCTGCATAAAGAGTTTTTTGAATACCGACATAGGTATTATCTGTAACAAGTCTGGCATATTCCATCAAGATGGAATTCTTTTCATCTTCATACTTATTTTTCCATGTCTCCAGCCGGGAGTATTGAGGAAGAACCTGATCCTCATTCTCCCACGGAAACCATGAAAAAATCTGCCGAATCATCCGGAAATCTTTTACTTCTGCCGCAAGATACAGTCCGTCTACATAGACAGGAACAGCATTCGCCGCAGCCGTTATTTCTACAGATCTCTGGAGCGAAGCTTTCTCTGGACATTCAAGGAGATATGACAATTTTTCATGATATAGCCGGACATATTTCAGCCCTTCCCGGTATTCCTTAAGCTCCCTGCACAAAGCAATCAGCGTCACACACAGATGCAGAATTCCAACTTCTAATGTCCGCGGATGTCTGAGAAGCTGCCTTCCTTCTTTCAGAGCAAGCCGGTAATCACCTGTATGGGAGATCAGCAGCGGAAGATTCACCTGCATCCATAATTCATAGTTATAGATCCGGTCTTCTTTACGGGCAAGTTCAAGTCCTTTACGGCAGTATTTAATTGCCGCATCACACTCATTGATACGCCGGTATTCCTGAACAAGCTGCATACAGCACTGTGCGGAATCCGGATTTTCCTCCATCATTTTCAAAAGCAAGGGAAGATTCCTGCCGGTTCTCGCATCCCTCTGGATCATATTTTTCTTTCTTGCATATCCAAAATGATGTGCAAAGACTTTCATTTTCTTGTTCGGATGCTCAAAAGGGACGAGATTCTCATGAACAGGAAAAACAAATTCCGTTTCAGGAGTCATCCTGCACATCCTTCCTACGTCTGTATCAAAATATTCTTTTCCCTCCAGATCCTGATAATTCCGTACAACGTAGCACGCAGAACGATATTGCCTGTACTCACCACTCTTAAAGAACTGAACGATCTCCCTGGTATCCTCAAACCATTCATCATCATCCAGATACAGGAACCACTCCCCTTTTGCTCCTTTCAGACCTGCGTTTCTCGCCTTTGCAAAGTCATTACACCAGTCAAAAGGAATAATAAAAGAGGTATACCGCCTTACAAAGTCCAGCGTTTCATCATTTTTCCCCGTAAAAACAACGATCAGTTCACTGTCCAGTTCCACAAGAAGAGGTTTTAACGAATCCAGACACTTTTTCAGTGTCTCCATTCGATCCGACACCAGCAAAGAGATGGTCAGCTGCACATTCATGACTTCATCCTCCTTATTAAATCCTGACGAATCCAGATCAGCTCCTGATCTTCCGGCATCAAAGGAAGAAGCTGATCCAGAATTTCCATGGCCTGCGCCGTCTGTCCTGTATCCGTCAGAGTACGCAGCGTCCCTTTCATCTGCCCCGCAAGCTGCAGAAATTCTTCTCCTGCACGCTGTACCGTAGCATCCGACCTTCGGGCTGCCTGCCGGAACAGCTCTGTAATGATTCCTGTCATGTCCGGATAGATATGAAACGCCTCACCAGCCAGCCGCACCGCCTCCGGCAGCCGTGCCCGTTTCAGTTCTTCTAACGCCTTTAACATCCGACATGCGAACCGGTAATCTGCAGGCAGGAAAACATTCATTTCTTCCCCCATCCATTCATCCCGGTATAAACCTTTGTAAAACTCTCCGATGCACAGACAATACTCCGTTAAATTCCCTAAGAACTCTTCCCATAAAGGAAACCCCTTCAACAGTTTCTGTCCAAGCCTTTCTCTTTTCAGGCAGAGACCATGGAGCGGAAAACGGTTCTCTGTCTCTTCCTCGCATACCCGGATTCGTTCATTGAAAACAAACGGAAGTTCTTTCACAACGTTCCTCACAAGACAATTCCAGGTATTCAGATCCATCTGCTTTACAAAGGGAATGACACTGATCTGATGGCGGATCGCTTCCTTCAGAAGCATCTGCTGCATATTGCTGTCATCCGTATGAAAGATACAATATATAAATAAATTCAGCCCTTCCTCAGTCTTCCCATTGCGGAAATCATCCAGCGCTTTTTGAAACAGGAGATAGACAGGCGCCGGTACACCGGAATATTCCGGAATACCGGAAACATCCGACAGATCAAAATCTTTGATCATATCCGACAAAATCTCAAGAAATATGTCCGTACAGACAGACGGGTATTCTTCTTTCCATTTTTCAAGCTCTGAATAATATCTGCACAGAATGTCCTCTTCCTCCCAGGGCAGCCGTTTCAGAAAATATGCCGCCGCTGCCTTATCGCCGGTTTTCAGTGCGCATACAGAGCAGCTGGCCCTTGTGCCATATAAACGCTCCGGGCTTTTGACATAATCTTCACAAAACTCGCCATAGCTTTGCTGTTCCCAGAGAACCTCTTTTTCGTCCATCTCCATCAGCAGCGTTTCGAATTCCTGCCCCGATTCTACGGCCTTCTCCGGCTCGCCGCTCTTAGCATACAGACAGACCAGCTGCTGAAAAAGAATCAGGCGGGTCAGTTCCATCGGCTGTTCTTGTTCCAGAATCGCCTTTATTTCCAGGACACTGGATTCCTGACTGGATTTTTCAGAAGCAAGCCGGGAAAAATATGCCTGCAGCCACCCCGCCGAATACGGGTCATCCGCTTTACGGCTGATAGCGGCGCCTTTTCGGCAGTATTCCTCTGCCAGTTTCAGATTTCCCGCCAGATCATATTCCTTGGCAAGCTGAATATAGTTTTTTATCTGATCCGGATGCTCCTGGATTGCTTGCAGAAGCAGATGAATATTCCGGAATGTTTTTTGAACATTTTCTTCATCTTTTACATAACCATAATGGTGAACACAGGTCTGAAAAAATTTGCATGGTTTCATATGCGGAGTCAGTTCCTCATGGATTGCCCCTTGGAAACGGGTTTCCGGAGACCTCTGTACCATTCGGAAGACTGAAAAGTCAGAAAATTTAGTACCGTTCCAGTTCTGGTAATTCCGCTGTATATAATGTGCGCTGCGATACTGCCTGTATTCCCCGCTTATGAAGAATTCACAGATCTCATCCACGCTGTCAAACCATTCATCATCGTCAATATAAAGAAACCATTCTCCCTGGGCTTGTCTTAGTCCGGCGTTCCTTGCGGCAGAAAAATCACCGCACCATTCAGACGTGATGACCTGAGGCGTATACTTTTCAGCAATTTCCCGAACCTTTTCATCCCTTCCGGTAAATACCACAATTAATTCTGCAGGAATCCTGGCAAGGAGCGGCTTTAAAGAGTCCAGGCAACGCTCCAGCGACTCTCTGCGGTCAGATGCAAGCAGGGATATAGTAAGTCTGATATCCATGAGATTTCTATTCCTCCTGTGGGCATAAGAAAGCGCCCATCCCATGGACCGGCGCTTTCTGTCGTTATACTTTTGATAATCCACAATTGTATTACTGAAATTACTGTAACAGCTGAAGAACTCCCTGAGGAACCTGATTAGCCTGCGCAAGCATAGCCTGGGAAGCCTGAACCAGAATGTTATTCTTGGTGTAAGCCATCA
>CAJULU010000012.1:0-10358 GCA_910587575.1 uncultured Dorea sp.
ACGTGCAATCGTTCGTAATCCTAAGGTATTCCTTATGGATGAGCCTCTTTCCAACCTGGATGCCAAGCTGCGTGGACAGATGCGTATTGAGATCTCCAAGCTGCATCAGAGACTGGGAACAACCATCATCTATGTAACACATGACCAGACAGAGGCTATGACACTTGGTACCAGAATCGTTGTTATGAGCGCAGGTGTTGTTCAGCAGGTAGATACTCCTCAGACACTGTATGATCGTCCGTGCAATCTGTTCGTAGCAGGATTCATCGGATCACCGCAGATGAACTTTGTAGACGCTAAGTGTAAAGTGAACGGCAAGAAGGTTGCGCTCGTTGCAGGTCCTGCTTCTATCGAACTTCCGGAAGCTAAGGCTAAGAAGCTGATCGACGGCGGATATGACGGAAAGACTGTTGTACTTGGTATCCGTCCGGAAGATGTACATGATGAGCCGGATTTCCTTGCAAAGTCTCCTAACACGATTATCGAAGCTACCATCCGTGTATACGAGATGCTTGGTGCAGAAGTTTACTTACACTTCGATTACGAAGGATCTACCATGACAGCAAGAGTAGACCCAAGAACAACCGCAAGAACAGGCGATACAGTTAAGTTTGCTCTGGATGCTGACAGAATCCACGTATTCGACAAAGAGACAGAGAACACAATTACAAATTAGTTTATACGATGACAAAGGGGCCAGACACCGTTGGGTGTCTGGCCTTTTATGCATTTGTGATGTGAAATGAAAATGAAACGAGGATACCCTTGTACATTTGGGCTGTACTGTGATAAAATAAGGCTTGTATGTGAAGGATGATCAGTAAGACCATTACAGAACAGGAGGGAAATCCAGTGTTATCGAATCAGATATTACATAAGGCAGTACAGGATATTAAGAGAATTACCGGATTAGAGTGTGCAATCTGGGATATGAAAGGAATCTGCCTGGTCATGACCAACGAGCGTATGACAGGGCTTGATGCGTCTGTTGCTTCCTTTTGCCAGGCCGCACCCACTGTGGCTGCAGAAGAACTTCTTTTCCGTATAGAAAAAGGCGTGGGGATGTTTCTTGTGCATGATGACGAAGATCCTTGTTACAGCCTTGTGCTGAAAGGGAGCTGTCCGCAGATGGAGCTGGCAGGCAGGCTTGGAGTCAGCCAGTTAGAGAATCTTCTGTTTGCCTACAAAGAGAAGATGGACAAGAACCGGTTTATCCAGAATCTGATCCTGGATAACATGCTTCTGGTGGATGTGTATAACCAGGCGAAGAAGATGAAGATCCCCGTAGAACTCAGAAGGGCGGTCATTCTGGTTGAATCCAAGAATGAGGGAGAGAATCTGATTCTGGAGACATTGAAGGGGCTGTATGCCACCGGAACGAAGGATTTCGTGACGGCGGTGGATGAGAAGCACGTGATTCTGGTGAAAGCCCTGGAGAGCACCGATGATTATCCGCAGCTGGACCAGATTGCCAGGGAACTGGTTGACACGCTGAATATGGAGGCCATGGTCAGCGTGCGGATTGCTTATGGAACCATCATCAATGAACTGAAAGACGTGTCCAAGTCCTACAAGGAGGCGGGCATGGCGCTGGAAGTGGGGCGTGTATTCTATGCGGACAAGAATATTCTTGCCTATAATGAACTTGGGATCGGAAGACTGATTCATCAGCTGCCTGCGTCTCTGTGCGAGATGTTTCTGAATGAGGTGTTTGAGGGAAATACGGCGGATCAGTTCGAGGAAGAGGAACTGATTACGGTTTATACGTTTTTTGATAATAATCTGAATATTTCCGAGACGGCGAGACAGCTCTATGTACACAGGAATACACTGGTATACAGGCTTGAGAAGATCCAGAAGAGAACCGGCCTTGACGTCAGAGTGTTTGAGGATGCGCTGACTTTCAAGATTGCCATGATGGTGGCGGATCATATGAAATATATGCAGAATTATTCGGCTATGTACAGATAACAATCGGCCCGAAGGGCAGACAATAGAAGGAGGAAATCAAGAGATGGTGAAATTATACGACAAAGGCGTGTACCTGCTGGATGGAACCGGGATTGTGCAGGATGCGCAGGAGATAAAGGCAAAGACAGGGCAGGAGGTATCTTCTGCCGAGGCGGCGAAGGAGACGATGGCGTACCGCATCCTTGCTGACCATAATACCTCTGGCAACATGGAGAAGCTTCAGATCAAATTTGACAAGCTGACTTCTCATGATATTACTTTTGTAGGGATTATTCAGACGGCGAGAGCATCCGGACTTGAGAGATTCCCGATACCTTATGTGCTGACGAACTGCCACAATTCTCTGTGTGCGGTTGGCGGAACGATTAATGAAGATGATCATATGTTCGGACTGACCTGTGCGAAGCGGTACGGCGGCGTGTATGTACCGCCGCATCAGGCGGTGATCCACCAGTATGCAAGGGAAATGCTGGCTGGTGGCGGAAAGATGATTCTGGGCTCTGACAGCCATACCCGGTATGGCGCACTGGGAACCATGGCCATGGGAGAGGGCGGTCCGGAACTTGTAAAGCAGCTTCTGAACAAGACCTATGATATCAATATGCCCGGCGTGGTAGCCATTTATCTGGATGGTGAGCCGGTGAAGGGCGTTGGCCCTCAGGATGTGGCCCTTGCCATTATCGGTGCAACATTTGCAAACGGATATGTGAATAACAAGGTTATGGAATTCGTAGGCCCCGGTGTAGGGAAGCTGAGTGCGGACTTCCGTATCGGAATTGACGTGATGACCACAGAGACTACCTGCCTTTCATCCATCTGGAAGACGGATGGGAAGATCCGGGAATTCTATGAGATCCATGGAAGGACAGAAGACTATAAAGAACTGAATCCGGGAACAGTGGCTTATTATGACGGTATGGTGTATGTGAACTTAAGTGAGATCAGGCCAATGATTGCGATGCCGTTCCATCCATCGAATGTCTATACCATTGACGAGGTAAATGCGAACTTAAAGGATGTGCTTCATGACGTAGAGCAGAAAGCGCTGGTAAGTCTTGACGGTGCGGTGGATTATACTCTGCAGGACAAGGTTGTGGACGGGAAGTTATATGTAGAGCAGGGAATCATTGCCGGATGTGCGGGAGGCGGATTTGAAAATATCTGCGCAGCAGCGGACATCATCCGGGGACGTTACATTGGTGCGGATGAATTTACATTCAGCGTGTATCCTGCAAGTACCCCGATCTATATGGAACTGGTGAAGAACGGTGCGGTTGCGGATCTTATGCAGGCGGGTACCATTGTGAAGACGGCGTTCTGCGGGCCTTGTTTTGGCGCCGGGGATACTCCCGCCAACAATGCGTTTTCCATCCGGCATTCCACAAGGAATTTCCCGAACCGTGAAGGGTCAAAGCTTCAGAGCGGGCAGATTGCATCGGTTGCGCTTATGGATGCAAGGTCGATTGCGGCCACGGCTGCGAACAAGGGATTCCTTACACCGGCGACGGCTATGGATGTAGAGTTTACGGGACGGAAATATCATTTTGACCAAAAGATTTACGCAAACCGTGTCTTTGACAGCAAAGGAGAGGCGGATCCGTCGGTTAAGATCAAGTTTGGCCCGAATATCAAGGACTGGCCGGCGATGGCGGCATTGCCGGAGAATCTGCTTCTGAAAGTGGTGTCTGAGATCCATGATCCGGTTACCACGACGGATGAACTGATTCCTTCCGGGGAGACCTCTTCTTACCGTTCGAATCCATCAGGGCTTGCGGAATTTGCGCTGTCCAGGAAAGATCCGGCTTATGTAGGCCGTGCCAAGGAGGTACAGAAAGCGGAGAAAGCAATCGAGGCCGGACAGTGTCCGGTTGAGGCGCTGGCGGAACTGAAACCTGTGATGGAGAAGATTCATGAGACGTATCCGGATATTGACCGGACCAGTCTTGGGATCGGAAGTACCATCTTTGCAGTGAAGCCGGGAGACGGTTCTGCAAGAGAACAGGCGGCATCCTGCCAGAAGGTTCTGGGCGGCTGGGCGAATATTGCCAACGGATACGCAACCAAGCGGTATCGCTCCAATCTGATTAACTGGGGTATGCTTCCGTTTATCACGGAAGAGGATCATGAGCATCTGAGTTTTCAGAATGGAGACTATCTGTTTATACCGGAAATCCGGAAAGCAGTAGAAGAGAAGACGGCAGACGTCAAGGCATATGTGGTCGGTTCCGGCAATATGTGGAAGGAGACGACGCTGAAACTTGGCGATATGACGGACGCAGAGCGGGAGATCATTAGAAAGGGCTGTCTGATTAATTATTATAAAGGATGATCTGAAATAAATTCAGAAATTTGCGGGGCGGCTGCAACAGCTGCCCCTTTTTCTGACTCTTATCTATATAAGGAATTGTTGATCGGTTTGAAACAGGGAGGAGAAGATATGAGATGCGACACGAAGACATTTGCGCAAATGTATGAGACGGTCTATAAGGACCTGTACCGGTTTGCCCTGTGTATGATGAAGAATCCCCAGGATGCGGAGGATGCTGTCAGTGAGGCAGTGGTGGCGGCTTATGAGAATATCGGAAAGCTTCGGAATGAAGAGGCGTTCAAAAGCTGGATCTTCACGATTCTGTCCAATACCTGCAGGAAGAAATGGAGAGATGCGGTACGGCAGGAGAGCCGCCTGGAAGAGGGAAGGGCGCCCTGGGAGCGCTTTGAGGAGCCGGATCTGGGAGTGGCGCTGGATGTGAGGAAAGCTTTCTTTCTTCTGGAAGAGGAGGAGCAGACGATTGTTGGCCTGTCAGTGTTCGGCGGATATAACAGCCAGGAGATCGGGGAGGCTTTGAAGCTGAACCCGAACACGGTGCGGTCGAAACGAAGCCGTGCGCTGCAGAAGATGGAATGTGTATTAAGATGAGTCAAAGGAGGCGGCTGTATGGATAAGAGAGAACAGGATGTATTAGATCAGATCAGACAGAAGACAGCAGACGTGAAAACGCCGGAAGGCCTTGAGCCGGAAAATATTCAGAGGATGCTGGAAGAAAAAGAGTCAGGGGGCGCTGTCTGCAGAAGCCGGAAGAAGAGATGGGGCATTAAGCAGACGGGGGTACTTGCGGCGGCATGTCTGGCTGCTGTCATAGGGGTTGCGGTGTGGAACGGATCAGGAACTGGAAGGGAAAATGTAAGCACACAGAATACGAAGGCGGATTCAGAACAAGACGGCAGGGATCAGGAAAAGATCAGCAGCAGTAAGACCATTGCCCAGGCGGAAAGCTATGAGCAGGTATACGGTTATTATGAGGCATACATGAAGCAGATGGAAGAAGAGCAGATGGCCTATGAGATGAATGCTGCCGATATAAGCAGAGAGTCGCTTTCTGGCAGTTCTGACGGGGGCGATATGGCCGGAAGCGCCGGTGCGAAGAATGCCGGAGAGGAAATCATGGCAGAAGACAGTATGGATGCGCCGGCGGCAACGGCAGAAGCGGGCGATATGGCGGCCGGTGATTACTCTCAGACGAATGTGCGGCAGGAAGGTGTAGATGAGGCGGATATTGCAAAGACGGATGGCAGGTATCTGTATATTCTTGAGGACAACGGGCGGGAAATCGCCATTGTGGATACCAGGGACCAGGATATGAGGAAGGTAGCTTCCGTGGAAGTGGGAAAACAGGAGTATATCCATGAATTCTATGTCGTGCCGGACAGAAAGAAGATGGCAGTGATCTGCGGACAGCAGGGATCGGGCGATATGGCTGAGGATCCTCTTTACAACAGGGGCGGCATTGGGAATAACGGCGTGACGGCTGCGGTTACTTACGACATCCAGGATCCTGCGAATCCGAAGGAGGAAGGAAGGGTGACGCAGAGTGGGGAATACAATTCTTCGAGGATGGCAGACGGCTGTCTGTATCTGTTCAGCCAGGTTTATCTGTGGGGCGAGGTGGTTCCAGGTGAACCGAGAACCTATGTGCCGCTGATTAACGGGGAGCCGGTTTCAGAGAAGAATATTTTCCTGCCGCCGGTGAAGCAGGCGAATATGTATGAAGTGATTACGTCCGTTGACCTTGAAAAGCCGGAGAAGATGAAAGACAGTAAGGCGGTCTTCTCAAAGGGCGGCCAGGTTTATGTCAGCAACAGTAATATCTATTTCTACGAGACAGAATGGGGAAGCTTCAGCGGATGTGTGACAACGGTCCGTAAGATTGCGTATAAGGATGGGAAGCTCGAGGCAAAGGCCCAGGGGCAGTTTGACGGTTATCTGAACGATTCTTTTTCGATTGACGAATATGAAGGGAATCTGCGGGTGGTGACAACGGAGGATGACACGAATTCGGTGTATGTTCTGGATAAAGATCTGGAGACGATCGGATCTATTGAGAATCTGGCAAAGGATGAAAGAATTTATTCTGCAAGATTCATGGGGGATACGGGATATTTTGTAACGTTCCGGGAGACAGACCCGTTATTCAGCGTGGATCTGTCTGATCCCAGGAAGCCGGAGATTATTGGAGAACTGAAGATTCCGGGGTTCTCGGACTACCTTCATTTCTATGGAGAGAACCGCCTTCTGGGGATTGGCATGAATGTGGATGAGAAGACAATGTCAACGGACGGCGTCAAGATCAGCATGTTTGACATCTCTGATAAGACGGATGTGAAAGAGGAAGACACGTATGTACTGAAGAATGTGTACAGTACGGATGTCTCTTATGACTATAAGGCGGCGCTGGTTGACTGGAAGAAGAATCTGATTGGTTTCTCTGGTTATGCGGAGGGCGGGCAGAGGTATTTTCTGTTTGCATATGAGGATGGAGAAGGGTTTGTCTGCAATCTGGAGGAAGATATTAATGGAAACGGGATGCGAAATCCCAGGGGTATTTATATAGAAGAGACATTGTATGTAATCCAGGGAAATATTATAGAGGCATACAGTCTGAAGGATTATCAGAAGGTGGATGATCTGATCCTGTAGGACCGCAGGATGAAAACGGGACTGGCAGCACGTGAACAGCAATATCTGGAAGGGAAGCGCCAAGGCCGGGGCTTCCCTTCTGACAGATGGAACCGGGTCTTACAAGGCCGGTCTTCCTATGGTGTACCTGCCAATGCGAAAAGCGAGGGTGTCAGTATGCCAGATTCTGCAGGCGTGAGCGAAGGACCGGGCCTGTAAGGACTGCCAGGATGATCTTGACGGTATCTCCTGGGAGATAGGGGATGACGCCAATGGATAAAGCGCCGGTAAATGGCAGCTCCATCTGGAAGGCCAGCCATGCGGTTCCGAAGACGTAGGCAACCATGGTGGCCAGAACCATGCCGGTTATAACCAGAATGCGCCTGTCCGTATAACGTTCGACAAAAATTCCGGCGATGATGGTCATGAAGATGAAACCGGTCAGATATCCGCCGGTGGGTCCGGCAATCTTCCCCAGCCCGCCCGCAAATCCGGAGAAAACCGGCAGACCGAAAGCGCCCAGAAGAAGATAGACTAGATAGCTGACGGTTGCATCCTTCCATCCGAGTACATAGATACTGATCAGCAGTACCAGATTCGTAAGGGAAATCGGTACGGGGCTGATGGGAATCGGGATGGAAAATGGTGCAAGAATACAGGTAATGGCAGTTACCATTGCAATTAGGACAAGCCTGCGGGTGGTAAAACGTCCGGTTGTCTTACTCTGGTTTTTCGTGGTAATGTTTTTCATAATATCCGCTGTCATTTATCGGCAGCATAACTCCTTTCTTGTGGTGGATTACAGGAGAACCGTAATATGGCCGGATACTGTGCCTGTGCAGTTCCTGTATAGGAAAGTATAAGCAAAAAGATGTAAGTTGTCAACCTAATCGAATAAAAGGTTTACAATTAATTATTTGTAGTAATGTGTGAATTGTTAATACTATTTATAAAAATCTGATAATTTAATAAATGAATAGAAAAAAATAATTTATATATAAAATATAAGAAAAGATATTGACAAATTGATGAGCGAGTGATATGATATAACCAATCCAAAAGAAGTATCCGGTAAGAGATATCCGTTTTGGAAATTATTTAGTAAAGGGGGCTTAATCCATTGGACAACGTGAAAGAAACGAATACTCAATATGTCAGTGGTATGGCAGATTATGATTCCCTTAGAATAAGCCTTGACTATAGAAGAGAATAGATGATCCGGCATTTGAATGAGAGAAAGAGTCGGAGAGGAAAAGAGCCGGAACGATAGATTATTATTTGCAGGCATATTGAGAAGATACCACATTATAGTTCGGGAATATTTGAAAGATGTTAGAATATGTCAGCGGGGACATTAGCTAACAGATCAGAGTTATACCAGAGGGGTGAGCCATTCATTCCGCAGGAATGTATATGGAATAAGAAGGGTGTAAGAAGAGCAGAAGGGAATCTGAAATTGAGAGAGAATCCTCCGATTAATATATGAGAATCATACAATTTCATAGAGATTAAGGCTGTCGTAGTGATACGGCAGCTTTATTTGTGTGAAATTGTATTGTCTCATTAGAGTGAATCGGGCATATCTTAATAGTAGGCCGGAAATGGCAGTCTTTTTTGATATTTTTATTCGTATATTTTTGACATTGTACATGGCGTATGATAGAATGATAGACGTAAAAGTGTAGAATATTGCAGTTTTAACAAATTTTTTGAGGTGAGAAGTTTGGATAAATATGAATATAGGGTGAAAACAGAGCAGATGCAGGAGTATCTGGAGAAGAAGCAGTACAAGAAGGCGATGGAGATCGCTGATACGATTGACTGGCGCAGGGTCAAGAATGTTTCAACTCTGAATACGGTAAGTGAGATTTATGAGTATAATGGTGAATTCCAGAAAAGCCGGGATATTTTATTTGTGGCGTTCGATCGGTCTCCGGGGAGCAGGAAGATTGCGTATCGGCTGGGACTTCTGGCATTAAAGATTGGTGATATTGAGGAAGCTGCGGATTGTTATGAGGAGTTTGTGAAACTGGCTCCGAAGGATCCGAACCAGTATGTATTGAAGTATAAGATATTGAGAGCGCAGGGTGCACCTCTGAGTGATCAGATTGCGGCTCTTGAGGATTTTAAGAAAGCAGAATATGTAGAAAAATGGGCGTATGAACTGGCGCATCTCTATCATGAAGCGGGTATGACGGCAGAGTGTCTTGAGGAATGTGATGATCTGATTCTGTGGTTTAGTGAGGGAAGATATGTGTATCAGGCCATGGAGCTTAAGATGCAGTATAAGCCGCTGACACCTCTTCAGCAGGAGAAGTATGACTCTCGTCCGGGGGCTTCCAAGAAGCCTCGTCCTGTAAAAAGGAATGTATCTGCGAATCCGTCAATTCCGTTGGATGAGGTCATCCGGGGGGAGGCTCCCGTCAGAAAAGAAATGCTCCGAAGAGTAACGGAGACGGCTCTGCGGGCAGATCAGGAGGCGTTGGAAGCGGAGGCGGTATCCGAAGAGCAGAATGACAGTGTTGAAGAAAGGGACTCTGAAGGGCAGAATACGTCCAGGTCAGGGAAGACCCAGTCGATTTCCAAGGTTGTGAAGGGCGCCACACTTCAGGAAGCGCTGGCAAACGGAATGGCCTTTGCCAGTGGAATCCGGAGTGTAGAGAAGACGGTTGCTAAGGTAAAAGAGGGAATCCGCCAGGTTACCGGGCAGATACATATGGATGCACTTGTGGAAAAGCGAGGAGCTGATGGCAGAAAGGAAGAACCGGAACCGGAGAAAAAACCGGCGCCGGAAGAGGTAAGGGAAGAGAAGAAGAAAGCGAAAGCACCGGCAGGTGAGGCGGTACGTGCGGCAAGGAAGCCGGCGCCAAGGCCGTTAGATAAGAAGACGGATGCGCTTCGTGTTACCGGGCAGATGCGGATTGAAGAGATTCTGCAGGAGTGGGAAGCAAAGCAGAAGGCGAATGCAGAAGCTATTGAACGGCAGAGAGAGGAAGATGACGAGAGGCTTCGCAAAGAGCGGGATGAGATCGGACTGCGTAAGGAGCTGGAACGCCGGGAAGCCAGAAGAAAGGCCGAAGAGGAAGCTGCGGCAGAGAAGAAGGCACTGGAGGCGGGGGCAACCCAGAGGATTACGCCGGAAGGATTGCAGAAGCTTGCGGAGCGGGAAGCATTGAGAAGGGCTGCGGAAAGGAAGGCAGCGGAGGAGGAAGCTGCGAGAAAAGCAGCGGAAGAAGAGGCCGCAAGGAAAGCGGCGGAAGAAGAGGCCGCAAGGAAAGCGGCGGAAGAAGAGGCTGCAAGGAAAGCGGCAGAAGAAGAGGCCGCAAGGAAAGCGGCAGAAGAAGAGGCCGCAAGGAAGGCGGAGGAAGAAGAGGCTGCGAGGAAAGCGGCGGAAGAAGAGGCTGCGAGGAAAGCGGAAGAAGAGGCCGCAAGG
>CAJULU010000012.1:10458-53494 GCA_910587575.1 uncultured Dorea sp.
AAAGAGGAAGAGGAAGCTGCAAGGAGGGCGGCGGAAGAAGAGGCCGCAAGGAAAGAGGAAGAGGAAGCTGCAAGGAGGGCGGCGGAAGAAGAGGCCGCAAGGAAAGCAGCGGAAGAAGAAGCTGCGAAAAAGGCGGCAGAAGAAAGAGCTACGAAAGAATTTGCACGAAGGGCTGCAGAAGTGAGGGCGGCGGAGGAAGTCTTAAGAAAAGCAGTGGAGGCGGAGGCTGCAAGAAAAGCTGCCGAGAAGGAAGCTGTAAGAAAAGCGGCGGAGGAAGAAAACGTAAGTGATATAGATGAGAAAGAAGCCGTAAGAAAAGCGATACAGGAAGAGGCTGCGAGGATAGCGGCGGAGGAAGAAGCCACAAGGAAAGCAGCAGAGGAAGAGGCCGCAAGGAAGGAGGCGGAGGAAGAGGCCGCAAGGAAAGCGGCAGAAGAGGATGCTGCAAGGAAAGCGGAAGAAGAAGCTGCAAGAAAGGCGGCGGAAGAAGTTGCAAGGAAAGCAGCGGAAGAGGAAGCCATAAGGAAAGCAGCAGAGGAAGAAGCTGTAAGGAAAGCGGCGGAAGAAGAGGCTGCAAGAAAGGCGGCGGAAGAAGAAGCTGTAAGGAAAGCGGCGGAAGAAGAGGCTGTAAGGAAGGCGGCAGAGGAAGAGGCTGCGAGGAAAGCCGTGGAGGAGGCCGCAGAAGAAGCCGCAAGGATAAAAGCGGAGAAGAGCAAGGCCGAAAAGCGGGTTAAGCAGACAACAAAGAAAAATATTGCGGCAGAGCTGCCGAATGGAAAGCCAGTTGTTGCGTCAAATGGAAAGACACAGCGGATTCCGGACGATATTGTCAGGCTCATGGAGGAACTTGGCGGTAATTCGGCAGAGTCTGGAGAGAGTGATATTTTTGGGGAACCGGCAGCGGATGAAGAGCTGATCAGTGAAATTGTCGGGAACAGATACCAGAGTACAGAGGCGGAAAAGGAGGCTGATGAACCAGACTTTGACGAGGATGACTTTGGTATAGAGGACTATAGTGAATATGGCCTGGATGAAGGGTTGTCAGATACGGGAGAGGATTTTGAAGAATATGATGCAGAAGAAGACGCCGGAGATGAATTTGAGGCAGATAGTCCCGTAAGTGAGCTGGAAGATACAGAAGAAGATATAGAGGAAATGTTTGAGGAGGAAGACTTCGGGGAAGAGGATTTTGAAGAAGAAGACTTCGAGGAAGAGGGCTTTGAGGAGAACGATTTCGAGGAAGAGGACTTTGAAGAAGAAGGCTTCGGGGAAGAGGACTTTGAGGAGAACGATTTCGAGGAAGAGGGCTTTGAGGAAAACGATTTCGAGGAAGAGGACTTTGAAGAAGAAGGCTTCGGGGAAGAGGACTTTGAGGAGAACGATTTCGAGGAAGAGGGCTTTGAGGAAAACGATTTCGAGGAAGAGGACTTTGAAGAAGAAGGCTTCGAGGAAGAGGACGATTTCGAGGAAGAAGACGATTTCGAGGAAGAAGACGATTTTGAAGAAGAGGATGAGTTCGGAGAAGAGGTTGAAGAAGAGGACTTCGACGGGGAAGATTATGAAGAAGAATTTGATGATGTAGGGGATTATATCGAAGATTCTGATGCGGATTACGGCGAGGATGATTTTGACGGTAACGATTTTGAGGAAGATGAATTCGAGGATGATTCTGAGGATGAGTTCGAAGAAGAGGACTTTGAGGAAGAAGAGTTTGAAGAGGAAGATCTTGAGGAGGAAGAGTTTGAAGAGGAAGACTTCGGGGAAGAAGACCTTGAGATTGAAGAACCGTCAGAGGAAGAGATTCAGGCCAGGATTAAGAAGTCAAAGGGAAAAGGAGTTCCGTTTGATACAGGATTTGTCGTTACAGGCCGTTATGATCTGAATGCTACCAGCGAGATCGGGTTAAAAGCAGGTCTTACAGAAGAGCAGAAGAAGCTGTTCTCCTACTTTGTTCCGGTCAGGGGAATGAGCGAACAGCTTGTAGAAGTGCTGGACAATGACAGAAGAGCGAGGAAGGAAGGAACTTCCAGAACCGGCAATCTGCTGGTTATCGGACGTAAAGGATCGGGAAAGACGGTACTTGCGGTAGACATTGTTAAGGCCATCCAGAAGCAGAGAAATCTGAAGCAGGGCAAGGTTGCGATTGTGACTGGAGAATCACTGAACAAGAAGGAACTGACGAATATTATTCAGAAGCTTCGGGGCGGTGCGATCATCATTGAGAAAGCGGGAAAACTGAATTCCAGAACGGTTAAGGAACTGAACCACCTGATGGAGAAGAAGACCGGAGAGCTGCTCTTTGTGCTGGAGGATCAGAGAAAGCCTTTGGAACGAATTCTGACGGCGAACCCGGAATTTAAGAAGAAATTCACCTCAAGGCTGGAACTTCCGGTATTCATCAATGATGAACTGGTGACCTTTGGCCAGACCTATGCGAAAGAGAACGGATATAAACTGGATGAGATGGGAATTCTTGCATTGTACAGCCGGATTGACGTAATGCAGAGGGAAGACCATGCGGTTTCTGTTGCGGAAGTCAAGGATATTATGGATGAGGCAATCGAACATTCACAGAAGGCGAATGTCAAGCATCTGGCAAGAAGAGTGTTTGGAAAGAGCACGGATGAGTCTGACAGAATTATTTTGAAAGAGGAAGACTTCAGGATTTAAGGAGGAATTTGCCGGGTTCTGGTGAACACAGAAAGAAAAAAAGGGTTTTGACTGTTAAGATTGGTCAAAACCCTTTCTTTTTACGCCAGTCTAAAGTATAATATAAATATATTGCAACAGAATGTGAGGGATGACAATATGGCAGAAAGAAAACCAAAACCATATGAAATCGGTGAACTGGATCAATATCTTTTCGGGCAGGGGAATCATTATGAGATTTATAAAAAACTCGGCGCCCATAAAGTGAAGAAAGGCAGGAAAGAGGGCGTATACTTTGCAGTGTGGGCGCCCCATGCCCGTTCTGTGTCCGTGGTGGGCGATTTCAATGAATGGAATATGGAAGCGAATCCGATGGAAAGGGGAGAGCCTCTTGGCATATATACCTGTTTTATTCCAGATGTGAAAGAGTATGATCTGTACAAGTTCTGTGTGGAGACTTACCAGGGAGAGTTTGTATTTAAGGCGGATCCGTTTGGATGCTATGCGGAACTGAGGCCAGGGACGGCATCCAGGGTTGCTGATCTTACAAAGATTACATGGACGGACAGTGCATGGATGGAGAACCGTAAGACATGGAAGCATACGGAACAGCCTATGGCAATTTATGAGGCACATATTGGTTCCTGGAAGCGTCATCCGGGAAGGGAAGATGAAGGATTCTATAATTACCGGGAGTTCGGGAAGGAGTGTGTCAAATATCTGAAGGATATGGGATATACCCATGTAGAACTGATCGGTATTGCGGAACATCCCTTTGACGGATCCTGGGGATACCAGGTAATCGGATACTTTGCTCCGACTTCCAGGTACGGGACGCCGGAAGATTTTGCGTGGATGATTAATTATTTCCATAAGAATAAGATTGGCGTAATCCTTGACTGGGTTCCGGCACATTTCCCAAGAGACATCCATGGACTGGCTGATTTTGATGGAACACCTACTTATGAATATGCAGATCCGAAGAAAGGAGAACATCCTGACTGGGGCACAAAGATTTTTGATTATGGGAAGAATGAAGTGCGTAATTTCCTGATTTCCAATGCCTTGTACTGGGTGGAGCAGTTCCATGTGGACGGGCTGAGAGTCGATGCGGTGGCATCCATGCTTTATCTGGATTATGGAAAACAGGATGGACAGTGGATTGCGAATAAATATGGCGGTAACAAGAACCTGGAGGCGATTGACTTCTTCAAGCATCTGAATTCTGTGGTTCTTGGGCGCAATCCGGGAGCGATCATGATTGCCGAGGAGTCTACGGCGTGGCCGAAGGTTACGGGAAGCGTGGAGGACGACGGACTTGGATTCAGTCTGAAATGGAACATGGGCTGGATGCATGATTTTACGGAGTATATGAAGCTGGATCCTTATTTCCGGAAAGATCATCACCATCAGATGACGTTTGCCATGAGTTATGCCCACAGTGAGAATTATATTCTGGTTCTGTCCCACGATGAGGTGGTACATCTGAAATGTTCCATGTTGAATAAGATGCCGGGACTTGGTTTCGATAAATATGCGAATCTTAAGGTCGGGTATGCGTTCATGATGGGGCATGCGGGCAAGAAGCTGCTGTTCATGGGACAGGAGTTTGCACAGCTTCGGGAGTGGAGCGAGGAGAGAGAGCTTGACTGGTTCCTGCTTGCGGAGGATGAGCATGTGCAGATGCAGAACTGGGTAAGAGATCTGCTGCACTTGTATAAGCGCAATAAGGCCATGTATGAGCTGGACGACAGCTGGGACGGCTTTGAGTGGATTAATGCGGATGATGCCAGCAGGAGTATCTTCAGCTTTGTAAGACATTCCAAAGGAAATAAGAAGAATCTGCTGTTTGTATGCAATTTTACGCCGATGGCCAGGGATGACTACCGGGTTGGTGTGCCTCGGAAGAAGCAGTATAAATTGATTATGAACAGTGATGATGTGAAGTATGGCGGAAAGGGTGAAGACAGGCCTGTGGTCTATAAGGCTGTGAAGAAGGAATGTGACGGAAGGCCGTTCTCATTTGCTTATCAGCTGCCGCCGTATGGGGTTGCTATTTTCGAATTTTAGGGAGGACGTTGTTCCCTGGATAGTCAGAAGCCTGAGACAGGCGGCAGATAAGCCGTTTGTCTTGGGCTTTGATTTTATGTTTGACAGAACCTTAGATTAAGGGTAAAATAATAAAAAAATACCCTTTATTTCGGGACTGAAAGGATTGTAAATGACAAAGAAGTATGCTTTGGAAGAGAAGGTTACGGGTGAAGAGATCAGACACTGCCGGAAAAGACTTGGATTGTCACAGGAAGAATTTGCGAGATTTGCGAATGTATCGAAAAAAACCGTAGAGCGTTGGGAATACAGCAAGACGATGATTACGGGGCCGATTGTGACGCTGGTGGCTATTTTAAGGGAATATCCCCGGATTGAGGAAGAAAGGAAGATACCGCCGAGGAAGACCAGACTTCGATTGTCCTATATGTTCCGGGAGGAATTATGTACGCTGATGGATGTGGATGAAAAGAATCGGGACATTGAAATCGTGAATTATACGGGACATTTGCTGAAGCGTGCATTTGGTAAGATTGAGAATCCTTCCTATGAGCAGTATGAGGAGTTTCTGAAATCCAGATGTTTTCCGCCTACCAGGGATAAGATGAAGCTTGTGTTAAGAGAGTATGATATTCCGTTCTACGACCCCATGCTGATTATTGAGAAGACGCAGGGAAGGATGGCAGAGGATGATTTCTGGATACGGATTGAGAGGTAACAGATGATTGAGGTATTTGATGGAGAGCGAACGGAAGAGGCGAGACATTCATCGAAAGGGAATCAGTTCAAGTGGAAGAGAGGAGACTACTGGTATAAAGCGGATTATACTGGTTATGAGGGACTTGCAGAGTATATGGTGTCTCATTTATTAAGGTATTCAACCTTGGGGACGGAAGAATATGTATTGTATGACACGGAAGAAATCAGATATGGGAATCAAAGTTTTGCAGGATGCAGAAGCCATGATTTTCTAACAGATTCTTCAAAAAAGCAGTCGGGAAAGCTGCAGATGATTACACTGGAGAGATTGTTTCGCAATATCTATGGAGAGAGTCTTTATAAGAGTATTTTTCGAATCCGTGAACATGAGGAGCGTTTAAAATTTCTGGTTGATCAGACGGAACGTATCACAGGGCTTACAGATTTTGGAAGATATATGTGTAAATTGCTTACGATTGATGCCATATTTTTAAATGAAGACCGACATACGCATAATATTGCGGTTCTATGGGATGGAGGAGAGGAATATGACTACTGCCCGATTTTTGACCAGGGGGCAGCTCTTCTTGCGGATACTACATTAGATTATCCCTTAGGGGAGGATGTGATTAAACTTATGCATAAGGCAGAGGCGAAAAGTTTCTGCCGCTCTTTTGAAGAACAACTGGATATTGCGGAGGAATTGTATGGGGAACCGATTCATTTTTCGTTTGGGGAAAAGGAAATCCGGGAATTGCTTCAAAAGGATGATGTGTATCAGAAGCAGGTAAAACAGAGAGTGTTTACGATACTCTTACAGCAGAGGAGAAAGTATGAGATATTGTTCCGGTAGGTTTTTTGTATTTTTTTTTGCACAAGGTAAAAAGACAGAATATGGGTCTGTCACATCTGGCAGGTGACAGACCCATAGATTATTATTGTGTATTTCCGCTATCTGTTCCGATACTGGAAGTGTCGGTATCCGTATCCAAAGCGCTGGTTGTGCTGCCGTTGGTTTCGGCTGCATCAGACGAATCATTCAGTTCCGTTCCGTCATTGGCAGATGTGGTTCCATCGCCGGAAGCGGCAGAATCCAGTCCGTTGGCGTCTGGATTTTCATTCAGTCCTGCGTCGCCGGAGTTTTCAAGGCTGCCAGAATCCAGGGTGTCGTCATCTTCGGCGTTCTCAGTATCCTCGTCTGCTGCGGAATCTTCTTTGGATTCGTCTTCGTCTTCATCGCTTCCGCCAAAGAGATTCTTGAAGAATCCGGTCACTTTATCCCAGAATCCGCCTTCTTCTTCGTCTTTATCTCCGCTGTCTTTGCCGTTCCCGTCTGTGGTACTGTTGGTAACGGCGTTTTCTCCAAGAATTTCATCCTTGGTATCATTGAGAATACCGCCGTCCCCATCGTCAGAACCGCCTGTGAAGAAATCCTTTACGGAGGTCCAGAGGTTAGAGAAGAATCCTTCTTCACTGGCCTTTCCGCCCAGGTTCTCCAGAGTCTGCTTGAGTGACTTGACGTCATAGTCGTACTGGGAAATATTCTTCATCAGGGAACTGATCTGTGCCATCTGTTCTTCGGTCAGTGTAATGTTGTAGTTCTTCGCTGCATCTGTAATTGCATCCTGGATATCGTCCGCATCGCTTAAGTCATTCTCAATGACTTCTTTTTTTACTTCGTTCATTAGGTTCTCTGCGTCTTCTTTGCCCACTGCGTCAGCAAGTGCGCCGGTGGTCACCAGCTCTTCTGTGGCAGCAGACTTCTGCTCTTCGCTCAGGGTCTTGCCGCTGGCTTTCTCGTAAGCCATCATGATTCCGGTCAGAGCTCCGGTGCCGGAGACTTCGAACGGGGCTGCGGCAACGACATTGCAGTTCTCAACGCCGGAAGTCAGAAGCGTGGAAGCGATCATGGAACTGGTTACGAAGGTCAGATTTCCCACTTTGACCTGGATTCCGCCGCTGGTGGTGGGTTCCACGTAAGAGCAGCTATAGGTCTTTGTCCCGATCTGTGCTTCTGAGGCAATTCCTTCCATATATTTTCTTTCGTCCGTGTTGTTGACTTCGATGGTGCTGACTGCTTCCGGAGTCGTTCCGAAGTAGTCGTACATGGATTGTTTCTGTTCCGTTGTCAGATCAGCTCCGATTGTGACGACTTTGGCTCCGTCAGCTTTTGCTGCCATGGGAAGGCTTGTGCAGGCCAGCACGGCGGCAATGGCTAATGGTATGATTTTTCTTATTTTTTTCATAATATCTGGTGTTTAATCACCTATACCCCCTTTTTGTCTGAGTATTTCTACTTGAATCTCCCCTAATATAACATATCTGCCGGTATTTGCAAATAAAATAAGCCTTAACTATTTCTAAAGATTTTTTGTAGACGGCGTTCGAATACGTCTTCATCTATGATTCCCTGCATGGTTCCAAGAAATTTTCCGTTTCGGAAAAAGGCGAATGTGGGAACGATGTCTGCCTCGTAGTCCGCTGCGAGCAGAGGGGATTCGTCAATCTCGACTTCACAGAACCGGAACCGGCCGCGGTATTTTTTCTCTATCTCTTCCACTATGGGTTTCATCATGGCACATTTTCCACACCAGACGGCGTAGAACATGACAATAACCGGAAGCGGACCGCGTGTTGTCTCGGCGGAAAAGTTTTGGGATGTTAAATGCTGCATAATTCATACCTTCCTTATTGTCAGAGTATTCTGAGGGACTGTATATCGAGTCCCTGGGCCTGGGGATCAGCAGCCGGGATTCAGGGTGCGGTATACTTCGTCCATGGATTTTTTCAGGCAGGTCAGTTTCTTGTGGAGTCCTTTTCGGTGGTAAGTGAATTCACAGATTTTCTGCCGGATACTTTTCTTCCTTTTTTTACGTCCCATATGCATACTTCCAGACATAAGTTCTTCTATATTATATATGCGGGGGGAGGAGTGTTTGTGAATGAAATTATTAGGAACCGTTAATGTTCCCGCCTGGCAATTAATTTACAAATCGGATTCCCGAGAGAGGAAAATTTCTCCTCATACTCTGTCATGATATTCCCCTGGTTCATCCTGCCGTCCCGGTGCAGATCATAAGTACACCCTTCCAGCCGAAAATCCGTAGAAGTGTTCACTTCCGAAACGGAGAAGTTAAAGAGCAGACGGTTATCCGTCTTGAACTCGATGGCGCCCATATTCCCCAGAATCTCATGATACCGGGCCAGAAACTCCCTGGATGTAAGCCGTCTTGCCGCATGCCTGGCTTTGGGCCAGGGATCCGAAAAATTCAGATAGATCCGGTCGATTTCCCCAGGTGCGAATACTTCCGTAATGTTTCTGGCATCCATACAGAGGAAGCGGATGTTAGAATATGCCTGCTGCATGGCCGGATTTGTGCGGATTTCCTGGAGTTTTTCGACCGGGCGCAAAAGTACGCTGGAGTATCTTTCGATTCCGATATAATTCACCTCTTTGTTCTGCTCTGCAAGGGTCAGAAGAAACTGCCCCTTCCCCATCCCGATCTCTATGTGTACAGGATTGGAATTACCGAACACTTCCTGCCATCTTCCGCGGCAGTCAGACGCATTTTTAACAACTTCTTTACACCCGTTCAGCACGCTTTCGGCGCGTGGTATATTTCTAAGACGCATATGTGATTTCCCCCTGTTTTCAAGCGTTTTCGTACGTTTCTTAGTTTATAATGAGGGAGCGGAAATGTCAATTAAATATAAGTGTGTGAAAAACATAACAAATAGCGGTTTTTTTGGTGATTTTTACTATGGATTTTTAAAAAAAACGGAGTATATTATAATTGTGTGCAAAATGGCGGGAAATGTCGGCAGAAACATCGGGCATAATCATGGATTCTGAGCCGCCGGTACATATAAAGCAGTAAATCTTAGAGGAATGGAGGCGGCCAATGAACACGGTTGTAAAGAAACTGGCAGATATTGAGGCAACGGCGGAAGCGATTGTGGAGCATGCCCAGGCCCAGAAGGGTGAGATCGAGAAGAAGATCCAGGCTCAGAGAGACCGTTTTGACACGGAGCTTGAGGAAGATACTCAGAAGCAGCTGGCGCAGATCCGGCAGGAGGCGGATGAGAAGATGGAGCGGATTCTTAAGGAACAGAGGGAGAAGAACCGTTCCACAATCGACAATCTGAAGAAGGAATTCGAGGAAAACCATACCGCTTATGCCAGAGAGATTCTTGCGCATATTACAGAGGTGTAGGACATGGGGAATGTGATGTCGTACAGCGGACTTACTACGAAGGTCCGGGCCATGCAGGCGAAACTTCTAAGTCAGCAGGATTATGAGAACATTGCGAACTTAAGAAGCGTGCCGGAGGCAATCGAGTACCTGAAGGGTAAGCCTGCCTATGCAAGATATGTGGAACAGATGGATATATCGCTGTATCATAGAGGGAACATGGAGAAGATTCTGTATCAGTCTTTGTTTGACGACTATACGAGGATTTTCCGGTTTGCAGGAATGGAGCAGAAAAAGTTTCTGAAACTGTACTGGAAGAGATATGAGATTGATTTGATCAATTACTGCCTGCGTATTGTTTTCAATCACTATGATATGCCATTTGATATAGAATATAAGAAGGAATTTTTTGATAAATATTCCCAGATCTCCATAGACCGGCTGATTACATCCCGGAATGTGGAAGAGCTGATTGATAATCTTAAGGGTACGGAATATTATGCGCCGCTTCAGGGCCTCAGAGAGACGGAAGGGGCGACGCTGTTTGACTATGATCTGACCCTTGACCTGTATTATTTTTCTGAGATGTGGAGAAGGAACCGGAGGCTTCTCAAGGGCAGGGAACGGGAAATGTATATCCGGGATATGGGCGCGAAGATTGATCTGCTGAACATCCAGTGGATTTACCGGGCGAAGAAGTATTATAATAAGCTTCCGCCGGATATCTATTCCATGACCATACCGATTCAGTTCAGGCTTAGTGTGGAGGAATTTAAAGGGCTGGTAGAGACGCCTACGATTGAAGAGTATGAGAAGCGTCTGGAGGAGACGTATTATGCCAGGAAGTATGCGGATATCAGCGGGAAGACGCTGGAGGCCACATATAAGGAGTGCCTTATGCGACAGTATATCAGTGACCGGAGGCGCAACCCCTATTCCATAGCAACGGTGAATACTTATCTGTTTTTGAAGGAAGAAGAGATATATAAACTAACAACAGCCCTTGAATGTATCCGTTACGGCTTATCTTCAAGAGAAACGTTAGGATACTTAGGAGGTGTGATGCAATGATTGTGAAGATGAAATTTCTGAACATCAGCGGTCCGAGAATGGATATTGACCGCGTGTGTGACAAATATCTGTCTAAATATGAGATGCAGCTTGAAAATGCGGTCACGGAACTGAAGACGACAGATAATCTTCTCCCTTTTGTGGAGGTGAACCCTTACAAAGACGCTCTTGCAAAAGCGGAACAGTTTGCGGCGCTTCTGCCGGAAAGTCCGGGTCAGATTGACCAGTCCATGTCTAAAGAGGCGATGCTTGCATTTATCCGGGAGATTAATCATGATTATCTGGATCTGGTGGAGAAGAAGGAACTGCTGAACAAGAAGGAAAATGATGTGAGGGAACGGCTGAATGTCCTGGAACCCTTTACGCCTCTGGACCTGGAACTGCATAAGGCCATACATTACAAGTATATGAAAGTCCGTTTCGGAAGGATCGGGGTGGATTATTATAAGAGGCTTGAAAAATATCTGTTTGGCGACCTGCAGGCTGTGTTCCTGGAAGGGACAAGAAATGAAAACTATGTCTACGGCTGTTACTTTGTATCCAACGTGGATACGAGCAAAGTAGATTCGGCATTTAATTCTCTGCATTTTGAGCGGATTACGATTCCGTCGGAATTCATCGGAACTCCCAAGGATGCATGCATGAGTATGCAGAAGGATATCGAAGAGGTCCGCAAACAGATGGAAGAGATTGACCGGAAGATCGAGGAACTGGTGAGCAGCCATGCAGCGAAACTGTTAGGGACCAGAAAGAGACTGGAGGAACTGTCCAATAATTTTGACGTGCGGAAGATGGCGGCAAGAACAGACGTGGGAGATACCAAGGAAGACTACTACATTCTCTGCGGCTGGATGGGCGAGGCTGATGTGGAGGCTCTGATGGAAGAGGCAAAGGATGATGACAAGGTGTTCATCGTTGTGGAGGAAGACCGGGAGAAGTTCTTCGGGGATCCGCCGACGAAGCTTAAGAATCCCAGATTTTTCAAGCCTTTTGAGATGTTTATCCGCATGTACGGGCTTCCGGCCCATGACGAGATGGATCCGACCATGTTCGTGGCGCTTACTTACACGTTTATCTTCGGGGCGATGTTCGGAGATGTGGGCCAGGGCTTCTGCCTGTTTCTGATCGGCGGGCTGATCTATCTTAAGAAAAAGATGAGCCTGGCGGGGATCGTGTCGATTGCGGGAATCTTTTCCATGGTGTTTGGCGTGATGTTCGGGAGTGTCTTTGGATTTGAAGACCTGATTCCGGCAGTGTGGATGCGGCCTGTGGAGGCGATGACGGATCTGCCTTTCATCGGGCAGCTGAATACGGTGTTCATTATAGCCATTGCCTTTGGCATGGCGCTGAATATCCTGGTGATGATTTTCCAGATCATCAATGCGGCGAGAGCCCATGACACGGAAAATCTGTGGTTTTCCACCAACGGGGTTGCAGGGCTTGTGTTCTACGGATTCCTGGTGCTGACGGTGGTGCTGTACATGACCGGGCATAAGGTTCCGGGAAATGTGCTGATGGCGGTATTCCTTGGGATTCCGATTCTGATTTTTGTATTCAAGGAGCCTCTTACGAACCTGGTGGAGCACAATCATAAGAAGATGGAAGAGAGCAAGGCCATGTTTCTGGTGCAGGGCTTCTTCGAACTGTTTGAGACGCTTCTGAGTTATTTCTCCAATACTCTTTCTTATGTGAGAATCGGGGCGTTTGCCGTGAGCCATGCGGCGATTATGGAAGTGGTGCTGATGCTCTCGGGAGCGGAGAACGGAACCCCGAATCTGTTCGGTGTCATTCTGGGAAATGTAGTTGTGTGCGCTCTGGAGGGCCTGATAGTCGGAATCCAGGTGCTAAGGCTCGAATATTATGAGATGTTCAGCCGTTTCTATAAAGGAAGCGGACGGGAATTCAAACCATTTAACAAACAGAGTAAATAGATGTGAGGAGGATTTTGGTCATGACTTTAACTGTGAAATTATTACTTATTACGGCACTGGTACTTAGTATTATCATTCCATTTGGCTATTTTCTGATTGGAGAGAAGACGAAGAAGCGCTATAAGAGAGCCATTGGAGTGAATGCGTTCTTTTACTTCGGAGCATTTGCCATTGCAGGCATTATGATGTTCGGCGGTGCGCCTGCCCAGGCGGCTGACGCAGCCCAGACGGCTTCTAATGCTGTAGGATTCGGATATCTTGCCGCTGCGCTGTCAACCGGTCTTTCCTGTGTCGGCGGTGGTATCGCCGTAGCCAGCGCCGCAAGCGCTGCGCTTGGCGCAATCAGTGAGGATTCCAGTGCACTTGGTAAGTCTCTGATCTTCGTAGGTCTTGCGGAAGGTGTCTGTCTGTACGGACTGATCATCTCCTTCATGATCCTGGGTAAATTGTAAGATGAAGATGTATCTGATCAGTGATAATGTCGACACGCTGACAGGAATGAGGCTTGCGGGAGTAGACGGAGTGGTGGTTCACGAGCGGGAAGAACTGCGGGAGGCCATTGAGACGGCAATGAACGATAAGGATGTGGGCGTGATCCTGCTGACGGAGAAGTTTGGCAGGGAGTTCCCCGATCTGCTTGACGAGATCAAGCTTGGGCGTACCATGCCGCTGCTGATTGAGATTCCTGACAGACACGGAACCGGACGTAAGAAAGACTTTATCACTTCATATGTAAATGAGGCGATTGGACTGAAACTATAGAATGATTAGGAATGTGGGGTGACATACTTGACGATAGATGATAAGATATCACATCTGCAGGAGGCGGCCATGGAGGAAGCAAGGGCAGAGGGAAATGCAATCATGAAGCAGCATGAAGATGCTCTGCTTGACGTGTTTGAACAGCACCGGTCAGAGATGATCCGCCAGTCAGAGACCCGGGTGAAGACGGAGCGTGTCGGGGCACAGCAGCAGCTGAATATGGCCATGTCCAAGGCGCAGCTGGAACTGAAGAGGGAACTGAGTAAGACGCAGAAGGAACTGAAGACGAAATTGTTCGAGGAAGTCCGTGAAGTGGTTAAGGAATATATGAAGTCTGAGGAGTACCAGGGTCTTCTGATCGCTTATATTGAGAAAGCGGCCAGATTTGCCAATGGTGCGCCCATGACCATCTATATTAATCCATCGGATGCAGATAAGAAGGAATATCTGGAGGAGCATACGGGTATGGCTCTGACTGTGAGCAAAGAGGACTTCATCGGCGGCGTGCGTGCCGTAATTAAGGAGAAGAATATTCTGATCGACCATGCGTTCAAGGGTGCGGTCGAGAATGAATTCAGGAAGTTCATGTTCAAGGGAGGTGTGCAGGTTGGATAGTGTAACGACCGGAAAGATCTATGGCATCAACGGGCCTGTCATCTATATTAAAGATAAGACGGAATTTAAAATGTCGGAGATGGTGTATGTCGGCAGGGAAAAGCTGGTGGGAGAAGTCATCTCTCTTGATAAAGACCTGACGACCATCCAGGTATATGAGGAAACTTCGGGGCTTCGTCCCGGAGAGACGGTGGAGGCCACGGGAGCGGCGGTTTCCGTAACTCTGGCGCCTGGAATCTTAAATAACATCTTTGACGGAATCGAACGGCCTCTGGAACGGATTGCGGACAGCGGCGGTGCGTTTATTACCAGGGGAGTCAGTGTGGACTCCCTTGACGTGGACAGATTGTGGGAGACTCATATCACGGTAGCCGAAGGAGAACCGGTTCACGGAGGAACGGTGATTGCAGAGGTACAGGAGACGCAGGCCATTCTGCATAAATGTATGGTGCCGCCGGACGTGGAAGGGACGGTGGTGTCCGTGGTTCCGGACGGTGACTATACCATCCGTGATGTGCTGGTGGTGCTGGAACTGTCGGACGGAAGCAGAAGGGAACTGACCATGACCCAGAAGTGGCCGATCCGTGTGCCAAGGCCGGTAAGCCACCGGTTTCCGGCTACGGTGCCTCTTGTGACAGGGCAGCGGATTCTGGATACCATGTTTCCCATTGCCAAAGGAGGAACGGCGGCCATTCCGGGCGGTTTCGGAACCGGGAAGACCATGACCCAGCATCAGATTGCCAAGTGGGCGGATGCGGACATTATTATCTATATCGGCTGCGGCGAGCGTGGAAATGAGATGACCCAGGTGCTGGAGGAGTTCTCGGAACTGGTGGATCCCAAGACGGGGAATCCGCTGATGGACCGGACCACGCTGATTGCCAATACTTCCAATATGCCTGTTGCAGCCCGTGAGGCTTCGATTTATACGGGGCTTACGCTGGCGGAGTATTACCGGGATATGGGATATGACGTGGCGATCATGGCAGATTCTACCTCACGGTGGGCGGAGGCTCTGCGGGAATTGTCCGGACGTCTGGAGGAGATGCCGGCGGAGGAAGGCTTCCCGGCCTATCTGGCTTCCCGGCTGTCGGCTTTCTATGAGAGGGCGGGCATGATGCAGACATTGAACGGAGAGACGGGATCTGTTTCGATTATCGGTGCGGTTTCGCCTCAGGGCGGAGATTTTTCGGAGCCGGTCACCCAGAATACCAAGCGGTTTGTCCGCTGCTTCTGGGGACTGGATAAGTCTCTGGCTTATTCCCGGCATTTCCCGGCAATCCACTGGCTGAGCAGTTACAGTGAGTACCTCAGTGATCTGAGCGGATGGTATGCGGATCATGTGTCGCCGAAGTTTGTGGACTACCGGAACCGGATGATGGCGATTCTGAACCAGGAGAGCAGTCTGATGGAGATTGTGAAACTGATCGGCGGGGATGTGCTTCCAGATGACCAGAAACTGATCCTGGAGATTGCGAAGGTCATCCGTCTGGGCTTTCTGCAGCAGAATGCCTTTCACAAGGATGATACCTGTGTGTCGATGGAGAAGCAGTTTAAGATGATGGATGTGATCCTGTATCTGTATAAGACGGCCAGGCATCTGGTGGCAATGGGGCAGCCCATGTCTGTTTTAAAGGCAGAGGGTATTTTCGAGAAGGTCATTGCCATCAAGTACGATGTGCCGAATGATAATCTGCAGCTTTTGGATCTGTATAAGAGAGACATTGATGATTTCTATAATCGGGTGATTGCGAAGAATGCATAAGGAGGGAACCGCATGTCAATAGAATATCTGGGACTCAGCAGTATTAACGGACCTCTTGTCGTGCTGGAAGGGCTGCAGGGTGCGTTCTTTGATGAGATCGTAGAATTTGTGGTGGACGGCAATACGAAGAAGATGGGACGTATTGTCGAGTTATATGAGGATAAGGCGATGATTCAGGTGTTTGAGGGGACGGAGAATATGTCTCTTCGGAACACTCATACAAGGCTTACCGGACATCCCATGGAGGTGGCCGTATCGCCGGAGGTGCTGGGACGTACGTTTAACGGTGTGGGAGTGCCCATTGACGGGCTTGGCACCATTGGATCGGCCGAGAAGAGGGATGTGAACGGGCTTCCTCTGAATCCTGTGCGCAGAGAATATCCAAGGAACTATATCCGTACCGGAATCTCGGCGATTGACGGGCTGACGACGCTGATCCGGGGGCAGAAGCTTCCGATTTTCTCGGGAAATGGTCTTCCCCATGACCAGCTTGCGGCGCAGATTGTAAAGCAGGCTTCCCTGGGAGACGGGACCAATGAGAATTTTGCGGTTGTGTTTGGTGCAATGGGCGTAAAGCATGACGTTGCAGAGTTCTTCCGCAAGACCTTCGAGGAGAGCGGTGTGTCGGACCATGTGTGTATGTTTCTGAACCTGGCAAACGACCCGGTGGTGGAACGTCTGATCACGCCGAAGGTTGCGCTTACGGTGGCGGAATACCTGGCATTTGAGTGTAATATGCATATTCTGGTAATTCTTACGGATATGACTTCATTTGCAGAGGCAATGCGTGAAGTATCTTCGTCCAGGGGTGAGATTCCTTCCAGAAAGGGATATCCTGGGTATCTGTACAGTGAACTGGCGACTCTTTATGAGCGTGCGGGGATTGTGCAGGGATCCAATGGATCTGTGACGCAGCTTCCGATCCTGACCATGCCGAATGATGACATTACCCATCCGATTCCGGATTTAACGGGGTATATTACGGAGGGACAGGTGGTGCTTGACCGGAATCTGCACGGGCAGGCAGTCTATCCGCCTATCAGTATTCTGCCGTCTCTTTCCCGTCTGATGAAGGACGGTATCGGGGAAGGATATACCAGGGAAGATCACCAGGGGCTTGCCAACCAGTTGTTCTCTGCCTATGCAAAGGTGGGCGAGGCCAGGAACCTGGCTTCGGTCATCGGTGAGGATGAGCTGTCGCCGCTGGATAAGAAGTATCTGAAATTCGGTGAGGAGTTTGAGAAGCATTATATCGGCCAGGGGCCCACGGAGAACAGAACCATCCAGGATACGCTGGATCTGGGGTGGAAGCTTCTTGGATATCTGCCGAAGGAAGAACTGGACAGGATTGATACGAAGCTGATTGATAAGTATTATCCGCTTGAGGCAGAGTAATGTAACTGCCAGGATGTTTGTAAGATAAGGAGGGCGGTATATGGATCCGAGAGAATTTCCTACCAAAGGGAATCTGATGCTTGCCAAGAATTCCCTTGCGCTTGCGCACCAGGGGTATGACCTTATGGATAAGAAGCGGAATATTCTTCTGAAAGAACTGATGGAACTGATTGATGAGGCGAAGAATATCCAGGAGGAGATTGATACCACATTTACCAGGGCCTATGCCTGTCTGCAGCGGGCGAATATTGAGCAGGGGATCAGCAAGGTGCAGGAGCTTGCCTTTACCGTTCCCATTGAGGAGTCGATCCGTATCCAGACCAGAAGTATCATGGGAACGGAGATTCCTCATATTAAGTATGATGATAAGCAGAATGACCTGACCTATGCCTTTGGGACCACGAAGGAGTCGATTGATATCGCCAGGGAGGCTTTCCGGGCGGTGAAGAATCTGACGATCAAGCTGGCGGAGGTTGAGAATGCGGCCTACCGGCTTGCGGCCAATATTAAGAAGACGCAGAAGAGGGCCAATGCGCTGAAGAATATTACGATTCCGATGTATAGTAATCTGGTGTATACGATTAATAATGCGTTGGAGGAGAAGGAAAGAGAAGAGTTTACCCGGCTTAAGGTGATTAAACGGATGCAGGGGAAATAGAAGAGGGCAGAGTCTCTTGCCAGAGGGCAGGGGGCTCTTTTTCTCGCTCTTTTATCTGTTGAAAACACTTTGCCAGTGCCGTGAGACTTTGCTATAATAGGAATGGAGGTGTTCTGATGAAAAAAGCATTACCGGTCGGTGTGGAAAATTTTGAAGATATGGTGAAGTCTGGCTATTACTATGTAGATAAAACAATGTTCATAAAGGAATTATTAGATCTGAAAGGAAAAGTGAATGTATTTACCCGTCCAAGAAGATTCGGGAAGACGTTAAATTTAAGTATGCTCCGGTATTTTTTTGAAGACAGCGGGGATATAGAAAAGAATCACCAGAATAAAGAGCTCTTCCGGGGAATGAGGATTTTTGATGCCGGAGAGAGTTATACCAGTCAGATGGGGAAATACCCTGTGATGAACCTGACGCTGAAATCGGCAAAGCAGGGAAATTTTGAGAACGCCTACTATGAGCTTCAGGCTGAGATTGCGTCTGAATTTGACAGACATAGAAATATTATTGAACAGGAAAAGGAACGGATTACGCCAAAAGAATATGAGCAGTACCTCAGCATTGCAGATGAACAGGCAGATGAAAAACTGGTACGGGGTTCGTTAAAATTATTCAGCAGATGTATGTATAAGATTACAGGCAGGAATACAGTTATCTTAATTGATGAATATGATGTGCCGCTGGAGAATGCGTATTTCAGAGGATTTTATGAAAAAATGGTGGACTTTATCCGGTCTTTATTTGAATCGGCATTGAAAACCAATGATTATCTGTATTTTGCTGTTATTACAGGGTGTCTGAGGATTTCAAAGGAGAGTATTTTTACAGGATTAAACCATCTGAACATTATTTCCGTACTTGACAAAAAGTACAGCGAACATTTTGGATTTATTGAACCAGAGGTAATTCAGATGATGTCGTATTTTGGTGTAGAGAGTCGTTTTTCAGTAATGAAAGAATGGTATGATGGGTATATGTTTGGAAATACAGAGGTCTATAATCCGTGGAGTGTCATAAAGTTTTTGTATGATTTATATTCAGATGCAGATGCATTTCCACATCCATATTGGATTAATACCAGTTCTAATGATATTATCAAGGATTTAGTTGCCAGGGCTGACCGGGAGATGAAGGGGCAGATTGAGACGCTTTTGAGCGGCGGGACGATGGATATCCGGGTGCATGAAGAAGTTACTTATGATGATATGCACAGCAATGGTGAGAACTTGTGGAATTTCCTTTATTTTACCGGATATCTGACCAAAGAAAGAGAATATTTTAAAGAGAACTATATATTTCTAAAGGTGCGTATTCCCAATGTAGAGGTTATGACGATTTATGAGACTACAATTATGAACTGGATGAAAGAGATTGTAAAGAAAGAAGATTTTCATGATTTGTACCTGGCAATGGAAGAAGGAAATGCGCAGCGTATGACGGATATCCTGAATGGACAGCTTTTTCGTACCATTAGTTTTTATGACAGTGCAGAGAATTTCTATCATGGTTTTTTAACCGGTATTTTAAGTCAGAGTGAGAACTATCTGGTAAAGTCTAACCGTGAATCGGGAAACAGCCGTTCGGATATTATGGTCAAAAGCCCTTCCTTGCGGGGGCGGTCATTTATTCTGGAATTAAAGGTATCGGACTCGGTTGATGATTTGGAAATGGATGCCAGGAAAGCGTTACAGCAGATTTATGATAAAAAATATGCGGAAGAATTAAGGAAAGAGGGGTATCGGAGGATAGATTGTTATGGGATATCGTTCTTTCGGAAGGATTGTGAGGTTTGGTCTGGAGATTTTTATGAAAAAATGGAAAACAGTTCTGATTGCGGCAGCCGCCGTTATTTCAATGATTGTGAATATCGGGTTTAGTACGTTTTATCTGTTTCAGTATAGTTCCAGGGTTGTCAGAAGAGTGATTTCGGATATGGAGACGTCTGATGATGATTCTGATGAGCCGTTTTATGAGGAGGAAGAAGAGACGCAGGAGGAAAAATTTCAGCGTATTGACAGGGAGATGCAGGCGGTTGCGGAGTATCTTTATACAGAGGGGAGGCTTGCCGGTACAGAGGCGGCTGACGGGATTGATACGTCCTTTACGTCGATGATGGATGCGAAGGGATGGCCTTATGCCGTCGTGTACCGGGAAGAGACGGAATTTGAAGGCGGGATAAAGGGATATAAGGTGCAGAAAGTCACGTATGAGTATATGAAGGATTATGGGAATCAGGATGAATTTGTCTATGAGGAGGAGTATTGCGATGAGAGCGGAAATCCGGTTATGGATACGCAGATTCTGGACTTCTTTCTTGTGGATAAGGATACGTTGGAAGTGACGGATGAGAAAACGGATCAGTGGCATTCGTTTTAGATGTTTTATGTTTCATAATTTTATACTTTTTATTTCGCCCTGTCATACTCTTCCCGGGAGAAATAGATTATAATGGATGAAAGTTCTGGCAGGAGGTAAGTAAGAATGGAAGCAAAGTTGAAACAGATGCTATACGGCGGTGATTATAACCCGGAACAGTGGCCAGGAGAGATCTGGCAGAAAGACATGGAACTGTTCGATAAGGCGGGGATTAACAGCGCCACGATTAATGTATTTTCATGGGCAAGGATCCAACCCTCGGAGGAGGTCTATGATTTCCGTGAGCTGGATGAGATTGTGGATATGCTGACCAGGGAAGGGAAACAGATTGTGCTGGCCACTTCTACGGCGGCACTCCCGGCCTGGATGGTGAAGCGTTATCCCGAGGTGACGAGAACGGACTATGAGGGGCGCCGCCACAAATTCGGGCAGCGGCATAACGCCTGTCCCAACAGTCCGGTGTACCGGCATTTTATCACAGAGATTGCAGGAAAACTGGCAGAGAGGTACGGTGATCGTGAGAATGTGGTGTGCTGGCATGTGAACAACGAATACGGCGGGGAGTGCTACTGTGAGAACTGTGAGAAGGCATTCCGTGTCTGGCTTAGAAAGAAATATAAGACCATAGAGGCGCTGAACCGGGCATGGAATCTGGCGTTCTGGGGACACACGATCTATGACTGGGACGAGATTGTACTGCCGAATGCGCTCAGTGAGGGAATCGGGGAAGAGGGAACGGCATTTGCAGGGATTTCCATCGATTACCGGCGTTTCAATTCGGACAGTCTGCTGGAGAATTTCAAGCTGGAGAAAGCGGCGATCAGACGATATGACAAAAAGACCCCGGTTACCACCAATCTGATGGGGACGTTTAAAGGGCTTGATTATTTCAAATGGGCGAAGGAGATGGATATCATTTCCTGGGACAACTATCCCAGCTATGACACGCCCTGGAGTATGACGGCCATGCGTCATGACTTGATGCGGGGCTTAAAGGATGAGCCGTTCATGCTGATGGAGCAGACTCCAAGCCAGCAGAACTGGCAGCCGTATAATTCGCTGAAGAAACCGGGACAGATGCGTGCACAGAGTTATCAGACGATTGCCCATGGCGCAGATACGATACAGTTTTTCCAGCTGCGCAGATCTGTAGGAGGATGTGAGAAATTCCACGGTGCTGTGATTGAACATGCAGGCTCTGACCAGACAAGGGTATTTCGGGAAGTTGCCAGACTGGGAGCAGAACTGAAGGAGATTGGCAGCACGGTCATCGGTTCCAGAAATGAAGCCAGGGTGGGAATCATCTTTGACTGGGATAATTACTGGGCTCTTGAGTATACAAGCGGCCCTAATCAGGATCTGCGGTATGTAGACCAGATCTGGCAGTATTATGATTATTTCTACAATCAAAATATTGCGGTTGATATGATACCTGTAGACGGGGATTTTGGAAAGTATGATCTGATAGTTGCGCCGGTGCTTTATATGATGAAAGAGGGGATGAAAGAGGCCGTCGAGGAATTCGTATCGGCAGGAGGAACCTTTGTGACAGGATTCATGAGCGGTATCGTGGATCAGTCGGATAACGTGTATCTTGGGGGATACCCGGGGCCGCTGCGCAAACTTGCGGGCATATGGGCGGAAGAGATCGATGCACTGGCGCCGGAGCAGTCTAACAAGGTTGTGTTTAAGGACGGTATGAAGGAGCAGTGCAGGCTGTTGTGTGATATCATCCATCTGGAGGGGGCAGAGGAGATTGCACAGTACGAAAGCGACTTCTACGCAGGAACACCGGCGGTTACGAAGAACTGCTTTGGAAAAGGCTGTGTGTATTATGTGGGAACCGTGCTGAATGCGGACGGGCTTTCCAAGGTTCTGGATATGGTATGTGAAGAGGCGGGAATCGCTGCAGTGATTGAGGAAGAGACGGAACTTGAAGTGACAAGAAGGAGCACGGAAACAGAATACATTTACTTTGCCATGAACTTTAAAGACCAGGAAGTGGTTCTTCCGTCTGTATTTGCCGGAAAGACGGATCTGCTTACCGGCAGGAAGATGGAGGAAGGAGAAAAGCTGCTTAAATATGACGTCCGGGCGGTGATCAGTCCCAGATAGCTTTTCAGCGCTCCGTCCGGTCAGAAATTGAACCAGACGGCTTAGGACAGTTCGTTTGTCAAATCAGCCGGATGGAGCGCTGCATTAGTAGCGGATAGAAAAGAAGAGCGGAAGGTCGGGAGGAAAGCATGTGAATACAAAATAGCATAGAGACATCACAATCCACAGAGAGAAGGTTGTGGTCTGTGACGTATTCTGCATGCTTCTCCGATAAAAATGTGCGTCCATGCCAAATGCGAACAGGATGCTGAACAGAAAAATGCCAATATCCATCAATAGAAAATCCTGTCCGGTTATCCCTGTATAGGTGTAGAACAGGGTGACCGTTGCGGCCATGGCACATACGGCGGCCAGGAAACGATAGTAGAAGAACCGGACCGGTTCCGGGCGGTATCTTAAGTATTCCAGAACCGATACGAACAGGATTGGAAAGAACACAAGCTTTAAGTGTTCCCAGACGGACTCGTTGATGGGGCAGAAAAGGGCAATAAAAGCCGCTTTCCCGGATAACTGGTAGAGAAAGTGATTCAGAAAGCCCAGGAGGATTGCAGCCACGGCAAAGGGCCTGTCCTTTTGGGCAAGATATTTTTGTGTGTCCATACATTTTCTTAGGAGATGTATGGACATTATTTTTAGATTAGATTTTAATTTCGCAGTATTCATAGAAAGACACCTCTTGTTTCAGTATATGCGGACAGGCAGAAAAATATGAGTAAAAGCGGTTTGTCGAAAAATGTCAGACGGTTTTTCTTGAAGCCGGGAAAATGCTATGATAGAATAGAACACATCAAATGAAATGCGTATATGAGATTCATGTATTCTGAGATTTTCATTTATTATCTATGGCGGTTCGCCAGATTATTTCAAAAGGTAAGAGTATTGGTTCATTTGCATGGGAGGGATGCCTATGACTGCGGAGGATTCGCAGGCTTATAAGTGGTAGTTCCGGCTTGGCCGGTCTGGTGTTGTATTTCAGGAGGTTTGATATGGACAGGGATAGGATGATATATAGCGGGCTGCGCTGCAAGGTGAATACGAAGGCTGCGTTTGTGGATATGTGTATGGAGAATCCGGCACTGGCATCGAAGATGCTTATGAGTTCCATTATCGTATCAGAGTGTGGGAAGAAGGTGTGCGCCCTTGAGGAAGAAGAAAAAGAAGGTGTGGTTGCTGTGAGGGTAGAACTGAATGAGGAGAAGCGGGAGCAGATCTATGACGATGTATTCGGGGATAAGCTGAGAGAAGGCAGGTTCGCACGGCTTACGGACAGCCACAGGAAACTGCTGGAACCGATTCAGATAATGCATAAGAAGGAGATGGAAGTGGATGTGATACCCTTTCTTGCATACGGAATTGCCAGAAACAGCCGCTGCAGGAGCATGCTTCTTCAGTCTGCGAAAGAATGTACGGGCGAATGCCTGGAGGCTTTTCGTGGGTCAGAGTACCATACGGAAAGATTCTTAAGGAAATTCTTACTGGAAGAAAGGAAAGCAGTAAAGCTGGCGGCGGGCCTAATGATTCTGCTCAGGGAAGAAGAGTCTGACGAGAAGTACCGGATGGTCATGGATATTATCTACGCAGGCTACCGGTCTGTAAAGAATAAGACGAAGAAACTTGACTGTCTCAGTGGAGAGGCGTACCAGGATATCATGGAGAAAGATCAGGTTGCGGAACTGCTTCTGTCACAGATGGTCATACAGATGGTGATTGCGGAGGATCTGGGTATCCCGCTGGCAGAGGATTATAAATTCTGCCAGGTAGTATGTATGCTGAAAGACTATGAGAATGACCGCCTTCATCCACAGGAGAAGGAGATTGACATGACAGAGGGGAAGCGGATTTACAGGAAATTTCTGAGGGACCACTGGGAACCGGGGGCGTATTATGTGAGTGCATTTTTGGAGAAGGAGGACGGAGAGACGTTTGAGTTGTGGGAGAAGATGGAAGATCTGCTGAATGTCTTTGGAATGGAGATCAGGGCTTTGTACGGGCTGAACCTGGAAAAGTGGGAGGCAGAGATGCTGTGTACGATTTTCGAAGAAAAAGACTGGGAGCGGTACCGGTATTTTCTGTTAATTGCTACATTGTGTAAGTATATCCAGCAGATTGAGAGTATGTATGAGAATGAGATTCCGGAGGAAGTGCAGTATCGGAAATCCTGTGAGGAAAAGGCGGTCAGGGAAAAAGTGGTTAAGGAAAAGGAGATGGAGACAGAGTGCGTCAGAAAGCAGATGGAAGAAAGAGTCCGCTGTCTAAAACGGCAGAACCGGGAGAAAGAGAATGCACTGGCAGAGGCTGAACGGAGGATGGAACGGCTGAAACGGGAATGTCAGAAGAATGAAGAATTACATGAGAAGGAAAAGGAGGAGCTGGTGAGGCTTCGTGAGTTTATCTTTCGGATGAAAGGGGAAGAAGACGGGGAGGAGCCGGACGGGAAAGGAAAAGAGGGAAAAATGTTTGATACGGGAAGGCTGAACCGGAGTATTGTCATCGGAGGACACCGGAACTGGCAGAAGAAGCTTCGCCAGTGTCTGCCGGGCAGTCAGTTTCTGGCATCGGATTATATGAATTTTGATCCGGCAGTGCTGCACAATAAGAAATATATTATTGTGAATACGGACATTCTGAAGCATGGTCTGTACTATAAGATTATGAATGAACGGAAGAAAGGGCAGAAGATCCTGTATGTCCATGGGAATAATGTGGACCGGACGCTGCGGGAGATTGCGAAGCAGATCGGTTAGGATAAAATAAGGGGCAGGATGGGGGATGCTGGGAAACGGTACGCCGGCAGGGCATGTATTACGGTGTGCCCATGGGTAGGGCAAATAATATGCGGCAGTCATGTGTGGATGTGCATTCGGTTCCAGGCCCCCTTATTCGTGGGATTTTGCAGCAGAACCCTTTATAATTGTAAAAAAAAGCGGGGATTAGAAAAAAAGATGAAAAAAAGTTAAAAATTTGAAAAAACCCTCTTGCATTTCGGTGAAAAGTGTTATATAATAGCTTTCGTGTTAAGGAAATAATAAAAGAAATTTAAGATTTAAGCGCGATTAGCTCAGTTGGTAGAGCACCTGACTCTTAATCAGGGTGTCCAGGGTTCGAGCCCCTGATCGCGCACTTGAAAATCACTGTTTTTGGAGGCTTTTGAGAACTCCGGGGGCGGTGGTTTTTATTGTTGGTTTTATGGATAAAAAAAGGATGTCGGGAAAGAACATTTGTATTCAGTATATTGCAGTAATATCGGATAAGTTGCAATATATTGTATACAGATGTCCTTTCCCGACACTTCCTGGTATCAACTCCCATCCCGTAGACGGGAAATCTATGAAAGATCATCCGTTTTTCTTTTTCTCAGCAGTTCTTTCGCAGAGATACCTGGCTCGGTCATATGTACCGGTTCCAGAATCTCATCCAGATCTTTTTCATCCAGTAAGCCTTCTTTCAGAATCAGAGACCGCACGGATTCCCCGGTTTTCATGGCGTTTTTGGCAATTTCGGCCGCTTTCTGATAACCAACGTGCGGGCAGATGGCAGTAATAATGCCGACACTGTTTTCCACCAGATAACGGCAGCGGCTCTCGTTGGCGGTGATGCCGGTGATGCAGTTATCTACGAAGGTCTGGACGGCGTAGGACAACGTATCAATGGACTGGAACATACAGTAGAAAATGATCGGCTCGAATGCATTCAGTTCAAGCTGTCCGGCCTCTGCAGCCATGGTAATGGTCACGTCATTTCCAATGATATTGAAAGCTACCTGGTTTACTACTTCCGGAATAACAGGATTTACCTTTCCTGGCATAATGGAGGAGCCGTTCTGACGTGCGGGCAGATTAATCTCTGCAAATCCGGCTCTTGGACCAGAAGACATCAGACGAAGGTCGTTGGCAATCTTTGACAGTGTCACGGCGCAGGCTTTGACTGCCCCGGATACAGCGACAAAAGAGTCCAGATTCTGTGTGGCATCGATCAGATCAAATGCCTGTACCAGCTCCATGCCAGATAATTCCGCAAGATTCGGGACAATTCGTTTCAGATAGGAGGCATCTGCATTAATTCCGGTTCCGACGGCGGTTCCGCCCATATTCAGAGTGCACATTTCTTCCATGGCTTTGTCCATACGGCGGATGTCGCGCATGATTGCCACAGAATATGCCCGAAATTCCTGCCCAAGACGGATTGGTACGGCATCCTGCATCTGGGTGCGTCCCATCTTAATGACATGGTCAAATTCTTCAGCCTTTGCTACAAGGGCCTTATGAAGGCGCAGAAGTTCTTCCTTAAGATTCTTAAGGAGCCTTAAGGAGGTCATTTTTCCGGCTGTAGGGATGACGTCATTGGTGGACTGTCCACAGTTTACATGATCGTTGGGGTTTACAATGGAATAATCCCCCTTCTGGCCGCCTAAGATTTCGATCGCACGGTTGGCAATGACCTCGTTGGCATTCATGTTAATAGAGGTTCCGGCGCCGCCCTGGATGGGATCGACAATGAAATCTTTGTGAAGTTTTCCGTCTAAGATCTCGTCACAGGCCTTTGAAATAGCGTCTGCAATCTTTCTGTCAAGGATGCCTACTTCGCAGTTGGTGACAGCGGCTGCTTTTTTAATGTATGCCAGGCTGTTGATGATTTCCGGATGCATGTTCAGTCCGGTGATGCGGAAATTTTCGGCGGCTCTTAAGGACTGTACTCCGTAGTAGACACCCTCTGGGACGGCTTTTGTCCCGATGGAATCTTCTTCTGTTCTGTAATCTTTATTTTCCTGGTTTTTGTTTTCTGTATTCATTTTTGTCAATCCTTTCTTAAATAAAAATTTATTCTGCATATTCCGAGATCTTTGTATGGATCAGATTCTTGCCACGCCTGTTTCTCTGGCGGCTTTTGCCACGGCTGCGGCAACACGGTCTTTGATGCGCGGATCAAAGGGCTGCGGTAAGATGTAGTCCGGGTTCAGTTCCTCTGGCGATACCAGGTCTGCGATTGCGTGGGCTGCGGCTACTTTCATCTCATTGTTGATCTCAGAGGCACGTACATCCAGTGCGCCTCTGAACAATGCGGGGAAACAAAGCACATTATTAACCTGATTCGGATAATCAGAGCGTCCGGTGGATACCACCGCAGCTCCTGCGGCCCTGGCTTCTTCTGGAAAAATCTCCGGCGTAGGGTTTGCGCAGGCAAAGATAATGGGATCATTTGCCATGGTTTTTACCATTTCGGCGGTCAGGGTTCTGGGAGCGGATACACCGATAAAAACATCTGCGCCCTTAATGACCTCGGCCAGGGATCCTTTTTCATGGCTTTCGTTGGTGATCTCGGCCATCTCTTTTTTAATGTCATTTAATCCGTCCCGCCCTTCGTAAATGGCGCCCTGACGGTCTGTCATAATCACGTTTTTTAATCCCATTGACATGAGGAGCTTAATGATGGCAATTCCGGCTGCTCCGGCGCCGGATGTAACGATGCGGACCTCCTCCAGTTTTTTGCCAACTACTTTTAAAGCGTTGAGCAGCCCTGCCAGAGTGATTACTGCGGTTCCGTGCTGGTCATCGTGAAAGACGGGAATGTCACAGCATTGTTTCAGCTTTTCCTCGATTTCGAAACAGCGGGGTGCAGAGATGTCTTCCAGATTAATTCCGCCAAAGCTTCCGGCCAGAAGACTGACGGTTTTTACGATGTCATCCACCTCCTTGCTCCGGATGCATAAGGGAATTGCGTCAACATCCCCAAATGCTTTGAACAGGACGCATTTGCCTTCCATTACCGGCATTCCTGCCTCTGGTCCGATGTCGCCCAGGCCGAGAACTGCGGTGCCGTCGGTGACAACGGCTACGGTATTCCATCTCCGGGTAAGGTCAAAGCTCTTGTCGGGATCCTTCTGGATTGCCAGGCAGGGTTCGGCGACTCCCGGTGTGTAGGCGAGACTTAATGCTTCTTTGGAATCTACAGGGGTTCTTGAAACGACTTCAATTTTCCCTTTCAGGTCATAATGCATTTGCAATGATTCTTCTGCATAGTTCATGGATCGTCCTCCTGTGCGGTTATATTCTGAATGTTCTGGTTTTTAATTTTTCTGTATGGTTTCATTATAGAAATCTTGAATATAAAAATCAAATACTTATAATTATATATGGACTATAAGAATTTGATTATAATATAGCTGCTTCTGACACCTTAATGGATAAAGTCCATCCGCCAGCAGGGAAAGCTTTACGGTGTGCCCTGGATATATTAAAAGAGATATTATAAGAGTATAATTATATATATTATGTGGAGATTAATAAAAATTATAATTGGTATTGCATTAAGTGTGAAAGAGGAATATGATATGGTCAGATTGTTACTGGAGAGTCTTTGATCCGTAGAAATGACTGCATAATATACAGATAAATAAATGGTGAGGTAGAAATATGTTTCATGGAATGAATTATGTGATGGAAGTATATAAAGAACAAAGTTTTTCGAAAGCGGCACAGAATCTTTATATATCCCAGCCGGCTCTTAGTGCGGCGATCAAAAAGATAGAGAAGAAAATCGGCGCTCCGCTTTTTGACAGAAGCGTCAGCCCGGTCCAGCTGACGGAGTGCGGAAAGGAGTATATACGGATTACGGAAAAGATTCTGGATCTGGAGGATGAATTTGCCTATCATGTGGGAAATCTTCAGGAACTGAAGGCAGGACATCTCTCGCTGGGCGGTACATATTTTTTTGCTTCTTTTATCTTCCCGCCCTTTATAGACCGGTTCCGGCAGAAATATCCTCATGTGAATCTTGATTTTTATGAGGGCTCTACGATGGAACTGGAGCAGAAACTGTTCAATGGGGAACTGGATATTGTGATTGACAATTATGATCTGAATCCGCAGATCTATCATCGGAAAGTCTGTTTTGAAGAGCAGCTTCTTCTGGCGGTTCCGGCTTCTTTTGACAGCAACCGGCGGGCGGCGAATTATCAGCTGACAGCATCTGATGTGGAGAATGATCTTCATCGGAATCCCCGGTTTCCGGGAGTACCTCTTCGGAAATTTGAGGATGACCCTTTTGTGGTGCTGCGTGCGCATAATGACACGAGGGAAAGGATCGATGCCATCTGTCTGAGAGAGAATATCCAGCCTAATTATATACTGAAGCTGGACCAGGTGATGACGACCTATCATCTTACGCAGTATGGGATGGGGATTTCAATTGTCAATGATACGCTGATCAAGCATTTGCATACGGATTCTTCGGTGATTTATTATAAATTAGATGCGCCGCAGGCCCAGAGGAATGTGTATCTGTATTATAAGAGGAATGCTTATCTGACACGGGCGATGCAGGAATTTATCAGGATTGCGGTGACGGAGGAGTAGGATTTGTTTCAATTTGATTTTGGGCATTGTAATTTGGAAATAGTATTTATATAATTGTAAGTAATGTGGCAGTATCGTGAATGGTATGATCATGTAAAATGTAGGGAGAGTGAGAGGCTTGCAAAGAATTAAAATTAAATATTTAGGTCCTGTAAAAGAGATGGATATGGAAATAAAAGATTTTAATCTGCTTATTGGAGAACAGACAACCGGGAAAAGCACAGTGGCAAAGGCAGTTTATTTTTTTAGAATGATTAAAACTACACTAACTGACTATCTTTGTCAGTTATATGATAATGCTCTTTATAATGGTAATGATGTCAGTGAAGGGTTTTATAAATCATTAAAAAATGAATTGAAGTCAATATTTATTTCATTGTTCGGTTATAGCTGGGATTTGGATAATCGTTTATATTTAAAATGTGAATATACAGACAGTATCTGGATTGACATAAAGTTAAGCGGAAAAACAAAAAAAAGATATATCAGTGTCAGATATTCTCATAAATTAACAAGTGAAATCAAAAGATTAGAAGAAGAGGCTTTAAAATTATATGATCAAAAGCCAGATACGAATATGAGCCTTGCTTATGCGAGTAAAGAGCGGCTGCGCAATTATGATAATTTCAAAAACAATGTTAATAAAATTTTTGATGATTACAAAGAAACTTATTATATTCCAGCAGGAAGAAGTATGATTACGCTATTGGTTAACAATCATTCATTAATCGAAAATGAAAATCTGGATTTAATAACACGGGAATTTATGAGGATTATTGATAATATCCGCGGGAAGTTCACTGATGGTATCCGAAATGTTCATAAACGTTATCCTGACGGGGAAAGGAAATTTGACGTTGGAAAAGTATCCGAAATGCTGATTAGTGATCTGAAGGGAGATTATCAATATAATGCGGGTAAAGAGTATATTGTGATACAGGATGCAGAGTCTCATAATGAAAAAATTCCAATTAATTATGCCTCATCAGGACAGCAGGAAATTTTGTGGCTGATTAATCAACTATATATTTTGATGTTAAAAAAAGAAAATGTATTTGTTATTATAGAAGAACCAGAAGCTCATCTATACCCCGGTCTGCAGAATAAACTAGTTGAATTTATTGCTTATTTTGCAAATATTAATGATAGCTCTGTTATGATTACAACACACAGTCCGTATATTTTAACTTCTGTAAATGCATTATACTGTGCAGGAAAGATAATTTGCGAATTTCCAGAACTAAAAAAGAAGGTGTCTGAGATTGTGGGAAACGGATGTGAGATCATTCCGGACAAAGTTACGGCATTAAAAATTACTAAAGATAATGGTATACAAGAGTTAATAAATGATGAATATGGGGAAATCAATACGGAAATGATTGATGAAATTTCAGATAGTGTAAACGAAAAATATACGGAGTTGTTTTACCTTTTATCTGAAAAGGAAATGAGTGAGGATGTATAGATGGGTGTAAAAGAAAGAGAAAAAAAGATGGTTTCAGATTCGTCATGTTGCTTACCATTTGGAAAATATAATGATTTATTTGTACGGCTTGGTAAGGGTGAAAAGAAGAGTCTAAAAGATGTAAAGTCAGATAAAAATTCTTCTATGCCGATAGAAGTTATTGATGAAAAAGTGTTTCTGACAAAGCCTGACGGAAAACTAATTCCGGATATTCAAGGGCTGCATAAATGTGATTTCCTGATCTATTGTCAAAATCTGCCACAGTCATGCTTTATTGAACTGAAAGGCGAGAATATCTCAATTAAAGACGGGTACAACCCATATAGTCAGATTAGTGATACGATAGATTTTTTGAAAAGGGAGGAGAATTTAAAAGAACTGGTTGACCAAAAGGTCGAAAAACATGTGTTTATTGTTTCGCCGGGAAGGCAGAAACTTCCAAAGGGAATAGAATCCAGGGAACGGTTTCTTTGGCAGAAGCTTGTTCAGAAGGGTACAAAGAAAAAGAAGATAACAGATCTTATTCATTATGTAAAAGTAACGAAATCGGACAGGTATAGTAACAAGGAGCAGATTATCTGTTCTCCTAAAGCACCTGTGAAAATTCCGTTTGTGAATTAGGAACTATACAGAATGATAGAATTATAGAAAAATAGGAGACTAACGGAAGAATATATGAATGTTTTATTAACATTATCAGATGAGCAGCAGTTATTTATAGACAAGGCATTACAAGGTAAAAACATTCTTGTAGATGCATGTATCGGAAGTGGGAAAACTACAGCCATTCAGAATCTGTGTAATGAACTTCCAGGTGTGAAAAGAGTGCTGTACCTCACTTATAACAGACTTTTAAAATTAGATGCAAAATCTAAGATAAAAAAGAGAAATGTTACAGTGACAAATTATCATGGATTTGCTTATATGGTTTTAAAAAGAAGCGGTATATCAGCAGGAATTTCTGACCTTATACAGACATTTATTAAAGAAAAGCCTCCGATTGGGAAATATGATATTCTGATTATAGATGAATACCAGGATATTGAACAGGAACTGGCAGAATTACTGCAACTGGTAAAAGACGCTAATCCAGAAATTCAGATTATTGCAGTTGGCGATATGGAACAGAAAATATATGATAAAACTACATTGAATGTCGAATCATTTATGAAAGAATTTCTTGAGGAACATCTTAGGCTGGAATTTACCCAGTGTTTCCGCCTGTCAGATGGTCTGGCTGCTATGCTTGGAAGGGTATGGAAAAAAAGAATAAAGGGAGTAAATGCCGAAGGAAGATATTATTCCGTTTTTAGCAGACCAGATCCCGGCAGATATCCTGTGTCTGGGTGCGAGAACAGGAGAGATGTCTGATACATTAAATGCTTTAGAAGAACGATATCCAGACAGGTTTAATAAAAAGACGGTGTATGCAACGATTTCAGAATAGGATTCCATGGGAAAAACGGAACCGAAAGAAGATTCGGCTATATTTACAACATATGACAGCAGTAAAGGATTAGAGAGAAAAATCTGTGTGATCTTTGATTTTACGGAAAGCTATTGGAGAGTAAGGATATCAAAACCACAGCAGTCGTATACCGTATTGAGGAATATTTTCTGTGTTGCCGCCAGCAGGGGGAAAAATCACATTATTTTTGTGAAACCGGAAGAGGCGATGTTGTCTGAGGAAACACTTTCTACAGTTGTGGAGACAAACCACAAATTTGAAGATGTAGACATGGGCGAAATGTTTGAATTCAAGTACAAAGAAGATGTGGAGAAGTGCTTTTCCCAGTTAAAAGTTAATAGGATGGTATCGGAAGATCAGTCAGCAATAGACATAAAATGTACGGATGATTTAATAGATTTATCGCCTTGTATTGGAATATACCAGGAAGCAGCATATTTTGATAATTATCAGATCGATGCGGCGATAGAATTGAAACGCTTATTAAATCCTAAATTAGACAGACTGTTTACGGCAGAAGTAAAGAACAGTTCCCTGGATCAGAAAATATTATTTCTGGTTTCACTTGAGACGAAACAAAAGAGATATAGAACACAGGTGAAAACACCGTTTGTCAGTGAAGAACAAAGTGAGTCGATAAAATCCCGGCTAAAAACACGGTTGAACAGGGACAAGGAGGCGCAGGTGGAGTGCCAGATTGTTTTCGGTGATGAGAAAAACGGAAATGCCAGGTTTTCAGCCAAAGGACTTGCTGACGTGGTTAAAGATGACGTTGTATATGAATTAAAATTTGTATCAGAATTGACGCATGAACATTTCCTGCAGTGTGCAAGTTATATGGTGGCGCTGAACTTACATAAAGGAATCCTATGGAATACGAGAGATAATACAATGTTTGGGATCGAAGTGCCAGACAGAAAAGCGTTTCTGAATGCAGTTACAAAAACAATCACGAAGGGTATGATGAATCAATATTATGAACCCCCATTGTCCTGGGGTATAGCTGAAAGCAGTATTGCAAATAAGTTTGCGGTTATTGATACAGAAACAAACTGGAATGATGAGGTGATTGAGAATTGACGAAAAAGGAACCCGGCTTGCAGGAAGAGAACAGGTTTTAACCGAGATTAAACAGTGGATGGATACTTATCATGTGCAGAAGCTTTTTGCATATAATGCATCTTTTGATAAGAACCATCTGCCGGAATATTCTGAGTATGAATGGTATGATATCATGTGTCTGGCTGCATATCGGCAGTATAACAGGTTTATTCCGGATTCTGCTGACTGTTATAAGACCGGGAGGTTAAAACGGGGATATGGTGTTGAAAATATATTACAAATGTTAAGAGGAAATAAAGGGTACAGGGAAACGCATAATGCTGTTACCGATGCAGAAGATGAACTTCAGATTATGCAATTGCTGGGATATGGGATTGAGGAGTATTATGTTGCGTTGCTGCCAGATCAGAAGAACGAGGGTGCAAAACAGAAGGGAAGATTGGTATGGCACAGAGCATGGTAAATATCCGTATGGATACAGAGTTAAAAAAAAGCGTTGAGAAGGTCTGCTCTGAGATGGGACTTTCCGTAACAACAGCGTTTACCCTTTTTGCGAAAAAGATAAACAGGGAGAGGCGCATACCCTTTGAGATTACGGGAGAAATGTCAAAGGAAACGGCTTTTCAGATCTTCATGGACGGTGTCAATGGCTTTTCGGATGATTTTTTCGCAGACGGCAGAGCGTAGGGAATTGAAGTCGAGAGGGAAGAATTATGAGATATATGCTGGATACGAATATTTTCTGTAATTACGCTTGCAGAACTGGAATATGGAATTTCGAAAAGCTGTTATCCCGAGAAAAACAAAAGATCTCTTGTAAAATTCCTTACGATTATGGATACGCTTCCCTTTGACGAAGCGGCAGCAGAAGAATATGGAAAGATCTGTGCAGCTCTGCATGGGAAGGGTACGCCGATTGGAACAATGGATATGCTGATTGCCGGACACGCAAAGTCAAAGGACTGTGTGCTGGTGACGAATAATGTAAGGGAGTTTGAGCGGGTGGAAGGATTACGGGTCGAAAACTGGGCGGAATGACATTAGAAAAATTATCTCGTTGGACGCAGTCCATCCGCCCGCAGGGTATGCGTTCAAGCTTAAAAAGGTACAATGTATAAGGAAAAAAATCGCAGAGTAGGTTACTCTGCGATTTTTTCTTTTCTACAGCATATTTATTATAACCATCTCAAATTAAGAAATCAATACCTAATTTATTTTTGCTAAAGTTTTACAAAAATTCCAAATAAATTCAATTATAATTATTGAAATTTTCAGTTTTTAAATCGAATTATATTCATTTCTGGTTACAAATTCAAATCAAAAATTTCGCAGAGTAACCTACTCTACGAAAGAGGGGATTGTCATCTGGTACTTATTAGCCTGCCAGGAGCAGGAAGAAGAAAATGTTTTACTCTTGTGCAAAGAACGATTGTCGCAAAGAGCGATTCTGGATGCATTCATATTGACCTATGACAGGATGTGCAGATATAAGGGAGCATGGCATCTGGAACAGAAACAATTATTCCCGGCATCCGTATTTCTGGAAAGTGAGGATGTACAGACGTTGACCCGGGAACTGGCTGTATGCCTTGCTCCCGCAAAGCAGCGGAATTGTCTGATTCCGCTGAACCAGGAGGAAGAAGTTTTTCTGAAATCCTTATGCGGGGATGAGCGCCATCTGAGAATATCCCGTGGAATTATCCTGAAAGGCATTACAAAGATAACGGAAGGACCTCTGATGGGACTGGAAGACAGGATCTGTAAGATTGACCGGCATAAACGGCTGGCAAAAGTAGCAACAACTGTGCGGCAGAATAACCATTATATTCCGGCAGGCCTGGAGATTACGGAGAAAATTCTGTGAGTATACCCAAGGGCACACCGTGATGCATGCCCTGCCGGGCGGGTGGACTCCGTCCATTAAGGTATACCCAAGGGCACACCGTGGTTATGATCACAAAGATTTATTTTATGAGAAAGATTGGGAAGTTTAAGTATGCAGACTCTTGGAAAAGCATTGGCTGTGACAGGTGCTATAGCCGCTGGAATGACGGCAGTTGGTTTAATAAAGAAACCTGGAAGTGTATATCAGGACAAACCAGAAGAACAGAATCCAATGCAAGGTAAAAAGGTTCGGTTTGTAGAGGATGATAGTGAGAAAGAAAACGCTGATGGTGTAAGAGGTCATCTTGAGGCTGTCGGCGTTGCAGATGGATATAGGGGATTCTATGATAGAGTCGTTAAGCGGGTGATTGATATAATCCTGTCTTTCTGCGGCTTAGTGATCTTCTCCCCTATATTTCTGATCCTCTGCATAGCCATTGTGATTGACGATCCGGGTCCGGTTTTTTTTACGCAGAAGAGGGTTGGTAAGAATAAGCAGTATTTCAGACTGCACAAATTCAGAAGCATGAAGATGTCCGCACCTCATGATGTACCTACGCACATGCTTGAGAACCCTGAATGTTACATAACGAGAGTGGGAAGGTTTCTGAGAAAGAGTTCTCTCGATGAGCTGCCGCAGATTGGCGATATTTTCATTGGAAACATGAGCATTATTGGTTCTCGTCCCGCCCTATGGAATCAAGATCTGCTGACCGCAGAACGAGATAAGTATGGCGCTAACGATATCAGGCCTGGTCTGACCGGTTGGGCACAAATCAACGGACGGGATGAGCTTGAGATTCCTGTGAAAGCCAGACTTGATGGAGAGTATCGGGAGAAAGAGTCATTCCTTTTTGATATCAAGTGTTTTTTTTGCACTATTTTTTCAGTTTTAAGATCAGATGGTGTTGTTGAAGGCGGCACAGGAAAGATGAAAAAGCATGGTCCATAAACTTTTTGAAAATGAAAAAGAAATAACGGCAAGCATTGTGACCTACAACAGTGCCGATGAAATTGATATCTTAATGATGTCAATCCAGGAATGTACTTCCTTTGAGGAAATCACGATTTATGTTATAGATAATGCATCTCATGATGAAACGATATCCTTGATTCGTAAAAAATATCCGTGGGCGAGATTGATTGAAAGCAAGGAAAACCTTGGATTTGGCAGAGGCCATAATCTCGCCATTAAGAATGTTCAAAGTAAGTATCACATTATTATAAATCCAGATATTTCTGTGCCTGCTGATACGATTGCAAAAGCGATCAACTATATGGAGGAGAATCCAGATGTTGCCGTTATGACCCCGTTTGTTATGAATGAGGATGGCACACAACAGTTTCTCCCTAAAAAAAATCCGTCAATGAAATATATGGTTGGCGGAATGTTTGAAAACAGGTTTCAGTTCTGCAGGAAGCTTAGAGAAGAGTATACACTTCAGAATGCAAATATATCTTCTCCTATAGATGTCGAATTCTGTACAGGAGCCTTTATGGTGACGCAAACTGCTGCGTTACATGAAGTGGGAGGTTTTGACGAACGATATTTTTTACACTTTGAAGACGCTGATTTAACCAGAGAGCTGCGAAGAGTGGGACGTGCGGTTTATAACCCCAATATAAGAGTTACTCATAAATGGCATAGGGAGAATAAAAAAATCAATAAGAGCTTCTGGACTGCTCTGAAATCAATGTTTATTTATATGAGGAAATGGAGTGGAAGCAATGCGTAAATCAAATTACTCCATTGGAGAAACGATCTACAACATAAAATGTGTAATTGGAACACGGCTTAAGTATAAAGGCGCAAGGCTGATTCGAACTCCTGTTGCTGTGCGCGGAAAACAGTATATAGACTTTGGAACTGGTTTGACCACAGGTAGGAATTGCCAGTTTGAAGTCAATGGAGGTCATAAAGGAAAATGCCTGATTTTTGGAAAAAACGTCAACATAGGGAATCAAGTCAGAATACAGTGCGCAGAGAAGATACTAATTGGAGACAATGTTCTTATCGGTTCAAGAGTAACCATAATAGATCACTCTCATGGGAGTTATTCGGGAAATAATCAAGATAGTCCTGAAATAGCGCCAAATAAAAGACAATTAGAAACAGAACCAATAACAATCGAGGCTAATGTCTGGATAGGGGACGGAGTAATCATTCAAAAGGGCGTAAATGTAGGAACCGGCAGCATAGTCTCGGCCAACTCGGTAGTAACGCAAGATGTACTGGAGAATACAATAGTTGGTGGAATCCCTGCAAGAACTATAAAAATATATAAGCCCAAGACGAAGGAATGGGTAAGATACAAATAGAACCCATTCATCAATGAGAGGTTAAGGGAAACTATTACGAAACAGGACGCTGGAAGTCAGGAGGTCTACGGTGGAATGGAAAATATGGGCAATGAGTTTGTATCATATATAAAAAAGATAGTGATGAAAGCATTATTACATTGTTTTTGGATCTATCCAGTAGATAAAAACAAAATAACTTTATTAAATGAATTGTCTTTTACATATGGTGACAGTATGAAATATATTGATAAACATATACATACATTCTGCGAAGGAAAATATAAAGTTGTATTTCCAATTAGGGATGGATCTGATATGTCTGAATATCCTGATGATTTGATGGTCCGGCCTGGCTCATATGCGTATTTTAAGGAATTGCTTACTAGTGGAACGATTATAACAAATGCCGGCGGTGTTTCTTATCTTCCAAAGAGAAAGTGTCAAAGGATCATAAGTACCTGGCATGGCGGAGGTCCGTATAAAAAGTCCAGTACAGATGTTTATCATGATCTGTGGTATAAAAAACAGTCAGATATGAATTCAAATAACACAGATTATATTCTATCTACATGTAGATCTTTTTCTGAGATAGAAGCAAGATCTATGGGGTATAGAGATAAAAAAATAGTACCAGCCGGTCTGCCTCGGAATGATATTCTTTTTTGTGATCATAGTGAATTAAAAGAAAAAGTCAGAAAGTATTATAATATTCCGGAAGGTTATCGCTTTGTTTTATTTGCTCCTACTTATAGGTCAAAACATAATGAATTTTCGAATACTGATATTGCCGGTGATTATATCGAATTGAATATTGATATGCTGTTAGAAGCTTTAAAAACCAGATTTGGATGCGGCTGGATATGTGGTATACGACTTCATCCCAAGCTTGCTGATGCAGATATGAGTGGGATGAATGCGGTTAACTGTACTTCATATCCGGATATGCAGGAACTTCTGTGTTGTGCAGATGCTGTTATTACAGATTACTCTTCTCTCATGTGGGATTTCTCATTTACTTATCGTCCTGTCTTTTTGTATGCGCCAGATATTGATGAGTATGAAAGGAAGAGGGGGTTCTATATGCCGGCGTCAAAATGGCCTTACCCAATTGGTCACAATAATGATGAAATGAGAGTTAATATACTGAGCTTTGATGAAGAGCAGTATGTACGGAAAATTAAAAAACATCACTTGGAATGTGAAAGCTATGAAACAGGCTGTGCGTGTGAAAAAATATTAGAATTGATTCAGTTTTCACATAAAATGTAAATAAAATAATTTGAAAAGGAGAATTACAATGTTCTACATTAATGAAAATATTAAGAACGCTTACCGCATTGCCCAGCCTGAGGGCAGGGAAGCCTATATCCGGCTGGATCAGAACGAAAACCCTGATGGAGTACCAAAGTGGCTGTTTGATTCTGTAATGGAGAAAGTTACTCCTGAATTTCTGGCCATTTATCCCGAAGAGACTATTCCCACTACGAAGTATGCACATCTTCTGGGTCTGCAAAAAGAGAATGTGACTTTTACTGTTGGCAGTGTGGTAGGGATGGGGTATGTTATTAAGACATTTGGAGAAGCCGGAAAGGATATACTGTGCGTAACGCCCTCTTTTGCAATGTATGAAGTTTATGCGAAGATGGCAGGTATGAATGTCAGGCAACTCAGTTATGAAAAGGACTTTACTTATAAAGTAGAAAATACACTTATGTCTATTAACGAGAATACCGGTATTGTTGTACTTGTTAATCCTAATATGCCTGTTGGTAATGTATACAGCAAGGATGAAATTGTCAGCATAATTGAGAGGGCTGGAGAAAATAATGCCATTGTAATCGTTGATGAAGCATATTATTACTTTTACGACAAGACGGCTGTTAACTTGATTAAGGAATTTGACAACGTATTTGTTCTTAGAACGTTTTCAAAGATGCTCTCAATTCCTTCACTGCGTCTTGGAGCTGTGATTTCTACTCCTGAGAATATTCGCTGCATCAACAATTATAAGCCTCCATATACTGTAAATTCTATAGCATTGCTATTTGCTGAAGCAATTGTGGATAATCATGACAAGCTGCTTGCTGAATTGAATGAACAGTATGCAGAAGGCAGGGAATATGTACTTAAAGCTTTGGATGATAACGGATATGAGACGCTTCCCTCAGAAGGATGTTATGTTGCAATCAGGCCAAAATACAAGACCTCCAGGGAAATCACAGATCTTCTTGAGGAGAACGGTATCCTGATTCTTTGTGGAAAGGACGGTTTGACTGGGTGGCTGCGTCTTACTATCACTCATAAGAAGTATATGGAACTGTTTATGGAAAAACTGCTGATGCTCGATAAGGCTTGATATGAGTATGAAAAACTATGTTATTCTTTTAGCCGGCGGCATTGGTAAGAGAATGGGTTCGGATTTGCCAAAGCAGTTTATTAAAGTTGAAGAAAAACCAATTCTTGTACATACTGCTGAGAGGTTTCAAAAAAATCCGCAGATTGAGAAAATTGTCGTTGTCTGCGTTTCAGAGTGGCTGGAATATCTGCAAAGCCTCGTTGTTCAGTATGGTTTAACTAAGATACAATGGATTATTGAAGGTGGAAGCACAGGGCATGATTCTATTCGTAATGGTGTATTTTTCTTAAAAGATAAAATTAATTCCGATGATTATATTATTGTTCATGATGCTGTCAGACCTGTATTGCCTCAGAAAGCTATAGATGAAGTTATCAGAGTGGCACATGAGAAGGGAAATGCATCTTCATCAATAGTATGTCATCCTCCAATCGTTTATACAGAGGATTTTGAATCAGGCATAACGGATATAGATCGCGAACATGTCATGTTAACGGCATCCCCACAGGCTTTTCAATATTCGTTGGCATATAAGTGCTATGAGCAGGCAGAACTGGAAAATCTGCACAATATGACATTTACAAGTTCATTGTTAATACACTGCAAAGAACGTGTATTTTTTGCAAAAGGTACAACGAGCAATATAAAAATAACAACCAGGGAGGATCTGGCTTTATTCGAAGCTCTTTTAAAGATTCCGGAAGAGTTGTTATACAATTGAATATTATGGAGGTAAACAAAAGATAATCATGAACTGTTCTGAATATTTAGTTGATTTCTTAATAAAACATGATGTCACAGACATATTCGGTTATGCTGGCGGCTATATCGTTCCATTTATGGATGCTCTTTATAAACGCCAGGATGAAATTAAGACACATGTCTGTTACAACGAACAAGGGTGTGCTTTAGCAGCCGATGGTTTTGCGAGAACCAGTGGGAGGATTGGAGTGTATTTTACAACATCAGGCCCTGGCGCAGTAAATGGGCTTGGGGGACTTGCGGATGCCTGGTTTGATGGATTTCCGATTATGGGTATCTGTGGAAATGTTCCTACCAATGAGATGAAGGGATTTTCCGGCATTCGTCAAAATGGATTTCAGGAAATGGATATTGTATCTATGACAAGGCATATTACTAAGTATTCAGTAACAGCCAATAGTACTGAAGGATTCGCCGATATTATCAGCAGAGCATATAATATGGCTTTACTTGGCAGGAAAGGGGGTGTGCTCATTGATTTTCCGCTCGACATACAGCAAGCCAGTATTATTGATGGGTAACGGTGTCAGAAGTGCTGACGCCGTAGAAATGTTTCACGAATTTGCACAAAAGACGAATATTCCAGTTTTGACGACAATGAACGGTGTTGATCTGGCACCGGATGATCTCCATATAGGGTTCATTGGGACTCATGGCAATCGTATTGCAAACATGATTCTGAATGAATGTGACTTGATTATTTCTGTTGGTGCACGTCTTGGGATTCGTCAGGTAGGAAGAACTGCACAGAAATTCGCTCCTAAAGCGGACTTAGTACGCTGCGATATTGATGAATATGAACTAAGCCGGAACATAAAAGAAAACGAAAAGAAATATCAGACCGATGCCAGAGATTTTGCGAGAATGCTTTTGGCAGAGAGGTTCGGTGATTATTCTGACTGGAGGGAACAATGCTTGGAGGCTAAAGAAGTACTGAATGAGTATGATAAACAGCCCGGTAATATGGCTGTCGAGAAGATCGCCTCTTTGCTTCCTCCAGACCCTGTTGTATCCGTGGACGTTGGCATGCATCAATGCTGGTGCGCACAATCTCTTGTGCTGAAAGGGTTTAAAGGGAGAATTCATATTAGTGGCGGATATGGGACTATGGGGTGTGGATTGCCATATGCCATAGGTTCCTGCATTTCCATGGGAAATCAAGCGAGTTACTGCATTACTGGTGATGGTGGTTTTCAGATGAATATCCAGGAGATGGAGACTGTAAGACGGGAGAACCTTCCAATCAAAATATTTGTTTTGAATAACTGCGTGTTGGGAAAAATTAGCGAAACACAACACTTGGAGCATAATGACCGTTTTGCAAATACTACGGCATCTGGTGGCTATAGTGTTCCGGATTTTGCTAAGATATCTGAAGCCTATGGAATAAGAGCGTTAAAACTGGATTCATATGATGAGCTTACGGAGTATAAGGACTGGATTCTTGATAGTGAACCATGTCTCTTTGATATTCCTTTGCCGGAGAATAGCTTGTTAACGCCCAAGATAAAATTTGAAACACAAGAAATCAGACCGAAGCTTGATGAAGAAATTATTAACAAAGTAATCAGTATTCTAAGCAGATAAGCAGTATCGGAGAATAGTTGAAAGTTAAATCACGAAGGGGAACAAATCTATACATGAGAAGACAAAATGACATATGCGGGATTGCGGTTGTCGACTCTCCGCTTCAATTACTGAACACTTTGAATATGATGGAAACAACATCATATGGGCAAATCAAATGGGATCTTCTTTTGCTGGAAGAGCCGGCGTTCGGAAAGATACTGTTCGACAGGATTACCTCTCTGGGCATTTTCCGTAAGACCTATTTTGTCGAAAGCGCCTGGAGTAAACTTAGAAATCTGCAAAAACAACGTATAAAATGGGCGGGCATTTATCTGAACAGGAATAATATATATAAAATATGGACTGACTTATCATGTGACTTCCGTGAATACCAGTATATGTCATTTTGTCCTGCAGCTGATTTTTTTGTGTGCAATTTTGCTCATTTTTTCAATAATACAATTAAATATATCTGGTTGGAAGATGGAATGTCTTCGTATGCTAATTATGGAGAGTTTTTACAAAAAGGGACA
>CAJULU010000012.1:53504-71158 GCA_910587575.1 uncultured Dorea sp.
GCAAAAGATTTTGCCAGAAAAATGCTAAGACATAATTCTGGAAAAAAGAATATAGAATGCCAGTATTTATATAGACCGGAGATGGCGAATTATGGAGTCCCTTTTACGAGAGTGAAGGCAAGATTTCTTGATCCGGATTCTGAAACTGCAAGGATAGCTGATGTTATATTTGACTTTAAACCCCATGATATAATCAAAGAGAAATACATATATTTTGATAATGCCTTTGCTAAAGATGGGATTAATACAAACGATCATGAGATATTAAGAACTGTAAGTGAAATTGTTGGGAAAGATAACCTTTTGGTAAAAGTACATCCTAGGAATGATCCGTCAATCTATGAGGGGACGGGATTAAAAGTAAACAAAAAGAACTATATTCCGTGGGAAATATACTATTTTCATAAAGAAATGCTGGAAAATAAAATTCTCATAGGCGCTGTCAGCACAGCATTATTGAGTCCTTTCCTGTATTTTGACAGCAGGCAGAAAGTAATCTCACTTGTTGAGATGCTGGAATTAGACAAAATGAATGAAAAGTTCAGAAAGTTAGTCATTGATATTAAGAAGATTGTTATGAAACAACATCCAGAAGTTTTCACGCTGCCCTCTGATTATAAAGAACTGAAAGATGCTTTGGAGGAAGTTGTCCATGAGTGATTTGTTTAATAAGGATTTAAACGGAGGCAAGACTGCTTACGTTGATCTGGTAGAAAGAAAAAGGAAACTATATATTCCATTTTCTTTAAATATCTATATAGTAGTAATACCAATATTGTTGTGTATTACCTATGCAATCTATATGGTTACTGGATCACTATATCCATTATTACTAGGATTTACTATAACATATATATTTACACTTATATATGCCGGCAGACATTATGGCTTCTTTTCGCTGTATTGTGTATTCCTGTATACAAGTATCTTTTTTATTTATTCAGTTCTTTTTGCCGAAACACTGTTCCCGTTCTTAGATTATGATTTCTTATCTATAAGATGGCCTAGAAGGATAACATTTGCCGCCGATGTTGGCTCCAGATTTATTGTTGCAAGTTTTATTGAAACATACTTTATACATGTGTTCTATTGTATACGAATAAGCAAACAAAAAAAGAAAGCAAGGATACAGAGGAAATCCATACCGTTATTAATACAAATCGGTGAAATTATGATGGGAATTTTTTTTATCCCTGCATTAGTAAAAACCTATCTCCAGGTCAGATATGTAATACTGCATGGTTATATGTCAATTTTTACAAATGGTTTTTCTAATATTGAGTATCCCTTCTGGGTGAGTGGAGCAAATTTGGGATTAACCGCAGGGTATTGCGTTTCCCTGGCAGGGAATCCATCAAAGGAACAATTTAAGAAGATTTCCCTGCTATATATTGCCATTAGTTTACTAAGTGCATTAAGAGGTCAGAGAGGCAGTGTTATCAGTCTGATAATAATTTGTATATATTGGTATGGAAAAAAGTACGATGTAAATATAAAAATAAGGAAATATGTATTCGTTGGGTTGATATTGATTGCCTTAATAGTTACCCTTGACACTGCTCGCATGGGGTATGGAGGAAACAATTCAAATAGTACAAGTAATATATCTTCTGTCATTGATACATTAATCAAACAATCCAGATCACGAGTTGTTCCTATGCTTGTAATGGAAGGCGATTTGCAGTATAGACATTATCCCTTTGTGTTCTCGCCGCTGCTTACTCCATATTATGCATTGAAGTATGGGTTCGGACAAACTGATGAAATTGCAAGGAATACAAATGATATCTCTAATGTCACAATGTATAACATTTCTCAATCTGCATTTATAAATGGAAACGGATTTGGTGGATCTTTTCTGGCAGAAGCATATGATCTGGGAGGCTATTTTGGAGTTGCTGTTTTTAGCTTTCTGCTGGCACAGATATTAGCAATATGTGACGGATCCAATCTTGATGTCCGAAGTAAATATATTCCATTATTGTTTCAGTTTTTGTTAAATATTCCCATGCTTCCTAGAAACAGGCTGTTTGGGTTTATGAATAGTTATTTAGCGATTGGACTTACATATTTAGTTTTGTTTATTGTTTCATTAACCCCAAAAAAACACAGGGGTATATGAGATAATCATAAATGACAGGAGGATACTTCTATGTACAACAAACCATTTGTAATAGCAGAGGCAGGATGCAATCATATGGGGAAAATGGAGATTGCTAAAGAACTTATCAATACGGCTGCTTATTTCTGCAAAGCAAATGCAATCAAGTTTCAAAAGCGCTGCCCAAAAGAACTGCTTACACCGGAGCAGTATAATGCGCCACATCCAGACCCGGCTAACTCATATGGTGACACCTACGGTGCCCATCGTGAGTTCCTGGAGTTTGATGTGGAACAGCATGCCCAGCTGAAAGCCTGGTGTGAAGAGGCTGGAATCATTTATTCAACATCGGTATGGGATTTAACAAGCGCTAAGGAGATTACATCTCTTCATCCGCAGTTTATCAAGATCCCGTCAGCATGCAATACGCACTTTGAGATGCTTCAGTGGCTTTGTGACAACTATGAAGGTGAAATCCAGCTCTCTTTTGGTATGACCACGCATGAGGAAGAAGAAGCAGTTGTTCAGTTGTTTGAGAAGAATGGAAGAGCAAAGGATCTGATTCTTTATAGCTGCGCATCAGGCTATCCGGTTCCATTTAAGGATACCTGTCTTTTGGAGATCAACCGTATGCGCAAACAGTACGAGGGAAGAGTTAAGGTAATCGGTTTCTCTGGTCATCATCTTGGCATTGCTGTTGATGTGGCTGCGTACACCTTGGGCGCTGAGTATATCGAGCGTCATTACACGCTTGATCGTACCTGGAAGGGAACGGATCACGCAGCATCGCTTGAGCCGGATGGAATCCGCAGGCTCGTGAGAAACCTGAATGCAGTTCATGAAGCATTAACTTATAAGGATCAAGAGATTCTTCCGATTGAACAGGTTCAGAGAGATAAGCTCAAGTATAGAAAGCACTGAGAGTCTGATATTGGGGAACCACTTGATTGTAAGTAGTTCCCTGGCATTGAGATTCTAAAATGGAGGTGGAATGTTGGATAATAAATTATTGAAGTTTACTGTGCTGATTAATGAGAAAATGATTGATGCTCTTGCCAAAATAGATGCAAACAGACAGGGGTTTGTTATTGTTGTCGATGGTGAAGACAGAGTTCTTGGTGTACTTACAGATGGTGATGTCAGGAGATCAATTATGAAAGGAAAGACAGCTGCCGAATCTGTTTCGTTCATCTATACTTCTAATGCAAAAACTGTCTCTGTTTATGATGGGTTTGAACTTGTGACAGAGCTGTTTAAAAATGAGGCTGTCAAATTCTTACCTATTGTTGACGATGAAGGAAAACTGGTAAACATCATAACCAAGAACCAAATGCACGCCTTATTACTTCAAGACATTTGTGCGGATCTCTCTTATGATTTTTTATCCCTTGATACAAGCGTGGTTGACCATGAGATTTTTCAGCGCCCATGGGGGTACTACAAGACCACCGTGCTTAATGATTACTTTCAGGCGAAAATCATTAGCGTCAAGCCAGGAAGTCAGTTGAGTCTTCAATCACATGAACACAGGGAAGAACATTGGATTGTTGTTCATGGAAACGGAACAGTACAACTTGATATGTCGGTTCTTCCCGTGAGCTGTGGAAGTACAATGTTTATCCCGTTAGGATGCAAACATAGACTAACAAATACGGATAAAAATGAGTCATTAATAATCACAGAAGTTCAAATCGGTGATTATTTTGGAGAAGATGATATCATCCGTTATGAGGATGTTTATGGAAGAATATAAGAAGTTGGAGGCAGGCATGAACGTAGCGTTTATTCCGGTCAGAGGCGGAAGCAAATCTATTCCCCTGAAAAATATTAAGTCCATATGTGGAAAGCCACTTGTATACTGGACTGTAAAGGCCGCATGTAATTGCAAATATATTGATAAGGTTTATGTGGCAACTGATAGCGATAAAATCAGAGAGGTGGTAGAGGGATTTAAAGCCGGAATCGAGTCTGAATTATTTTCAAAGGCTGTTGTGACAGGCCGTTCGGCAGAGTCGGCCTCTGATACAGCATCAACAGAATTTGCAATGCTTGAGTTTGCCAGTATCTATGATTTCGATAATATTGTTCTTGTTCAAGCCACATCCCCGCTCTTGCAAGCCTCGGATCTGGATAAAGGATTTGAAGCATTTCAGACAGATGGTACAGACAGTGTTCTCTCTGTTGTCAGGCAGAAGCGTTTTCACTGGAGAAACGATGAGAACGGTTACGCACATCCAACAAACTATGATGTTTTCCATCGCCCGAGACGCCAGGTGTTTGATGGATATCTTGTAGAGAATGGAGCTTTCTATATTAGTTCAAAAGCTGATCTCATAAAGTATCAGAACCGTGTTTCAGGTAATATTAAGACTGTAGAAATGAATGAGGATACCTTCTTTGAAATTGATGAGCCGGGCGATTGGATAGTTGTGGAAGCGCTTATGAAGAAGAATGGGATTCGTATACCTGTAGAGATGCCTGAAATAAAGCTCTTCCTTACCGACTGTGATGGCTGCCTCACGGATGGCGGCATGTATTACTCTGAAAAAGGTGATGAGCTTAAGAAGTTTAATACCAGAGACGGCATGGGATTCGCACTGTTGCGGGAGAGAGGAATCATTACTGGAATAATCACAAGCGAGAACGTGGATCTGAACCGCAGAAGAGCTGAAAAACTTAAGCTCGATATTCTCGAATCTGGATGTAGGGACAAACTGAAATTAATCAGGAGTATCTGCAATGAGCGAGGAATCAGTTTATATAATGTATGCTATATTGGCGATGATATAAATGATATTGAAACAATTAAGGCAGTCGGATATGGATGCTGTCCGGCAGATGCTATGCCAGAGGTTAAAAAGGTGGCTGACTATGTGACAAACGCTATCGGCGGCACCGGTGTGATTCGGGAGATAGTCGGGAAAGTAATCGGATAGAGGGATATGCGCATGTCAGAAAAGAAAGGTGGCAGTCTTAAGAAAATACTGGCAAACACAGGATGGATGCTGTTTGACAAAATATTTATTTTGATTCTGAATCTGGTCGTTACCGTTCGTATTGCAAATTATTATGGAACGCTTGGATATGGAACTTACCAGTATGCTGTCAGTGTTGCCGCACTGTTTGAGGTTTTTGTTACCTTTGTTGATGCAAGGGTTGTTAAGAAAAGATACACGTCAGAAAATCCGGAAGAGCTTGTCTGGAATGCAACGATAACGAGGCTGATGTTTTCTGTTGTCTCCCTGACAGGAGGAATAATATATCTCCTGTTCAGCGGGGAAAAAGGAGACTATTATGCAGTCTTCCTTGTGCTTCTTGTAAATGTCATAATTATCAACCTTCGTTTTGGAATGCAAAATAGATACGAATATCTGCTGAAATCCAAGAAGATTATTATAGCTGGTAATATTGCCTTGACGATCGGAGGGGCACTTCAGCTTTTAGCAGTTTCATTGCGTTGGTCAATATTGGCAATTGTGGCAATTACAGCTTTTTCTTCATTCCTTAGCCTTACTATTGTCTACATACAATATAGAAAAGATTTTGGAAGGCTCATTCAGGGAAGGTATAAAAAAGACATTGTATTTAGTTTAATTCGTGAAAGCCTTCCTTTGGCGATAGCAGCTTCATGTGCGGTAATCTACTCCCGCTGCGATTCAATCATGATAGGAAATATGCTTTCTAAGGAACAAGTGGGTGTTTATGCCATTGCAGTAAAAATCATTGCAGTAGTTCAGATTGGTATAGCCCCTGTCAGAGAGAGCGTATATCCTCAATTGATTGAGCTTTATAGTTCAGACCGAAATGAGTATGCAAGGCGGTATGTTCAGATTACGGCAATTCTGACATGGATTTATATAATAGGGGTTTTAGCATCTTTTATTGTTCTCCCTTATGCATTCCGTTTCTTAAAACCAGAATATGATGAAGCATTTTCTATTTATCAAGTATATGTTGTAGGTACTTTTTTTATGTATAACGCAGGATTAAGGGCCGGGCACTATACACTTATTAACCGTGGAAATATTTTAATGTATTCACAGATCATTAGTGTTATTCTTAATGTGATCCTTAATTATATTCTTATTAAAACAATAGGAATATCTGGCGCTGCAATTGCGACTGGAATTACTCAAGCGGTAAGTCTGACAGTATCAAATCTGTTTTTTGGAGAAACAGGCAGGGAAGTGTTCTGGTGGCAGATGAAAGGTCTGAATCCATTATATATTCTGAGGCGTTAATGCTGCTGCCATGAAAATTTTCATCATAGATTACGAATTTCTCTTTTCATACTTTTACAAAGAAAAATATTGCTTGTCTTTCAGTGACAAGCAATATTTGTTTGCGTGAAACTTATTATATTTAGCTTAGTTCAGTTGTTTTCGCCTGATTTCTCAGGCAATTTCCCGTTCTCCATGTCAATCCGATCCCGCAATTCATTAAATTGATTTTCAATATGCGATAAGCTTTTGGTAGAATATGCGAATGCATCACATTCATTTTCCGCCTTTTTCAGATAACTCTTCCATTCCTTTGAATTCTTCACGCACTCCGTCCTTGCATACTGGAAATAAGAATCTGCAAGAATAAGCTGCATATGGTAATGCAGGACCATCTGTTCGTGCGGCTGCAAATCCAGCATTGAACCCGGGGCAGAAGAAGATTCTTCGTCCGATTTTGTATTTCCCTCAAAAAAGGCTTCGCAGTGTTCGATTGCAGAGGCATACTGTCCCTTATTAAAGGCCTCGGTTGCATAGAATGCATTCTGCAATGGGGAAGGTTCGTCTAATAGCTGACTGTCAACGTCAGAAGGCATGGACATTCCGAGACAGTCTCTTAACATTAGCTGTGAAAGTAACAGTTTCTCCTTCTCCTCTGGCTCGGAAGCGTTGGCCAGCCTGTCTTCCACTTGTTTCAGAAGGGATTCAACCGACTTTTTGTCAGAATAAACTCTGTCAGGATTATTGACGTACCAGTTCGCTTTGATAGCCGCACTGTCGGCATCTAACTCTTCGTCCTTTGAGCCGCCTACATCAGCAATATATCCCCATAATTCCTCATATCTGTTCGTAAGGAACAAGTATCTCATCAGGTAGATATCTTCCAGGCCAGAAAAAGATCCGGTATTTTCCAGAGCATAGATGCTCCGGAGCTCGGCGGCATCATCGATTTGGATGCCAGCCAGGTCCGCACAGATACATTTCAGTATTTTGACCATGGCGCTTTTGTTCTGAAAGTCCTCGTCGGCCTTGCTGAGCACATTATATGCATCTTCCACATTAGAGTTCAGGGATATGGCGCAGGCGCTGTATAATATGCACATGGATAAATTCCTTGGATTTTTCTGGTTATTTAAAACTGTCGCTGCATCTGCCAGTAATGCGTCTTCTTTCTCTTGATCTGTCCAATTATAAATAGCGCCGACATAAACAGATAACAGATTACTTTTTTCATCGTTATATTTCATCGCATTTCTCACACATTCGCGTGCAGAGGCTCTGTCATCCATGTCTATGTATATAAGAAGCATATTGCGGGATAAGTGAATATTTCCGCCGTTGATGTCTTCGCTCTTTTTATAAGCGGAGATTGCTTCTTCAAGACAGTTTTCTGCAGTAATGGACGGGTCATCTTCAAACCATGAAATGTCGAGATAAATAAGATGCCATAGTGCGCCTATGTAGAAATAATCATTGTTATGCTCTCCGTTTAAAAAAAGATTGTAGGCCTTAAACAAATAATCCTTTCTGTCATGACCAGGAGCATAGGTATTATTCATAATGGCAGATAAGTAGCCAATGAAATCATCCGGCTCTTCATATTCCTCGTTCTGGCTCCCAGCCTCATTCGCTCCACTGTTATTAGAAGCTCCGGCATTATCGGAAACAGGCAGAAGTCTGCTTCCATCCCCGACTTCCCTTAACAGTTCTCCGGATAATGCAAAGGGGTAAGAATTTAACCTGGAATTTACAATGGAAGAAATAGATTCAATCGGCATAGAATACTGAGGCCTGTTCATCAGCTTAAAAGACCCCAGAAAATACATAACGCTGCTTGAAACCGTTGAAAGGACCAGTAAACCGCAAAGTATCACATTAGCGGATTTCTTCCTGCTGTCCCGGCTCTTTAAAGCCCAGCTTGCCAGCACTGAGGCGATAAGAGGAAACACGAAATCCGTCCCCTGGGTCTTGGCGATTTCTTTCAGCAGAAGATGTAGGCTTTCCTGTTCCGGCTCGAACTGCAGCAGTATATAAAGCAGCAGCAGCGTGATAATTACGTTCAGCACAAATACTGCTATGCAGATTAGAAAATACCACATCCATCTGGCTCCCAGCTTCGTAATCCGTTCCTGTTTTTCCGTCCATTTCCATTTTTCGGCCCATTTTGAGCTTTTTACCCATTTCCGCTGCTTCACCCAGTTTAAAATACGTTTTGACAGCCGCATCCAGTCTCTGTCCTTGAAGACCATCTCCGTGAACAGCGCAGATAATACCGCGCTGATAAAAAGAAATATCCACCTGGTAGACTCTGAAAACTGGACATAGGACACTGCATCGCTCATCCACTGAAACATACCATTCCCTCCCTCATATCATGTTTTAATCAAAAAAATAGTAAGCAAATAAAGAGAAATCCTGTTCTCTTATTTCCTTACTATTGATCAACAAGATCAGTATATCATACATTACTCACTTTTTCGACATTTTCTGACAATTATGAAAAAATATTTTAAGAATATTAAACAGCGAATTCCCGCAGGCCCTGAGACCTGCGGGAATTCGTTCTGGTTATAGTTATCTAAAGGAATGAGAGTAAAGTATTACACCGTCTGCTTTCCAGTACGGTGCGTACTTTATTGAGGGGGGAGATAGTGATGTTCATCAACTATCTGAATAAAAGTATAAGAGATAATTATGTCCAAAGTATGTTTAATCCATTAAAGAAAAAGAAAAATTCTTAAGATGGACTTAAGAACTTTAAAAGATAACCTAAATCAAAGGTGTAGATATTGATTTTTGCTTAATGTGTGCAGTGAGTATATCAAAAAATTCACTAGACGGCGGCTTATTGTACAACGGCCTTAAAGCTATCTCTTGTAAAAGCTTTTTATTACCTCTGTCCCAACATACTTTGATAACTGTCCGAAGATCCCTTTCGACACTATAACTTGTTGTGTAGTAATGCTCTGCAATCTGGGGATATAGCATTTTGCTGACGGAAAGTAGATAATCTTCATTTTCCAGACAAAGCTGAATTCCATAACTTAGATAGCGGTATCCCCGGTATGTGGCTCCAATGCCGAGAGAACGGATTAAGTACTCGATTTTCTGCTCCATAACAATATCCTCAAAAACTTACACTGAGAAACGGAAAGCATGCTACAAGGCCATTATAGCGAAAATATACGGGCATTAAGCATTGGCGACAAATACAGTAACTTTACGACATACTAAGATATAATTCGACACTTCCGGACGTCCAACTAATGAGCCGTGATATGTAGTTTTCATAATATATTAAGAATTTATGCAAATCGCTCTTAAAAAATAACTGCTATTCTTGTATAGTATAAGAGAGGTGATGAAAATGGCAAAGATATTAGTATGTGATGATGACAAAGAGATTGTAGAGGCGATTGATATCTATCTGACACAGGAGGGATATGAGGTATTAAAGGCGTACGATGGGGAAGAGGCGCTGCGGGTACTGAAGACCCAGAAGGCGGATCTTTTAGTTCTGGACGTGATGATGCCGAAGCTGGACGGGATCCGGGCGACGCTTAAGATCCGTGAACAGAATAATATGCCGATCATCATTCTGTCTGCAAAGTCGGAAGATGCGGATAAGATCCTGGGACTGAACGTGGGTGCGGACGATTATGTGACGAAACCATTTAACCCGCTGGAACTGGTGGCCAGAGTCAAGTCCCAGCTGCGCAGATATACCCAGCTGGGCAGTACCGCAGACCATACGGATCAAGAGGTGTATGTGGCCGGCGGTCTGATGATCAATGACGATCTGAAAGAAGTGACCGTAGACGGAGAGCCGGTGAAGCTGACTCCGATTGAATACAATATCTTACTACTGTTGGTGAAGAACCAGGGAAAGGTATTCTCAATAGACCAGATCTATGAAAATATATGGAACGAGAACGCAATTGGCGTAGATAATACGGTGGCGGTGCATATCCGCCACATTCGCGAGAAGATCGAGATTAATCCGAAGGATCCCCGCTATCTCAAAGTGGTCTGGGGAGTCGGATACAAGGTGGAGAAATTCAGTTCGTAGCAATAAGGTATACCCAAGGGCACACCGTAATACATGCCCTTCGGGCGGGTGGACTCCGTCCAATAATGTATGGGAAAGAAAGGAGTATCTATGGAACGGCAATGGTACTGGTCAAGACCAGCCAGATGGATTCTGATCATACTGGAACATATATTGCTGGTGGCTGCTGCGGTCAGTTTCCTGTGGGAGATGTCACATCCGGCATTGATACGGGAATTGATATCCGGAGGAGCGGCAAGAGAGTATGAGGACACCGTTGGTTTCAGAGACTGGCTGATGTATCTGAACAGTGATGTGATGAACGGGATTCAGGTGCAGAATTTATTTGAATCCGACGGCGCTTACTGCCCGGATAAGATAATTGATATTAAGGAATATACCCAGTCGTCCTCACAGGACATGAAGTTCCTGGGCGAGAATGTCCACGGGCTGGCCTACAGGCTGGGTGATCTGGTGGAATGGGGCAGAGACTGGGATTTTACCGGTAATGACATCTTTTATAATAAGGAAGGGATGTCAGATAAGATCATTGTGTGCAGGCGGTCAGATAAGACCTTTCATTATTACTATTACAGTGAATTCAAAAACCTGATCAGTGAAGGAGATCTGCGGTTTGTGATTGCAAACGACGAGTCGGGGATCTCCGAGGCCGACATTCTGTCCGAACTTCAGAACGGTAATTTTGCAAATAATTCTGAAACGGCGTTTAAGGGGCTTCAGGACAGGGAAGGAAAGATCGTCTATATCGACTGCTGGAGTTATGACGGCGGCTGGCTGGAGGAAAAATACCGGCCGGTTGATGCGGAGAGCATTATGCAGGTGGCCAACGATAATCCGGAATGGAACGGACGTCTGAATGAAGCCTATTCCATGCTGGCTAATGCCATCATCCGGATCGGGGATGAATACAATGCCTATGAGTGGCTGGAAAACGGATATGAGGAAGGAGATACGAATCTGACCTATTTGTATGCGGATGCAGATCACAGGCGTGTATATACGAACAGAAAGGAATTCCGGGATTATGGGAAGTTAGAGGACAGCCTGGAAAAGATTCAGTCCATGGGCAGGTTTGCGGTCGTAGAGCCGGAACTTAAGGACTTTAAGACGAATATAGAAGGGATTGAAGCTTCGGAGTGGAGAGACATGGTCAGATCCGCAGGCATGAAGGAGAAGTTCGTCTATGCGGTAGGCGTGGATACGGAGTATCCGGTCAAAGATGCGCTCTGTTCGGAAGCTCTGCAATATGAAAAATACAGCCCGTACATCCGCAGAGTGGCGGTTCTGGGGGTATCATCCCTGATTCTTTTTCTGGTGATACTAATCTGCCTTACGGTGACTGCGGGCAGGAACGGGAAGGACGAAGCCGTGTATCTGAACTGGTTTGATAAATGGAAAACGGAACTGGCGGCCGTTACGGTGCTCCTTGTATGGGCAGTACCCGTGATCATGCCTGGAACTGGGGACGAAATTGTGAGAACCACGCAGACGGCCTCTGACCTGGTGTACTACAAAACGGTGGATTATGCATATTCGGTTCCCTCTGGTATGCTGACAAGAGGCGGCGTGACTGCGGCATATACCTGTTCCATGTTTCTGGCGGGTTATCTGAGCCTTGTGAGAAGGGTGAAAGCGCATACTCTCTGGAAGAACAGTCTGCTGAGGCAGGGGATCTGCTTTGTAAGGCAGGTGTTCGAACACATTCATGCGGTCTGGAAAGCGGTTTCTGTATTCACGATATTTGTACTGGTCCACTGGATTGCGGTGTTCAGCAACAGGAACCTGTATGCAGTCTTTCTGATGATGGCAGGGGAACTGCTTATTTTTATCTATCTGGTCAGGCTGGCGGTGGGAAGGCATAAGATTGACGTGGGGGTTGAGAAAATTGCAGGCGGCGAGGTGGATTATAAGATTCCTGTGGACGGTATGGGAGAGGAGCAGAGAAGCATTGCCCAGAAGATTAATTCCATCGGGCAGGGTCTGGATGCGGCGCTGGAAAAGAGTGTGAAAAGCGAGCGGCTGAAGACGGATCTGATCACGAATGTGTCCCATGATATCAAGACGCCGCTGACTTCCATCATTAATTACGTGAATCTGCTGAAACAGGAGAATTTCGAGGATCCGAAGGTGGTGCGGTACCTGGACATTCTGGATGAGAAGTCCCAGAGGCTGAAGACGTTGACGGAGGATGTGGTGGAGGCGTCAAAGGTGAGTTCGGGAAATATTACGCTGGAATATATGAATATCAATCTGGCAGAGATGATCCAGCAGACCAGTGGAGAGTTTGAGGAAAAATTTACCGATCACGATCTGACGGAGGTGATGTCGCTGGCAGAGCATGAAGTCATGATCCGTGCCGATGGCAGGCAGCTGTGGAGAGTGCTGGCGAATATCTATAATAATGCGGCCAAATATGCAATGAAGGGAACCCGGATATATGCAGATCTCTATACCATAGGGGATGCGGCGGTGTTCAGTCTGAAAAATGTTTCCGACCAGCCGCTGAATATATCGGCGGATGAATTAACGGAGAGGTTTATACGGGGGGATATATCCAGAGGTACGGAAGGCAGCGGGCTGGGACTGTCCATAGCCAAGACGCTTACTGAGATGCAGGGAGGAAATTTTGAACTATATCTGGACGGTGATCTGTTCCGGGTAACGATCACCTTCCCGCGTATAAAAAAGTGATGTATGCCACTTCCTGTTTTCCTGACCGGTGTGAAAATACTTCTCCCCCTACTTGCGTTTAGGGAAAAAAAACATTACAATAGTAATACTATGGATGAATTAAAAGTATTATTACAGGAAAATCTGAATATAGAGTTTTGTCAGGCGGTGCTGAGCAACCCGAGAAAGAAAGAGACGGCCGAGAAGGTGAAAGTACGGCCTCTGCTTAAGAGGGACAGACTGGTCTTCCAGATCGAGACCTTTCGAAACCACCAGGCATTTCACCGGAATGCAGAACCTTCAGAGGCGTGCGCACTGATTATGGAAGCGATGGAGAACATGCGGCAGATGCAGATGGAGACGGTAAAGTACCTCTATACCGTACTGGTGAGCAAAAAGGGCAGAGTGACGATAAAGAAGAAAGCTTCCGGGTGTGAAAGAAAGGAGATTGATTACGGACACAACCGGAAGAAGCATTATATCCTTGAGGAAGGCGTACCGGTTCCGTTTCTCAGAGATCTGGGAGTGATGACTGAGGAGGGGAAGGTGGTACGCTCAAGGTTCGACAAATTCCGGCAGATCAACCGGTTCCTGGAGTTTATCGAGGACATTCTGCCAGAGCTTGACAGGGACAGAGAGTGGACGATTCTGGATTTTGGATGCGGCAAATCTTATCTGACATTCGCCATGTATTACTATCTGCATGAGAAGAAAGGTTATGATATCCGGATCATCGGGCTGGATCTGAAGAAGGACGTGATCCGGCGCTGCAGCGAACTGGCGGAGAAATACGGTTATGAGAAGCTTACGTTTCTGGAGGGGGACATTGCCGGTTATACGGGAACGGAACAGGTAGATATGGTCGTCACCCTGCACGCCTGCGACACGGCCACGGATTATGCCCTGGCAAAGGCCGTGGGATGGAAGGCAAAGGTCATCCTGTCTGTGCCCTGCTGCCAGCATGAACTGAACGGGCAGATGGAGAACGAGGTGCTGAACCCCATTTTCAAATACGGACTCATTAAGGAGCGTATGGCGGCGCTTGTAACGGATGCGCTGCGGGCAGAGTATCTGGAACGAGAGGGGTATGACGTACAGGTCTTAGAATTTATCGACATGGAGCATACGCCGAAGAACATTCTGATCCGCGGGATAAGGAATGGTAAGAAGGGGGAGAACCGGGAGGCCATCCGCAGATGTGAAGAGTTCCTGCAGGTGTCTCCGGCACTTGGACGCCTGTTGGGATAAGAAGGGGAGTCATAGATGATTTGGATGAAGAAACTAAGGGATGCGGCGGTTCTTGTGCTGGTATTTATCTTGGCGGTCATCGGGTTCAGTTACTATACGAATAAAGGAAATGACAACATGACTGCAGACATGGGGGCAGCGACCTTTCCGCAGATTTCATTTTCTTATAACGGATATGTGCTGAATACGCTGAGCGGCTTTGTAAGGGCAATGGATATCACTGCCATGCGGGATACGATTACGCCGGTCAGCGCCGGCCGTGTGGAAGGGACCATCCAGGCCTATGAGAACAAGATCCGGAAAGCGGGCTATACGGTGTACTCGCTGGACGGGAAGGAGAAGCTGAGAGAAGGGACGTTTGACCACGGCAGTGAGAACTTTACGCTGGATTTAAACGGCATGGTATCGGCGGAGGCGGAGTGGGTTCTGGAGATTGTGCTGAATACGGGCGGTGATCAGAACGTGTATTTCTATACCAGGCTTGCGGATGCGGCGGATGCGAATCTGGGGGAAAGCCTGGATTATATCCGCAGCTTCCATGACAATGCCATGAATAAGGTGGAAGGCGCCGGAATCGGAGCTGCCATTGAGCCGGAAGCGAATGCTGACAATGCAACCTTCCAGCATGTGACAATCCATTCGGATTTTGACCATGTATCCTGGGGGGAACTGGAGCCGATGGTGGAGAAGGGGGAACGCTGGAGCATCAAGGAGATGAACGGAGATTCTCTGTCCGTAGAGCTGGAATATATGGTGCGCTGCAAAGGGGAAGAAAATGAGACGGATCAGTACCGTGTGGAAGAGTTCTTCCGGGTCAGGCATGTGCCGGGATCCCAGACCACCTATCTTCTGGATTATGACAGGACCATGGAGCAGATCTTCGATGTGACAAAGCATATGCTGAGTGAAAATGGCATTGTGCTTGGCATCGTGCCGCAGGATGTTCCTTATCTGGTCAGTGAGAACGGAAGCGAAGTATCTTTTGTGGTGGCAAATGAATTGTGGAACTACAGTAAGGATACGGATGAGATTTCACTGGTATTCAGCTTTACCGATGTGGAGAATACGGATGTGCGCAACATGGTTCCTCATCATGAGATCAAGCTGCTTGGAATAGATGAAGACGGCGGCACGATGTTTGCGGTGTGCGGTTATATGAGCCGGGGCACACATGAGGGCGAAGTCGGGGTTGCCATCTATAAATATAGTTCGAAGAAGAACTCTGTGGAAGAGAAGGCTTTTATTTCCAGCAATAAATCTTATGGGTTTGCAGTACGCGAACTGAGCAGTATGGTTTATTACAGTATGGAGCAGAATAAACTGTATGTGATGCTGAAAGGGACGTTATATGAATTCGATCTGGCGAAAGGGGACAGCCAGACTCTGGCTTCCGGACTTGGAGACGGGCAGTATGTGGTGTCAGAAGACGGACGTCTGGTTGCATGGCAGGAAGGGGAAGAACTGAATGCGGCAACCAGGGTGACAGTCAAGAATCTGGAAACCGGTACGGAGCGGAATGTGGAGTGTGCCGGGGATGAGTGCATCAGGCCGCTTGGATTTGTAAAAAATGATTTCGTGTACGGCGTGGCAAGGACTGCGGATACGGGCAGAACCATATCCGGGGAAGTAACGGTTCCAATGTATAAGGTCGAGATCCAGAACGGGAAGGGAAAGACTGTGAAGACCTATCAGGTGGAAGGAATCTATGTGCTGGATACGGTGTTTGACGTCAATATGATTACGTTAAACCGGGCCACGAAGGAGGGAGAGACTTACACAGGAACGACTTCTGACTATATTACGAATAACAGGGAAAAAGAGGCAAGCAATATCTATCTGAAGACCTATGCGACGGAACTGAAGGAGACGCAGGTGAGACTGGTCTATAACGACGGGATTTCGGACCGGGAGCCCAAGGTCCTGAAGCCGAAACAGATACTGACTGAGGATACGGGGGAAATCAGCTTTGACGACGTCAGTTATGCAGGCAGATATTTTGTATATGGATATGGGAAGCTGCAGGGGATTTATGACCAGGCCGGGGAGGCAATCCGGGAGGCTGACCGGTACAGCGGCTGCGTGGTGGATTCTGACCAGGCGTATATCTGGGAGCAGGGGAACCGCAGCCGGCAGCATTTCGTAGAAGGAAAGGACGACATGATCCGGGATATTGCGGACCGGCTTAAGCAGAGGCAGGCTCCGGTGGAGATCATAAAGGAACTGAACGGGGGAAGGGCGCTTGACTTGTCGGGATGTACGGCAGATATGCTGCTGTATCTGCTGGATCGGGATGATCCGGTGATCGGTATGCTGAATGCACAGAGTGCGGTTATCCTGGTGGGGTATACGGAAGGAAGCGTGATTTATGTCAATGCGGACAGTAATGAGCGGCTGTCTGTGCCTATTGGCGAGATGGATCAGATGACGGCGGGGAGCGGCAACACTTATATCGGGTGAGGCCTGCCCGCCAGGGCGTGGTGATCCGCAAGTGAGGGACAAAAAACAGGAGGCTGCCGGGAAATGGCATGAAATACACCATTTCCCGGCAGCCTTTTGAGTTTTAATTTCTGAACGGAACGAAGATGATGTTCTTATATTTCCTAAGTACAGTATACAGGAGGATTCCCAGTACGCCGCAGGATAAGATTTCTCCGATGCCTACGGTAAGCATGAGGAACGGAACGGGCAGCGCCACACCATAACCGAAATGCAGTACCAGGGGTACGATGACCGTATTCGCCAGGACTGGCGGCAGGGGCGCAAGTACCGGAAGATGATTGCGAAGCTGCCAGGTGCCGAACGCACCGATTAAGGTGGCTGTACTTCCAAAGATGATATCTGGAAGGATGGCTCCGCCTAAGATGTTGCCGGTCAGACATCCGATGAACAGGCCGGGAACGGCGGCAGGTGTGAACAGGGGGAGGATGGTAAGCGCCTCGGCAATCCTTACCTGGATCTCTCCGAAAGAAAATGGTGCGAATACATAGGTGAGCACCACGTAGACGGCAGCAATCATGGCTGCCTGACTTAGAAAAGCTGTGTTTTGTTTTCTCATGTTACGTCTCCTTTAGTTTTGTTTTACGTGTGGAAGGTCTCGAACACACGATTCATTTAACGCCGGGAATCGGCGGCAAGCCTTGATAGACCTTGTTTTTTGTGGACTTGCAAGCGTGTATTAGTATAGCATGTAAAAGGAGGAAAATCAAGGTTTGTCCGAAATTTGTCCGGAATGGTATTGGGAGATTCTTGTAAAAAAGCACAAATCAGGGCAGGAATTTTTGTGTAATTTGGAGTGATGGATAGAAGACCTTGGGGGGGAGACTGTCCGAAAACTAATAAGTTGATG
>CAJULU010000013.1:0-13265 GCA_910587575.1 uncultured Dorea sp.
TATTCCAAATAATAACCCGTAACACCACAGGAGGTGGACTTAGTGTTTGATTTTAATAAACCCAATATTGAGATTACTGAGATTTCAGAAGATAAGAAATATGGAAGATTTGTTGTAGAGCCTCTTGAGAGAGGTTACGGTACGACATTAGGAAATTCTCTGAGAAGGATCATGCTCTCATCTCTGCCCGGCGCTGCGATCAGTCAGGTGAAGATTGACGGTGTCCTTCATGAGTTTAGTTCTATTCCGGGTGTTAAGGAAGATGTTACGGAGATCATCATGAATCTGAAGTCCCTGGCTATCAGGAATACGTCTGAGACAGATGAACCTAAGACGGCATATATTGAGTTCGAAGGAGAAGGAGTTGTCACAGCGGCAGATATTCAGGTAGATCAGGACATTGAGATTATGAATCCGGAGACCGTTATCGCAACATTGAACGGCGGAGCGGACAGCAAGTTATATATGGAACTGACCATCACAAAGGGCAGGGGATATGTAAGTTCTGATAAGAACAAGAATGACGAATTGCCCATCGCAGTGATTCCGATTGATTCCATCTATACTCCTGTGGAGCGTGTGAACCTTACGGTTGAGAATACGCGTGTTGGACAGATTACAGACTTTGACAAATTAACATTAGATGTATATACCAATGGTACACTGCTTCCGGACGAGGCAGTCAGTCTTGCGGCGAAGGTATTGAGCGAACATCTGAAACTCTTCATCGACCTTTCTGAAGTGGCTCAGGCTGCAGAGGTTATGATTGAAAAAGAGGATGATGAGAAAGAAAAAGTCCTTGAGATGAGTATTGACGAATTAGAGTTATCGGTTCGTTCCTTCAATTGTCTTAAGAGGGCAGGAATCAATACAGTGGAAGAACTGACCAACAGGACACCGGAAGACATGATGAAAGTACGGAATCTTGGACGGAAGTCTTTAGAGGAAGTGCTTGCGAAGTTAGACGAATTAGGATTAGGGTTAAGCAGAGGCGAAGAATAAATTTCAAAGCATTTGGCTAGTAAGCCCGAAGATGCATAACCAAGTGTAGGGTATTTTCAGAATGCCCGTGAAATGGAGGATTAGAAAGATGGCTAAGTATAGAAAACTGGGCAGAACGTCCAGCCAGAGAAAAGCACTGCTGAGAAATCAGGTAACTGCTTTGATCTATCGCGGCAAGATCGTTACTACCGAAGCTAAGGCAAAAGAGATCCGTAAGATTGCGGAAGGTCTGATTGCGATGGCGGTAAGAGAGAAAGACAACTACGAGGAAGTGACCGTAAAGGCCAAGGTTGCCCGCAAGGACAAGGACGGCAAGAGGGTCAAAGAGGTTGTGGACGGCAAGAAGGTTACGGTATATGATGAAGTAGACAAGAAGATCAAGAAGGATAAGCCGAGCAGACTGCATGCGCGCCGTCAGATGCTGAAGGTTCTGTATCCGGTTAAGGATGTACCGGAAAAAGCAGCCGGAAGAAAGAGAAATACGAAGCAGGTAGATCTTGTAGCAAAGCTTTTTGATGAGATTGCTCCAAAGTATGAGAACCGCCACGGCGGATACACAAGAATTGTCAAGATCGGACAGCGTAAGGGAGATGGAGCCCTGGAAGTTCTGATTGAACTTGTGTAAAGTTTCATAGATGTGATAGTAAGACCCTTTAAAAGGGGCTGTTGCCAAATTGCAGCAGCTCCTTTTTTTATGGATACGCCGGCAGAAATACCACATATGCATCTGTTTTCTGACAACTCTTGTTAAATTTCTATCGTTGCTGTTAAATAATCTACTTATGACCAATCTGCTTACAATAATCCTCAAAGGTGATATAATACTTATAACTGCAAAAAATGTAGAAATATGTAAGAAAAGAGAGGTTTAGTCATGAGCAGACTAGAGATTGACTCGCCCAAAAGAGCCAGGATAGTCATGGAAGAACTATACAAGGATTTGGAGCGGAGAATTGAATCCAGCCCACCGGGACTGTGTCCTGTGGAGATGTCCCGTGCATTTCTGGAATTATGCCATGCCCAGACCTGCGGCAAATGTGTTCCCTGCCGCATCGGCCTGGGCCAGTTAAGCTATTTAATCAAGGATGTCCTTGACGGCAAGGCCACTATGGAGACCCTGGATATCATGGAGCAGACGGCTCTTTCAATTATGGAATCGGCGGACTGCGCCATTGGATACGAGGCGGCACACATGGTATATAAGGGGCTGATCGGATACCGTGATGATTATGAGGAGCACATCAGAAACGGGCGGTGTACCTGTACCTACAGCCAGCCTGTACCCTGTGTATCCCTGTGCCCGGCGCATGTGGATATTCCAGGCTATATTGCGCTGGTAAGGGAAGGAAGATATGCAGATGCGATCCGTCTGATCCGTAAGGACAATCCGTTTCCCACCACCTGCGGATTCATCTGTGAGCACCCTTGTGAGGCCCGGTGCAGACGTAACATGGTGGACGATGCCATTAACATCCGTGGTCTGAAGCGTGTGGCGGCAGATTTTGCCGGTGAAGTGGATCCGCCGGCCTGTGCGCCTTCCACCGGAAAGAAGATTGCAGTGCTTGGAGGCGGTCCGGGCGGCTTAAGTGCGGCATACTATCTCCAGCTGATGGGACACCAGGCGACGGTGTACGAGATGCTTCCGAAGCTGGGAGGAATGCTGCGGTATGGTATTCCGAACTATCGTCTGCCGAAGGAACGTCTGGAAGAAGATGTGAACAGTATTTTAAAGACCGGTGTGGAAGTAAAGCATGGATTGAAGATCGGGCAGGATATTACGATCCAGGAACTCAGGAAACAGTATGACGCAGTTCTGATTACTATTGGGGCAAGTACGGATAAGAAGCTGGGGCTTGACGGCGAGGACGCAGACGGCGTATTATCGGCAGTCCAGTTCTTAAGAAATGTCGGAAGAAACGAGATTATGGATCTTACGGGGAAAGAAGTCGCAGTGATCGGCGGCGGCAATGTTTCCATGGATGCTGTGCGTACGGCGAAGCGTCTTGGCGCAAAGAAGGTAAGCATCGTATACCGGAGAAGAGTCGCAGACATGACGGCGCTTCCGGGAGAGATTGACGGGGCTGTAGCAGAAGGAATCGAACTTCAGACGCTGAAAGCGCCTTCATCCATCAAAGTGAATGCGCAGAATCATATTGAGGGAATCTATGTGAAACCGCAGATGGTAAGTTCTATCCGTGACGGCAGGGCAAGTATTAAGCCTACCGGGGAAGAGGATATTTACATACCTTGCGATATTTTAATCGTGGCAATCGGCCAGAATATCGAGACACGCCATTTTGAGGAAGCGGGAATCCCGGTAGAGAGGGGCAAGATCCTCACCAAGAGTACAGGAGCATTCGAGAATATGCCCGGCGTATTCGCAGGAGGAGACTGTGCCAGCGGCCCGGCTTCCGTAATCAAGGCCATTGCGGCGGCCAAAGTAGTGGCGGCGAATATTGATGAATATCTGGGATACCGCCATGAGATCTCCTGCGACGTGGAGATTCCGGAAGCACGCCTTGATGACCGTACACCTTGCGGAAGGGTGAATCTGACGGAGCGCGAGGCCTGCGAAAGAGTCTGTGATTTTGAAGGCGTAGAGAACTGTATGACCGAGAAAGAGGCAAAGCAGGAGGCAGGAAGGTGTCTGCGCTGTGATCATTTCGGCTATGGTATATTTAAAGGAGGCAGAGAGAAATTATGGTAAATCTTATGATTGATGGAAAGCAGATATCCGTAAAAGAAAATACTACCATTATGGAGGCTGCCGCCCAGAATGGAATTCCGATTCCAAAATTATGTTATCTGAAGGGAATTAATGAGATCGCTGCCTGCCGTGTGTGCGTCGTAGAGCTGGAGGGCAAGGAGAAGCTCATCACATCCTGTAATAATGTGGCAGAGGAAGGGATGGTAATCTATACGAACAGCCCGAAGGTCCGCCGTCACAGAAGAACCAATGTGGAACTGATTCTGTCCCAGCACGACTGCCAGTGTGTAAGCTGTGCCAGAAGCGGCAACTGCAGCCTGCAGTCCGTGGCGAATGATCTGAATATCCTGAATATTCCCTATAAGAAGGTGCTGGAACAGCGGCCCTGGGATTTATCCTTCCCCTTGATACGGGATTCATCCAAATGTATCAAATGTATGCGGTGCGTCCAGGTCTGTGAGAAGATCCAGGGACTTGGCGTGTGGGATGTGGAAGGTACGGGATCACGTACAACTGTCAATGTATCCGGTCACAGGAGTATTCAAGAGGCAGACTGTGCCCTCTGTGGTCAGTGTATCACCCATTGTCCGGTCGGTGCGCTCAGAGAGCGTGATGATACAGAGAAAGTATGGAATGCAATCGCAGACCAGAATAAGACTGTGGTTGTACAGGTTGCGCCTGCGGTGCGTACGGCATGGGGAGAAGAACTTGGCATGAAGCCGGAAGAGGCGACCGTAGGTAAGATTCTGGATGCATGTAAGAGAATGGGGGCGGATTATGTATTTGACACCACGTTCTCCGCTGACCTTACAATTATGGAAGAAGGAACGGAATTTCTGAAGCGTTTTACAGAGGGAGAGCTGAAAGAACGTCCTATGTTCACTTCCTGCTGTCCGGGATGGATCCGTTTCATCAAGTCCCAGTTCCCTCATCTGGTGAAGCAGCTGTCTACGGCGAAATCCCCTCAGCAGATGTTCGGAGCTGCCATGAAGACATATTTTGCCGATAAGATCCAGGTTCCCCCGGAGCAGATCTTTACTGTGTCCGTTATGCCATGTGTCGCCAAGAAAGGCGAGAGGGAGATGGAGCTGTTTCATGGGGAGTATGCGGGACATGACATCGATGCAGTCATTACGACCAGAGAGTTAGTGAAGATGATCCGTTCTGCCCATATCAGCCCGGATACACTAAAAGACCGGGAAAGCGACCGGCCTATGCAGCAGGGATCCGGCGCAGGCGTGATCTTTGGCGTGACCGGCGGCGTGATGGAGGCCGCCCTCCGTTCGGCTTATTATCTGCTTAAGAAGGAGAATCCGCCGGCAGATGCGTTCCATGCGGTGAGAAGTCCCGAATTCCAGGCAAATGACGGAATCATGGAGGCAGAATTCGCTATTGACGAAGTGAAGGTCAGGATGGCGGTGGTCAGCGGTCTTGGAAATACGAGAACGCTTCTTGACAAGATTGAACGCGGAGAGGTACATTATGATTTCGTGGAAGTCATGGCCTGTCCTGGAGGCTGTGTGGGCGGCGGCGGCCAGCCGATTCATGATGGGGAAGAACTGGCATATGACCGTGGGCAGAATCTCTATCAGCTGGACGAGAAAGCGCCGATCCGCTTCTCACATGAGAATCCGGACGTGCTGGCGATGTATGAGGAATACTTTGAGAAGCCCATGTCTCACAAGGCTCATATGCTGCTGCATACAGAACATGGGAATCATAGATAGAGACTGCTGCAGCGGATAATAAGTAACCAGCCTGGCTGGAATCCCGGCAGGGGAAGCAGATGGCTGGCAGATAACATGAGATTTAGAAACGGCATCCTTCCAGGGCGGAATATTCCGCCGGTGAAAGGATGCCGTATGTATTCAGAAGAATATATTACCGCCGATATTGATACCAGTGTGACTGGTCGAGGCTGCAGAACGGAATTCATAACAGTTCATTACCGATGCATGTCTTGACCCTGCAAGTGCGGCTTTTGCCACGGAATAAGCAGTCTGTGAAGGCCCCCTCTCCAGGCATCTCTCCAGGCTTCCGTTCCACGTAGGGGAGAACTGGCCTTTCTGATAAATGACGCCCCGTAATGTACCGGGATAATTGGAACTTTCCACACGGTTCATGACTACGGTTGCAACGGCAAGCATTCCGTCATAACCGCCTGCCTCACATTCAAGCAATGCTGCGAACAGAACGATGTCATCTACGTTCGCTTCTGTCGGTGTGGTATTGCCTGTGCCGGAAGAACCGTTCGTCTGTCCGTTACCGGCCTGTCCATTCCCGCCCGATGGGACGAGGGAACCGGAGACGGCATTATTCTGGGCAAGCTTAAGAGCTTCTTCCGCTGCCCGTGCCCGTTCCAGCTGGGCCTGGTAATCTTCCAGCTGGCTGGAAGTAGAAGAGATCCTGGAAGTCAAGGCTTCCTTCTTGCTGTTCAGATCTTCCTGCATCGCTGCAAGTTCCTTCTGCTTGTCCTCAAGATCTGCCTGTTTCTGTTCAACGCCGGCGCAGACCTCCTTAAGTTCTGCCAGCATGTCCCTGTCATACTCACTTATGGTTGATACATATTCGGCCTTGTTCAGAAAATCCCCCATGCTGTCGGAAGAGAACAGAATCTCAAGCAGAGAAAGATTCCCGCCTTCATACATGAACTTAATGCGGCTCTTCATGGCATCGTACTGGGATTTTTCGTTCAGCCTTGCTGCCGCCAGGTCGAGCTTGGCCTTCTCGACTTCAGCGGAAAGTTCCTCGATCTGTGCCGAGGCATTGTCTAATTCAGCACTCAAAGATGACAACTGGCTGTTCAGGTCATTCAGATCATCCTCCAGGTCCGAGGTTGTAATCTCCAGTTCCTTTGCCGAAGGGGCAGAATAAACCGGGACAGTCACAGAAGCAATTGTTACGGCAGAAACGGCAGCCGCCAGAACTGACCGTAATATACGTTTCTTTTCTTTGGTTATCATATATGTTTCCTTTCCTTAGTAGCGTGTGCTCAATATATTATACAACAAATTGCATTATAAAGCAAACTTTGTTATGATAGAATTATAGAAAATATTTGGAATGAGAGGCGGAAAGAAGCAGGATATGAAGAAATACGAGGAAGAAAAGTATCAGTTTGAGCATATGAAGGATCAGATCTATCCATGGGTGAGGAAAGAGCTGGGGGATATTTCTGAAAAAGATACCCCCATCGTGTCATTTATCGGTGACTTAAGGATTATATTTGTTATAAAGCGGGATGAAGAATCATTTGAGGTTTTAAAGGACGATATGCTTCCGCATGGCTGTGACGTGGAGGCTTTGTATTATGCGTCCTGTGAGAATCTGGTAAGAGACGTGGAGTTTGTGATTGCCAATACCTGGTACGGCGGGTTTGCGATTCTGGCAGACGGATGGCACGAGGTAAGTTCTCTGTGTTTTAAGCATATCTGGCAGATCTGTGTGGATAAACTGAAGGATGACCTGCTGATTATGGTGCCAACCAGAGAAACCGTACTGTTTGCCCCTGCCGCACAGAAAGAGGCCGTCATAAAGATGACAGAGCATGGGAAACAGGCATATATGCAGGCAGAAGACAAGGATAAGATCAGCAGAGGGCTGCTGATATTTTCAAAAGACAGAAAGGAACTGAGGACATATGAGGAACAAGATTAAGCTGATCGGAGCTGATCTGGACGGAACGCTTCTTACCACGCAGAAAAAGCTGACTTCCTATACGCAGGAAGTGCTGGAGCGTGCCGTGAAACAGGGAATTGAAGTAATGCCGGCGACTGGAAGGCCGTGGAGCGGCATCCCGGAGGAACTGGTAAGGTTCCCCGGATTCCGGTATGCGGTTACGGCAAACGGAGGAAGAGTCGTAGATATCAGGACGGGAGAACCTTTATTTGAAGAACTGGTTTCCGTGGAGGCAGCCAGAGAGGTTCTTAAGGTTCTGGAGCGTTATGACTGTCTGCGGGAGATTTATTATGATGGAATCGGGTATGCGCCGGCTGACGGGCTGAAGGACATAGAACGATACATGGATGAGCCGCCTATGGCAGAGTATATCACAAAGACGAGGGTTCCGGTGCCGGACATCCGGGCGAAGTTCGAGGAGGAGAACCGGGGTGCTGATAAGGTGCAGGGACTGTTCGTTACGCTGGAAGACCGGAATGCGGCGGTCGAAGAGCTGCGTTTCGTTTCCGGGATTGAGATCACCGGTGCACTGAAGATGAATATCGAGGTGAATGCAGCAGGGGTGAATAAGGGAAAGGCCCTGATTAGGCTCGGAAAGCTCCTGGGAATCAGCCGGGAGGAGATCATGGCTTTCGGGGATGGCGCAAATGATCTGGATATGATGAAAGAAGTGGGAACCGGAGTCGCCATGAGCAATGGGAAAGAAGAGATCAAAGAAGCGGCAGATTATATTGCGGCCTCCAATGATGAAGACGGGGTGGCCAGGTTCCTGGAAGAATATGTACTGAGATAACTGTTTTCAGATAATTGCCGATGAGCAGGCCGCAAATAAAGGAGGGGATAAGAGATGTTAGATATTGTGAAAGTAATTATTCTTGGAATCGTTGAAGGAATTACCGAATGGCTTCCGGTCAGCAGTACGGGGCATCTGATTTTAGTAGGGGATCTGTTAAAACCGACCATGAGCGATGCATTTATGGAGATGTTCAACGTGGTAATCCAGCTGGGAGCGATCCTGGCAGTGGTGGTATTGTATTTTAACAGGCTGAATCCCTTTTCCCCGAGAAAGACGGAGAAACAGAAGATGCTTACCTGGCAGATGTGGATCAAGGTCGTCATCGCATCCGTGCCGGCGGCGTTAATCGGCCTGCCCTTCAATGATCTTCTGGATAAACTTTTCTATAAGCCGCTTCCTGTCGCAGTCATGCTGATTGTCTACGGCGTGCTTTTTATTGTGGTAGAAAACCGTAATTACGGACGCAGGCCGTCTGTGCGGCGGATTTCAGAGCTGACGGTCCCCATGCTTCTGATCATCGGGGTGTTTCAGATGCTTGCCTTAATTCCGGGAACATCCAGATCCGGTGCGACCATCGTAGGGGCGCTGCTGATCGGTATTTCACGGGAGGTGGCAACAGAGTTTACATTCTTCCTTGCCATCCCGGCCATGTTCGGAGCAAGCCTTCTGAAGATTGTGAAGTTTGGATTTGATTTTACCAGCAAGGAATTAAGCCTGTTGATCTTAGGATGCGTGGTTTCCTTCGGTGTGTCTGTTGCAGCAATCCGTTTCTTAATAGGATATATTAAGAAACATGATTTTAAAATCTTCGGATATTACCGGATCATTCTTGGCGGCGTGATCGTGGCAGTGACCCTGGTTCAGATGCTGCTTGCGTAAATATGGAACAGAATCTTCCCCCCTCTGTATACAGAGGGGATTTTTTCGTGAAAATATGCTTGCTTTTTTCCCGTAAAGTGGTAAAATACAAGATGTGCATTTTTATGCACGAAAACTTATAAAAAATGGGAGGAAACGGAAAGTGAAATTTAAGAAGATTACCAGTATATTATTAACGGCAGTATGTGTGATGTCTCTGGCTGCGTGCGGCTCCAAAGGGGATTCTGAGAGCGGCTCCGGAAGTGATTCCAAAGGCGGGGAGGATGCGGGCTCTTCTGCGTCTGGGGCGAAGGTCATTGACATTGACCTGACGGAGGAAGAATATGCGTTCGGCGTGGACAAGACCCAGCCGGAATTACTGGAACAGGTAAATGCTTTCGTGGGAAAGATCAAAGAGGACGGAACTCTGGAAGAGATCTGTGATAAGTATTTCGGTGACGGGGAGCCGGCGGCCGTAGAATCGGCTGAACTGGATACTTCCAAGGATCAGCTTGTAGTTGCCACCAATGCGGCGTTTGAGCCTTTTGAGTATACCAAGGGTGAGAGCTACTATGGAATCGACATGGAGATTGCATCTATGCTTGCAGAAGAACTGAACAAGGAACTGGTGATCCAGAACATGGATTTTGAGGCCGTCTGTCTGTCCGTCAGCCAGCAGAAATGCGATATTGCAATGGCAGGTCTTACCATCAATGAGGAGAGGGAAGAATATGTGACATTTACGGATTCCTACTATTCTGCATCACAGAGGCTTATCGTTCCGGACAGCGACACCGATTTTGATGACTGCGCAGATGCAGATGCGGTTGCAGAACTTCTCGGTAAACTGAGCGAGTCTGATACCATCGGCGTACAGGCAGGAACCACCGGACAGTATTATGTTGAGGGAGATGAAGACTGGGGATTTGACGGACTTCCGGCAGAATGCCAGACGTATAAGAGCGGTTCCCTGGCAGTACAGGATATGCTGAACGGAAATATTAAGTATGTGATTATTGATGCTGCGCCGGCGGCTGCCATTACAGAAGCAATCAATGAGATGCAGTAGGACTGGCAGGGAATGTGCGCTTCCTGGTGTGAGTTTCATGAGGTGGGAATCAGAAGATTATGGGGAATTTTGATCAGAAAGTAAATAAATTTTTAGAGATTTTCCTGGAAGAAGGCGGATATGTCAAGGTAATCGAAGGCCTGCAGAACACACTGCTGATCGCAGTGGCAGGTCTGATCATCGGTATCTTAATCGGTACGGTGATTGCGACTGTAAGGGTGCTGCCGAAGTATAAGCTGCTTCCAAGGATCCTGAACGGAATCTGCAGCTTCTACGTGGCTCTGTTCAGGGGAACGCCGATTGTAGTCCAGCTGCTTGTGTTCTATTATGTGCTGCTTCCCATCATTGGGTGGAAGATTACCGGGGTACAGGTCTCTATGCTGGTGTTCGGTCTGAACAGCGGAGCATACATATCCGAGATTATGAGAAGCGGAATCCAGTCTGTGGATCCGGGGCAGATGGAGGCGGGCCGTGCGGTGGGATTAAGTTTTGGCGTCAGTATGACTAAGATCGTCATTCCGCAGGCTGTCAAGAACATTCTTCCTACCCTGGGAAATGAGTTCATTTCTCTGATAAAGGAAACTTCTGTGGTAAGTTTCGTGGGAGCGGCGGATCTATATGTGGCATTTAATTATATCGGAAGCAATAGTTATGAGTTCATGGTTCCATATCTGGTGATGGCGCTGATCTATATCGTGCTTGTACTGCTCATTTCGCTGCTTGTCAAATTGATGGAAAGGAGCTTAAAGAAGAGTGATAGACGTAATTAATCTCAGAAAGAGCTTTGGAGATATGGAGGTCCTAAAAGGAATCGACATTACCATCAATAAAGGTGACATTGTGGCTGTGATCGGGCCGTCCGGGTCGGGGAAGAGTACGTTCCTGCGCTGCCTGAACTGTATGGAGGATCCAAGCGGCGGCAGCATCGTGTTCAAGGGCGTTGATATTGCGGACATGAGCGTGGACATTAATGTACACCGCAGGCACATGGGGATGGTGTTCCAGCATTTTAATCTGTTTCACAATAAGACGGTGCTGCAGAACATCATGATGGCTCCGGTTTATCTCAGATGTCAGGATTTGAAAAAGGTTAGGAGGAAAAACAGCCTGACCCGGTTCGGGAATCTGTTCCGGAGCGGGAATAAGAAGGAACTGATTCCGGTTACGCAGACCAGTGAACAGATAAAGAATGAAGTGAAGGAACAGGCCATGGCGCTGCTTCAGAGGATCGGACTGGAGGATAAGGCGGACGTCTATCCTTCTACCCTTTCCGGCGGACAGAAGCAGAGGATTGCGATCGTCAGATCCCTGGCTATGGATCCGGATGTGATACTTTTTGACGAACCCACGTCAGCGCTGGATCCGGAGATGGTTGGCGAGGTGCTGGAACTGATGAAGCAGCTTGCACGGGACGGCATGACCATGGTGGTGGTGACCCATGAGATGGGATTTGCCCGGGAAGTGGCGAACCGGGTGGTGTTCATGGATGAAGGACAGATCAAGGAAGAAGGGAGTCCGGAGGAATTCTTCGGGAATCCGAAGGAGCCGAGGCTTAAGGACTTCCTGTCAAAAATATTATAGAGTTTACGAAAGCAGGGCTGCCGGGAGAGGAATGATCTCCAAAGGCAGCCTTGTTTCTTCCTGTTTTTGGTAATATTTTCTAAAAATAGGTCTGATACATTGACTTTTTTGTTTATTCAGTCTATATTTAAGATTAACAGTGGATGAGGTATGGGCATTGTCAATGGGATGGACATTGCGGATCAGAGGGGGATATTTGATGAAAACGAAAAAAGGGCTTTGGGGGGCTTCCTGTTTTGACCGTTATTTTTTCTGGTCTCTGATTGCGGTTGAACTTCTCATGTCATTTACATTTCTGGGGTATATCCATATACCGCCGATTTCTGTTACTACGGCGTACATTCCGATCCTGGCGGCAGGCTGTCTGTTTGGTCCGGCACAGTCGGTGCTGATGGGACTGATTTTTGGAATTGCCAGTATGTTTAAAGCGTCGGCTTCTTATGTGCTGCCGGGGGATGCCGTGTTTTCTCCTTTTATAAGCGGAGCTCCGGCTGGCAGCCTTTTACTCAGTGTGGGGACAAGGGCGCTGTTCGGTCTGGTGATCGGGATTGCGTTTCAGTTTGCGAGGAAACGGGGGAATGACCGGCTGTGGATCGGGGCGGTTTCTGCAATTGCGCCCAAGGTGCATTCGTTTCTTGTGTATACCTCTATGGGGATTCTGTTTCCAGGACTGGGATATCGGTATGATACGGCGCTTCACTGGAAACTGGATGATACGGTGTTTGCGGCTGTCTGTGTCATCATCGTTGAATTATTATGGGCAGTTTACCAGAGTGAAACCATGCAGAATATTAAGTTCTGTATGGATCAGTCCATGGAGAATCCCTATGTGTCGGGAAAGATGAACTGGTTTTTTGCTGCATTTGAATTCTTTCTGTTCTGTATGGCGGTCTGTGCGGCAGACTATTTTTCTGAAAGGGAATCTTATATGCTTAAGCAACACGGAATCGGGGTAACGAAGCAGATTTCTATGGACCTTATGCATCTGCAGATACAGTTTCTGGTGGCATCTGTGGCTTTGAACCTAATTTCGGTAGTTCTTCTGATTTCTATTTATAAATATATGGCGTATAAAGAGTACCAGGGTGAGATAGATGAACTGACTGGCATCATGGGGAGAAGGATGTTTCTTTTCTATTGCGGGAAAGTGCAGAAGGAGAAGGGGGCAGAGGAGGACAGAACGGGCTGGTTTTTATTTGTGGACGTGGACTATTTTAAAAGGATTAATGATACCTTCGGGCATGGAGTCGGGGATACGATTCTGAGCGGGATGGCGCTGACTCTCCGTGATATTTTCGGGGATGACGGAAAAGTGGGAAGAATCGGCGGGGATGAATTCGCCTTGATGATTGAGAGAAAGATGACGGAGCAGGAGTTAGGGCAGAGGCTGGAAAAGTTTCTTGAGGTGATTTCCGGCCTGCTGCCCGACCATAAGGTAAGCTGCAGTATCGGTGCGTATCAGTTCGTTTTTCCACAGAATGTGAAACATCTGCTGACTGAGACGGATGATCTGTTATACAAAGCGAAAGAAAAGGGAAGGGCCTGTTATGTGACGAGGGCATGGGGCTCATTAT